>JAZQNN010000001.1:0-2158 GCA_045627365.1 Lachnospiraceae bacterium
TCCTGCACCTGCTCAACTGTCTGAATGTCTTTTGTCTTGTTGTCTTTCTTTGGCATTGTAATCACCTCCAATCAAAAAGCGCCGCTGATCTTTGGTGACCGGCAGCGCTTATTTTGCAAGATAGGGCATATCGTGATGAACCAGCGATGTGTAATAGCTGTTCATGGTAAATGGCGCATTGTACAGCGTCGCCAGCATATATGCCCGGATGTTTCTGACCTCCGTCGTATTCTTCTTAAAGCATTCAAGGGCATATTCGATGTGTGAGCTGTCGAGCTTCATGAACACACTCTTAACAACCTCAATCGGCTTTTCATCGCCGGAAATGCGGATGGTCTTTTTTGTAGAACAGAGAGTATCTACAAGGATTTCAAAGATTTCATCAAGCTCCTGAGCGTCATAGGGATGAGCCTGTTTCAGAATCTCGATTTCAAGCTTTTCTTCAAGATAATCTCTGATGTCATTTCTATGCTCCATCATCGAATCGCTTCGCATCGTATCCTTTTGCCGCAGGCGCTGGACAAGGGATGATGGGATAGGATAGATATCAGTATCACTTAAATCAGTATTATTTATCTCAGTATTATTACCGTTTGATTCGGGAACTTCCTGAATTTTGGTTTTCAAAATTCCAGACGTTTGATTTTCATACCTCTTGAAGTTTGAGTTTGGCATTTTCGCATTTTTCTCCACAGAGTTATCCACAGCACCGTCCGGAATTACCTCGGCAAAGTTTTTGAGATAAATCAGATTTGGTTTTCCTAATCCTTGCCGCTTACGCTCAATAAGCTCGGCATCGTTTTCAAGTTCAGCCAGAAGTTTTGCGGTTTTCTGTTTTGCTATGTGAAGCTGTTCCATGATTTCCTCTGCCGTGTAAATGATAAACACACGGCCTTCTTCATCAAGCCACCCGTTCTTGAGGGAAAGGCTCATCCGATCAAGAAGCATCCCATACAGCAGCTTCGCATCGGAAGATATGTTTATGTACTCGTCAGTAAACAGGATTTTTGGAACGCGGAAGAAAGTAAACTGATCTGCGTTCTCACTGTAAAAATACGCCTTCTTCATTTAGTTCCACCACCTTTCAGAGAGGCCAGTATGTCTTTCGTACACCAACCGATGCAGGGGAAATCACGCCCGTAAGGACAGCCCGCGCACTTGCCGGTGACCGGCTTCGGAGCCGGATCAGGCTTCGAGTAGTAACACTCATTGTTGCCGTATGTGCAGTGGTCTTTCTTCGTCCAGTAATAGCAATACTGGCAATCGCGGGGTCTGTCTTTTATAAATCCGCTCATTGGCGCACCTCCATTCTTTTGTCAGAGCCCGGAAATAAAAAAAGCGCATCTACCGTCCCATGAAGGGCAAATAGATGCGCTCAACGTCAGTTATTCAGTTTTCAGAGCATAAAAAAACGACCGTCATGGTCGAGAAATCGTTGATATATAAGGGTTTTCAGGCTGTTAGTCCTAATATCTCAGCAGGATTCGCCAGAATAAAATCAGCTTTAAGTTGCGGATGCAGATCATTTGTAAAGGTATCTGCCTGATAAGGACCGAAGTCTGCATCAATACCGCGGATCGCCATATTGATCTTTGCCATTTTCCATGTGTCGGCGTTTGCTTCCTGTCCGTACACGGAAATGCTGCCGCGATTACCGGAATGCGCCGCTATGAACTTTGCGCTCTGAACGAACATACCGCCGGAGCCGCAGCAGGGGTCATATACGCGGCAGTTATCAAAAGGCTTCAGGATGGAAACGAGGATTTTTACGACGCTTGCCGGAGTATAGAATTCACCGCCGCCGGCACCTTCCTTTTCGGCGAACTGTGCAATACAGTATTCGTAAGTTCTGCCGAGCAAATCCTGACTTTCTTCCGTATCGCCCATATCTATGTTGGTAAAGAGGTCAACGACATCACCAAGCACGGTCTTGTCCAGATCGGGACTGGCGTAGTTCTTCGGAAGAACATTTTTCAGCTTCTTGTTGTCATCCTCAATGGCTCTCATTGCATTGTCAATGATAACGCCGATTTCCGGTGTATGGGCAGCAGAAGCGATAGTAGACCAACGGGCTTCCTCCGGAACGAAGAAGATGTTGTCCATCTCATAAGCATCACGGTCATCTTCAAATCCGTCACCTTCCGCAAGCAGTTCCGCA
>JAZQNN010000002.1:0-35250 GCA_045627365.1 Lachnospiraceae bacterium
GAGGACGAACCGCTTAAGGCCGGAATGACGTTGGTGATAGCACCGGTTGTGCAGGAAGAAGGATGCGATGCCTTTTCTCTGGCCGATGTTTTTGAAATTACCGGAAACGGTGCCGCAAGGCTTGGAAAGTCGGACAGGAACCTGATAGAAATCAACTGATAAAAACAATAAGATGCGCAGCCCATTGGCATATAAATGATTATTTGCAACATGGAAAAAACGTGCCTGATGTGGTAAAATATCCATATGGTTGGCGAGAATAGTAAAATTACAGAATCTGTTGACAAAGAGCCTGTTCGCTTGAATAAATATTTGAGCGATGCGGGCTTTTGTTCCCGTAGGGAGGCGGACCGCCTGATAGAAGCAGGTCGCGTGAGCGTTGATGGCGTACCGGCTGAGCTCGGCAGTAAGGTCCTTCCGGCTCAGACTGTATGTGTAGACGGGGTACCTGTCAAAGCAGCTGCAGAGAAAGTGCTCATCGCGTATAACAAGCCCGTGGGAGTCGAATGTACGACCGACGCAGATAATCCCGATAATATCATTGACAGGATCGGGTATCCGGAGCGCATTTATCCGATCGGAAGGCTGGATAAGAATTCTTCCGGCCTGATCCTGCTTACGAATGAAGGCGAAATAGTCAACCGTATTTTGAAGTCCTCTAATGAGCATGAGAAGGAATATATCGTCACCATTGATAAGCCCGTGACCGGAGAGTTCTTAAGGCTCATGGGCGCAGGTGTTAAGATCCGGGTGGAAGATCGTCATCCGGAAGGGGAAAAACGGACATATCACATGGTCACGACGAGAAAATGCGCTGTGACTCAAAGCGGTGAGTATGAATTCCATATCATCCTGACTCAAGGATACAACAGACAGATAAGAAGGATGTGCAAAGCACTGGGCGCTGAGGTCGTTACACTTAAAAGGATCCGCGTTGTGAATATCTGCCTCGGAGATCTTTTGGAAGGTGCATACAGAGAAGTCACTGTGGAAGAATATGACCGTCTCCTGGAAGAGATTGGCGAAAAATAATGGATAAAACAGCAAGAATAAAAGAACTTATACAGATACTGAACCGGGCAGCTAAGGCATATTACACAGAAGGTGCTGAGATAATGAGCAACTTCGAGTACGATGCTTTATATGACGAGCTTGTCGCCCTGGAAGCCGAAACAGGCGTTGTTTTCGCGGATTCGCCGACTGTGAATGTCGGGTATGAGACAGCCAAAGAGCTTGTCAAGGAACGCCACGAATCGCCGATGCTGTCTCTGGATAAGACCAAAGAGCCTTCGGTTCTTGCTGAATTTCTTGGCGGCCATCCGGGACTTTTATCCTGGAAACTTGACGGCCTGACTGTTGTAATGACATTTGAGGGTGGCGTGCTTTCCAAGGCTGTCACCAGAGGAAACGGCGAGATCGGCGAGATAGTAACGGCAAATGCCAAAACTTTTGTAAATGTGCCGCACCGCATTCCTTTTGCCGGCAAGCTGATCGTCAGAGGCGAGGCTGTTATCAAATACTCTGATTTTGAAAGGATCAATGAACAGATCCCCGAAGCAGAGGCAAAATATAAGAACCCGAGGAACCTCTGTTCAGGTTCCGTAAGGCAGCTTGACAGTTCGATAACGGCAGCAAGAAGCGTCAATTTCTATGTATTTTCACTTGAAAGCGCAGTAAATGAGGACGGCACCCAGGTCAATTTCAGTGATTCCAATGAGCAGAAATTCGTCTGGCTTAAGTCACAGGGATTTGACGTCGTAGACCACAAACGCGTCAGCGCGGAAACGATAGAAGCCGCGATTAAGGAATTTGCGGCGGCGATCGTGGACTTTGATGTACCGTCGGACGGACTGGTTCTTCTTCTTGATGAGATCGAATACGGTAAAAGTTTGGGCCGCACCGCCAAATTCCCGCGTAATTCTATAGCTTTTAAATGGAAAGATGAGCTGGCGGAAACTATTTTGCTTGACGTTGAGTGGTCACCGTCGAGGACCGGACTTATCAACCCGGTAGCTATATTTGAACCGGTCGAGCTTGAAGGAACGACAGTCAGCCGCGCAAGCCTTCACAACATCAGCATTATCGAAGGACTTGAGTTGGGGCTTAATGACCGGATCACGGTATATAAGGCCAATATGATCATTCCTCAGATAGCGGAAAATCTGACCAGGTCGGGTGCGCTTAAGATCGCTGATACATGTCCGGCGTGTCATGCGGAGACTGTGATTAAAAACGAGCAGGGCGTAAAGACACTTACCTGCCCGAATCCGGAGTGTCCGGCCAAGAAGATCAAATCATTTGCCAATTATGTAAGCAGAAACTGCCTTAATATCGACGGTATTTCTGAAGAGACACTGGAGAAATTCATAGGGCACGGCTTTATCGCCGAGTTCGACGATATATATAAATTGAACCGGTTTAAGAATGAGATCATCAATATGCCGGGCTCCGGTGAGAAATCTTACGACAATATCATCAAGTCGGTTGATATTTCCAGGAAGACTACGGCTGCCAGACTTCTTGCGGGGCTTGGGATCACGGGCGTCGGTACGGCAAATGCCAAGGTCATAGCCAGATTCTTCGGCAACGATTTTGAGCAGATCAGAAGCGCGGATTTCGAGCAGCTTTGCCAGATAGAAGGCGTAGGCGATGTGATAGCCGGCGGTGTGATCAGTTATTTCGCAGATGAGAAAAAGGCGGCTGAACTTGACAGGATCCTTGCGGAGCTTACCTTTGAGGAAGAAGCCGTGGGAGATTCGCTTAAAGGATTGACTTTCGTAGTCACGGGAAGCCTGAATACGTACGAAAATCGCGATGCGCTTAAGACCGAGATTGAGAGCAAAGGCGGCAAAGTCTCAGGAAGCGTATCGGCAAAGACCAGTTACCTGATCAATAACGACGCGCTTTCCGGCTCATCTAAGAACAAGACGGCCAAAAGCCTCGGAATACCGATAATTACCGAGCAGGAATTTATTGAAAGATTCAGGTAATTGGTGTAAACTTCGCTTTAATATCCGCTTATAGAGGTAAGTTATGCCTATCAGAGTGCAAAAGGATCTGCCGGCCAAGGCAGTCATCGAAAAAGAGAATATATTCATTATGGATGAGACAAGAGCCATCTCGCAGGACATCCGTCCGTTGGAGATCGTTCTTGTTAATCTTATGCCGCTTAAGGATGAAACTGAGATTCAGATGCTGAGGTCGCTTTCCAATACGCCTCTTCAGATCAACCTGACATTTGTGGCAATGTCTCACCATACATCCAAAAATACACCGCTGACACATCTCAATCAGTTCTACACAACGTTCGAGAAGATCAAAGACAAACGATTTGACGGAGTTATCATTACCGGCGCGCCGGTCGAACTGATGCCTTTCGAGGAAGTCAATTACTGGGACGAGATCAGCGAGATAATGGACTGGACAGAGACTAATTCTACCTCCACGATATTCCTGTGCTGGGCGGCTCAGGCGGCTTTTTATCATTTCTACGGAATAAATAAAAAGCTGCTTCCTTCCAAGCTTTCGGGAGTATACAGCCATAAGGTGCATTTCCGCAAAACGCCGCTCGTCAGAGGCTTCGATGACGTCTTCTGGGCACCTCATTCACGTAATACCGAAACACCGCTCAGTCAGATCGCAAAGCATCCTGAGATCACGGTTCTTGCGGATTCTGACGAGGCCGGACTTTTCCTGGCAATGGCCGAAGAGGGCAAAAAGATATTCGTTATGGGACATCCCGAGTATGATCGCCTGACGCTCGATGCGGAGTATAAGAGAGATACCAGGAAGGGCATTGATCCGTCGATTCCGGCAAATTATTACCCGGGAGACGATCCTTCCAGGAAGCCGTCGCTCGTCTGGAGGGCACACGCCAATACATTCTATACCAACTGGGTCAACTACTACGTATACCAGGTTACGCCATACGATATTTTCAATTGATACATCGGGCGGCTTTCGTAAGAAGGCCGCTTTTTTACGTCTGCGCGCGCTTCATGTGCCTGGGAGGCGTTTCATACGTGTATCTCGGTGGCAGCGTAATACGTAAAACGTCTTACGCGCATGATTTATAGGCAAATTCACGGTTTTGAAGAATCTAATGACAAACGCTTGACTTGTGACCTCTGCGTTATAAAATGTCCGTATCTGAGGCTGTATTCAAACAGCATCGAAAGCAGCGCGTCAGCTGCGAATTTTCACTATCGATTTTAAAAGGGGAGAACAGTATGCCTTTTTCTGATTATTTCTTTACGGAACATCTTTCTAAGTCAATTCATAACGGCCGTAAGGATAAGCGCGCTGATGTTTCCGTCTGCAAGATCACAGACTTCCGTGGGAAGGACATGTATTTTGCACTTCAGGGGGATAATTCGATGAATATCCGGATGGAAGGTTATGAGCCATTCACGATAAAACTGCTTAAGGGGTGATTCTATGAATGAAAACAGACCGTATATGGTAGCGATACTGGTCCTTGCAGGGATTATGTGTGCGGCGTTTATCCTGCTGTCAGTCGTTTTTGCGGCTGACTACGAGAAGGCCCACCGAAGCGATCAGGTCGTGATGATCTCAGACAATTATGATGGCTTTATTCCCGGCCGTTCCTGATATTTAGTTTAACCGTAGTAACTAACAACACCGGGGAATTTGAAAGGATCCCGGATATAGAGCTTGAAGACTGGACGAAATAAAACACTTGCATTATTTAAAATAATTGCTATAATACAAGAGAATTTATTGTAACTTATTGTCAGAGCGGGCCGCGAGGCCGGCTCTTTCTGGTATGTAGGGGGTTTTTTGAAAGGATAATGGCAAAAGCAGATATCGAAGCCAGAACAGAACGTCTCCTTGAGCCAATCACGTCGGCGAATTCTTTTGAGCTGGTCGATGTGGAATATGTCAAGGAAGGTACGGACTGGTTCTTAAGAGCTTACATCGACAAGGAAGGCGGCATCACGATTGATGACTGCGAGCTTGTAAGCAGAGCGTTGGAGGTCAAGCTTGACGAAGAAGACTTCATTCCGGATGCTTACATTCTGGAGATCAGTTCACCGGGGCTTACGCGTCCTTTGAAGAAGGACAAGGATTTCAAACGTAACATGGGTAAGGACATAGAGATCCATCTTTACAAAGCAATCGACAAATGCAAGGAGTTCGTAGGAACTTTAAGCGCATTTGATGATACACAGGTAACTATTGACATTGATGACGAAAAGATGACTTTTAACAGAAAAGATTGCGCGATCATCAGACAATATATCGAGTTTTAATAAACGGAGGACACAGACAAAATGGCAAGGGAGTTAATTGAAGCATTAGAAGTACTGGAGAAGGAAAGAGACATAAGCAAGAGCTCGATTCTTGCTGCGATCGAAAGTGCTCTTGTTACAGCATATAAGAACCAGTATAAGAAAAAAGAGGACAGCATTCTCGCTGCAGAGAATGTATTTGCCAAGGTTGACGAAGAGACCGGCGAATTCTATGTATACGCTGAGAAGACCGTTGTAGAGGAAGTTGAGAACGGACTCCTTGAGATCGCCTTAGAGGATGCAAGAAGCATTTATCCGATGTGTGAGGTCGGCGAGATCGTCAGACTTGCAGCTGAATCCAAGGAATTCAGCCGTATTGCTACACAGAACGCCAAGAACGTGCTCCTTCAGACCTTAAGAGAGAAAGAAAAAGACAATATATTTGATGAATTCAGCGCAAGAGAAAAAGATGTTGTTTCAGGCGTTGTTCAAAGATACTCTGACAGAAGCGTCATCATCAACCTCGGAAGAGCTGATGGTATTCTTAATGAGAACGAGCAGGTCAAGGGTGAAAGACTTCGTATCGGCGAGCATGTTAAAGTTTATGTGCTTGAGGTAAGAAATTCCAAGAAGTCTCTTAAGATCCTTGTTTCCAGAACACATCCTGAGCTTGTAAGAAAGCTTTTCGAGACAGAAGTTGCTGAAGTTAAAGACGGAACAGTTGAGATCATGGCTATCGCACGTGAAGCCGGAAGCCGTACCAAGATGGCAGTTATGTCTAATGACCCTGATGTTGATCCGGTCGGCGCATGCGTAGGTATGAACGGAATGAGAGTAAATGCCGTTGTATCAGAACTTAAGGGCGAGAAGATTGACATTATCAACTGGTCAGACAACGCAGCAGTTCTTATCGAGAACGCGCTCAGCCCGGCAAAGGTCATCTCTGTTATTGCTGACGAGGAAGAGAAGACTGCTACTGTTATCGTTCCTGATTACCAGCTTTCACTGGCAATCGGCAAAGAAGGACAGAACGCTCGTCTTGCAGCCCGCTTAACAGGCTTCAAGATCGATATTCTTAACGAGACCCAGGCTGCTGATATCCTTGAAGAGATCTATCAGCAGAATATGGAAGACGAAGAAGAATACGAAGACGAGAACTTCGACGAGGAGGAGAACTGATAGAATTGCAGGACAGGTTTTTATCCCTGCTTGGTCTGGCTACCAAAGCAGGCAAGGCCGTCAGCGGTGAATTTGCCGTGGAACAGGCAATCAAGGACGGAAAGGCCCGGCTGGTAATATTGGCAGGAGACGCGTCCGAAAATACGGTCAAGCATTTTACCGATATGTGCAATTACAGAAGCATCCCGTTGGTAAGATACGGAACCAGGGAAAGCATTGGAAAATGCATGGGAAAGCAGTTCAGGGCGAATGCAGCGCTGACAGATGAGGGATTCAGCAGTAAGTTGCAGGCGATTTTACAGGAGGTATGAATTTGAAAATATACGAATTGGCAAAAGAACTGGGCGTTGATAACAAAGCGATCATCGATTTCCTTGTTAAAAGCGGCGTTGAAGTCAAGAGTCATATGAGCAGCATTTCAGATGAAAATGCTGATAAAGTTCGGGCAAAATTTGCCCCTAAGAAAGAAGTGAAGGGAGTTCAGGCCGTTCCGGTAAATATTCCGGCATCCGCATCGGCTAAAAAGCCTGAAGTTAAGGCTGTAGCACTTCCTGATCACATCATCAAGAAAGTTGAAGAGGAAAATAAGGCATCTCAGACAGCATCCGAATCAAAATCTGCCGACATCCAGTCTCAGGCAAAGCCCGATGATGCATCAGCTGATGTAAAGAAGAAAAAGAAGATCGTAGCTGTCCTTAATCCGCAGTACAGCTCATCATCCAAGGGACAGGCTTACGCTCAGAAACAGCAGCAGTCCAAGGGACAGCAGTCTCGTCCGCAGCCGTCTCAGGACAAGAAGCCTCTTCCAAGTCAGGTACGCCCTGCAAGGGAGAGAAGACCTGATGATTATGAAGAGCAGGCAAAGCGTCCTCTTCCAAGTCAGGTGCGTCCTGCAAGAGAGAGAAAGCCGGATGATTATGTAGAACCGGAAGTTAAGGAGACCCCTGTAGCTGTAGTTGAGGCCGTTAAGGAAGAGCCGGCACAGGTCAAGAAACCGGAAGTTAAGGCCGAAGCTGAAGTTAAGGAAATCAAGAAAGCACCGGCTGCTTCTGTTAAGGAAGAAGTTAAGGAAGAAATCAAGAAAGAAGTTAAGAAAGAAGCAGTAAAAGAACCTGTAAAAGAGCCGGTCAAGAAGGATACTTCTCTTAAAGACGCGACGAGCAAGATCGTTGCAAAACCGGTCATCCTAGGAAATCTTTCAGCTCAGCAGGAAGCTAAGAAACAGGCTGAAGCGCAGGCAGCTGCAGCTGCACAGGCTCAGAAGCCTCAGCAGCAGAAAAACTACGGACAGAAGCCTCAGAAGAATAATCCGCAGGGTGGAAGAAACGACAGAAACCAGAATCAAAACCGCAATAATCAGGGCAAACAGGGCGAAAGCCAGGCTGTTAAATCCTTAAGAGAAAAACTTGTTAAGGGCACAGTTAATCCGGATGACCTGCTTGGAAAGGGCCAACCCGGAGGCAAGCCACAGGGCCAGAAAAACGGTTACAATAACCAGAATAAGAACGGTCAGGGCGGTTATTCTAAGGACGGCCAGGATAGTTCAAGACGCCCGGGCGGCAAGCCGCAGGGACAGCAGGGAGCCGGAAGACAGAGCGCTTCTGCAGCACCTGCCGTTGACACTAAAGGTAACAGCGGAAAGGGCAAAGGCAAGGGCGGCAAGGATAAGTTCGTTGAGAAGAGCAAGGGCGATAAATTCGATCGTCTTGAGAACGAGCGCGGAGCTACAAGAACATCCAAGGTCGTAGAGACTAAGCCGGAAGAAGAGGAGATCAAGGTAGTTACTTTGCCTGAGACCATCTCTTTGAAGGATCTTGCGTCTAAGCTTAAGATGCAGCCATCGGCTCTCATCAAGAAGCTCTTCCTTCAGGGCCAGATCATGACTCTGAATGATATCCTTGATTATGAGGCAGCTGAAGAGATCTGCCTTGGAATGGATATTATTGCCGAGAAAGAGATCGTTATTGACCGCGTTGAAGAACTTCTTAAAGAAGAGGAAGAGTCAGAAGACCTTATGGTCAAGAGACCACCTGTTGTCTCCGTAATGGGCCATGTTGACCACGGCAAGACATCCTTACTTGACGCGATCAGAAAAACCAGCGTTACATCACGCGAGGCAGGCGGAATCACACAGCATATCGGTGCATACACCGTTATGATCAACGATCAGTCTATCACATTCCTTGATACACCCGGTCATGAGGCATTTACCGCTATGCGTCTTCGTGGAGCACAGGCAACTGATGTTGCGATCCTTGTAGTTGCGGCTGATGACGGCGTTATGCCGCAGACAGTAGAAGCGATCAACCACGCAAAAGCGGCCGGCATCCATGTTATCGTTGCAGTAAACAAGATCGATAAGCCGGCAGCAAATATCGATAAGGTAAAGCAGGAGTTATCAGAACTCGGACTGATCCCGGAGGATTGGGGCGGAAATACCATCTTTGTTCCTGTTTCTGCTAAGACAGGTCAGGGCATCGAAGAACTCCTTGAGATGGTTATCCTGGATACAGAGATCCTTGAACTCAGAGCAAATCCGAACAGAATGGCCCGTGGCATCGTCATCGAGGCTAAGCTTGATAAAGGCCGCGGTTCTGTTGCGACCCTTCTTGTACAGAAAGGTACCCTTAAGGTCGGCGATCATGTTGCAATGGGTGAATTCTACGGCAAAGTACGTTCACTTATCAGCGACAAGGGCGAGCGTATCCAAAAGGCAGGTCCTTCAACTCCTGTTGAAATAACCGGTCTTTCGGGCGTTCCGAACGCAGGTGATACATTTGTAGCATTTGACAGCGATAAGGATGCTAAGCAGTTTGCACAGGTATTCATCGAGGAGAACAAGAAGAAACTTCTTGCAGGCACAAAGGCCAAGATGAACCTTAATGACGTATTTGACCAGATGAAGGCCGGCGAACTCAAAGAACTTGCACTTATCATCAAAGCCGATGTTCAGGGCTCTGTTGAGGCGATCAGGGAAAGCCTTGAGAAACTTTCCAATGACGAAGTTGTCGTACGCTGCATCCATACGGGTGTCGGTAATGTTTCCGAGTCGGACGCGATCCTTGCATCTGCATCAAATGCGATCATTATCGCATTCAACGTAAGTGTTAACGCAGACGCACGCGACACCATCGAGCATGAGAAGGTCGACCTTCGCAAGTACAATGTAATTTATAACGCTATTGACGATGTAGAAGCAGCCATAAAGGGTATGCTTGCTCCGGTTTACGAGGAAGTTATCTTAGGTCATGTCGAGATCAGACAGACATTCAAGGCTTCTCAGATCGGTATGATAGCAGGTTCATATGTAACAGACGGTATCGTAAAGAGAGATTCCATGGTTCGTCTTTCAAGAGCAGGGGAGCTGCTGTTTGACGGCCCGATCCAGACTCTTAAGAGATTCAAGGATGACGCTAAAGAAGTTAAGAGCGGCTATGAGTGCGGTATCGTTCTTAAGGGATTCCAGGATTTCACCGAGGGTGACGTTATGGAAGTATATGAGATGAAACAGGTCTCAAGGAGCTGAATACATGAAGAAAAATTCAGTCAAAAATGTAAGAATCAACAGTGAGGTCCAGAAAGAACTGTCCCGCATTATCAGGGACAGCAAGGACCCGCGTATACACCCTTTGACAAGTGTCGTAGCAGTTGAAGTCGCAACTGACCTTAAGACCTGCAAGGCGTATGTTTCGGTCATGGGAACGGATGAGGACAGAGCAAAGACCCTGGAAGGTCTTAAATCCGCTTCGGGATTTATCCGCAGAGAACTGGCAAATACCGTCAATCTCAGAAATACTCCGGAGATCACGTTCATTATGGATTCATCCATCGAAGACGCTATCCGCCTGACCAAACTGATTGATGAGGTAAATAAGAAATGATCATTGACGGACTGCTGGAAGGCGTAAAAAATCTTGCTATCAGCGGACATATTCGCCCGGATGGGGATAGTGTGGGCTCAGGGCTTGCGCTTTATAATTACGTGAAGAAGAATTACCCTGAGATCGACGTGGTTTTCTTCCTTGAAAAACCAACCGGCAAGCTGGCCTTTATTGACGGTTATGACCGGATCAACAGCACATATGAGTATGACAAGGTTGCTGATCTTTTTGTATCGATCGATGTGGGCAGCAAAGACCGCCTTGGAAATGCTGAGAAGTTCTTTGATGAGGCACGTCATACAGTATGTATCGACCATCACCTCAGCAATGTGGGATATGCTGATGAGAATTTTATTTTCCCGGATGCGTCCTCTGCATGTGAAGTGCTTTATGGCATGCTGGATCCTGATAAGATCGACAAGAATATCGCAACGGCACTTTATACCGGTATCATATACGATTCATGCGTGTTCAAGTATCCGTCAACTTCTCCGTATACCATGCAGATCGCAGGTCATCTTATGGAGTATGGTCTTGACACGGAATTCATCATTGATCAGAGCTTTTACGCCAAGACATTCAATGAGAACAGGATCTTCGGATATGCCGTTTACAAGAGCTGCCAGGCGTATGATGGCAAACTTGTGTACAGCTGGATCGATATGAAGGAACTTGATGATTTCGGAGTTTCAAACACTGAACTTGAAAATATCGTATCTCAGCTTAAGCTTACAAAAGGAGCAGTTTGCTCATTTTTCATGCATGAGAATAAGCCGGGCGTTTACAAGATAAGCTTCAGGTCCAACGAGCCTGTTGACGTTTCTGAAATAGCTGCAAGGTTCGGTGGCGGAGGGCACGCAAGGGCATCTGCATGCACAATGGAAGGAACGGCAAATGAATGCCTTAAGAGGGCGATCGACGCATTTGCTGATGTATTATGATCGGTGTTCTGAATATTTACAAAGAAAAAGGACTGACTTCTTTCAAGGTCGTTGCCATAATAAGGCGGCTGACCGGAGAAAAGAAAGTCGGACATACCGGCACTCTTGATCCGGACGCGACCGGAGTGCTCCCCGTTTGTATAGGAAGAGCAACCAAACTTGTGGGGCAGCTTACGGATACTGACAAAGAGTACAGGGCCGTTATGCTGCTTGGCAGGAAAACTGATACGCAGGATATTTCGGGACAGATCCTTGAAGAAATGTCACAGGAAAGTATCAGAAGGGCTTTCGACAGAGAAAGACTTTTTGAGGCATTTAAGGCGCATACAGGCCAGATAGAACAGCTTCCGCCCATGTATTCGGCCGTTAAAGTCGATGGTGTTAAGCTGGTCGATGCTGCACGAAAGGGACGCGAGGTAGAGCGCACGCCCAGGAAGGCAACTATTTATTCGATCGAAGATATCGTGGTCGACGAAGAGACTTACGAAATATCTTTCACAGTCGCCTGCTCAAAAGGAACTTATATCAGGACTTTGTGCGAGGATATCGGTGATATGATCGGTATTCCGGCATGTATGAAGGAACTTGAAAGAACAAAGGCTGCCGGTTTTACCCTTGAAGATACGATCACTCTTGACGAAGCCAGAAAATACGCGGCAGAGGGAACGCTCGAAGAGCGGCTGATACCGGTGGACAGTCTTTTTGGGTCATATGGACAAATAGTTGTAAATGCTGACGCGGTTCGGCGTCTGGTTTTCGGCAACTGGATGTTTGATGAGGATATTGACCGGACAATGAGTGAACCTAAGCCCGCCGGCTCCGCGGTTTTCCGTGTCTATGACAAAGAAGGTAATTTCTACGCGCTTTACAGGTATGACAGCGCGGATGACTGCTATAAAGCAGAAAAAATGTTTGTATAAATGCAATATATATCTGATATCTCGGATCTGAAATTAAAGAACTCCATAGTTACGCTTGGCAAATTCGACGGCAACCATTTAGGCCACCGCCTTCTTTTCGGCAACGCTGTTTCATTGAAAGAACCCGGTGACAGCGTTGTTATTTTCACATTCAATATTCAGCCAATGACATTGATTTCAGGTCATAAAGAGAAAACTATCGTTTCTGCCGGAGAGCGAAGCAAAATCAGCTATCCGGAAGGCGTCGATATGGTGATCGAGTTTCCGTTTACCGAAAAGGCAAGACAGACAACGGCAGAGGATTTTGTGAAAGATATCCTTGTTGACAAACTCGGAATAAAGGCTGTTGTATGCGGAAATGATTTTAGATTCGGAAGGGACCGCTTGGGAACGCCGGAACTTCTTCGGGAGCTTGGCGAAAAATACGGTTTTGATTGTGTTGTTTTTGATAAGCTTCAATTTGACGGGGCAGATATTAGCTCAACTGCGATCAAGGCAGCGATCGAGCAAGGACGAATGAGCGATGTAAAGGCGATGATGGGGCAGCCGTACTCAATTTCAGGAACCATAAAAAAGGGTAAAAGCCTCGGAAGGACACTGGGCTTTCCGACGATAAACATGGACGTTCCGGAAGACAAAGTGCTTCCGCCAAGAGGCGTTTACGCAACAAAAACCGTTATCAACGGGCAGACTTTTTCAAGCATTTCAAATATCGGTGTCAGACCGACTGTCGAAGACGGGGCTCCGGAGAATCTGGAGACGTATATCATTGATTTTCAGGGGGATATATACGGAGAGGATGCAGAAGTTTTCTTCCTCGAATTCATCAGATCCGAGAAGAAATTTGATTCTGTAGAAGACCTGAAAAAACAGGTTCTGGAAGACATCAACAAAGTTATAAATAAAGGAGAACAATTTGAGCGCATTTGATATTTTTAATTTGCTGGGTGGAATAGCGCTGTTCCTGTTCGGAATGCAGATGATGAGCGACGGACTTGAGCGTGCAGCCGGTTCCAAGATGAGACAGATACTCGAAAGTCTCACGAAAAACAGGCTGATAGGCACTCTTGTCGGCGTTGCGATCACTGCAATTATTCAGTCTTCATCCGCGGTAACGGCAACGGTCGTTTCTTTCGTTAATGCCGGTCTTATGGACCTGGCTCAGTCGGTCGGCGTTATCTTCGGTGCAAATATCGGTACATCAGTTACCGGTCAGCTCATGGCATTCAAGCTGGATGAGTTCGCACCTTTGATCATTGCCGTTGCAACGATCTGTTATCTCTTCCTCAAAAAGGATATCGTTAAGAGAATTGCCTTTGTTGTCTTAGGTTTTGGCGTGCTGTTCCTGGGCCTTGGAATGATGAAAAGCGCAATGAGCACGCTTGCTTCTTCGCCTTCAGTAATGGGCGCGATAGAGAACGCAAGCAATCCGTTCCTGCTTGTTTTTATCGGCCTTGTGATCACAGCGATAATCCAAAGCAATTCTGCTGTAACAGGTATATTGATCGGTATGTCAGCGTCTGGTCTTATTTCGCTTGACGCCTGTTTCTACGTTATCCTGGGAAGTAATATCGGCGCCTGTGTTACGGCGATCATTGCCAGTCTTAACGGCAACAGAAAATCCAAGAGAGCAGCGCTGATCCATCTGTTCTTCAATATCATAGGAACGATCATTATTTTCATTCTCCTTACATTCCTTAAGGAGCCGATCACTAAGTTCATCCTTATGCTTTCACCGGGCGAAACATCTGAGATTGTAGCGTCACGTGCTGTCGCAATGGCCAATACGGTCTTCCGTGTGTTCAACGTAATCATAATGTTCCCGTTTGCCAACGGACTTGTCAAACTTACTCAGCTTGTGATCCCGGTCAAAGACCATTCCAATGATGTGGAAGATTATTCCAAACTCAAATTTGTCGGCGATAATACACTTACATCTCCTTCAGTTGCGATGGTATCCACAGCCAACGAGATCGAGCGTATCGGAAAACACGCTTTCGAGAACCTTGAGATGGCAGTTGAAGGACTTTTAAACAGAGACGATTCGAAGCTTCCGGTTATCACCAAGAACGAAGATGAGATCGATGTCCTTACCAGTCAGCTTCAGGAGTATATGGTCAAAGTCACCCAGATGCGGATACCTATCGCCGATCAGCAAAGGATAAGCGGTTATTTCCATACGATCATCGATATTGAGCGCTTAAGCGACCACGCCATGAATATTGCGGAGTCTGGAAGAGATGTTATCAAATATAATGTCAAATTCTCTAAAAACGGTATGGAAGAACTTGATGAAATGTGCCACAAAGCTCTTTATGCCGTTAAGCAGGCACTTGAGATATTCATAAACAGAGACACTTCCAAGCTCAGGGACTTCATGAAAGTCGAAGAGCAGATGGATGCTCTGGAAAAGAAATACCAGGCTAACCATATCAAACGTATGACACAGGGCGTTTGCTCGCCTAAGTCGGGCATGTTTGCCGACATTCTTTCCAACCTTGAAAGAATCGGTGACCTTGCTGTCAATATCGCATTCTCGATCGGTACTGTCGGTACTGACGCGGAAATTGAAAAATACCTGGAGAGCATTCCGGAGAATTAATAATGAGCATTCAGTTAAGGAACTCAGCACTGCTGGTTCTGACATCAGTTATATGGGGCATTTCCTTTGTCGTCCAAAGCGTCGGCGGCAACGATGTCGGGCCCTTCACTTTTAATTGCATCAGACTTTTGCTGGGAGCACTTGTTGTATATCTTGCAACCTTGGTATTAAAAAAGACCAACCTCACAAAAAAGCCTGAGAACAGAGAGGCTGTAAAGAAGCAATGGATCGCCGGAATAGTCTGCGGAATACTTTTAGGCTTCGCAACTAATTCACAACAGCTGGCGATAATTAATACAACAACAGGCAAAGCAGGCTTCCTTACCGCTACTTACATCCTGATGGTGCCTATCATCGGTCTTTTCTTTAAAAACAAGTGTCCGTGGAACGTATGGGTCTCGGTTGCTATCGCGCTTGCAGGACTGTATTTCCTGTGTATAAATGGGGCTTTCAGGCTTGATACGTATGATATACTGCTTCTTCTGTGCGCATTGCTTTTTGCAGGGCAGATCATTGCAATAGATAAACTGGGACCTGAGGTCGACAGCCTCAGAATGGCGGCCATAGAGTTCCTTATTGCGGGAATAATATCTTTGCCGTTAATGATCGCAGTTGAAATAGTTCCTTTCGAGGGCGGATTCGCAGCATTCCTTGGCCGGTTTACGAATCTTAATATCTGGCTGAACCTGGCTTATATGGGCTTTTTAAGCTGCGGAGTCGCATATACGCTGCAGATAGTTGCTCAAAAAGGAGTGAATCCGACGATCGCATCGCTTCTTATGAGCCTTGAAGCTGTTTTTTCGCTTCTTTCAGGTTGGGTGTTCCTGAAGCAGCATCTTGCCGGCAGGGAACTGATCGGCTGCGGACTTATGTTTGTGGCGATTTGTCTGTCACAGATATCTTTTGCGCCAAAAGGAAAAAACAGTAAGTTCTGATTGATAATTTGATTTTGTTTTGCTAAAATGATTAAGCTCCGCGGGGTTAGTACATCGGTAGTACACCGGCTTCCCAAGCCGGGGAGGCGGGTTCGATTCCCGTACCCCGCTTACCATACAGCTTGCACCTTTTGGCAGACCGAAGGGTGCTTTTATTTTGAGATGATTGTTTTATCGCATTAACGCATTAAAAATGAAGCAGACAGTTCATTATTCTATTCGCGAAGAAACCAATAAAGCCGCTTTCAGAGAGGGACTCAAGGCCGGCATTCCGATCGGCCTCGGTTATTTTGCTGTCGCTTTTTCGCTTGGAATAATTGCAAGAAATGCCGGACTTACGCCGCTTTCAAGTGCTGTTGCGAGCCTTCTTTGCAATGCGTCAGCGGGTGAATACGCAGGCTTTACGACAATACTGACCGGCGGCTCATTCCTGGAGATGGTCCTCATTATATTTATTGCAAATGCCAGGTACCTTCTTATGAGCTCGGCACTCAGCCAGAGGATCGATCCGAATATCCATTTCGGACACAGGATGCTTGTCGGGCTTTATGTAACGGATGAGTTTTTCGGCTGTTCGATCGCAAGGCCGGGCTTCTTGAATCCATGGCACACTTACGGAATGGCTGTGATCGCTTCGCCTTTGTGGGCTTTGGGAACGGCGCTCGGATGCTTTGCAGGCAATATTCTTCCGCTCAGAGTCGTAAGCGCGCTAAGCGTTGCGCTTTATGGTATGTTCATAGCGGTCATTGTTCCGCCGGCCAAGAAAAGCGGACTCATTGCAGGCATCATTCTTGTATGCTTTGCGGCGAGCTCACTTTGCACGTATTTACCGGGCATCAGGGACGTTTCAGAAGGCATCAGAACGATAATTCTGACCGTTGTAATAGCGAGCGGTGCCGCACTCATTTTCCCAAGAAAAGAGGAGGATGAGTCATGAACTGGAACGTACTTATTCATATAGCTATCATGTGCGTTGTGACGTACCTGTGTAAGGCTTTGCCTATCACGTTGATACGCAGGCAGATCAAGAGCCCGTTTATCAGGTCATTTCTTTATTATGTGCCTTATGTTACGCTCGCGGTCATGACAGTACCTGCAATTATCAACGCTACCGAGAGCCCGATCGCCGGCGCTATCGCGCTCGTAATAGGCATCCTGGTTGCTTATCTCGGCGGCAATTTATTCATTGTTGCTTCGGCCTGTGCCGTAATAGTTTTTGTTGCTGAATTGTTTCTTGTTTGATTGCACTATGCGTTCTTGGAGGCAGATATGGTAAATTTTGTTAATGATTACAGTGAAGGCGCTCATGAGAAGATAATCGAGAGATTATCAGCCATTAACCGCGACAAAAATATCGGATACGGCGAGGATGAAATATGCAAAAGCGCGGCCGATAAGATCCGCCTTGCCTGCGAATGTCCTGAGGCCGAGGTCTATTTTCTGACCGGCGGAACGCAGACCAATGTTATGGCGATAGACACGCTTGCGGAGCCGTATGAGGGAGTAGTCAGCGCATCCAGCGGACATGTATTCTCGCATGAGGCAGGAGCGATCGAGTATTCGGGACATAAGGTACTCACCATTCCTGAGCGCAACGGCAAATTATGCCCTGAAGACCTTAAGAAATACCTTGAGATCTTCTACAACGACGGTAATTACGAGCACATGGTCTTCCCGGGGATCGTTTATATCTCACATCCTTCCGAAATGGGAACATTATATACCCTCGAGGAGCTCACAAAACTTCATGAGATCTGCAATGAATATGATATTCCGCTGTATCTTGACGGCGCGCGCTTAGGTTACGGCCTGATGAGCGAAACAGACGTAACGCTTCCTGATATTGCAAGGCTCACAGATGCCTTCTATATCGGCGGCACGAAGGTCGGCGCATTTTACGGGGAGGCACTTGTATTTACCAAGAACAACATGCCGAAGCATTTCAACACTCAGGTAAAACGCCATGGCGCGATGCTTGCCAAAGGCTGGCTTGTTGGCGCGCAGTTTGATGTGCTTTTTACCGACGGACTTTACTTTGAAATATCGAAAAACGCCATAGAGATGGCTCAGCTTATCAAGGATGACCTTAAGTCTAAAGGATACCGTTTCCTGGTTGAGTCACCGACAAATCAGATATTTGTAATTATTGAGAATGCGCGCCTTGCAGAGCTTGGAGAGAAGATGGTCTACAGCTTCTTTGACAGATTCGATGATGATCATACGGTTATCAGGATCGCAACGAGTTGGGCAACCACCAAAGAACAGGTCGCCGGGCTTCTGGAGATAATGTAATGAGGATAACAACACTTGTTGAAAACAGTGAAGGCAGTCAGGGGTGCATAGCGGAGCATGGACTCAGCTTTTATGTTGAGACTGCCGGGCATAAACTTCTTTGCGATACAGGCGCGACAGACGCACTTATCAACAACGCTGAAATTCTCGGCATCGATCTTAAGAAAGTTGATACTGTGTTCTTAAGCCATGGACATTATGACCATGCAGGCGGACTTCCGGCCTTCTTTAAAGTCAATCAGAATGCTGACTTGTACGTTCGTGAAGGGGCAGATAAAGACTATTACAACAGCGATAGATATATAGGCATCGACAAGCCTGCGATCATGAATTATCCAAAGCTGAAAGTGCTTTCAGGTGATACGAAGATCGATGAGGAGCTTTTTGCTTTTGGCGACGTCTCAGGAAGGCGTCTGTGGCCGAAGGGAAACCTGACGCTCAGGTGCAGATGTGAGGGCGAATTCCTCCAGGACAGCTTCGATCATGAGCACAACCTTGTGATAAAAGAAGGCGATAAGCTGGTCCTTATCTCCGGCTGCGCACATAACGGAATACTGAATATTCTGGATAGATTTTATGAGATATTTGAGCGTCAGCCTGATTATGTGCTTTCCGGATTTCATATGAAAAAGAATTCTCTATATGAAGAGGACGATATAAAGATCATTGAGGACACCGCCAAAGAGCTGACTCGCATGGATACAGTTTTTTATTCAGGGCATTGCACAAGCAAGCCGGCAGTTGATATAATGAAGCAAATTATGGGAGAGAAACTGAAAGAGTTATGCACAGGCATGGAGATAAGCCTGTGACATTCCGGAAGTATAAGGTAAGAAAAATTGGGCAAGAAAATACTCAGATTATGTATATGCGCAGCAACGGTAGCGCTCCACATTGTTTTGGAACTTTATTGCACGCTGAGGCTTGGAAATGAGCTGAAGGTGTCATTTTCAACGCTTCCTTTTGTTATAGTTGCGCTTCTATATGGGCCTGTTGACGGAGGTGTTACCGGACTTGTGGGAACATTTATCAGCCAGCTTTTGACATACGGCATTACGGCTACGACACCGATCTGGATCATCCCGGGAGCCGTACAGGGCCTCGTCGCAGGACTGGTATATATTGCATTTAAGAGGAAAAACAAGTTTTGGCCGATCACGATCAGCGTATGTGTTTCATGTATTATGCTGGTTATTTTAAACTGGGTCGCAAGTTATCTTGACGGTGTAGTCATTTTCAAGTATTGGGTGATCGAATATCTTATCGCACTCATACCTATAAGACTTTTAGTCGGGGTGGCTTTGTGCGTAGCTTATTCGGCCGTATCATTCCCGATAGTAAAGGCGCTGCGAAAAGCAGGGCTTGCCAGAACAGAATAGATTATCAATCATTAACGGAGATGTGAAATGAACAAATCAATCGAAACCAAATGCGTAACAAGCGGATATGAGGCAGGCAACGGAGATCCCCGTCAGATCCCGATCATCCAGAGCACGACCTGGAAATATTCAACCAGCGATTATATGGGCAAATTATTTGACCTTGAGGCACCGGGATATTTCTATACGAGACTTCAGAATCCTACCAATGATATGGTAGCAGCCAAGATCGCCGATATGGAAGGCGGAGTAGCAGCAATGCTGACTTCCTCAGGCCAGGCCGCCAATTTCTTCGCAGTATTTAACATCTGCGAGGCAGGAGATCACTTCATCACATCTTCATCTATATATGGCGGAACATATAACCTTTTCGGTGTAACAATGAAGAAAATGGGCATTGACTGCACATTTATCGACCAGACTTTGCCGCTTGAAGAGCTCCGGAAATATGTAAGACCTAATACAAAGTGCGTATTCGGCGAGACCATTACCAACCCGACAGTCAATATCCTTGATTTTGAGAAGATGGCAACGCTTGCTCACAGCAATGGCATCCCTCTTATCGTTGATAATACATTCGCAACTCCTGTTAACTGCAGACCTTTCGAATTCGGCGCTGATATCGTAACTCATTCGACCACCAAATATATGGACGGTCATGGCGTGAGCGTTGGCGGTGTTATCGTTGACAGCGGCAATTTTGACTGGATGGCACATAAGGAGAAATTCCCGGGACTTACCACTCCGGATGAGTCTTATCACGGAATCACATATGCTGAGAAATTCGGCAAATTAGCATATATCACCAAAGCAACATCACAGCTTATGAGAGACCTCGGTAGCATCCAGTCTCCGCAGAACGCTTTCTATCTGAATCTCGGACTTGAATCACTTCACGTAAGGATACAGCGTCATTGTGAGAATGCTCTTAAGGTTGCCAGATTCCTTAAAGGTCATGAAAAGGTCGCCTGGGTCAAATATCCGGGACTTGAAGATGATTCTCAGCACGATCTTGCTAAGAAGTATCTTCCGAACGGAACCTGCGGCGTACTTTGCTTTGGCGTTAAAGGAACCAGAGAGAATACTGAAAAATTCATGGATGCTTTGGAACTTGCCGATATCGAGACACATGTTGCCGATGCGCACACATGCCTTCTTCACCCGGCAAGTCATACACACAGGCAGCTTTCTGACGAACAGCTTCTTGAGGCCGGAGTTCAGCCTGATCTGATAAGATTCAGTGTAGGAATCGAAAACGCAGACGATATCATCGCGGATCTTGAGAAGGCTCTGGAACTGATTTAGTTATAATTGATGAGATTTGAATTAATCAAGTTTGAAGAGACCGATTCGACTAACCGCATCGCGAAGGACCTGGCAAGGGAAGGCCGCGAAGCCCTGGTCATAGCGCGCAGGCAAAGCGCGGGCCGCGGGCGTCTTGCAAGAACGTTTGACAGCCGGGAAGGCGGATTATATATGTCCTTAAGTATTCGCACAGATGTGCAGCCACAGCAGCTTATGAGCTATCCTTTGTATGTCTCGCTGGCGGTCAGGGATGTTCTTAAAGAGATGACCGGTACGGCACCTGATATCAAGTGGCCGAATGATCTTCAGCTTTGCGGGAAGAAGATCTGCGGGATCCTGTGCGAATCGATCCTTTCAACCCACACCTATATGATCGTAGGTGTCGGTATTAACGTATATAACAAGCTGCCGGAGGATCTTCCGGCTGCAGCGTCTGTACTTGATATTCTGGGTATTAAGCTGGATATCGAGTCTTTGGCAGAGCATCTGGCCTGCCGTATCGCTGATATATTCGAAACTGCCCTGGAACACAAGGATGTTCTTCTGAAATCATACAAGGACAGTTGCATTACGATCGGCGCATCAGTTGAAGTTCCGGAAAAAGGCATCAAAGGAATCGCGACAGACATAGATTCTAACGGATGTTTATTGGTAAAAACGCCTCATCACACGGTGGAAGCCGTTAATTTCGGCGATGTAACGATCATTGGCAAGTAATTACTTGCCAATTGGCTTAATCTGGGAGAAAAATGTTCGAAAATAAGACCGAAAAAGAAAAAGTCATACTTGTCGGAGTCGATACCGGAGCTGCCGAAGGCGAGGTCCTTATGTCTCTTGCGGAGCTTGAGGAGCTTGTTGATACCGCAGGCGCTGAGGCTGTATTGACTGTTGTCCAAAACCGCGAGCACGTTCATCCGGGACTGTATCTGGGAACAGGTAAGGTCGAAGAACTGAAAGAGCTGATCGCAACCACGGGGGCGGACGGAATAGTCTGCGATGACGAGCTTTCTCCTGCTCAGATGAAGAATCTTGAGGACGAACTTCATGTTAAAGTCATGGACAGGACGCTTGTAATTCTTGATATATTTGCTCAGAGAGCAAGCTCAAGGGAAGGCAAGGTCCAGGTCGAGCTGGCGCAGCTCAAATATAACGCATCACATCTTGTCGGTATGCGATCATATCTTTCAAGACTCGGAGGCGGAATCGGAACCAGAGGTCCCGGCGAGAAGAAGCTTGAAATGGACCGCCGTCTTATCGGAGACAGGATCAGTGCTTTAAAGGCTGAGATCGCGGATATGGAAGGGCACAGACAGACGCAGAGAAAGCAGCGTGATAAATCGCAGGTCCCGCTTATAGCGATCGTCGGTTATACGAATGCAGGCAAATCAACGCTTCTTAATAAACTGACCGATGCCGGTGTTTTGCAGGAAAATAAGCTTTTTGCGACGCTTGATCCGACGACCAGATCGCTGAAGCTGCCATGCGGCAAGGAGGTTTTGCTGACAGATACGGTAGGATTCATCCGAAAGCTTCCGCACAACCTGATCGACGCTTTCCGCAGCACACTCGAGGAGGCAAAATACGCTGACGTAATAATCCACGTAGTCGATGCATCCAATCCGCAGATGGACCGCCAGATGCAGATCGTGTACAAGACTCTTAAGGATCTCGGCGTTGAAGGAAAACCGGTAATTACGCTCTTTAACAAGATGGACCGCGTTGCCAAGCTTATTAAAGAAGACGAGGATTTCGAGCCGAATATACTTACTGACGCTAACGCGGACGAAACCCTTAACGTTACGCTCATGTCTGACCCTGCTGAGATAGATAAGTTTGGTCAGGTAGGCGGACTTGATGATGTATTAAAGATCATTGAAGACACATTAAGAAGCGATAAGGTCTACGTAGAAAGACTTTACAGTTACGCAAATGCTTCGCAGATACAGCTTATCCGCAAATACGGCGAGCTGATCAAAGAAGAGTATACGGCGGACGGCATATATGTAGAGGCTTATGTTCCTCAGGACATGGCGTGAGAAGATGTTTTTAAAAAGAAAGGGGAAGGTGAATGATCAGTATAATCGTAACAGCAGATAACAATTGGGGCATCGGAAAGGCCGGAAAAACAATAGTGTCCATCCCGGAAGACGCCAGATATATCCGCTCTACAACCAATGGTCAGACCGTTATTGTCGGAAGACGGACATTTGAGAACATCCTTAAGCGCAGGGAACCGATCAATCACAACACGGTCATTCTTTCCACTGAAACCAGGTATGTCGGCGATAACGTTGTTGTAGCACATACACCGGAAGAGGCTGTTAAACAGGCACTTAGTTTCGGAACCGACGTTTATGTTATCGGAGGAGATGAAACTTACAAGGCTTTGCTCCCATACTGCGATGAGGTGCAGGTTACGAAAATAGATTACGTTTACGATGTTGACGCTTATTTTCCAAACCTTGATAAGATGCCGGAATGGGTGATCGTTGATAAATCCGAAGAGCAGACGCAATTCGATCTTGTGTACTATTACTACAAATACAAACGCAGAAAAGACTACAGAGCATAAGCACACCGTAAAACTAACTGTAGTATTACGTATTACAGCCAAATAACCATATATTGTGGTTATTTGGCTTTTTTAATGCCCGATTTTATTGACTTATCAGGGGGTTTTTGCTAAAATTCAGAAGTTAAATTACCGTAGGTTATTGTCGGTAATTATTAAGTAATCACAGCTTACGGGCTTTTAGGAGGATATTATGATAGACGGCAAGAAAGTTTTGTTCAGTGGAATGCAGGCAACCAATGTTCTTACGATAGGCAATTATCTGGGCGCATTGAAGAACTGGGTCACATTAAGTGATGAATATGAGTGCTTTTACAGCGTAGTTGATCTTCATTCTATTACGGTAAGACAGGATCCGGCGACACTCAGAAAACGCGCAAGGAACCTGCTTATGATATATATCGCTGCAGGTCTTGATCCGGAGAAGAACTGCATATACTTCCAGTCACATGTTTCTGCTCACGCAGAACTTTCCTGGATCCTTAACTGCTTCACATATATGGGCGAGCTTTCAAGGATGACGCAGTTTAAGGACAAGTCAGCTAAGCATGCAGACAATATCAATGCCGGGCTTTTCACCTATCCGGTCCTGATGGCTGCTGATATTCTGCTTTATCAGGCAGACGTTGTACCTGTAGGTATCGATCAGAAGCAGCATCTTGAGATCACCAGAGATATAGCTGAAAGATTCAATTCAATCTACGGCGATGTTTTCACGATCCCTGAGGTTTATCTTGGCAAAGCAGGTACAAGAGTCATGAGCCTTCAGGAGCCTACCAAGAAGATGTCCAAGTCCGATGAGAACCCTAACGCAAGCGTATACCTTATGGACGACAAAGACACGATCATCCGTAAGTTCAAAAGAGCCGTTACAGATTCAGACAATACCATCATTTATTCTGAGGATAAGCCGGGAATCAGCAATCTTATCGATATTTATTCGGCCTGCACCAACAAGTCTATCAAGGATGTTGAGGCTGAATTTGCAGGTGTCGGATACGGCGATTTCAAGCTGGCTGTAGGTGAGACCGTTGCGGATACTCTTGCGCCTTTGCAGGCTAATTTCGCAAAGCTTGAAGCAGACAAGGCTTACATCGATTCGATCATCAAGAACAACGCCGAGAAGGCCGCATATTATGCAAATAAGACCCTCCGCAAGGTTCAGAAGAAGGTTGGCTTCCCTGAGAAGATCAGATAATCACATTATAAGGACGAACGTATGGCTGATAAGAACTATACAGGCGACAGCATAGAAATACTTGAAGGATTAGAGCCGGTCAGAAAACGCCCGGGTATGTATATCGGAAGCGTTTCCTCCAAGGGCCTGAATCATTTGATCTACGAGATCGTCGACAACTCCGTTGACGAACATCTTGCGGGTTACTGCAGCGAGATCCAGGTAATCTTAGAGGCGGATGGCTCATGCACCGTTAAGGATAACGG
This sequence comes from Lachnospiraceae bacterium, assembly GCA_045627365.1. Classification (GTDB taxonomy): domain Bacteria; phylum Bacillota; class Clostridia; order Lachnospirales; family Lachnospiraceae; genus RGIG5612. The sequence goes on from JAZQNN010000002.1 coordinate 24,702, forward strand.
ACGAGGCATCCCTATCGGAATCAATAAGAAGACAGGCCGTCCGGCGGTCGAGGTAGTTTTCACGACACTTCATGCCGGCGGCAAATTCGGTGACGGCAATTATAAAATCTCAGGCGGTCTGCACGGCGTTGGCGCGGCCGTTGTTAACGCACTTTCTCAGTGGCTTGAGGTTGACGTTTATTCAGACGGAAAGGTCTATAACCAACGCTATGAACGCGGCAAGGTCATGTATGATCTTAAGGAAGCCGGAACCTGCAGACGCGGTGTAAGCGGTACTACAGTCAGGTTTTTGCCTGATGACGAGATATTCGAGAAGACGTATTTCAAAGCCGATGCCATCATGAGCAGGCTTCATGAGACTGCATATCTTAACCCGGAACTGACGATCATCTTTGAAAACAGGCGCTTTAATGAAGAAGAGGTCGTTACATTCCATGAACCTGAGGGAATCGTAGCTTATATTTCAGAACTCACAGCCGGCAAGGAGGAAGTCGCTCCGGTCGTTTCTTTCAAGGGCAAGGAAGAGGGAATTGAGGTTGAGGCTGCCTTTAAATTTACCAACGAATTCCAGGAGAACATATTAGGCTTCTGTAACAATATTTACACACAGGAAGGCGGCGCTCACATCACCGGCTTCAAGGCTAAGTTCACCACGATCATCAACCAGTACGCAAGGGAACTCGGTATCCTCAAAGACAAGGACGAGAACTTTACAGGAGCGGATGCCCGTAACGGTATGACCGCGATCATAGCGATCAAGCACCCGGATCCGAGATTTGAAGGACAGACCAAGACCAAGCTTGATAATCCCGACGCGCAGAAAGTCGTTGCCGATGTTGCAGGCGAGGAACTTGTCAGATACTACGATAAGAACCTTGAGAACCTGAAGAATACCATCAGCTGCGCGGAGAAGAGCGCAAAGATCAGAAAGGCCGAAGAGAAGACCAAGACCAATCTTCTTTCCAAGAGCAAATTCGTTATGGAAGGTAACGGCAAGCTTAGCAACTGCGAGAGCCGTAAGCCGGAAGAATGTGAGGTATTCATCGTAGAGGGAGATTCCGCCGGCGGTTCAGCCAAGAAGGCCAGAAACAGGCGCACGCAGGCTATTTTGCCTATCAGAGGCAAGATACTGAACGTTGAGAAAGCCTCAATGGATAAAGTCCTTGCAAATGCCGAGATCAAGACCATGATCCAGGCTTTCGGGTGTGGATTTTCGGAAGGCTACGGCAACGATTTTGATATAAGTAAGCTCCGTTATCACAAGATAATCATCATGACAGATGCGGATGTCGACGGCGCGCACATTGCAACGCTCCTGCTTACTTTCTTCTACAGATTCATGCCTGAGCTCATAAATGCCGGGCATGTATATCTGGCTACGCCGCCGCTTTACAAGGCGATTCCTAAAAAAGGCAAGGAAGAGTATCTGTATGATGATGCGGCGCTTGAACAGTATCGTAAAAAACACAAAGAAAGCTTCACACTTCAGCGATATAAGGGCCTTGGCGAAATGGATGCAGAGCAGCTTTGGGAGACAACGCTTGACCCTGAAAGACGTGTGCTGAAGCAGGTTGAAATAGAGGACGGACGTCTTGCATCCGAAGTGACCGAGATGCTTATGGGAACAGACGTTGCGCCACGTAAGCAGTTCATCCATGACAACGCCAATAAGGCTGAACTGGATGTATAAAGGAGTAGTATATGCCTGAAGAAATAATCAGAAGTGAATATTCCGAAGTCATGCAGAAGTCGTATATCGACTACTCAATGAGCGTTATCTGTGCTCGTGCGGTACCTGATGTACGCGATGGACTTAAGCCTGTTCAGCGCCGTGTTCTTTACGCAATGGCGCAGCTCGGACTCAAGGCAGATAAGCCACACAGAAAATCAGCGCGTATCGTCGGTGATGCAATGGGTAAATTCCATCCGCATGGCGATGGTTCGATCTATGACACGCTCGTTGTTATGAGCCAGGATTTTAAAAAGGAAATGCCGCTTGTCAACGGACACGGTAATTTTGGCTCGATCGAAGGCGACGGCGCAGCTGCTATGCGTTATACAGAAGCTCGTCTTGAGAAATTCACTCAGGATGTTTATCTTGCTGATCTGGATAAGGATGTAGTTGATTTCATACCTAATTTTGACGAGACAGAGAAAGAGCCTTCTGTCCTTCCTGTTCGTATTCCGAACGTACTTATCAACGGCTCAGAAGGTATTGCGGTCGGCATGACCACATCTATCCCGACGCATAACCTTAATGAAGTTGCTGATGCGATGATAGCCTATATAAAGGACCCGAAGATCACAACGGAAGGCCTTATGGAATATGTCATCGGCCCGGACTTTCCGACCGGCGGCATCGTTATCAACAAATCGGAACTTAAGGATATTTACGAGAACGGTGTAGGCAAGATCCGTCTTCGCGGCAAAGTCGTTTTCGAAGAAGCCAAGAAGAAAACCGACCATGATAAGCTTGTCATAACCGAGATCCCGTACACGATGATCGGTGCCAATATCGGAAAATTCATTCTGGACATATGCGACCTTGTCGAGACAAAGAAAACGACCGACATTGTGGATATTTCCAATGAGTCCGACAAGGAAGGTATGCGAATCGTCCTTACCCTCAAGAAGGGCGCAGATCCTGTGAAGATCGAAAACATGCTTTACAAGAAGACCCGTCTCGAGGACACATTTGGCGTAAATATGCTCGTTATCGCTGACGGCAAGCCGGAAGTCTTAGGCCTTAAGGGCATCATCCAGAAATGTACAGACTTCCAGTACGAGATCAATACGCGCAAGTACAACACACTTCTTGCCAAGGACAAAGAGCAGAAAGAGATCAAGGAAGGTCTTATCAAAGCCTGCGATATCATCGACCTGATCATTGAGATCATCAGAGGTTCGCAGAATATTTCCCAGGCTAAGGACTGCCTTATTAACGGCAATACACAGGAAGTGAAATTCAAATCCGAGGCTTCTAAGAAGGAAGCTTCCAAGCTCAGATTCACTGAACGCCAGGCGAGCGCTATTCTTGATTTAAGGCTCGCGAAACTTATTGGTCTTGAGATCCTTCAGCTTAAGCAGGAATATGAAGACCTTCTTAAGGAAATAGAGGAGTTTGAGAAGATTCTTTCTGACAAGAACGCGATGAGGAAGGTCATCATCAAGGATCTTGAAAGAATAAAGAAGGAATACGGTTTTGAGCGTAAAACTCAGATAATCGATGCCGATGCGGCTGTTTTTGAAGAGGAAACGATCAAGGAACAGGAAGTTGTATTCCTGATGGATAGATTCGGCTATGCCAAGACTATCGAAGTTGCGGCATATGAGCGCAATGTTGAGACAATAGACAGCGAGAACAAATATGTGATCCGCTGCATGAATACCGACAGGATCTGCATTTTCACGCAGACCGGTCTTATGCATCAGGTCAAAGTCATCAAACTCCCGCTTAAGAAACCTAAAGACAAAGGCGTTCCTATCGACAACTTGTGTAACTACACAAGTGCTACGGAAGAGATCGTCAAGGTCTGCGCTATGGAGCCGATGAAGATGAACAAGATCCTCTTCACGACAAAGCTCGGCATGATGAAGTTTGTTGATTCATCGGAGTTTGATGTTTCCAAGAAGACTGTTGCGGCAACTAAGCTTATGGACGGCGATGAAGTTGTAAGCATCGATTTCTTCGATGCGTCCAAGCAAAAGATATATCAGTCGTTTGATTTCGAAGATGAGCCGGATGTAACAATGTCCGGCGGATCGTTTGAAACCGATGATCCGATCAGCTCTTATACTGAAGAAGATGATCAGCTGACATTCCAGTTCTTTGATCTGGGACTCGGAGGAGATGCTGAAGAGATAAGTATCAGCCTTTCAGATGATGAAGCAGAGCAGGATGATCCGGAAGAGGATGCGGCAGAAAAGTCCGGCGAGGCCAAGCTTGTAAAGACTTACAGCAAGTTCACGACCAACAAGATGGTAGTCCTTCAGACCAAGGACGGAGTATTCTTAAGGTTCAAGCTGAATGAGGTCCCTGAGAAGAAGAAAGGTGCCGTCGGCGTCAGAGGAATCAGGCTGAATTCGGGAGATGAGATCGACAAGGTCTACATCGTCGGATTCGGTGATAAAGAAACCATCAACTTCAAGAATAAAGACCTGGAGCTGATGAAGATCAAGCTTGGAAAACGTGATACAAAGGGTACCAAGCCAAGAGCATAACGTTAAATTTATCACATGAACGCAACGGCAAATTATGCTAAAAAGCCTTTAAAATATCGGTTTTTTTGGCTAATTTGCCGTTTTTGCGCTTTAAATCGATAAATTGATGAATTGTTGTTGAATTTGTCTAAAAATAGTTTTATTATTTCGTCAATTATTTCTAATATTCGGAGGCAGAATATGGACAGAAAATTAAGAGTCGGCGTTTTGGGCGCAACCGGTATGGTTGGTCAGCGTTTTGTATCATTGTTGGAGAACCATCCGTGGTTTGACGTTGTTCTTCTTGCAGCAAGCGAGCGCAGTGCCGGCAAGACATATGAAGAGGCAGTAGGCAGCAAATGGAAAATGGCTACCCCGATGCCCGAGAATCTGAAAAATGTAATCGTTAAGAACCTTAATGACGTGGAAGCAAATGCAGCCGAGGTCGATTTCTGCTTCAGCGCCGTTGATATGGATAAGGAAGCTATCAGGGCATTCGAAGACGCATATGCTAAGACAGAAACTCCTGTTGTTTCCAACAATTCAGCACATAGATGGACTCCTGATGTTCCGATGGTAGTTCCTGAGATCAATCCGGAACATATCGAAGTCATCAAGTATCAGAGAGAACGTCTCGGCACCAGGAAGGGCTTCGTAGCAGTTAAGCCGAACTGCTCGATCCAGAGTTATACGCCGGCTCTTCATGCACTTAAAGAGTTCGGCCCTAAGGAAGTTGTTGTCTGCACATATCAGGCTATTTCGGGAGCAGGAAAGAACTTCAAGGATTGGCCGGAGATGGTCGAGAACGTTATTCCGTACATCGGCGGAGAAGAAGAAAAGAGTGAGATGGAACCTCTTCGTCTGTGGGGCAAGATCGAAAATGGCGTTATTGTTCCGGCAACCACCCCGGTAATAACCGCACAGTGCCTCAGAGTTGCTGTTGAGAACGGACATACAGCCGCAGTATTTGTGAATTTCGAAAAGAAGCCGACTAAAGAAGAGATGCTCAAGGCATGGAAAGAATTCAAGGGCGTTCCTCAGGAACTTAACCTTCCGAGCGCACCGAAACAGTTCATTCAGTACTTCGAGGAAGACAACAGACCGCAGCCTCGTCTTGACCGCGATTATGAAAATGGCATGGGCGTAAGCTTCGGCAGACTTCGTGAAGATAAGATATTCCAGTGGAAGTTCGTTGGACTCTCCCACAACACTGTAAGAGGAGCAGCCGGCGGCGCGATCCTGCTTGCAGAACTTCTGACAGCCAAAGGATACATTGAAGCCAAATAATTTTTGCGGATTTTGGAAAGCCTGATTTGATTATCAGGCTTTCTTTATGCTATAATACTAATTTGTGGGAAAGTTTCGCCACGCATAATAAGAAACAGAGGAAGATGATATGAAAATCAGAACCAGATACGCGCCAAGCCCAACAGGAAGGATGCACGTTGGAAACTTAAGAACAGCTCTTTATGAATATCTTGTAGCCAGACATGATGGCGGTGAGTTTATTCTCAGGATCGAAGATACCGACCAGGGCAGATTCTATGAAGGCGCTTTGGATATAATCTACAATACGATGGCAGCTACCGGCCTTGACTATGATGAGGGCCCTGACTGCCCTAAGGATTGCGGACCGTATGTTCAGTCAGAGCGTGTTCGCTCAGGCCTTTATATGGAATATGCCAAGAAACTTGTTGAAAAAGGCAAGGCTTATTACTGCTTCTGCAGCAAAGAGCGCTTAGAGAGCCTCAGAACGGTCGTTTCCGGCAAGGAGATCCTTCAGTATGACAAACATTGTCTGTATCTGCCAAAAGAGGAAATAGAGGCAAAATTGGCCGCAGGAGAACCTTTCGTTATCCGTCAGAATACTCCGAGAGAAGGAACGACATCTTTCTACGATGACATCTACGGAGAGATCACCGTTGAAAATGCTGAACTCGATGATATGATCCTTATCAAGTCAGACGGATTCCCGACATATAACTTTGCAAATGTCGTTGATGACCATCTGATGGGCATTACTCACGTTGTCCGTGGTAACGAGTACCTTTCTTCAACACCGAAATATATGCTTTTGTATGACGCATTCGGCTGGGAGCCGCCTGTGTTCATTCATTTGCCGCTTATCACCGACGAAGAGCATCACAAATTAAGCAAGAGAAGCGGACATTCTTCATTCGAAGACCTTGTTGAGCAGGGTTTTGTTCCTGAGGCGATCGTAAACTACGTTGCACTCCTTGGGTGGAGTCCGGAAGGCACCAACGAGATGTTTACACTGAAGGAACTTATTGAGCAGTTTGATTATCACAGGATCAACAAGTCTCCGGCTGTATTCGATATGGTCAAACTCAGGTGGATGAACGGCGAGTACATCAAGAAGATGGAGTTCGATGAGTACAAGAAGATGGCTCTTCCTTACGTTCAGAATGTTATTACCAAGGATATGGATATCGACAAGATCCTTGAGCTTATCAAGAGCCGTATAGAAGTATTCCCGGATATTCCGGAGAAGATCGATTTCTTCGAGGAGCTTCCTGATTACGATATCGAGATGTACACTCACAAGAAGATGAAGACCAACACTGAGATCTCACTCGAAGTTCTTAAGGAGACGCTCCCGCTCCTTGAAGCTCAGGAGGATTATTCGCTTGATGCGCTGCATGAGCTTATAAGCGGATATATCACAGCAAAGGAAGTTAAGAACGGCGTTGTTCTCTGGCCGCTGCGTACAGCTGTATCCGGCAAACAGTCAACTCCGGGCGGAGCTTTCGAGATCATGGAGATCATCGGCAAGGAAGAGACGCTGAAGAGGATCAGAGTCGGCATTGAAAAATTAGAAGCAGCTCTTAGCTGAATAAACGTACGATCAGTTTACAAAAGGCAGTCCAGAAATCTTGAAGGGGCTGCCTTTTTATTATGGAGCCGTCCAACGTAGCTTATCCTTAAATACTTCTGAGCTCTGGTCATTGCAACGTAAAGGAGTCTTCGTTCTTCCTCGATCGCGCCGGCCGAGACGTTTTTCTTATTTGGGATGATGCTGTCATTTACATCAGGGATAAAGACAACAGGAAATTCCAATCCTTTTGCCGCATGCATGGTAAGGATCTGAACGGAGTCTTTTTCGCTTTCTGAAGCGTTTTTATCAGTCGTATCTGCATCAATAATTCTTAATAAGTCATTGATGGTGGCGGCTCTTTTAAATATAACCGTGATTTCGTCCAGCTTTTCCGCAACCATGTCCATAGTGGTGCCGTACTCTGTAATAAGGTGATTCCTGTAGCCAATAACATTCAGAATGTACTGAAACGCTGCAAACGGCGGCATGCCGGAAAGTGCTTTGAGATGTCTTTCAAATTCCGCTATGTTCTGTAGGATCCGGCGGTTGTCTTTGTAAAAGGCCCTCATGGCTTTTATGCACGAGTCGGTATCGCCCGCAAACATCAGACTTTCGCGGGCGATATATCTTGATGGCCTGTTAATGATCCTAAGCATATCGGCGTGTCCCGCTGACAGACCGTTGGCTATCTTTATATAGGTGACGACATCCTTGAAGATAAAGTGACTGAATATGCTTTCACTTTTACCCTTAAAGGAGAAGGGGATCCCTGCAAGCGTCAACATTTCGCGAAACAGGGTACTATCCTCGTTATTTCTGAACAGGGCAGCACACATAGAGTAGAAAAAGCCATCTTCTTCGGCAAATCGGCGTATTTCCAGGATCATCTTTTCATATTCGTCTTCTCTTTCAGCAAATTCTTCAATCACTACGCTTTCGGGGATGCCTTGCTCGCCGGCTGCGATCAGCTTCTTAGAAAAACGTTTTTTGTTTTCGTTTATCAGGCGGTTTGCAGCTGAAAGAATGTTCCCTGTACTTCGGTAATTGATGTTCAAAAGAGTCTGCTCAGCATTCGGATAATCCGTGAAAAAGCTCTGCATGATCTCAGGTCTTGCGCCTCTGAATGCATAAATGCTCTGATCGTCATCACCGACAACGAAAAGGTTATTTTGCGGCGCAGCAATCATCTTGATAATGTCGTACTGAAGAGCGTTTATATCCTGAAATTCATCGATCAGAATATATCTGTATTTTAGCCTGACCTTGTACAAAACGTCCTTTTGGCGGCTTAGAAGGTTATAACAGCTAATGAGCATATCGTCGTAATCAAGCAGTTTTCCCCGGGAAAGACTTCTTTCATAATCGCTTAAAACCTCATCAAATATGTCAACAGGAAGTGACTTCGGGGCGTAATTTAACCTGAGGTCCGGATTGCTTCTGACCTTACTTATTTCGTTAACGATATCCTTGAAAAACGCCAGCGCGTCATCATATTCGACCGAATGCTTTTCAACCGCCGTGCGAATCAGTTCGGTTTTCTTTTGATCTGTGATTATTCCGGCAGATGAATATCCACCGTATTCTTTTAGAATTTGCAGGAATATGCCGTGAAATGTTCCGAAGACCGGAGGTGGGACGTTACTGAAAGAGTCAGCGAACCTGGTGGACATTTCTTCTGCGGCAGCCCTTGAAAATGTAACAACAAGGATGCTTTCGGGCGGAATCCCGCAATCGATGATCAAATGCCTGATACGTCCTAAAATAACGGTAGTTTTACCGGATCCGGGACCTGCAAGCACCATCATCGGGCCATCTTTGTGCAAGACGGCTCTTTGCTGTGGTTTGTTAAATTTCATTTGATTTCAGTTTCTTAAATAAATTAATCAGAACTATAAATGCGATTATCGCAAGAACAAACTCCGCTGAAGGCTGTGCATATGCCAGTCCGTAAAGCGGGAATAGTTTGTTAAGAAGCACCATGAAAGGTATCTCCAAGATGATCTTACGCATAACAGCGAAGATCAAAGCCCTGCCGCCCATACCGCAGGACTGGAAAATACCGACTGCAAGGAAGTCAACAACGAGGAACGGCTGCGCCAGACAGAAGCCTTTTATGAACTTTGAACCCAGGTCAACGACCTCAGCGTCTCTCAAAAATATAGAAACCAGTTTGTCCGGAATAATTACGAAAACAGCAGCAACAATTATTACAAGTACAAGCGAAACACCTAAAGTAAACCACGCGGTCTTCTTCATCCTCTCGTAATTCTTTGAGGAGTAGTTATATCCGATAAGCGGCTGAATGCCTTGAGACACACCCATGCACAGGAACATCGGAACCATGGAAACCTTGTACGAGATACCCATTGCAGCTATTGCAGCCGAAGAGTAAACAGCGACGAAGTTATTAAGAATCGTCATGCCGGTCACATTAAGCAGATTCTGGATAGCAGCCGGAATGCCGACCTTGAAGACACCGAATGTGACATTCTTATTGAATGTGATATCCTTTGGATTGATGGAGACGTGCGTACGATTTCCTCTTGCCAGGATGAGGACTATGAAATAAATGCAGGCGGCAGTGTTGGAAATGAATGTAGCGCAGCCTGCACCGGCAGCACCCATATTCAAAAATCTCGGCATTATGAAAAGCGGGTCAAGGATTATATTAAGAATACATCCGCTCATTACGCCTATGCTTGCCTGAGTTGCATCGCCTTCAGAACGGACAAGATATCCGAGAACGACGTTAAGAATCGAAGGAATTGCGCCGCAGCTTACCGTCCAGAACATATATGCCGAAGTTGCCGCGTTGTTTTCTGCTGACGCTCCGAGAAGCTTTAATAACGGCTGTTTGAAGACTATGCTGAGCAGAGAATAAATGACTGCAAAGAAAGCGGAGCAGTAGAAGCCAAATGCGCTGCTTTTATGAACAGTATCATAATCCTTCACGCCGAGCGCGCGGCTCATCATACTGGAGGATCCGACACCGAACAGATTGTTAACAGCGTTAAAAGCGAGAATGAACGGTGAAACAAGTGTAACGGCAGCTGTTTCGACCGGATCATCCAAAAGACCGACAAACAGAGTGTCTGCAAAGGAGTAAAGAAGCATGACTAAAGTGCCGAGTATCGTCGGTATACTCAGCTTTAAAACGGCCTTCGGAATAGGCATTTCTTCGAATAAATACGTCTTGTTTTCGTCTGCTTTCAGTTCCATAGGCGTGTATTTTACCAAATCAAATATAAAAAAGCAAACAATTACTGTCCAAATATCATAAAACGAAATTAAATCCAGGTAGTTAGCGTTCCTTACATCTTTTATTTTTTTGACAAATGTTGTATCATTACACAGTTATACAAATATATTAATGAGGTTGGACATGAATTACGAAGAATGCTTAGCTTATCTTGAAAAAGAAGGACAGCAGCATCTGCTCATGTTTTACGATGAATTAAGTGAAGCAGAAAAAAGCAAGCTCCTTGCTGAAATCGAGGCCATTGATTTTACAGC
>JAZQNN010000003.1:0-4607 GCA_045627365.1 Lachnospiraceae bacterium
CAGAAGTGCGCATGCGAGGCAGTACGCAAGGAGAGCAAGGCATATGCCAAACCCGGCTTCGCAGCCGATCACAAGCCCGAGCACGCCTGCAAGTGTGCACGAGATAACAAGTATAACTGAGGATGGCAACAGTATAGATGAAGCCGCGCGGCGGCGCCCCATGCGGCAGGCGATGCGGGAAGACTCCTGCCTGAAAAGTCTCATCGAAGTCATTATATAAGCGAAGATCAGGACGGCGCAGACGGCGCGTGCAAGGCGTGATGCGAAAGCAGCGCTTGCAGTAGCTGAGCCGGCCGAAGCTCCGGCTGAAGTTTCAATATCGAAGCTGAAGAGCGGGCCTTCAGCATAGTATTCGTCAAGAACTTCGCGAACGTCCTGCTCGTCGAGTGCAGCGCCCGCTTCCGAGGCGGCACATAAGATCCTGGCAGGAGATGAGGCACGGTACAGGCTCGTCTGAACCGAAGCGCGGTACGCCTCGCACATGAATGACATAGGAGAGCGCAGCATCAGGACGCAGCCTTCGAGCGCATTTGCATCGATGCCGGCACCGGTCCCTTCAAGGAGCACAGCGCCGCAATCGACCTCGCCTGACTCGACAGCAGCCGAAAGTTCGGCGCGGGTCTGATACGGCACAAAGCCTTTATCTATCAGCATTTCAAGGACGCGGGCGACGGAGGCAGAGGTGTCTTCGCACACAACTCCGCAAGGCTTAAGGCTTACGGAAAAGCCGATCCTTCCGGCCGCGATCGTGCACCCCAAAATGACAACAAGTATGATCCAGCGGCCACGGCCGAGCACGCGTTTCAGAGCAAGAAGCCAGGTCATTGCTTGCCTCCTTTCCCCGTGCGGACACTTGCGAGCGACAGGTTAAGAAGCAGGATTGCTGCAACGCTCCAGATGAGAGCGGCAAGCCAGCAAGCGACATTAAGCCTGGTGCCTCCGCAGAGGCCTTTCATAAGCTGCGCTCCGAAGCCTACCGGGAGAAAGTCACCGAGTCTAAGCACAAAACCCGGAAGCTCCGTCCTCGGGACGATACCGCCGGATGCGATAAGCCCCAGTGCGCCGAGCACGGTGATGATGGAGGCGGAGGTGTTTTGCGGCAGGGAAAGAGTGAGGGCGGTTCCGACAAGCGAGAAGACGAACGTGAGCGCAAGAAGCGCGCACGCAGCGCCCGCCGTGACCTTAATAGGAACGCCCGATATATGCAGGATAACGCAGCAGGCGGCGGCTAAGATAAGGCGCAGCGCCAGCTGCATTATGAATGAGCTAAGCCAGAAAACGAATGTCGCGCGCGAGCCGCCCAGGCGCCTTAAGAAAGGCCCGTTAACGTCTTTCCGGAGCGGCAGGAAGATGAGCGCGCTCATCCACATGAAAAGTGAAGCGTAGAGCAGGCCGTACCAGGTAGCCGCGTCCACGCCGGTGGCGCCGTATGGCACCTCAAGCTCGCTGAACCAGTCAGAAGAAAAGGCGTCAGCGATCGAAGTCATATTGCTGTTTAAGAGAAACGCGTCGAGTGCAGAAGGGTCCGCCTGATATACGAGGGATTCGCCGGCGAAGATGCCGATCTGACCGCTTGCAAGAAGGTCCTCACCCATTTGCGAGAGCACGCGGACGACCTCGCTGTGGACAGCGGCATCGGCAGAAAGAATGACGCGAGCATGACCCTCCGAGCCGTGCATGATGTCATCCGTGTAGCCGTCAGGGAGCATGATGATAGCGCTGTAGGTGCCGTCCGCGAGCCCGACCATGGCAGCGTCCAGCCAGCAGCGTTCGATGGAAATGGCAGAGGTGAACTCCTGCCTGCTTATCATCTCGACGGCAAGATTGCTGACGATGGAACTCTCCTCGTCGACCAAGGCAACCCTGGCAGCGACGTAGGCACCGGATGAGCCGCGGCTCATGCTGACAGCAGCGCCCAGGCATACAAGCGCCATGAGAGCCAGAAAGGCAAGCAAGGCCGCTATGCCGCGCTTTAAGCCCGTAAGGTGTCGAAACAACATTGCCCGCATTACGCGGGCAATGGTTTTGTCTTTATGGAGTTTGCCTGAACTATCAGTAAAGGTCATATGCATAGCCTTGGAAGAGCTCTTGCAGATCCATCAGATTGTTAAGGACGTCGTCTGCGAGCTTTTCAAAATCACGCTCTGACATTTCGAAGATGCTGGTGTATCTGCCAACACCCGGAGCATTGTCCTGAAGCTTGATCGTGAAGACATTCTTAGGCATGTCGAACTTCTCGTATTCGCCGGAGTATTTGTCAACTGAGGCAACGATGGTGTCGCCGGTCTTCTTGAACATGCCGGAGATCTTGATGTTGTCGTAGCCGGTGTCGATTTTGACGGTGTAGCCGGCAGTGAGCTTGTCATAATCGATCCTGATCTCGGAATCACTGCCGTAGGCCTGCTTTACAGAGAGCTTAGCCGAGTAAGACTTGGAAGTGTTCTCGGTAACGACGAACTTGTACTCCTCAGTCGCGTAATCAGACTTATAGGTGTAACTGATCTCCTCAGGCTTGCTGAGGTCGCGGCCCAGAACGATACTGTATTTCTCATCGAATTGCTTGTCGGTGAGGTCGAGCGCAACGAGCTGACCGCCCGCGATGTAGAAAGTAACGCGCGCATCGGTGTCATAATACTCGTCCTCGTATTCCTCGATAAGGTCATCGAGTTCATCCATTGCGTCATCGAGCTCGTCCCTGGCATCGGACAGATCGTAGCGGGAATCGATGATCTTGTTGGAAGCGACCAGAATGTCGCAGAGGAGCTGCTGGGTGGACTTGTCTTTCCTGAAATAATCCTTGAACTCTTTCAGGATCGCAGCCATCGTTTCGTCATCAAAATAATATGTGTAAGCTGAAGTTTTGACATTGCTGCCGGCAACGGAGACAGAGGCTTTGTCCTTCTCGATCCTGCACTCCTTGGAAGCGGTCTTGAGGACGAATTTAAGGTAATCCTCAGCCACATCCGGAATCTTCTGGAAGGAGGAAGCGGATGAAGGATTGCGCAATTCTTCAACAAAATCAACGATCATGTCGATGTCATCATCGTCGATATATTCACCAAGGACAGACTTTGGCAGATCTGTTTTGAGGTCATTCAGCGGAATACCGTATGCTTGGCCTAAAATAGCCGGGAAATTGACTGCGATATCATTCTTGTTGATAGCAACGATTCCGTCAACGACCGGCTGCTGTTTGTAGTCAACGCGGAGCGTGGCCGTGAAAGCAGGAGCCTTAAGATTCGTGTAGATCTTGAGGTCAGTCGTAGCGTCAAGATCCATCTCATTCCAGCCGTTGAAATCGCCGTAGATCTCAACAGAGCCGCCCTGCAAAACCTTCTTGCCGGTGTCAATGAGAGTGATATCGCCGACCTTCTTGGCGGTATTGGAAAGAGCCTTGCCGACCTTGGCATAAGGCGAATTCAGGATGATCAGCAGCGCGATAACGGCCGCAATAATAACAGCCAGAACAGCAGCGCCCGCGATGATCAGACCCTTCTTGCTTTTCTTCTTAGGCTCGCCTTCAGGAGTCTCGGAGACTTCCTGGGCTGCCGGGATCTCAGGCATTACGGGCGTAGGGGCAGGTGCCGGCTCGACTACAGGTGCAGCTGCAGGGGCAGGTGCGGCCTTCTGTCCGCACTCCGGGCAGAAAACGTCGTCATCGTTAAGCTTGCAGCCACAATTTACACAAAACTTCATAACATTGTCCTTTCTAAAATGCAGAAAACAAAAGCTGACTTAAATATACAACAAATGGGAGGGGAGGGCAATGAGGAGTTAAATTATATAAAACGAAAAGGTTTGAAAGATAACCGTTTCCGGTTTTGCTCGGTATGTTTTAAAAATAATCTTTCAGAGAACAGGTGTGCAGCCCATATATCTCGCTAGTTCCTTAGGACCTTTGGGCAAAACAAAAACGCCCGAGACCGCTTCCAAACTGTTATGTTTCGGGGTGATCTCAAGCGCTTAATTTTTTATAAACGACGTTTGCAGTATGGCCAAAGAAATAGTATTACCGTGCCGCTTACAGATATATTTAATACAGTCACGCGGAAACCAATTTAATCATTTATGATCAAAATGATTAAATTGGTTTGACTTTTGATATACTTCATGCTATCATACAATTGCATCAAAATATCACAAATGACGAAATTGAAAATCAGATGAGGAAATTGAATGAGAACATTTGACTTCAAAAACGAATATAATAAGCTCCTTACTCCGGATATTGTAAATTATCTGTCCCAGATCCACGAATACAAGGGACGCCAAAATCCCATGATTGAGGAAAAAGCGGACGTCCTTTCCGATCTGCTTGAAATTGCAAAGATTCAGAGCACCGACGCATCCAACAGAATTGAAGGCATCATTACCACCGAGGACCGACTTAAAAAGATCGTTCGTGAAAAAACAATGCCGAAGAACCGCAGCGAGAAAGAGATCGCCGGTTATCGTGACGTACTGACGACCATTCACGAAAGTTACGAATATATCCTTCCTCGACCGAACCATATTCTGCAGCTGCACAGAGATCTTTATAAATTCACAGGGAAAGCCATTGGCGGAAGCTACAAGAACTCCGACAACATCATAGCGGAAGAACATGC
>JAZQNN010000004.1:0-53796 GCA_045627365.1 Lachnospiraceae bacterium
GTAACTACAATTTTCAGCATAGTACTTACTATTACCATACTGCCTCCTTACCGGCTGTCGGATATCTCCTGTTGCACGCCGTATTTATTTTTTATCAGATTAACACAAGATTTTCATTAAGTGAAGTGAGAGTTTTTATCATCTATGTATTCCTTATATCTTCTGTAAAATGTTGTAGGTTTTACTCCCATAATTTCTGCAGCTTTTCTGATAGACATCTTCCCTTTTTGACACATGTCACAATAGTTTTCAAAACCTTTTGGCATATTTATCGGTTTCCGTCCCAATATTTTCCCTGATAATTTGGCGGCCGCAATACCTTCAGCCTGTCTCTGGTGTATAAATTCTCTTTCTGTCTGAGCAACATAGGCAAAAATCTGAAGTACAAGATCTGCGATAAGTGTTCCTGTCAAATTTCCAGGATTGTTTCTTGTATCCAGCAGTTCCATATCCAGCACTTTTATGTCTGCCTTTATTTCTTTTGTAATCATTTGCCACTGCACTAGGATATCCTCATAATTTCTCTCAAGCCTATCTATACTTTTGATTATTTGAACTCATTCTCCTCCAAAAAACCTTATAAAATCAACGTTTTTTGGACATTTTTTTAAAAAGTAACACGAAAGTAAAGCGAACCGCAGGGCAGGACTGAAACAGCGCTCCATCCACAAGATTCGTAAGACTTTCCTGAGCAAGCTCGACATGAGCAGGCTCTTCACCCTCGAGAAGATAAGGTCCATCGCAGGACATTCCAAGGATTCCATGGTGCTTTATACCAACTACTTCAACTACATTGAGGATGCTGAAGATATAAAAAACTGCACAGATTTTAATGAGGTCGTGGATTACGGGATGCCGGATGAACTGGCTGGAAGGAGGGCAAAATGCCCTGAAAAAATGGAGGGATTTGAACAGGCCCTTCGGGCGTCAGCAAATCGCCTTCCCTTCCGGTCGGCTCTTTGGACGCCCTCTCAAAAACAGCTCGCTTCTTCCGCCACCGGCGGCGCTTCGCTGTTTTTGCCCGCGCCGGAACCGGCGCTTCGGGTTCTATTCCGGCTTGGCCGCTCAAAAAAAGAAGAACCCATGCTATGCATGAGTTCTTCTTTTTCGCGGAGAAGGAGGGATTTGAACCCTCGCGCCGGTCACCCGACCTACACCCTTAGCAGGGGCGCCTCTTCGGCCTCTTGAGTACTTCTCCGGATTCCAAAGTCTATTGACTCGGTATTCTTTTTTCGCCACAGTTTCGTGACGCAAATAGCATTTTACTAAAAGCGGTCTCCTTTGTCAATTGTATTATTTCTTTTTATTAATTAATGTGGTAACGACAGAGCCGATTGCGGCTGCCGCCACTGCCACCACGATAGGAGCCCAGGGCTTTTGGGTAAATTCGCGGAATTTGCCCACGCTCTCAGGCTCTTCGACCGCTGCGTCATCGTGCTGAGCTTCTGTCGTCTCCGTTTCGATTTCCGGCTCGCTCTGATCAGTCTCATCTTTTGCCATATTCAGGAAGCCTTCCTGCGGCTGAATGGTGCCTGTCCTTGTATCATATCTGTAGAACTTATACTCACCGAATGCGAATCCATACAGCACGTACACTTCCTCTGCTGTTTTCGGGTAGAATGCCGCATTCGGATCGTTTTTCAGATACTCTGCAAATGCGTCAGGGTCCAGTGCCAATGCCTGCTTCATGGTGCCTGATATTTCGATCTCTGTCTTCTTATATCCTTCCGGCAGTGTAAGTTCTTCCGGCAGATCCTTGACCCAGAATCCTGTGTCTGCGTAAACTATCGCAGCCACGCGTTTAAAAGATAAATCGTCGCCTTCTGCAAGCTCATAATATGCACTGTCGCCGCTTTCTTCGTCCTTCAGTACGAAGAATTTCTCGTTTGAATCCGGCCACGTCATATACTCTATGTCAAGCTCGTCTCCTGCCTCGTTGGTATATACGGTCGTATCAAAGACAAATCCTTCAGGTGCCCAGAAGCCCTCTATATTTTCCGTTAATGAATACGTTTTCCCGTCGATCTCGACTTTCACCGGTTCCGGTACGTAGACGGTCTCGTACGTGTAATCAGACCCTCCTGAGTTCTCGCCGCCGCTGCTCGGCGCCGGAGTATATACTGACACATATATTGTGCGCGACCAGCCCGTCAGGTCTTCGTCATCGTACGATGCGCCCTGGTATGCGTAGACTGTGACTGATCCTTCGCCCTCCGAAAGACCTGAAACATTGACCCAGGCTGATGAATTATCGACAAATCCATCATTCGAAATATACGCGCTGACAGGGCCCGTTGTAGATACGCTGAAGAATCCGACTGCATTCGACGCGCTTACGTAGAATCCCGAACTGCCGCCGACTGCGATGCTTAAGCTTCCCGCGCCCACGCTGAAGCCGCCTGCCGCCTCAGTTATGAAGGATGCCGCACCTGCTGCCAGGCAAAAGGCTATAAACGCAGCCAGCACTCCTGCAACGACCGAGAAAAGTCTTCTGTTTTTGTCTTTTTTAGCTTTGCTCATTTCTATTCTTCAAACAGTTTAGATGCTGCTATCCATGTGTTCTTATTTTTCGTGAAGATGCCCGGGAATTCCCAGCTCTTTACAGGGGCCTCACTCTTGCCGCTTTCGATCGTAAGCGACGGAATGCCCATTTCCCTGCTCATCCAGTCGCTGGACGCCGCGTAATTATCGTTGTAGGCCGAATCGATATAAAAGCCGTTTACTTTATTTATGGCGATCGCAAGCTGATAGGATGCATTGTACGTATACCCTTTCTGCCCGCATGCCCAGTAAAGGACTTCGCCCTGGCTGTGGAAGCACAACGCGCAGCGAACATTTTCAGTGTTCCGCACGAGGTCGGCCATTGCCTTGCTCTCGGCCTCCGATTCAGCCTTGCTTCCTTTATACCATCCGATCGACGGTGCCTGCCGTGAATAAATTGAGGACCACGCAGTGTCAAAGTTCCTGTTTACATCAACGCCCCTTGCGTTGGCCTTCCAGTGCTGAAGATATGTACTGAGCGAGTCGCTCGTATAACCGTACTTTTTGTCGCTCTGGTAGATCGCGTTGATGGTGTTCTTAAGGTTCTCGTCCCTTATGCCCTCAAGCCCTGATTGGCTGATGCTCACTCCGTCCGGGTTCAGCATCGGCACGATGTAAAGGCAGTAATTATCCAAAAAACTCTTAAACGTATTTCCGCCATATGACGCTGACTCATAACCATCCAGATAATACTCAAGCGTTGCCATTACCAGCAAAGTATTGATGTATTCATTTCCATGGATCGAGCCCTCGATGATCATGGAATTGGCAGCATTCCTGTTGCCGGCTATCGCAAGCATGACATCTCGTCCGTCAAGGGTTTTGCCAAGAGACCGGTAACTCAATAACTCCGGATATTTTGCCGACAAAGCATCCAGGTCGGAAACCATCATATCGTATGTGTATATCTCGTTATACTTCGACGAAATACCTGCCGGCTTATATGCCGCGCCGGTCGAGAGAATTATGTTCTTGATCCTCACATAGTCGAGCGCCGTGATCTGACCGTCAGCATTGGCATCGGCCGCGTAGATCTGCGCCGGAGCAGTGATCTGCAGCGTCTTGAGGATATATTTCTTAACAGCGATGTAATCGAGCGCCGTGATCTGACCGTCGCAGTTGGCATCTCCCCGGACATACGTGCCCTCGGGCACCTCCTCAAGGGGATTTTCTTCCTTCTCATCGGCCCAGGCCCTTACAGGGCACGAGGCCGCCTGCGTCATGATCACGCACATCGCCAGAACTACTATCGTAGCTATCAGACGGATCCAATATTCACTTAAGCGGCGTGCTTGCTTCATGCACTCTCCTGTAAAGTTTATTTCAGGCCAAACTCCTCTGCCAGCTTGGCAAAGCCAGGTAAAGCCCTGATAATTGTATCATATGCAACACAATAAGCCAATCTTGCGTATCCTTTTCCTCCGAAGGAAACACCCGGAACTATCAGGATGTTATACTTCTTGGCAGCCTCACAGAAGGCTTCATCGTCTTCTATCGGTGACTTGATGAACAGGAAGAATGAACCCTGAGGCTCGATGCATGTGAAACCGAGATTTGTCAGTCCCTCATAGATCGCCTTGCGGTTCTTTTCATATCCGGCAAGATCGGTTTTGGCGTCGAGCAGTCTTGCGATCGCTCTCTGCATCAGTGAAGGCGCATTAACAAATCCCAGGATACGGTTAGCGATAGAAGCGGCCGGAAGCATCTCGTCAAGTCCGTCCACTTCAGGGCTGAATGCAAGATATCCGATACGCTCGCCCGGCATGGAAAGAGTCTTGCTGAATGAATAACCTACTATGGTGTTCTTGTAGTAGTTAGGGATCCACGGCACCTTTACTCCGTCGTATACAAGCTCTCTGTAGGGCTCGTCTGAAATCAGGTAGATCGGTGCGCCGTACTCCTCTTCCTTGGCCTTCAGAACTTCTGCGATCATCGCGATATCGGCTTCGCCGTATACAACGCCCGAAGGGTTGTTAGGTGAGTTGATGATCATCGCGCGGGTCTTGGCTGTGATTGCTTTCTCGAGATTTTCCCTGATCGGCATAAATGTACTCGGATCGGTCGGGACCGGTACGAGTACTCCGTCGAAGTTCGCAACGTAGCTTCTGTATTCGCCGAAAAACGGCATAAGCGTCAGGACCTCATCTCCCGGATTGAGGATGACCTTAAGTACAACGTTCATGCCACCGGCTGCGCCGACAGTCATAAGGATGTGTTTCTCGGTATATTCCGTGCCGTACAGACCGTTCAGATGGTCTGCGACTTTCTTTCTTACGTCAGGAAAACCTGCGTTATTCATATAGCCGTGTACAAAGAGGCTGTCTTCTTCCTCCAGAACGCCCAGAATCGCCTTATTTACCTCCGGAGGGGACGGGATGCTTGGATTGCCCAGGCTGAAGTCGAAAACGTTTTCTGCGCCCACTTTAGCGGCCATTTTCTGACCCTCTTCAAACATTGCTCTGATGGCTGAGCTCTTATTGACCATCTCTTTCATTTTGTTCGATACCATCGTTAGTTCTCCTGTGAATATTTATGTAGAAGCGGCGGACACAAGTGTCCGCCTTTTTATTTTATGTCAGTCAGTTCCTGCTCCGAGCTGATCCTCTGTAGCTACCTGATAACCTGCTGCCAGGATCCCGGCCTCCAGAGCATCCGGATCGTCCACCGCTATGACCATGTACGCAGCGCCCTGCTTGTGTCCGAAAATGGAATACATATATGAGATATTGATGTTCTCACTTGCTATTCCTGCGAGCATCTTATTCAAAGCGCCCGGCTCATCAGGGATCGCCGTTGCAACGACGCTCGTAATGCTGGTGATAAAGCCCTGCCCGTTAAGAACTTCTGCCGCCTTGTCGACTTCAGCCGGAATCAGCCTTAAGATGCCGTAATCCGAAGTCTCGGCTATATTGATGGCCCGGATGTCCAGGCCGGCATTGGAAAGTGCCTGCGTGATCTCCGCTAACTGTCCTGCCCTGTTTTCAAGAAAAACCGAAAGTTGACGTATTGCCATGGCTGCCCTCCTTACACTAAATTACGTTTGTCAATTACTCTGACTGCCTTGCCCTCGCTGCGTGCGATGCTCTTCGGAGCGACCAGACGCACCTTGACGTAGATTCCAAGCATTGCCTTAAGGTCCGCAACAAGCTGTTTCTCGCGCTCGGTGATCTTGCCGAGGTTGTCGGAGAATGTTTCAGGCGTCATTTCAACCAACACATCCAATGTGTCCGAATAGCCGACACGGTCGACGATGATCTGGTAATTTGCCGTGTAACCCTGCTCGATGAGTACGCTCTCTATCTGTGACGGGAAAACATTGACGCCCTTGACTACCATCATGTCGTCGCTTCTTCCCATCGGCTTGGCCATCTTGATAAATGTTCTTCCGCATGAGCACTTCTCGCGGCTCAGTACGCAGATGTCTCGTGTGCGGTATCTTAGAAGCGGAAATGCCTCTTTGGTAAGAGACGTAAATACAAGCTCGCCCTTGCTGCCTTCCGGAAGTACTTCTCCGGTTATCGGGTCGATGATCTCGGCGATGAAGTTATCTTCATTGATGTGCATGCCGTGCTGCTCGCTGCATTCGAAGGCCACGCCCGGTCCGCTGATCTCAGTCAGACCGTAAATATCGTAAGCCTTGATGCCGAGTTTGTTCTGTATGTCGATGCGCATTTCCTCGCTCCAGGCTTCTGCACCGAATATGCCGGCCTTGAGTTTGAGCTTATCTTTCAGTCCCTGTTCTGTTACGCATTCCGCAAGATAACCTGCATACGAAGGTGTGCAGCACAGGACCGTTGCTTCCATATCGATCAGGAACTGCAGCTGTCTGTCGGTATTGCCCGAGGACATGGGGATCGTAAGGCATCCGAGTGTGTGGCTGCCGCCGTCGATACCGGCACCGCCTGTAAAAAGTCCGTATCCGTAGCTGATCTGGCAGATGTCATCCGGCGTTGCGCCTGCTGCCACAAGAGCTCTCGCGCAGCATCTGTTCCACATATCGAGGTCGTTTTGCGTATAGTACGCAACAACGCGTCTGCCTGTCGTACCGGATGTGCTGTGGACCCTTACGCAGTCGCGAAGCGGAACCGCAAGGAGTCCCTTCGGATAGCACTCACGAAGATCGTCCTTCTTGAGGAACGGAAGCTTGTGAAGGTCCTCTATTCCGTGAATATCCTCAGGCGTTACGCCCGCCTCCTGCATTTTCTGCCTGTAATACGCTACGTTGTCGTAAGCGTGACGTACCTGCCTGACCAGGCGCTCACTTTGGAGTGCCTTAAGCTGTGGGACAGGCATTGTCTCTATTTCAGGATCAAAATACTTAGTCATTACTTAGCATTCCTTCCAAGGCTGAATGCCTTAAGATTAATGTCTTTGAGTTTTTCAGGAACGCTCGAAGCTACGCCGTCAAGCCATTCCTCTTCTGTGATCTCCGTAAGGATATTGGACAGACGTCCGCACAGAACGATGTTAACAGCCTTGCTGCTTCCTGCTTCCTCTGCGAGTGTCAGGGCGTTGAATGCATCAATGTTGATGCCCTTGTCTGCCATCTTGCCTGCCAGATTCTCAGGATACTGAGCAGCGCCTGTGATGACCGGCATCGGGTTGGTCTCCTGGGTATTGGTGACAATAACTCCGTCCGGGCTCAGGTACTCGCTCCACCTTGCGGCCTCCATTACCTCAAATGACAGGATGATGTCAGCCTCGCCCTTATCGATAATAGGTGAATATACCTTCTCGCCGTAGCGTACATACGTTACAACGCTGCCGCCGCGCTGGCTCATTCCGTGAACCTCGCTGACTTTAACGTCATAGCCCTTCTGTATGAGAAGCTTGCCCACTAATTTGCTGGCAAGCAGTGTTCCCTGTCCGCCTACGCCGACGATCATAATGTTCTTAGTCTTCATGATTATTCCTCCTCAGCGCTCTTAAGTGCGTCCATCTTGCAAAGCTGTGCGCAGACTCCGCAGCCAACGCATAACGTATTGTCAATAACTGCCTTCTTGTTTACTACGCTGATCGCAGGGCAGCCGATCTTCATGCAGGCTTTGCAGCCAACACATTTATCGCTCTTGGCGATGATCGGTTTCTTGTGCTTAACGTATTTAAGAAGTGCGCACGGCCTTCTGGAAATGATTACCGAAGGCTCATCTATGGAAGTCTCCTCCAGTACAGCCTGCTCGCATTCAGCCAGGTTGTAAGGATCAACTACTCTAACTCTCTTGATGCCCAGTCCCTTAACAAGGGTCTCAAGATCAATCTTCGTGCACGGATCGCCCTTGAGGTTGATACCGGTCGTCGGGTTCTGCTGATGTCCGGTCATACCTGTGATCGAGTTGTCCAGGATGATAACTGTTGCGCCTGACTCGTTGTAGGCTACATTTGCAAGGCCTGTCATGCCTGAATGCATAAATGTTGAATCACCGATAACGCATACAGCCTTCTTGCCCTGAGCGCCCATCTTCGTGAAGCCGTGAAGACCCGAAACGGATGCGCCCATGCAGATCGTGGTGTCAAGCGCCGAAAGCGGTGCAAGCGCTCCAAGCGTGTAGCAGCCGATGTCGCCGAACACCGTAAGTTTGTTCTTGGAAAGTGTGTAGAACAGACCTCTGTGCGGGCAGCCTGCGCACATAACAGGAGGACGTGCCGGGATCGGATCGTCGACCTTTGCGCCTGCTGTTGTTGCAACGCCAAGCTTTTCAGCGATCAGGTTCTGGCTGTACTCGCCCTGGCAGCCGAAGAGCTCTTTGCCCTGAACTTCAAGTCCTAAGGTCTTGCAAAAATCCTCGATGATTCCGTCAAGTTCTTCAACAACGATGAGTTTCTTCACTCCTGCCGCAAATTCCCTGATCTTCTTCGGAGGCAATGGATTGGCCATGCCGAGCTTAAGAACCGGATATTTGTCTCCGAATACTTCTTTAACATACTGGTAACTCGTAGAAGCTGTGATAAAGCCCATGCTGTTATCCTCACCGGCTTCTACTCTGTTAAGCGGGCTGGTCTCGGCATACTCTCTGAGGGCCGCTGTACGCTTCTCTACTACTGCGTGGCGTGCCTTGGCAGGTGCCGGCATCATAACGTACTTAGTCATATCTTTCTGATACGGCTTATCGGCTGCCTCTACCCTGTCAGATGTCTCAACAAGGCTCTGTGAATGGGAAACACGTGTGCACATCTTAACGATAACCGGTGTATCGAACTGCTCCGAGATCTCGTAAGCTGTCTTGGCAAAATTCAAAGCATCCGAAGAATCTGATGGCTCAAGCATCGGCAGCTTTGCAGCGATCGCATAGTGACGGCTGTCCTGCTCGTTCTGTGAGCTGTGAAGGCCTGCGTCATCCGCAACACAGATGACCATGCCTGCGTTGATTCCTGTGTAAGAAAGCGTGAACAGAGGGTCTGCTGCCACGTTAAGTCCAACATGCTTCATTCCGCAGAAGCTTCTCTTGCCTGCGATGGATGCGCCAAATGCGGACTCCATGGCAACCTTCTCGTTCGGTGCCCATTCCGCGTATATCTCCGCGTACTTAGCTGCGCTTTCCGTAACTTCCGTACTCGGTGTTCCCGGATATGAAGATACGAATGAGCAGCCTGCCTCGTAAAGGCCTCTGGCCAGCGCGTCATTTCCGAGTAATAATTCTTTCATTTGTTGTCTCCTTGTTTTTACTTTGTTGTCTGGGCTTCTACAAGCCTGCCGCCGCAATATTTCTGTCTGAGTACCGGTTTCTCGATCTTGCCTGTCGGATTCCTTGGTATGTCGTCGAAAATAATGTGACGCGGTCTCTTGTATCTTGGCAGGTCTTCACAGAACTGTCTGATTTCTTCCTCGGTAGCTGTAAAGCCATCCTTGAGCTCGATGATTGCTGCCGTTGCTTCTCCGAGTCTTTCGTCCGGAACACCGATCACCGCAACGTCCTTGATCTTGTCATTGGCACGGAGGTAATCCTCGATCTGAACAGGATAAATATTCTCGCCGCCGCTGATTACCACGTCTTTCTTGCGGTCAACCAGGTAGATAAAGCCGTCCTCATCGATCCTCGCCATATCTCCGGTGTAGAGCCATCCGTTTTTGACGGTCTCCGCTGTAGCTTCCGGATTCTTGTAATATTCTATCATAACCCCGGGGCCATAAACCAGGAGTTCTCCGACTTCATCGCCCTTGACATCTTCGCCCTTGTCGTTAACGACTCTTGTGGTCCAGCCGAAGCCTGCTTTGCCGATCGCGCCGACCTTGTGAATGTTCTCAACTCCCAGATGTACGCAGCCCGGTCCCAAAGACTCGCTGAGGCCGTAGTTGGTATCGTACTCGTGGTTCGGGAAGTATTTCTTCCATCTTGCGATCAGACTAGGCGGAACCGGCTGTGCTCCTATATGCATCAGCCTCCACTGGTCTAAGTAGTATTTGCTGAGGTCTATCTTGCCGGACTCGATCTCGTCCAGGATATCCTGTGCCCACGGAACAAGCAGCCATACGATGGTGCAGCGTTCTTCCGTAACCGCACGCAGGATCCACTCAGGCTTAACGCCCCTTAAAAGGACAGCCTTGCTGCAGGAAAGAAGTGAGCCGAACCAGTGCATCTTGGCGCCTGTATGGTAAAGCGGCGGTATGCACAGGAACACATCGTCACGGGTCTGTCCGTGATGATTCTGCTCTGCTCTGCATGCGTGCATAAGACCTGAATGTTTGTGAAGGATGGCCTTCGGGAATCCTGTTGTGCCGGATGAAAAATAGATCGCGGCAAAGTCATCTTCATCTATGCTTACAGGAGGAAGCTCAGTTGAGCAAAATGTCATTATCTGAATGCAGTTTTCAGAATATGCCGGTCCCTCCTGGGTCCTGTCAACGAAAAACCAGAATTTAACTTTATCTACCGAATCAACGATGCTGTCGATACGGCTGGTAAACTCAGGCCCGAAGAACAATATTTCAATGTCTGCAAGATCCAGACAATATTTGATCTCTTCACCTGAATATCGGTAATTAAGAGGAACGGCTATGCAGCCGGCCTTGAGTATTCCGAAATAGATCGGCAGCCATTCGAGGCTGTTCATCATCAGGATGCCGACTTTCATGCCTTTGTAAGCTCTGCGGCTGAGAAGCATGTTGGCAATGCGGTTTGCCCTGCGCTCAAATTCACGCCAGGTAAGCTCCAGTCTGTAAGGAGTGCCTTCCTGAGCCGCAACTACAAGACTTGACTCACGCCATGTGGTAGCGTTGTCACGTTCTTCCG
This sequence comes from Lachnospiraceae bacterium, assembly GCA_045627365.1. Taxonomy (GTDB): domain Bacteria; phylum Bacillota; class Clostridia; order Lachnospirales; family Lachnospiraceae; genus RGIG5612. The sequence continues at coordinate 10,770 of JAZQNN010000004.1, forward strand.
ATGGATTGATCTCAACCAGCGCAACTTCACTTCCGTGCAATCTGGCATTTTTTTCCAAAACTTCTGTTAATAACATAAAACACCTCCGGGGAACATATGCTCTGCACTTTAACACTTTTAATCGTTAAAGTCAATTGTTACCCTCTAAAAAAATAATATTTATATAAGGAACCCCGCCTTTGGGGCGGGGCTTTGTGCGTTTTTATCTTGGCAGGTCGGCCAGATAATCGTCTATGGCCTCTTTCGGTATCTCGCGTATTTCGCAGCTTCCGATCTCACTCACGTAGACTATCTCGATCGTGTCGCGGCCTTCATTCTCCTTAAGGATCTCAGCCTTAATGTCCTCATTTGACGCTATGCACGCGATCGGCAACGCAAATTTATTGAACACATACGCCAACTCTTCTCTGATCTCCGGCGCGCACATGGCAAGCATGCCCATCGCAACATTCTCGCCGTGAAGCGAATCTCCGCCTGAAAGTGTCTCAAGCGCCCTTCCTATGGTATGTCCGAATCCCAGAATGTCCATCGTTCCGGGCTCTTCAATATCCTGCTTAACTATTGCCTTCTTTATCTGCAAAGCGCCGATTATGAAATTGGCCATTGCGCTCTCCGCATCCTGGCTGTACTCGATAAAGTGGAAAAAGCTGGCATCCGAGATAACCGCCATCTTGATGATCTCGGCCATTGCTGCGCTCAGCTGCTTCTTCTCAAGCGTGTTGAGTGAATCAGGGTCAATAACGACTGCCTTCGGATGGCAGATAACGCCGATAGCATCCTTTTTCTCACCCAGATTCATCCTGCACCTTCCGCCGATCGTGCAGTCAGCCTGCGCCATCAGCGTGGTCGGCATATAGTAAAAATCGATGCCGCCAAGGAATGTTGCCGCAACGAAGCCTGCAAAATCTCCTACCACACCGCCGCCGACAGCGACAACGCAATCCGCCTTGGTGAAGCCTGCGTCCAGCATCTGAGCGATGAGCTGCTCATAATTGGCCAGGTTCTTACTCTCATCGCCTTCCGGAATGGTTGCGATGAAGCCTTCTTTGCTTCTTGCCTGAACGATCCTTGAATAACCGGTCGGTATGCCTGAATCCGTGACTATCATGACCTTTCGATCAAGGTCAAAATAATCATCAACGCGAACCCTGGCGCCCTTCTCAAGTACTATGTTGTAGCTGTCTTTGCCCAGCTCGACCGGTATGATCATTTCTTGTCCTCCATCAGTTTGTTCTGGTATTTGCGGGAAAGCTCCATGACTTTCTCGATAAATTCCTCGTAATACTCCTGTGCCTGACGTCCTTTAAGCTGAACCTTTCCGCGGGCGATCACCTCAGCTTCTCTGGCCGTGTTTCTGATCGCCATGGTAACTGATTTCTTGACCTCGGCGATGTTGGCAACAACATCCATACGTGCGGCAAAAAGCTCCGCCATCTGCTCATCTATTTCGTCTATTTTTGCTCTTAATTCGTCAAGTCCTGCCATAATTCCCTCCTATGTTAAAAAAGTGTTCCGAGCCATCCTACAAGCGGGATGTACGCGATCGGCAGAAACATTGAAATGATCATGTCCGCCACTTTGATCTTCTTCTCACAGATGCCGGTCAGGTTGAGTCCCAATCCGATCAGCATAACGCCTCCGGCTGCCGACATTTCGGTGATCACGTTGTCCGCCAGATAAGGAGCTACCCAGGTCGCCAGCAGCGTCAGAATGCCCTGATATACAAGCACTGTGACCGCCGAGCACGCAACTCCGATACCCATCGTCGCCGAGAAGAATATTGCCATTACACCGTCCATGATGCTCTTGGCAAATATGATCGTATAATCGTGATTTACCCCCGCCTCAAACGAGCCGATGATCGCCATTGACCCGACGCAGAACAGGAGGCTCGCCATCACGAAGCCTTCGGTAAAGTGCTCGTTGCTGCTGCCCTTTTTGAAGAATTTTTCCTTGATCTTGTCACCCAGGCCGTCAAACCACTCCGTTATCTTCAGGAGCGTGCCGATGGTGGTGCCGATAACCAGGCAGATGATCATGCACAGAAGGTCGCCCGTCTTTATCGCACTCGTGATGCCGATGACCATTGTGCACAGACCCATGATCGTCGTCAGTGCCTTGCCCAGATTCTCATTTATCTTGTTTTTCAGGAGCAGTCCCAGAACGCTTCCCGCTGCGACCGCGCCGAAATTTACTATTACCGCTATCAAAGTCAGACCTCTTTTTCATTTTGTCGTACCCTATATTTTTACTTATATTTTTCTTTGATGTCAAGAAACAATTTGCCCTTGACATGCGATGGTTTATACACTAATATGCCTAGTAACGATAGAGGTGCGCCTTGTAAAGAGTAAATGTTCCTCACAAGTTCCCTGCAGGGGACGGACCATTGAAAGGGACGGGCGCCGAAGCAGACGGGAAGCTGCAGAACCGTTGGCTGGTCAGGCGGAATAACATCCGACCGACTGTCGCAGTAACATGCGGAGCGCTATCTGATATGTATTTGTCGTGTTTGGTACATATTTGAAGCAGCTCGCATTGGCGTCGCTGCTGTTTTTATTATCAGCGATAGCACAATCCGAGGAGGACATCATGAATAAGAAAGTAGTATTTGAAGGAGCAGCAACAGCACTTATCACGCCGACTACCGAGACCGACATCGATTTTGAAAAGTTCGGCCGTCTTATCGACTGGCAGATCGAGCAGGGGATCAACGCCCTCGTAGTCTGCGGTACATCCGGTGAAGCATCAACACTTACAGACGCAGAGCACAAAGCAGCCATTGCTTACGCCGTACAGCGTGCAGCAGGACGCGTTCCTATTATCGCAGGCACAGGCAGTAACGAGACCAGCTACGCTATCGAGCTGACCAAATTTGCCTACGGATGCGGCGCAGACGCAGCTCTCGTTGTAACTCCGTATTACAATAAAGCGACCCAGAAGGGCCTTATCAAGATGTACAATGCAGTTGCTGACTGCGCGGACATCCCTATCATCGTTTACAACGTTCCGGGAAGGACCGGCGTTAATATTGAGCCTTCAACATATGCCGCACTTGCTGAACACGAGAACATCGTAGCCATCAAGGAAGCTAACGGCAATATCTCCAAGATCGTTGAGACCATGACCTTAGTAGGCGACAAGCTCACCCTTTACTCAGGCAATGACGATCAGATCGTTCCTATCATGTCCATGGGCGGCAAGGGCGTTATCTCTGTTCTTTCCAACCTCCTTCCGGCTGAGACCAGAGCGATCTGCGATTCATATCTTGCAGGCGATGTTGCCAAGGCTGCTGCAATGCAGTGCAAATACTACAACCTGATCTCCGCTCTGTTCTGCGAAGTCAATCCTATCCCTGTTAAGGCCGCTATGGCAGCCATGGGCTTCTGTGATAACTTCCTGCGTCTTCCGCTTACCGAGATGGAAGATGCTCACTACGAGAGGCTGATAGCCGAGATGAGAAACGTCGGCATCAACGTTTGATCCAATACATAACAAAGCGGCGCTTGCCAGGTGCGGGCGCCGCTTATCTGATTTTAAGGAGAATGAATATGAGAATAATCGTAAGCGGCGCTGCCGGACATATGGGCAGGATACTCACCGATATCATTGAGAATACAGAAGACCTTGAACTCACAGCCGGAGTTGATCCTTTCGGCGATGAATTTTACCCGGATTTCACCGATGATATCCCTGAGGCGGATATTATCATCGACTTCTCCCACCACAGCCGCGCCGGCGCGATCGTCAGCTTTGCCATAAAGAGACAGATCCCGGTGATTATCGCAACGACCGGTCACACAGACGAGGAAAAGGCCCTGATCACAGCCGCAGCTGCCAAGATCCCTGTCTTCTATTCAGGCAACATGTCTCTCGGCATTGCCCTCCTTGTAAATCTTGCCAAAAAAACAGCGTCCGCTTTCCCGGACGCTGATATAGAAATCGTTGAAATTCATCATAACCGCAAGCTTGACGCTCCGAGCGGAACCGCTGCTATGCTCGCCAGGGCCGTACAGGAAGTCCTTCCCGAAACTTATCCGGTCTACGGACGCGAAGGCATGAGCAAACGCCAGAAGGGCGAGATAGGCATGCATTCACTGCGCATGGGTGACATCGTAGGTATTCACGAAGTTATCGTAAGCACTCAGACCCAGACTATCACACTGAAGCATGAGGCTCACAGCCGCGCTCTTTTCGCTGACGGTGCGATCAGCGCTGCCCGCTTCTTAGTTGGCCGACCTGCCGGACTCTACGACATGCAGAGTCTGATCACTGCTTAATACTTCGATAGCCTTCAGAAGCTGAGTATCCTCTTCGCGGGTAATCTCACCATCTTCATAAGCTTCATCCGGAATAGTTACGACTATGTCCGGTGTTATTCCTACGCCGTCAATACTGCGCCCGCTTGGGGTATAGTAATTCATGGTCGTAAACTTCATTCCTGTGCCGTCCGGCATACGGAAAATGCTCTGAACGACGCCTTTGCCGTAGGACTGTTCTCCGATGATCGTAGCCAGTTTGTAATCCTGGATCGCTGCCGTGAAAACTTCCGCAGCCGAAGCTGAATATCCGTTGATAAGAACTGCCATCGGGAGCGTAAGTTTGTTTTCCTCGTCAGAGAATTCTGTCTCGATCCCACCGTTCTTGTCTTCAGTCGTAATGATCGGTCCCTTCGGCAAAACTCTGTCGCACATCGCCACAACAGTGTCATAATCTCCGCCCGGATTGTCGCGAAGATCCATGATAAGAGAGGTCATTTTCTGAGCCTCAAGCTCATCCAGGGCCTCCAGAAACTGCTCTGTCGTAACGGTGTCAAATTCCGAAATATAGATATAACCGATATTGTTATCGAGCATCTCGAATTCAACGGTATCCATCTTGACCATGCGTCTTTCAACGCTCATTTCGATAAGCTCGCCGTCTCTGTCGATAACCAGGTCAACGCTTGTTCCCGGTGTTCCCCTTACAAGCGCAACCAAAGCGTCGGTCGTTTCAAAATCTCTTTGGCCCGCAGCCTCGACGATGATATCCTTAACGTGGATGTCAGCCTCTTTGGCCGGCGAATCCCGGAATACCTTGTAGACTTCGATCTGGCCAAACTCGTTCATGAAGATGCTGACGCCGACTCCGGCATATTCGCCCTTCGATGATTCCATCAGCGCATCAAATTCGTCTACGTCGTAGTACTGTGCGTATTTGTCTCCGAGATTGGAAAGAAGTCCGTCTGCCAGCGCATCATCAAGCTTATCCTTATCGAACTCATTCATATAGAAAGTGTCGATATATTCAAGGATCGTATTGATCTTGTCTTCATAATCCTCCGTGTTATTCCTTGATGAGGACAAGTGAGAGCGCAGACTCGCAACGCCTGCGTAAATGACCGCGAAAAGCAAAAATGCCGCCGCAAAACCAATAAGAAGGCCCAGCCAGAATGGTGGGCGCTTTCTTGTAGTTTTCTGTGCCTTCGGCTCTTCATATATTTCCTCGGCTATGCCTGTGTCCACATATGAAGGTTCTGCTTCCGGCTCTTCATTTATTTCCTGTTGTCTGTAAAAACTGTTGTCCATTTTTTATTGCTGTTTTGTTATACACCAAGATATGGAGCCGGGTCTACGTAGTTGTTGCAAAGCGCCCAGCTGCTGTCACCGATACATACGCCGAAGTGAAGATGCGGTCCGGTGCAGTACTGTCCTGTTGCTCCGACATAACCTATGCACTGGCCCTCATATACTTCCTCACCGACTGCGATATGAGATGCCTGACACATATGATGGCATTCGGTGTAAAGCCCGTTTCCATGATAGAAAGCTACTGTATATCCGATGCCGCCATCCCAGAAATTAGCTACGCATACACCGGTAAGCGGTGCGTAGATAGGCGTTCCGACCGGTGCCCAGATATCAAGACCTGAGTGGAAGGTCGATGCACCTGTTGCAAGAACGTCAGGGTCATATCTCCATCCAAACCAGCTCGAGATGCAGTTAGCATAGTAAGGAGAAGGGAGAGGCCATGAAAACTGAGCGCCGTCATATGAATATCCTGATCCGTCTGCTGCCTGCAGATTGTACGCACGCGTGATCTCATCGATTCTGTCCTGGTTGGCAGCTATCGCTGATTCCATACCGGCCTGAATAGTCTCAAGCTCGCTTATCTCAGCGTAGAGTTCATCAAGTTCTGCTTCTTTCTGATTGAACAGTTCCTCTGTCTCATCTTTGGCTGATTTCTGGGTAGCCTTGAGTTCCAGAAGGATGGCTTTATCTTCCATCAGCTTGTTCTGCTGTTCCTTGAGTTTGGCAAGGTCTTCCTCGTATTCTGCCTTGATGGCCTTGAGTTCTTCCTGTTCCTGAATGATCACGACTCTTATATCTCTGTCGTAATCGGTAAGCTCAAGAAGATAATGGATCTTCTGAAATGCCTCGCTGAAAGAATCAGACGAGAAAATCGCATCGATGTATGAAGTCTGCGCGCACTCATACAGGAATACGATCCTCTTCTTCATGCTCTCATAACGCTCATCGATCTTGGCCTGCTTCTCATCGATCTCAACTTTCTTCTGATCAACTTTGGCCTTGAATTCATCGATCTCAACTTCAAGCTTATCGATCTGCTCCTGCTTGGCATTGATCATCTGCTCGCTTTCCTCGATGGCTTTGACAAGGATGTCAATCTCGGCATCAAGTTCAGCTACATATGCCTCCATCTCTTCAACAGAGCCCTGGAGTTCTCCGATACGTGCCTTGCTTGCATTGATCTCTTCCTGAAGTGCTTCGTTCTGAGCTCGCAGCTCATCCTGCTCTTCATCGGCAAATGCGATCACGCCGGTCATTGTCACGACCAGCACGAGAGTGATTATTAAGCTTGTGATTCTTTTAATTTTCTTCATATGTCATACCTTTATGTGTTTGCCTGTTGCTATTAAACTTCCGATAAGGCCGATGCCTGCGCCGATGATCAGGGAAACCGGTATCAGGACTCCGAAAACATTCCATATCGGTAAGAACGTGAACGTGTTTGCAATAATTGTGAACTGCTCAACAATGTACTCAAGGATAGCCCTGTACACGAAGAACAAAATAACCAGCGGAATGACCGCACCGAAAAGACCGATAAGCACGCCCTCGAAAACGAACGGGGACTTAACGAAGAAGTCCGTGGCGCCAACGTATTTCATGATCTTGATCTCTTCTTTACGAAGTGTAATACCGGTGATGATCGTGTTGGTAATAAGGAATACTGAAACCGCAAGCAAAACCGCGATCAGGATGATCGAGATGATACCTACGATGTTGCCCATATCAGAAAGCGCGTCAGCGGTAACTTCTGACTTATTGACCTGACGGATGCCCTCGGTTGCCTCCAGCTGTGCTACGACCTGCGGCTGCATGGAGATGTCACGCAGATATATGTCATACGATGCTGAATTGGCCAGTGGGTTGTCCTCGGCAAATCCTTCGGCAAGCTCCGGATAATCAGAAAAATACTCGTCTCTGAAATTATCCCATGCAGCCTCTGCAGAAGTGTACTCTGTACGTGAAACTGAGCTCCAGCCGGCGATATCTTCGCCGATCTTCTGTATCTCCTTCTCCTCCATACCTTCTTCGAAGAATACGGTGATGCAGACCGTCTCTTCGGCTTCCTCAACGATATGGCTTAAATTCATCGCGATCGAAACGAAAAGCCCGATAAGGAAAATACATGCTGCGATAGTAGCTACTGATGCCGCGAAGAATACTTTGTTTCTCCTGATCCCGACTATTCCCTGCCCCAGGCAGTAGAAAAATGAGTTTCCGCCTTTACTCATAATTCAGCCCTCCTTCAGGAATATCGTTAACGATAATGCCGTTCTTTATGTTGATGGTACGCTTATTCATCAAGCGCACGATCTCGTGGTTGTGTGTAACAACTACGACGGTTGTACCATTCTGGTTGACCCTCTCCAAAAGGTCCATAATAACCATGGAGTTATCCGGGTCCAGGTTACCTGTCGGCTCGTCTGCGAGCAGGATCTTCGGTTTGTTGACAAGAGCTCTTGCGAGTGCTACCCTCTGCTGCTCTCCGCCTGAAAGCTGTGTCGGAAGGCTTCTGTATTTTTCAGAAATGCCGCAAAGCGTCAGAACTTCTGAAACATTTTTCTTGATCTGTGCCGGCGGAAGGTTGATTGCCCTCTGAGCAAAATCAAGGTTGGCATATACATCCCTGTCCTTGAGCAGACGGAAGTCCTGGAATACAACTCCGATCTTTCTTCTGAGCTTCGGAACATGGCGTCTCCTGAGTCTGGTAACATCCTGGCCGTCGATAATGATGCGTCCGTCGGTCGGCTGCAGTTCCTTGATAAGGAGCTTGAAGAGGGTACTCTTGCCTGCTCCCGAGTCACCTACTATGAAGACAAACTCTCCCGGGTAGATGTGGAGATTGATGCCTGTCAGGGCACATTTATCTCCGTATTCTTTCGTAACGTTCTCTAAGATTATCATTTATTTCCTCTCAAGTCCTTCGACATACTTCATGTACTTTGATACCATCAGGGCGATGCGGAATGTGATGGCATCAGAGAACTCCCTCAGATCAAGATTAGTGATCTTCTGGATCTTGTCAAGACGGTAAACCAGAGTGTTTCTGTGAATATAAAGCTGTCTTGACGTCTCCGAAACGTTAAGTGAATTCTCGAAGAACTTATTGATCGTAGTAATTGTTTCTTCATCGAAATCATCGACTCTCATGTCACCGAAGATCTCGACTAAGAACAGTTTGCAAAGAGGTATCGGTAAATGATAAATAAGTCTGCCGATTCCTAAGCTGCTGTATGAGTTGATGTTGCGCTCAGCAAAGAAGATGCGCCCTACATCCATAGCCATCTTGGCTTCCTTGTAAGATTTGGAAACCTCTTTAAGAGACGGCACGATCGATCCGTAGCTGATCTCAGCTTCCTCGCCGGATTCGCGAACGATGACTTCCTGAAGTTTGTTGCACGCATCGTTCATGGAATCATAATCACGCAGGCTGTCTACATGCTTAACGATGATTATGCTCTTCTTCTCAAGTGCTGTTACGAAATCATCGCCGGAGCCTGCGTAAAGGCTTTTAACTGCTGCGACTGTCTCGTCACGACTATGGCCTTTGAGTTCAGCAATGATCACCGACCTTGGCGCTTCCATGTCGATATGGAGCTTCTTGGCACGGCTGTAGATGTCAATAAGAAGAAGGTTGTCGAGCAGTAAAGACTTATAGAAATTGTCCTTATCGAAGCGTTCCTTGTACGCTACAAGCAAAGTCTCGATCTGATAGCGGACCATCGGCCCGACGATCTCGCTGTTCTCAGCAGCCATAATTATCAGATAATAATCAATAGCTGATTCGTCTTTGATAGAATAAAAGCGGAAATTCCCCATTTTATCTCCGTCTTTAAAATTCTGTGTGAAGACGAGCACCTCTCTTGTGTTGAATCTCGGCATTCCGCTGGTCCTGGCAACTGTATCACCGTCCAGATCCAGAAGAGCCATGTCTAATCCTGAGATTCCTTTGATCTCATCGATCGTTTTCTGTAAAAGCTGACTTGAAATCATGTTAGTTCCTCAAATTCCTGATATTGTGTTTCTTAAACCGATTGTCGTGCAGATAGTAAAACTGCACATATTCATATAGTATATTTTGTCTATCTTTTCATATAGTACAACAACATGCACAAATTGAAAAGTACCATATATGTATTTTCTGTGATTTTTCCGTGATTTTTGACAACAAAAAGGGGTTCTTGCGAACCCCCTGAAGCTGGGCTACCAGGATTCGAACCTGGAGATGCTGGAGTCAGAGTCCAGTGCCTTACCGTTTGGCGATAGCCCATCAGCAAGCGTCATTATATGACAGCGACTTTGCAAAGTCAATGACTAATTTTAATTAATTGTCGTATGCTATCTTCAGTACGTAATACTCGCCGAATGATGTGATAAGTGCCGCAATGAGGAATGCCGCCCAGAACGGAATGAACCCCATAGGGCGCATCGCCAGACACAGAACCGAGTAAAGCGAGTATCTGAAAATAGAGAAAACAAGCCTTCTCACGCCGGGTGTATACTTGATATTTTTGAAGATCGTGTACCTTTCAACTACCTGTCCCAGGAGCGCGTTAATGCCCCATCCGATATAAAGGCACGGGAACATAAATCTGTATCCCCACAGACACGTGCACACTATGGTGAGCCCCAGCGTAATAATAAATGAAATAATTGAGAACATATACGTCTCAAAAAATCTGCCGTATATTTTGAACGTATCTTCCAACGGTTTGAAATGTGTACCCGCGTTATTATCAAAATAAATAGCCTCTATCGGCAGACGTGTGACCTTGATTCCCTGCTTTTCCGCCAACAAAAGCACATTCATCTCGTAGTCATACTTCTCGCCTTTGACCTGAGTCATCCAATCGATATGTTTAACGGCAAATCCCCTGAGTCCCGACTGGTTGTCCGGAAGATAATGGGCATTGGCGACCGCGTAGAGGAAACGCGAGATATCGTTGCCGATCCTTGACTTGAGCGGGGCATCTTTTCTGAGAGTCCTTACAGACAGCACGAAATCTTTGCCGATCGACAGCTCGTCCCTCGTCCTTAAAATGTCGGCAACTGAATGCTGGCCATCTGAATCTGCGGTAATAAATGAATCACATTCGGACATCTTATCCTTAATGTAATTCATTCCATACTTGAGTGCGACGCCTTTGCCTGCATTCAGGCTGTAACCGATGACTTTGGCGAATGGCTCGCAGGCGGCAAAAATATCAGAATACTTTTCACCGCTTCCGTCATCAACTATCAATATCTCAAAGTTCTTCTCTTTTAATTCCTTTACCAGCTTGATCAGCTTCTCGTCAGGCTCGTATGCAGGAATCAGTATTGCTGTTGCCAATGTGTATTTTCCGTTTCTTTTATGATATCTCGATTTTAGCCTTCTGCATTCTTGAGGTCATCTTTTCAGTAAATCCGCCTTTTTCCAGCTTCATTACCTGCTCAATGCAGGCTCGTACGGTGGCTTCGCTTGCTGCGCCGTGCGCTTTGACTACTATTTTCTTTGTTCCGAGGAATGTCGCGCCGCCTTGCGAATTGTAATCGAAGAATTTGATCACATTCTCAGGGTCTCCCATCATCTTAGCGGCGATAAGTCCGGTAGCTTCCATGTTCTTAAGAAGAACATTGCCCGTAAATCCGTCACAGACGACCACATCCACTTCACCGCCTAATACGTCATTTCCTTCAATATTGCCGTAAAAATCGATATCCTCGTCGGCTTTCAGGATCTCATATGCGTCTTTGACGAGCTCCGTTCCCTTGCCTTTTTCCTTCCCGACATTGAGAAGTCCGACCTTCGCGTGCTCCACGCCCTTCATCGCTTCCATGTAGGCGCTTCCCATTCTCGCGTAGTCTACAAGGTCTTTAGGTCTGCAGTTGATATTGGCTCCGCAGTCCGCAAGGCACACATACCCGCCTTTGATATTGTACAGGGCACATGAAAGTGCCGGCTGCATCAGGCCTTTGAAAAGACCCAGCCTGAAGATAGAACCTATCATAAGCGAGCCCGTGCTCCCCGCGCTTACAAGACCGACGCAATCCTCTCTTGTCTTTAAAGCAGTAAGTGCCTTGACCATGGATGTGTCGTCCCTGCCGCGAACGAGCTGTTTTGGATCGTCGTAATTGGTCACCGTACCCTCAGCGTGGATTATTTCTACACGCTCCGAACTCGTAAGACCGGTTATCAGTGCCTCATCTCCGACCAGGACCAGATCGAATTCGTCCTGTCCCGCAAGACTGCTGATCGCGCCGCGTGCAATAACGCCCGGCTCAGCGTCCGCTCCGTTGATATCTACAATAATTTTTTTTCTCATTATTCCACAGCAAAAATATAATCGTAAACTTCCTGGCCGCCGGGGATGAATCCGTATTCCATCCAGGAAAATTCAGTGTCTAACATCATACTGAGTTCGCCAAGCTCGTCCTCGTCAACATCAGCCCCGAAGAAAACTGTCAGAACTTCTTTGTCTTTAACGCCTTCCATTCCGTTTAAGAGGTCACGGACTGCGCTCAGCTTATCAGGAGAATCGCTTACGACTCTTTCATCGTCCAGGCCGATATAATCGCCTTTTTTAACAGATACATTCTCGTAATCCACATCACGGATCGATGTGGTGATAAGGCCGGTAGATGCGCCCTTCATGTTACTTTCCATCTCTGCAACTATCCTGTCGATATCACCATCCGTGGTGTTCATCATCGACAAAGCTGCATATGCCTGCGGGATCGTTTTCGCTTTGATGACATGTACCTTAGCCTTGTCATACAGATCTGCTGCCTGCTGTGCCGCCATAACGATATTGGAGTTGCACGGAAGCACGATGATATGCTTAGCGTCTAACTGTCCAAACGCCTGGATAAAATCAGCTGTCGAAGGATTCTCTGTCTGTCCGCCGTCAACGCATATATCGGCGCCGATCTCCTCGAAATAACTGCGAATTCCCGCGCCCGGTGTTACCGCAACGACCGCAATGTCTTTGCGTTTGGCAAGATCAGGTTTATTGTCTGCTTTTTCACTCTCCTTGAACAGACTTGTTTCATTGTGCTGGATCGACATATTCTCGATCTTCAGCGTGATATATTCGCCGAAATTCTGACAGTAGTTGAGGACTTTGCCCGGAGTGAACGTATGAACATGTACCTTCACGAGGTCGTCATCCTTAACAGCAACTATCGAATTGCCGATCGTCTCGAGATATCCGACGATCTGGCCGATGCCAAACTCATTGATGTTGACCTTGCGGTTCTGCAGCTGCAGGATGAATTCCGTGCAGTAGCCGAACTCAAGCTCACTGTCGGCGTTAAATGCCTCCGGGTTGACTCCCCCACGGCTTGCGGCCGCGTCAGATGTGATATCCTCCGCCTTTTCGCCGTTTAAGACTTTCTCCATCCCCTCAAATATCACGATAAAGCCTGCGCCGCCGGAGTCGATGACTCCTGCTTCCTTGAGTACAGGAAGAAGGTTCGGAGTATTTTCAAGGGATTCCTGCATACGCTTGATAAGCCTTGAGAAATAGTCCTGGAAATTCGTGATATTGCTGCCCTCGGCCTCGATATATTCGCCGCCTTCGCGCATGACCGTAAGGATCGTGCCCTCGGTCGGTTTGATGACCGCGTCATATGCACGTTCAACACCTGACTTATAAGCGAATCTGAATTCCGGGATACCAAGTGTCTTTTGTCCTTCGCATCCGATCGCAAATCCTTTGATGAACTGCGACAGGATAACGCCGGAATTGCCTCTAGCTCCTAAAAGCGCGCCTCTTGAGAATTTCTTCATAAGGGCATCAACATCGTCCGGTGTATCGTTTGCGACTGCGTTGATACCGCCTTCAAGTGTCATCAGCATATTGCTTCCGGTGTCTCCGTCCGGAACAGGAAACACATTGAGTTCGTCTATCCTCTTATGATCTTTTCTGAGATTGGCAAGTCCGCCGGTCAAAAGTTCCGACAGACCTTTGCCATCTATCGTTGTTATAGCCATTATTTATGCCTCGCCGGTTACCGTTACTTCTTTTCCGACATAATAAACTGAGATAGTTCCCGGTCCTACAGATGCGCCAACGATCGGTCCGATGTAACCTAAAATAACTTCCTTGCATCCGGTCTTAGCCTTGATGAGTTCACCGATCGCGCTTGCGTTCTCAACATCGTCAGCATGTGAAATATATACGATCTGATCAGCCGGATCTGTTATGGTCTCGGCAACCATGTTGGCGATCTCTTCACGTGCTGCCTGCGCGCCTTTGACCTTTTTGACTGCGTAGTTCTGCCCCTTGGCATCCGAGATCAGGATAGGCTTGATGCCTATAAGGTTTCCGAAGAATGCGCTTGATGCGGTCACGCGTCCGGCTCTCTTAAGGTAGTCAAGTTTGCCGACTGTTGCTACCTGGTTGGCTTTAAGCTTGTTGGACTCGATATACTCAGTAACTTCATCAATGCTCTTGCCTGCTGCGCGCATATCTGATGCCCACATAAGCTGAAGGCCCTGACCGAAAGAGCTGTTCAGTGCGTCGATACAGATGATCTTGCCTTCCGGATATTTTTCTGTAAGGTCCTTGGCAACGACTTTGCCCAGGTTGATCGAGCCTGAAAGAGCTGATGAGCAGCCGATGTACAGCACATCCTTGCCTTCCTTGAGGTAACCTTCGAACTTTGCTTCAAATACTTCCGTCGGGACCTGAGTCGTGGTTATCCTCTTGCCCTGGCGCATTGCATCGTAAAATTCCTTGACAGGCATGCCTTCCCAGTCAAGAGAAGCCGGATATTCCTTGCCGTCAATAACATAATTCATAGGGACGTAATCAAGACCGTACTTTGTACGCATCTCAAGGTCCATATCACAAGTTGAATCGCCGATAATAACAAATTCTCTCATCTCATCCTCCGTTTTATAATTCTGCGGCAATCTTCTCCATAATGGCTGTCTCTTCTTTCAGCCCCTCGGTTGCCTCGTTTCCGATATAGTAAACCCCGATCATGCCCGGTCCGATATTTGCTCCGCAGCTCATATCAACACGAGTGATTATGATCTCCTTAGGATGAACAGCCTCCTCGACCATCTCCTTCAGGATATCCACAACGTCATCCTTGAACGTATGTCCGATGAACATTACCTGGTTCTCAGGATCGACCGCTGTCTGTTTTACATACTCAACTGTTGCCTTAAGGGCTTTCATCTTGCCCTTAACATTGCAAAGTACCTGGCTAACGCCCTGCGGATTGAAATCTCCGAGTGCGTTTACGCCTACCATTGTTCCGAAAAACGCCTTGAAATTAGAAACTCTTCCGGCTCTTGCGAGGAAATGCAGATCGTCCATAGGACCTATCTGATGGAAACGATTCTTGTTCTCTTCAAGCCACGCGGCAACCTCGTCTATGCTGCAGCCGGCGTCTCTCATCTCGCTGGCCTTCATGTTCATCATGGCGATAAGTGTAGAAAATCTTAAGGAGTCGACGATCACGATCTTCCTTTCAGGGTATTTCCCCATCATGTCCTTGGCTGCCTTCCGGAACATTGAACAGGTCGCACTCATTCCGGATGACAGCGTTATGGTAAGAATGTCTCGTCCTTCCTTGAGGAACGGTTCATAAACCTCCTCAATATTCTCAGGAGCAGTCGTTCCGGTCTTGTACATAAGCTTTTTGTACTTCATTGACCCGTAGTAATCTTCGGGACTTATCTCTTCCCAGTCAAGTGTTGTAAAGTGGGATGATCCATCAGGGAACGTTATTCTTCCCGGCACATAGCCATCGATCTTGAAACGGTCACGCAATTCCTTGTGAAGTCCGCTCGCACACTCTGCTACAATAGCAAAATCAGACATAATCGTACCTCCTGTCTCTTTATTGTCTACTGCTTCAATATGGTATTTTAGCACAACGGGCTCTCTTTTCAAGTTTTTAAACCTTTTTTAATGTAGATTAAAGGACGCAAATAGTATATACTTTTTGTGCATACCGCTTGCTCCGAAGCGTTTTTTTCTGTATGTTCGCGGCGGAGTGGGAATGAAAAAGGAGTTTTTTATGCCTGGTTGGGGAATAGTTTTGATTATTGTCGGCGTACTGATCATAGGCGGCGGCATTTTCTCTTACTTTTATTGCAACAAGATCGCTAAGGACGTTTATTATGACACGCTTGTCAGGACATCTCCCGAAAAATGGGGACGGCACTGCTCAGATACGACCAACGAAGAGCAGGTGATCATGTGGGAACGCGGACTTGCCTGGGGTGAGGCCAACAAAGACAAAATGACCGAGGTCGAGATCGAGAATGACGGCTTTCAGCTCTTCGGTGAATACTATGACTTCGGTTTCAAGAAGGCCGCCATCATTATTCCGGGCCGTTCCGAATCATTGATGTATTCATATTACTTCGCCATTCCATACGAGAAGGCAGGCTGCAACGTGCTTGTGATCGATATCCGCTCACATGGCAAATCCACCGGCAAATACGACTATATCGGGGTCGGCGAAGACAAAGACACGATCAAATGGGCCGAGCTTCTTCACGAGCGTTTCGGCAATGAAAAGGTGATCCTTCACGGCATCTGCATGGGTGCGGGCACCGGCGTTCTGGTACTCACTAATCCATCATGCCCTGATTACATTGCAGGACAGATCAGCGAGGGCGGCTTTATCAGCTTTGCCGAGAACTACAAGCAGCATATGATCCAGGATCATCATCCTGTTTTCCCGGTGCTTCAGCTCGTTATGCTCCAGATCAAGAAGCACACCGGTACCAACGTCAACAAGATCAGGCCTATCGACCTGATGGACAAAGTCAAAGTTCCTTACCTTTTCATCTGCGGCAAGAATGACAAGTTCTCTCTCCCTGAAAGGAGCAAGGAGTTATTTGCAAAATGCGGCTCAGCAGATAAAGAGATCGTCTGGTTTGAAAAAGGCGCGCATTCTCATCTGCGTATCAACAACGAAGACGAATTTGACGCTGCGATCGCGGATTTTGTCGGAAGGCACTTTTAAAGGACACCTTCGTTCTTACAATATAGGAAACACCTGCCCGCGAAGGGCTTAGAAAGAGGAATCATGAAATATATCAACGAATTCAACGAAAGTGACAACATCGTCGGCACATACCTGTGCAAGCAGAAGACCTATGCCCAGACCAAGACGGGTAAGGAGTATATCAATCTGGTCATGGCCGATAAGACCGGCTCACTAAACTGCAAGATCTGGGATCCCAATTCGATGGGCATCGGCGATTTTGATGTCAATGATTATGTCGAGCTTCACGGCAAAGTATCCGTATACAACGGAGCGCTTCAGATGTCGATCGACCGCACAAGAAAGGCGGCCGAAGGCACATATAATCCGGCTGACTACCTGCCGGTCTCCGAGCGCAGCGTTGATGAAATGTACAAGGAACTGACCGGATTCGTTAAGTCCGTTCAGGCTCCGTATTACAGGATGCTTCTGGAGAATCTTTTCCTGAATGACGAAGGATTTATCTCATCTTTTAAAGAGCATTCTGCTGCCAAGTCAGTTCACCACGGCTTTGTCGGCGGACTTTTGCAGCATACGGTCGCAGTAGCCGGCCTGTGCGATATTTACGCAAGCCGCTACCCGATGCTGAACAGAGACCTTCTTATCACTGCCGCACTCTGCCACGATATCGGTAAGGTCAGAGAGCTTTCCGATTTCCCGACCAATGATTACACTGACGAAGGCAACCTCTTAGGACACATCGTCATGGGCGTTGAGATCATTGATGAGAAGATCGCCGACATCAACGGCTTCCCTGTAAAGCGTGCGACTGAACTGAAACACTGCATCCTGGCTCACCACGGTGAATTCGAGTACGGCTCACCTAAGAAGCCGGCGCTCATCGAGGCCGTTGCGCTTAATTTTGCCGATAATACAGACGCCAAACTCCAGGCCATGACTGAAGTTTTTGAAAATGCCAAAAACACCACACCGATCGTCGGCGCGGCTGCAGACAAATGGCTTGGCTTTAACAAGATCTTCGATTCCAACATCAGACCGACTGACTAATGAACGAAAAAGCACTAAAGACACTTGAATATGACAAGATCATCGGCATGCTCTCAAGGTGGGCTTATTCAGACGCCGGACGGAAGCTCTGCGAAGAGCTTTTGCCGATGAGCGATATTGAACAGATACGCACCTCGCAGATCGCAACGACTGACGGTGTAAAGCGCCTGCGCAAGAAGTCCGGGCCGCATTTTGCAGGCATGAAGGATGTTCTTCCGTCCATCAAACGCATGAATGTCGGCAGCGTTTTGAATACGCAGGACCTTCTGGATATTTCATCCGTCCTTGACGTCGCAGAATCTGCCAAGGCGTTCCTCAAGCCGGCGCTCGAGGACGAAGAGCCTGACTCTCTGAGTGCATATTACGAGGCTATCGACCCGTGTTCGGCACTCAATAACGAGATCAAACGCTGCATACTCGGCGTTGATGAAATTGCAGACGACGCAAGTCCCACACTTAAGGATATCCGCCGACACATGACGCAGGCCAATCTGCAGATCCAGCGCACGCTTAATTCGCTGGTAACTTCGGCTTCCATGAAGACATATCTGCAGGACAGCGTGGTCACGATGCGAAACGGGCGCTACTGCATCCCGGTCAAGCTTGAGCATAAGAATCACGTTCCGGGCATGGTCCACGACCAGTCAGGTTCAGGCTCTACTGTTTTCATAGAGCCGATGAGCGTTGTCAAGCTCAACAACGAGCTTAAGGAGCTTTATCTTGCCGAGGAGCAGGAGATCCGCGTTATTTTATCCAAGCTCACGCTCTCCGCATCGATCGAATCCGAGGCGCTTGAGACAGATTACAAATTGCTTGCGCAGTTGGATTTCGTTCTGGCCAAAGCAAGATTTTCGGAGCATATCAAGGGCAACCCTCCTGAGTTCAACGAAGAAGGATACCTGGATCTTAAGCAGGCGCGTCACCCTCTGATTGACAGTAAGAGTGCCGTTCCGATCAGCGTCAGTCTGGGCAGGGATTTCTCCATGCTCATCGTTACCGGACCGAATACCGGCGGCAAGACAGTATCTTTGAAGACTGTAGGCCTCCTCGCCCTTATGGGCCAGGCCGGGCTTCATATTCCTGCGCTTTCCGGTTCGACCCTTTGCGTATTTAACGAGGTCTGGGCGGATATCGGTGACGAGCAAAGCATCGAGCAGAGCCTGTCCACCTTCTCTTCTCATATGACGAATATCGTCCGGATACTCGATAAGGCTGATTCCGATTCGCTCGTGCTTCTTGACGAGCTTTGTTCGGGAACAGACCCGACAGAAGGTGCGGCTCTTGCGCAGTCTATCCTTACAAGACTTTACAATTTCGGAGCCAAATGCATGGCGACCACGCACTACCCGGAACTCAAGGTCTTCGCGATCTCCACGCCCGGCGTGCAAAACGCCTGCTGCGAGTTCGACGTTGACACGCTGAAGCCGACCTATAAGCTGCTCATCGGCCTTCCCGGCAAGAGCAACGCATTTGCCATCTCCGGCAAATTAGGCCTCGACGAGCGCATCATCGAAGAGGCTAAAACCCGCATGGATACAGGCAACGTTGCCTTTGAAGATCTCCTCGCGGACATAGAGATCAACAAGAAAACAGCGGAACTTGAGAAGGCCGAAGCCGACCGCGCACTTGCCGAGGCCAACGCCATCAGAGCCCGCTATGAGAAAGAAAAATCAGAATTCGAAAGTAAGCGTGATTCGATGCTTCAGAAGGCCCGGACAGAGGCCTATGAGGTGCTTCAGGAAGCCAAAGATTACGCCGATATGACGATCCGCGATATCAGAAAGACGACCAAGGATGCCAACCTTTCGGCGCTTGAGCGTTCCCGTACCGAAGTCGGCAAGAAAGCCAAATCAGCGCTTGAAGCTCTCGGCTCGGTATCATCCGGAAAGGCTTCTTCCAATGGCGCTGCCGCCGGTGAGATCGTTGCCGGAAGCAAGGTCCACATTCTGTCGATGAACCTCGACGGTGAAGCAACAAGCGCTCCCGACAGCAAGAATCAGGTGGGCGTACGCATCGGAAGCATGAACATGACTATTGATCTGAGCAACCTTGTCCTTCTCGAGTCCGTGGAAGAGACGAACTCCAAGAAGCGCCCGGAGCGCTCATCTTCCGGCCATATAGGCTTTGCCAAATCCTTAGGCATCAGCAGCGAGCTCAAGCTCTTAGGGCTCACGGTCGACGATGCTCTTCTTGAACTTGATAAATACATCGATGATTGCTGCATGGCGCACCTTGATTCAGCGCGCATCGTGCACGGCAAAGGCACCGGTGCCCTGCGTCAGGCCGTTCAGACCAGACTCCGCAAAGACAAGCGCGTCAAATCCTTCCGCCAGGCCGAATACGGCGAAGGCGACGCCGGAGTTACGATAGTGGAATTTAAGAAGTGACCTTTACCAATGGAGTCTGTGAAGATCGCCCTCGGTCTCAAGGTCCGGATAATCGTTTTGGCGGAGCGCCTCATAAAGAACGATCGCAACGGAATTAGACAGGTTAAGGCTGCGCTGCCCCTGCCCCATAGGAATACGAATTGATGTGTCGGCATGCTCTACGAGGATCTCCTCCGGAATGCCGGCACTTTCTTTGCCAAACATGATGTAATCGCCGTCTTTATAGGACACGGACGAATGCGTGCGGCGGGCCTTGGTCGTTGCCATCCAGAAATTGGCCGAGGCCAGCGCGTCCGCGTTCCGCTCCAGGAAATCCCTCCAGCTGTCGTATATCACAACATCCAGATCCTGCCAGTAATCCATGCCGGCGCGTTTCAGATTTTTATCGTTAATAATAAAGCCCATCGGCTCGATCAGATGAAGGCGGGAACCGGTTACCAGGCAGGTCCTGCCGATATTTCCCGTATTTGCCGGGATCTCCGGCTCGTGCAAAACAATATTAAACATACCTCTCCTATCTGTGCGACTGCCTGTCGGCGATGTCCTTGGCCTGCCTTGAAGGCGGCGTAAGGTAGCGCTTCGTATCAGCAAATTGCAAAACGCGCGCCTTGCCCTTGTTCGTTCGGCCGATCTGTGACGCGCCTTCGGCCTCTTCGGCCGCGATCATCACTGCGCCGGCCGAGCTTGTATCATAAGGGCTTTGCCCGAAAAGCTCCATTATCTCAATGATCTCCTGGTGGACGGGAATGCTTTTAACGTCCACTGAAAGGCCGCAGCCCAAAACCTCGCCAAGCTCCCAGAGCGCTCTTTCGAGTCCGCCCTCGCCGATCTCCTGAACGAAGCCTTCCGGCAGGCCGCAAGGGCATACACATTCATTCTCGATCGCCTCAAACTGCCTGATATAGAACGATGGAAAACGCGCGTCGATCTCGTCTTTGTGAGCTTTATAAAGTTTCTTCGCCGTCTCGAATCCGAGCGGGCCTGCGATATAAATGTTCATAGTCTGCTCCGTCTACTCCTTCGACTCAGGGCACAGGTCCTTCAGCACGCACTCGGCGCACTTCGGCCGCCTTGCTATGCAGACCTTTCTGCCGTGCGCGATAAGCTGATGGTTCCAGTCGATCCAGTGATCTTCCGGAAGGATCTCCTCAAGATCGTGCTCGACCGTGACCGGATCTTCGGACACAGTTAGGCCGAGCTTCCGGGAAATTCGTCCCACATGCGTGTCTACAACGATGCTCGGAATGCCGAATATATACCCGCGGATAACATTGGCCGTCTTGCGGCCGACACCTGCAAGGCTCGTCAGTTCATCGATATCAGAAGGCATCTCTCCTCCGAAATCAGCCAGGAGCTTTCCGGCGCAGGCAATGATATTCCTGGCCTTGTTATGATAGAATCCCGTTGATTTTATGTCCTCTTCAAGCTCTGCAAGGTCTGCGCCTGCAAACGCCTCAAGACTCGAATACTTCGCAAAAAGGTCCTTTGTAACTATATTCACACGTGCGTCAGTACATTGAGCGCTGAGAATAGTCGCTATCAGCAGCTGCCATGCGCTGTCATGCTCAAGATAACATTTGCCGGCCCTGCCGTACTCCGCGTCCAGGCGTTCCATTATCTGATCGATTCTATCCTTTTTACCCATTGCATCCTCATTTTCGCAGATATTTTGGTCCATTATAGCACGAAAAAGCGCACAAACGCACCGATAAGCCTTTTTTATGTTGCCTTTTACGCGTTAATATGGCAAAATTTTTTCATTATAATAAGAAAGGAATCGGCAAAAATGGAATTTAACATTAACCATCCCATACTATTCGTTCTTGCCGGCGTCGTGATCATCTTCGTTTTGGCGCAGTCCTTTTTCTTCCTTATCAAGGCATGGAAACATGGCCGCGAGATCGGAATGGACAATTCAAAACTGAAGAAGGTCGCAATCACCGCCGGAGTTTTCACGATTGCACCTGCTGTCGCAATCGTTATCTCAGTTATTACACTGGCAAGAGACTTAGGTGTTGCTCTTCCATGGCTTCGCCTCAGTGTTATCGGTTCACTCAGCTATGAATCTGTTGCAGCACAGAACGCGCTCGCCGGAATGGGGCTTTCCTTCGGTGGAGCTACAGCCCTTACCGCCCAGCAGTTCGTTACCATCGCATTCGTTATGACTATCTCAATTCTTGTAGGACCATGGCTCGTAATCATCGTCTGCAAGAGAATGAGGACCGGTCTGATGAAGATGGAAGCCAAAGACAAGAAGTGGACCGACATTCTTTCCGCCAGCCTTTTTGTCGGAATGATTTCTGCTTTCTTAGGCTTCGTATTCTGTGATTTTTCAACTATTTTCCATGGCAGTACAGTCGGACTTGTTCCGGTATGCGTCATGGCGGTTTCCGCGATCGTAATGCTTATCGCGGGCCTTGTTGCCAAGAAGACCAACTGGAGATGGATCTCTGACTATGCTCTTCCGATCAGCCTGATCGTCGGCATGGCCTCAGCCATCCCTATCACAAACTGGCTTGGATGAAAGGAGGACGAAAATGAAAGAGACTAAATATATCGAAAGCGTATACAGATACGGCCGCATCTGGAACCTCCTTTCTATCGTAGCGTTCTTTATTTTCCCGGTCGTTACGGCCCTCGTTTTCAAGGCTATACCTGACTGGAACGGCTTATGGAAAGGCCTTCTTGCAACCGCACCCCTTTACTGGGCAGTTGCTGTTATTGAGACATTCACCTACATCCCGATGCTTGGCGCGGGCGGCTCATACCTCAGCTTCGTAACAGGCAACATCTCCAACCTTAAGCTTCCGTGCGCGATCAACGCACTTGAGCAGGCCGATGTTAAAGCCAACTCCGAAGAAGGTGAAGTCATCTCCACCATCGCCATCGCGATCTCTTCGATCGTTACGGTCGTTATCATTGCACTCGGTGTTGTACTGATCACTCCGCTTACTCCGATTCTTGAGAAGCCTGAGCTCGCTCCTGCTTTCGCACAGCTGATCCCGGCCCTTTTCGGCGGACTCGCTGTTGTTTTCATTTCCAAGAACCCGAAGATCGCCATCGTTCCTTGCATCTTCATGTTGCTCGCGTTCATCTTCATTCCTGCGCTTGACAGTTCTACCGTAGGTATCATGGTTCCGGTCGGCGTTATTCTTACGATCGGCGTTTCGAGGTTCATGTACAAGAAAGGATGGTTATAAGATGCTTGCGCTTTATATCATTCTCGGACTGATCGTCGTATTCCTTGCGATCCTTCTCATCAGGACCGCGGCATTCAAGCCTAAGAAGGAAGAGGAGGCTGTCTGTGAAGAGATCACCTTCGATAAGGACGCAGCCGTAGATTCACTTCAGGCACTTGTTCGCTGCGCGACCGTGTCCTTCCCGGATCCTGAAAAGGAAGATGACGCAGAATTTCAAAAGCTCCTTGATCTTCTGCCGAAGCTCTTTCCGAATGTCAGTGCGACCTGCGAATATAAGACATTCCCTGACAGAGGAATACTTTACAAATGGAAAGGCACAGAAGGCGGCGACCCGGCCGTACTGATGGCTCACTACGACGTCGTTCCGGTCAATCAGGAAATGTGGGAGAAGCCTGCATTTGAAGGAATCATCGAGGACGGCGTTCTCTGGGGAAGAGGCACGCTTGACACCAAGGTCACTTTCAACGGCATCCTTTCAGGTGCGGAAAACCTGATCAAGCAGGGCTTTACGCCTAAGCATGACATCTACTTCGCTTTCTCAGGCGGAGAGGAAGTCAACGGACGCGGCGCAGTCAGGATCGTCGATTATTTCAAGGAAAACGGCATTACTCCGTACTTCGTTCTGGACGAGGGCGGCGCAGTTGTTGAGGGAGTATTTCCGGGCGTTTCCCAGCCATGCGGGCTTATCGGTATCGCTGAAAAGGGTCAGCTGACCTGCAGCTACACTATCGAATCCAATGGTGGCCACGCGTCGGCTCCGCCTCCAGTGACCCCGATCGGACATTTGTCCAAGGCATGCGCTGCTTTGGAAGCACATCCGTTCCCGGCTCATTTCACAACGCCTGTACTTGCTATGTTTGATACGCTCGGACGTCACTCTTCATTTGTCTACAGGCTGATTTTCGCTAACCTCTGGTGCTTCAAAGGCATTCTGGACGGTATCTGTAAGAAGTCAGGCGGCGAGCTTAACGCACTTGTAAGAACGACCGTGGCCTTTACCCAGATGTCAGGCTCACAGGCTGCCAATGTGCTTCCTCCGGTAGCTCAGATGGTCTCCAATCTTCGTCTGAATCCGGCGGATTCCGTAGCATCCGCACGTGCATACATCGAGAAGACTATCGCCAATGATCAGATCAAACTTGATGATATCAGTACGATCGAGCCGAGCCCGATCTCAACGCTTGACTGCGACGGCTGGAATATCGTCAGCAAATCCGTTGCCGACACATGGAAGGGCTGCCTTGTATCACCTTACCTGATGGTTCAGTGCTCAGACTCAAGGCACTACGGATCTATATCCGACAAGGTTTACCGCTTCTCAGCTCAGGACATGACCGCTGAAGAACGCAAGATGCTCCATGGCAACAACGAGCGCATTCGCCTCGAAGTCATCCACAGAGCTACAGAATTCTTCATCAGAGTTATGAAGAGCTGCTGATCGGCATTAAATGATAAAGGTTCGTCGCTTAAAGCGCCGGACCTTTTTATTTTACAGTGCAATAATTCCGCCGCCGACCACGGCTTCTTCGTCATACATTACAAGGCTCTGGCCTGCTGCCGGTGCACGGACCGGCACATCAAAATCAACGACTAGTTCACTGCCCTGCATATATGCTCTTCCGGGAGTCTCAATCTGCGAATAGCGGATCTTGGCGGTCACTTTTATTGCGTCATCCGGAGAATCCGGAAGCGGCCGATCTATGCATACAAGTCTGGCCCGTACCCGACTCGTAAACAGCTCATCATTGCTGCACAGGACGACCTCGTTTCTTTCCGCGTCCTTTCTCAGCACATACATCGGTGCCGCAAGAGCAAGCCCAAGACCTTTCCTCTGCCCGACCGTGTAATGGATCAGCCCCTTGTGGCGTCCGAGTACCTTGCCGGTCGTATCTACAAAATTTCCCGGTTCAGTCCCCTTGGTCGCTCTCGCCTCAACAAACGCGGCGTAATCGCCACCCGGCAGGAAACAGATGTCCTGGCTGTCGGGCGCTTTGGCATTGGCAAGGCCTGCCCTCATGGCTTCCTCTCTTACCTCGTCCTTGGTCATGCCGCCGAGTGGGAACATCACTTTGCCGCGCTGCTCATCGGTCAGCCTGTAAAGCATGTAGCTTTGATCTTTTTTGCGGTCTTTGCCGCGCAGGATCACCTTCCTGCCACCACGGTCTTCAATTCTTGCATAATGGCCTGTGGCTACAAAATCATAGCCGTTCGCATCGGCAAATTCCACCAGCTTTTCGAATTTGCAATGCTTATTGCAGTAAACGCAAGGGTTGGGCGTCAGGCAATTCTCGTAGTGATCGACAAAATACCGAATGACAGTCTCCTCAAAAAACTTGCGTTCATCCAACACGAAAAGCTGTATTCCAAGGCTTTCCGCAACGCGCTTTGCCGCCTCGACAGAGCCGTCCGCTTCGTCATGGAGTCTCAGTATCGCCCCTGCGACCTCATGTCCTTCTTCAATTAACAGATGCGCCGCAACAGCTGAGTCAACACCGCCGCTGAGCGCTGCAAGTACCTTACTCATGATATCCAAATATATCTTTTTAACCCGCATCAGTCAAGGAAGAGATGGATTTTGCCCTTTTCCAAGCGCCCGTAAGAAGGTATAATGCTGAGCATGATGGATGTTTTGACAGCTTGTAACTTATGCGGAAGAAATTGCATAGCCGACCGCCGTTCCGGTCAGGTCGGCTATTGCGGAAGCACCGGTTCTGTTAAAGTCAGTCGTGCCGGCCTCCATATGTGGGAGGAGCCGTGTATCTCCGGCAGCGAAGGCAGCGGAACAGTATTCTTCAGCGGTTGCTCCCTTGGATGCGTGTTCTGCCAGAATTACGCCATTTCCGGAACTCGTCCGGGAGATATCCCGGGAGAAGAGCTCACCATAGAAGAGCTTGGGCGTGTTTTCCTGAAGCTTCAGGACATGGGCGCCAACAACATAAATCTTGTTACTCCGACGCATTTTATCCCGCAGATAAAAGAAGCGCTCGAGACGGTGCGCCCCTCGGCGCTAAAAATCCCGATTCTCTACAATACAGGTTCATATGACAGCGTACAGGCCCTCAAGATACTTGACGGTCTGGTTGATATTTATCTTCCTGACCTTAAGTATTTCTCGCCGGAGCCTGCCTCGCGTTATTCCAATGCACCTGACTATTTCAATATAGCCTCAGCGGCAATCGAAGAAATGTTCAGGCAGATCGGCCCTCCCGTTTTCGATGAGCGCGGAATGATGAAAAAGGGCGTAGTAGTTCGTCACATGATGCTCCCCGGGTGCCTTTCCGATTCCAAAAAGGTCCTGCATTATCTTTATGAGACCTACGGCAATGACATCTACATCAGCATAATGAGTCAGTACACGCCGGTCAGGACATTCGATGATTTCCCTGAACTGAATAAAAAAATAAGCCGGCGAGACTATGATAGGCTCGTCGACTATGCGATCAAAATCGGTATTGAAAATGCTTTCATCCAGGAAGAGGAAGCCGCTCTCGAGAGCTTCATTCCTGATTTCTACAGCTGGAAAAAAACCGAATTTCTAAGCTAAAAGTGTCCGAAATATACATTTGCAGGATGGAGTGCGCGGATCCTGTCCCAATCCTCTTTTAAAGCGGACTCGTTTCCATACACCTCAATATACTGTTCCGGTTCCAGATCTCCTGCAAAGCAACCTTCGTCCGTGATCAGCGCAATGCCGTCCCGGCTGTGGCTTTCGGTAGGTATTATTTCGCCTGATATCCCGATACTGCCAAGGAACTTGCGGCTTTCCGCGCAGCTGATCATAATTGCTTCTTCCTCGCATATCGGCTGATACTTAAGTGCCGTCTCTCTTGCAAAAATCGCGTCAGAAAAATGAACGTGGGCCCTCTGCTTGTCTACCAGTATCAGTTTCACTCCAAGTGTCATTAATTGGCTGACAAGCCCGATATGGTCCGGATGATAATGCGTTGCCAGCACATAACGGATGTCTTTGACTGTCAGTCCATTTCTTTTCAGCTCTTTGTAAAAAGCCGGCAAAGTATCCGGCATATCCGTATCTATCAGCAGGCCGTCCACATAGTATGTATTCGTATTTCCGTAGCGAAGCTTGATCATACGCCGCTTCCCGGGATGTCGATATCCTCAAGTTCTCTCTCATTCACTTCTACGCGGCATATCTTCTCAGGATACCTCATCATGACCTTCTTGCCGCCCTTATCGCCTTCAAGCTTAAGAAGCTCCGGGACATATTCGGCAGCAAACCACGCCGGATTGCCGAGCCTGTCTGCGCAGGCAGTACAGCCTAAGGGCAGTTCAGAATTCTTGCATTCCCGGAAGAAACGCGCAATCGTATCCACAGATAAAAACGGCTGGTCCGCGACCATAAACACGTATCTGTCCTCATCCTGCGCGCCGCAGCCGCTTCCCATATAGTACCTGATTCCGGTCTTGATGGTCGATGATATTCCCTCCGCCGCTTCCGCATTCGGAATGAACGGAACGCCTTTCTGCCTGCAATACTCAGCGATCTCTTTCGTGTTGGTCACCACAAGCAGACGTATATCTTTATCCGCGATCCGAAGCAGCTTATCCAGGCAATGCCTGTACATAGGCACGCCGCCGATCTCATATAGAAGCTTATTGGCCTTGCCGAATCTTGCAGAAAGACCGGCCGCCATGTAAATCACGTTGATCATCATTTGCTCTGGAGCGCCTTCCACACCTTCTCGGGTGTTAACGGCATCTGCCTGATCCTGACGCCGCATGCATTTTCAAGTGCATTGGCGATCGATGGGCATACCGTGTTGATGACGACTTCGCCGATGCTCTTGGCACCATATGGCCCCTGCTCTTCGTAGCTTGGCGCAAATTCCACATTTATCGGACATATATCCATCCTGGACGGGATCTTGTATTGCAGGAAATTGCGTTGCTTGACCTGACCTTTATCTGTGTAGGATACGTCTTCATAAAGCGCCATTCCCAGGCCCTGAACTATTCCGCCTTCGGTCTGCACGCGTACCAGATTCGGATTCAGGATGGTTCCGCAGTCGACTACAGCGTCATACTCGACCGGCGTGATCCGTCCGGTCGCAGGATCTATATCAATAATTGCCGCACCGACCATGAAAGGAGGCGGCGAGTTCGGGCACTGATGCTCTAACTCATGCTCAATAGTCAGCCCCTTCTTCCTGCAGATCTCATCATATTCAAATATACCAAGCTCCGCGCCGCCTGCCAGCTCGTCTTTGCATTTTGTCAGGAGCTCCACAGCGCATTTATAAACTGCTTTGCCCGTCAGGAACGCCGTTGAGCTTGCGTATGAGCCCGAGTCGTATGGCGAACGGTCCGTGTCGACCTGTTCCGTAATGACATCGTCGATTCCGCAGCCAAGTGCCTCTGCCGCGATCTGGGCGAGCGTCGTATCACAGCCCGTTCCCATGTCGGTCGCGCCGATCAGCAAATGCACCTTGCCGTCGCCCGCAAGCCTTATCTTAGCTCCGCCTACGTCGATCCCCGCGATCGAGCTGCCCTGCATGGACATAGCGATCCCAACGCTTCTGATATGGCCGTTTTCCAATACTTTGCGCGGATAATTGCTTTCCCAGCCGACCATTTCTTTAACGCGTGCCAGACATTTATCGAGATTGCACGAGGTGTTGACCTCGTTGTAGTAAGACGGCATGACCTGGCCCTCGCGCACCATGTTCATCTCACGGATCGCGCAAGGGTCTATTCCCAGTTTGTGTGCGAGCTCGTCCACCGCCGACTCAACCGCATGGATTCCCTGCGTCGCGCCGAAACCCCTGAAGGCTCCCGCCGGCTGCAGATTGGTGTACACCGCTTTGGCGTCAAATCTATATGCCTCAAGACTGCCGTACATCGATATAGCCTTGTGGCCTGTAAGCCCCATGGTCGTTGTGGAATGCTCTCCGTACGCACCGCCGTTAGACAGCGTCTGCATCTCGATCGCCCTGATACGGCCGTCTTTGTCTGCACCCATGCGGATGCGGATCTGCATCTCATGACGCGGGCAGCCGCATGTCATTGCCTCAGTCCTGTCGAAGACCAGCAAAGCCGGAAGTCCCGTATTCCATGTGACCCATGCGGTGTAGATGTCGCTTACGGAGACCTGCTTTGCGCCGAAGCCGCCGCCGACCTTGGGTTTCACAACTCTGACTTTTTCTTTATCAATTCCTATGACAGATGCCACTATACGCTGAATGTGGAACGGGATCTGCGTGGACGAGAGGATCACCAGGCGCCCGTCTTCCATATACGAATATGTGCGGAAAGTCTCCATCATGCTCTGATTATCAGAGCACGTGTAATATGTCTCGTCAACGAGCTCGTCGCACGTGGTCAAAACCGCGTCAACATCGCCGTCGTAACTCAGTTCATGGCATATCAGATTGCGTTTTACATCCTCGCCCTGCGGGAAATTGATGCTCCAGTCATCCTCAGTATGCACAAGGCTCGGATTGTCCAGAGCCTTTTTAAAGTCCAGTACCGGCTCGAGCGCATCGTAAGTCGCCTTTATCAGTTTCACGGCTTTTTCGGCCGATTCTGCGCTTCTGGCGGCTATTATGGCCACAACATCGCCCACATATCTCAAATGTCTGTCTATGATCAGCCTGTCGTAAGGCGAAGCTTCCGGATAATCCTGCCCGGCAAGAGTAAATCTCCTGTTCGGAACATCCTTCCAGGTGTAGACGGCAACGACGCCCGGGACCTTCAAAGCTGCAGACGCATCTATCTCTTTGACGATCGCGTTTGCAAGAGGCGACCTTAAAAGCTTAACTGTCAAAGCATCAGGCGAAGCGATATCTTCGGTGAACACCGGGTTGCCCGTTACCAGCTCCTTGTAGTCTTTCTTGCGAATGCCCTTGCTGACGACTTTCAGTGTGGAGGTATCTATCATTTCGCCACCTCCGCGTCTAAGTATTTTCTGATCGCACGCAAATGACTCGCATACCCTGTGCAGCGGCAGAGGTTCCCCGCGAGATATTCGTTGATCTCATCGTCCGTCGGGTCTTTCAGCTGCCTCTTCATAGCCAGAACACTCATGATAAAGCCCGGGTTGCAGAATCCGCACTGCTCGGCACCTTCGACCGCCATTAGGCCGCCAAATCTTAATGCTTCCTCCTCGAGTCCTTCAAGAGTAGTCACCTCATGACCGTTCGCCCTGAACGCCGGGACCGTGCAGCTAAGCACCGGAGTGCCGTCAAGCCATACCGTGCAAAGCCCGCACCCGGACGTATCGCAGCCGCACTTGACGCTTTTCATTCCGTGCTTTCTTAACAGTTCAAGCAAAGTCATATCCGCCGGCTCATCGAAGGCGGCCGGCGATCCGTTTAAGATAAACTCAAAGTTCATTTGCCGCCTCCTTCGTAAGTACCTCCGCCAGATGTCTTCTGTATGCTGCGCTCGCCCTCATGTTGCTTCCGAAAGGAAGTGCCTTGACCTGGCCTGTAAGCTCATCGACAGAGCTGCCGCAGACGGTCCTTGCTATTGCCGGTCTTGCGCCTACACTTGCCGTGTACATGCCGCCCGTCTTCGAAACTGCCACATTGATAACAGGAAGGTCTGTCGCGGTGTTGGAAAAAGACCTGTACGCAACGCGAACAGGCCCTTTTTTGATAATTATATGTGAAATTATATCGCTGTCTTTTTTCATATTGAGGAACTCACGGATATCTACTTTTCCTGCTTTCATAAGCTCGACTTCACAGTCAAGCGCAGCAAGAAGAGTGATCACATCCGAGAAACCGAATCGGCCCCATACAGAGCCGCCGACGGTCGCTGAATTCCTGAACTGTACGCCTACGATGTGCGCAAAAGCCGCATGAAAGACACCACCAAAGTATTCATTCAGTCTGCTGTCAGTTTCAAGCCGACGCAGGCTGACCATCGCCCCGATTTCAAAAGCATCCTCTGTTTCCTCGATCTTATCAAGTCCGAGAAGTCCCAGATCTATGGCACCTGCAAACCGGCGGCTGCTGAAACGCAGCCAGCCGTTTCCGCCGATCACCACATTACTCTTTTTCTCATTCAGCGCCAGTGCCTCATCAAATGATACCGGCTGATATACAGTTTTGAATTTAAGCATCCTGTCCTCTTGACAAGGCCGCCTCAAGAGCTGCCTTTATTGCCGCAGGCTCTCCCTTGCCCTTAAGCTGCTTCATGCAGCCTCCGAACAGTGCCTGGAAGGCCTTGGTCTTGCCTGAAAAATAATCCGCTACTGCTGCCTGATTCTCAGCGATCACAGTCTCAACGACTGCCGCTATCGCGCCGGCATCGTTCTGTGCTGCCAGATCGTGCTCTTCGCAATACTTATCAGGATCAACGTCGCTTTCAAGTACTGCTGCCAGGACTTCTCTTCCGGCTGCCCTGTTGATTGCAGACTTGGAAGTAAGTTCAATAATTCTTGCAAGCTTGTCAGGATCAATATCGAGGTCGCTCATAAGTTTGCCCTGCTTGCGAAGGAGTCCTGCGCACTCGGTAAGGACCCACGAATTAGCTGCCTTAGGATCTGTGCCGCGCTCGATAAGTGCGTCGAAAAGCTCCGTAACATTAGGCTCTGCAACAAGCTGTTTTGCTTCCTTCTCAGGAATTCCGAGAGACTGATATTTGGCAACAAGCTCGTCTGCGGTAGCCGGCATGGAAGCCTTGATTTCCTCAAGCCACTCATCGCTGATCACTACAGGCATTACGTTAGGATCCGGGAAATATCTGTAATCCTCAGCGGTCTCTTTATTTCTCATGGAAAAGGTCCTCTTCTTGACATCGTCCCAGCGACGGGTCTCCTGAACCAGCTCCTCTGTATGCCTTTCGATAGCGTCGATATGACGGATGACCTCTGTGTTGATAGCTTCTTCGATAGCTATCATTGAGCTCATATTCTTGATCTCTGTTCTGACGCCGAGCTCACTTGTGCCTTCCGGTCGTACGGAAACGTTGATATCGCAGCGCATCGCGCCTTCTTCGCACTCGGAAATTCCGGCGGAGCGAAGCTTGGTCTTCAGGTTCTTAAGATATGTGATGACCTCTTCTGCGCTCCTGAAATCAGGCTGCGTAACGATCTCTATAAGGGCTACGCCTGTACGGCTGTAATCTACATAGGATACGTTCTGCCCGTGGACCAATTTGCCCGCGTCTTCCTCAACGTGGATCTGCTTGATACCGATCTGGCGTGTTCCCGACTGGGTCGTTACGTCAACAAGGCCCTTAACGCAGATAGGATGGAAGTACTGTGTTGTCTGATATGCGGCCGGAAGATCCGGATAGTAGTAACTCTTCTTATCGAAAGTGGTATAACGGTTGATCTGGCAGTTCAGCATAAGGCCTGCTTTAACAGCCAGCTCAATAGCAGCTTTATTAACGACCGGAAGCATGCCCGGCATTCCGCAGCATGACGGGCATACACAATCGTTAGGCTCAACGCCCTGACCGTGTCCGCCGCAGGAGCAGAACAACTTGGATTTTGCCGATAATTCAACGTGAGTCTCAA
Source organism: Lachnospiraceae bacterium (assembly GCA_045627365.1). Taxonomy (GTDB): domain Bacteria; phylum Bacillota; class Clostridia; order Lachnospirales; family Lachnospiraceae; genus RGIG5612. The sequence goes on from JAZQNN010000004.1 coordinate 43,417, forward strand.
GGCCCACAACTACTTCATAAGCCATTTATCTCACCTCCCGTGTCTTCTTGACGATGCTGAAAAGCGTATTCTCTGCAAATGCATCCGCAACGAGCTGCACGCCGTCTGCAACGACTGCCGGCATTCCGCCAAGGCTTGCAAGACACGTGAATGCGCTCTCGCCGTAAACCTTCGTAAATGCGTCTTTCAGCGGATATTCCTCATACGATGCTCTGCTGCACGCCGGTATCAGGATGCACGCGTAATCCTTGAAGATCTTCTTGAGTTCGTCAGTAACAACGCGTCTTACGCGCATTGATTTGTCGTAGCAGATATCATATCTTCCCGTAGCAAGAACATCTGAACCGTAAAGGATCGTTGCCTTGGCAAGGAATCCCATGCCTTCAGTCCTTGTGTTGGTGTAAAGTTCATCGATATTTCTGTACTGCTCAGCTCTGAAACCATACTTAACACCGTCAAAACGTGAAACGTTGTTGGTGGTCTCTGCTGCCAAAAGTATCTGCCATGCGCTGCAGGCTGCGTCAAGAAGCGGGAATGATACTTCCTCGACTGTCATTCCGGCCTTCGTAAGGTCTGCTGCATATTCATCGATGGCTGCCTTCACATCGGCATTGGCCATCGTGTAAAGCTCTTTGATGAGAGCTACCTTCTTGCCTGCAACATCTTCGGTAAGCGAATAATCGTACTTTTCTTTAAGGTCGCTTGTTCCGTCTTTCTCGTCGTGTCCGGCGATCACGCTCAGGATTTCAACAGCATTGTCTATGTCTGCTGCAGCTACGCCGATCTGCTCTGCTGAGCAGCACGCTGCAACTACGCCGTAACGCGATACGGTGCTGTATGTCGGCTTAACAAATACTGTTCCGCTGACTGCAGCTGCTCTTCTCGGTGAGCCGTTTAGATCGACCTGAAGAGCTGCCTTGATGCGGCCCTCGCTAAGCAGTGAAGCTGCTGCGCCGATAAGATTATCGCCGTCCTTGCAGACTCCGTAGTAGGATGTCTCGCCCAGAAGGTCCAGTCCGAACTCGCCGATATTTGTTTTGCCTGCGATCTCGTAGCCTGCGCCTCTTAAGCGATCAACAGCCTCTGCGCTGAAAAGCGGTACAAAGCCCTCAAGGATATGTGATCCGGCTGTGCACATAACGCCCTTGACCAGGATGTTATCGTCGACCGCGATCGCGTCATTTCTGTTAATTATCTCAGTAATATATCTCATTTCCGGTCACCTCACTTTACAACCTTCGGGACCATCCAGCTGTCCTCATTGGCCTCAGGTGCTCCTGCGAGAAGATCCTTTCTTGCAAATGGCTGGATCCTCTCATCCTCACGCAGCACGTTGAATCTCGGTGCCACATAAATCATCGGTTCTGCATCCTTCGTATCTACAGCTGCCAGGCTTTCCTCCGCCTTCTTCATTGCATCGAAGATCGCGCTCATCCTGACTTCTTCTTTCTCGGTAAGGCGCAGCTGGTTGACCTGCTCAAGATCCTTAAGCCGCTGGTCTTCCGTGCGCTGCCTGGTTGCTTTGCCTGCTGCGCGGGATGTGCCTGTGCCGGCGGACTGAACGGCGGCTCCGCCTCTGATCGCGATATTTGCCTCGAAAAGCTGCATCTCGCTGACATTGCCCGGTGCTCCGAGCATCTGATCCTGACCTTTGCCGTCAAGCGGGAATGCGATGACGTCCCTGATGGTCTCGGTGTCTTCAAGGATCATTATGATACGGTCAACGCCCGGCGCCATTCCTGCATGTGGAGGCGCGCCGAACTGGAATGCTTCGTAAAGAGCACTGAACTTCTCCACAAGCTCTTCCTCGCTGTAGCCGGCAATATCGAAAGCCTTGCGCATGATCTCAACATCGTGGTTACGAACCGCGCCGCTGGCAAGCTCGATGCCGTTACATACAAGGTCATATTGGTATGCCAGGATCTCGGTCGGCTCCATGGAAAGAAGCGCGTCAAGGCCACCCTGCGGCATTGAGAACGGGTTGTGCATGAAGATGATCTTGCCTGTATTCTCATCATATTCATACATTGGGAAATCCACGATAAAGCAGAACGCGAATTTGTTCTTATCGATCAGGTCAAGTTCTTCGCCGAGCCACTTTCTTACTGCGCCTGCGTTCTTGGCAGCTACAGTCTCGTCCATGTCGCATACGAAGAATATGGTCTCTCCGGCCTTAACGCCTGTAAGGGCGACCATTTCCTTCTTCTGTTCAGGACTCAGCTTCTTCTCGATCGGGTCGACCTTGAACTCGCAGCTTGCCTCATCAAGCAGGGTTATATGAGCAAGGCCCTGCATTCCGATATCCCTTGTTGCGTAATTCAGGGATTTATCGAAGAACCAGCGCTCATTCGGGCAAGGCGCAACAAGTGCCCTTACAGTCTTGCCCTTAAATACCGGGAAGTTTACACCCTTGAAGAACTCGGTAACGTCCACGATCTCGATCGGGTTTCTGAGGTCCGGCTTGTCAGAGCCGTACCTGAGCATCGATTCTTTGTATGTGATATGCCTGAAAGGAGCCTCATCGACCGGGTCGAATTTGCCCCTGAAATTGTTAAATATTTTGCGGATCACGCGCTCGCACACGCCCAGTACGTCCTCCTGAGTGGCAAATGCCATCTCGAAGTCAAGCTGGTAGAAATCTCCCGGTGAACGATCCGCCCTTGCGTCCTCATCACGGAAGCACGGGGCGATCTGGAAATATCTGTCGATTCCGGATACCATCAGAAGCTGTTTGAACTGCTGAGGTGCCTGCGGCAGAGCATAGAATTTGCCGGGATGCAGACGGCTTGCAACAAGGAAGTCACGTGCGCCTTCAGGGCTTGATGCTGTAAGTATCGGTGTCTGGAACTCCGTAAAACCCTCTTCCTCCATCGTCTTACGCATGAACTTAATAACCTGAGATCTCAGGTAAATGCTCTTTGATACTTCCGGATTTCTGAGGTCCAGGAACCTATGCTTCAGGCGAAGCGACTCGTTGGATGATTTGGATGCAAAGATCTCGAAAGGAAGGTCCTTGGTGCATTTGCCGAGAATATCAACAGACTCAACAACAAGCTCGACCTTGCCTGTCGCGATCTTCTCGTTGACCGTCTCCTCGTCTCTGAGTGCTACGGTTCCCGTAACGGAGATAACTGTCTCAACCTTCTGGGAATCGAGTTTGTCGATCAGCTCCGTCTCGTATGCGACCAGCTGGGTAATGCCCGAAAAATCTCTGAGGTCAACAAAGAGAACTCCGCCGTGGTCACGTTTTGAATGGATCCAGCCGGCAAGCTGAACCTTCTTTCCAACGTCTGATACTCTGATGTCGTTGCAATAATGATCTCTGTACATTTACTGCCTCCTGGCGGAACGGCTTTCTTATATGCCGCTCATGAATATAAAAAGAAACGCCCCGGAAATCGATTACGATCTCCGGGACGAGTAATAACAAATTAACCCGCGGTGCCACCCGCATTGATGCTTAATGCATCCACTTTATCATCTTAAGTTGTAGCTAGATGGAGCGTTCCCGAACTTACTACTCATCCGAATGCGATTTCAGTCACGTCGCATACTCCCTACCGGACTTTCCACAAAAGCCGAGTCTCCATAGACGATTATTTTACTTATATCTTGTTATTTGTCAAGAAAAAATATGCGATTTTACTACAAAGCCCGCCGTGAGGTGTATTCCTCACGACGGACTTCGTCGGGATTATTCGGAAATATGTCTTCAGAAGACAAAAAGTGGGAGATCAGTATGTATCTTCTTGACGTATTATTCCGGAATTTCCATATCCAGCAGATATGATGACAATCCCTTGCCGTGCATATCAACTGAAAGAGAACGTGTTACACCTCCGCCAAGGGCTGCGTACATAACGAAATTAAGTGCGCAGATGTTCGGAAGTTCATAGCGAACTACTTCACCCTTAACGATGCCCTTGAAATGCTCTTTAACTACTTCAGGAGTGATCTTTTCCCTGAGCATTTCAAAATCCTTTGGATCATAAGCGATCAAAGATACGTTGGAGATGTTGCCTTTGTCACCTGTACGGCTGTGTGCTATTTCCCATAATTTCATTGTGAGCACCTCCTTTCAGACCGTGAAAAGTTCAACTTCTGGCTTAACATCGTTGCGGTCGATCAGGATAGAAGCAACCGATACGATATCACGGGTACGTTTTACTGCACCGCATCCGCCAGCCGGTCCGTTAGTGTACAGAGCCTCAACCTCGTTAGGAACAAGATCAGCTATGGCTTTCGTCTTAGCTCTTCCTGCTACACGAACACGTACTTCACTTGGCTCATTGTAAACAAAATCCGGATTCCAGTATACACTGTTGCATCCGATAAGATCGTACTTCATCTCATCGAACTGTCCCGGTGCTACGAGCTCAAGTCTTTCCTTAACGATCTCAAGAGCAAGTTTAGCTCTCTCCATGCATCCAGGTCCGCCGTAAGAGATCTCGCCGTCGCCGATGAAGCAGTCTTTGTAACCGATAGAGCACTTAAATGTGTCTGTACGAGCCTTTCCGGTTGCGCCTGTAACAACGACCTTGTCAGGTCCGTCCTGAGTAAATGCAACCTGTTTGAAGTTAGCAACTACGTCAGGAGTTACATAATTCTCCGGATCATGGATCTCGTAGCAGATCTGCTCAGACAAAGTAACCGGTGTTACGATACCACCAGACCCCTCAACCTTGGTGATAAAGAATGAACCGTCTTCTGATACTTCTGCGATAGGGAATCCAAGATGACCTACACCAGGAACATCCTTCTTGCCCGGCTCTGCGAAGTATCCGCCTGTTGCCTGTCCGCCGCACTCAAGAAGATGTCCTACGAGAGTGCCTTTTCCAAGCTTATCCCAATCATCAAGAGCCCATCCGAATTCATGGATCATAGGTGCCATGAAGATGGCCGGGTCAGCTACACGACCGGTAATTACTACATCTGCGCCAAGCTCGAGAGCCTTTAAGATGCCCTCAACGCCAAGGTATGCGTTTGCAGAAACTACTTTGCCCGGAAGCTGTGCAAGAGGCTCATGAGTCTCCCAAACTTCGGTGCCTGAGTAGTTGTCAATGATTGAAAGAATGTCATCACCTGTTACGCAGGCGATCTTCATGCCTGTAAGGCCATGTTTCTTGGCGATCTCAAGGCATTTCTGAGCTGCTGCAGGTGGGTTTGCGGAACCCATGTTGGTGATGAGTTTGATCTTTTTCTCCCATGCGAGAGGGAGAGCCTTTTCCATCCTGTGCTCAAGAAGTCCGTTGTAGCCCTTTGTCGGGTCCTTCAACTTGGCTTCCTGGCCGATCGCGATGGTTCTTTCTGCCAGGCACTCAAAGCTGATGTAGTCAAGGTTGCCCTTCTCCATCATCTCAAGTGCAGGCTCGAGGCGGTCGCCCGCATAGCCGGCGCCGGAACCAATTCTAATACTTCTCATAAATTTACCTCCTACTAATCACTCTACGATTTCGTCAGATTGAGATAGCTCCGATTACAAGAGAGATAATCAGCATTACGATAGTAACTGCAAATGCCCATGGGATGGTCTTCTTCTGATGCTCACCAAGGTCAACACCGGCAAGTCCGAGAAGAAGGAATGTTGCAGGAGTAAGAGGAGATACAGGAAAACCGGTGGTCATCTGACCAAGGATAGCTGCACGTCCTACGTCTACTGCTGCTACGCCAAATCCGGCTGCGGTATTTCCGAGTACCGGAAGAACTCCATAGTAGAATGAATCCGGGTCGAAAAGAAGTGATGCTGGCATTGAGATAACGCCGGTGATTGCCGGGAAGAACTTGCCCATTGAATCCGGAAGCAGATTAGCAAGTGCTGTAGCCATCTCTGTGATCATACCTGTAGACTTCATGATACCTGTGAAGCAGCCTGCTGCGAAAAGAACTGAGCACATCATCAAAGCTGACTTAGCATGAGCGTCAACACGTGCCTTGGTCTCCTTAACGTTCGGATAGTTGATAACTGTAGCCAGAACGTAGAAGAACATGAATACTACTGCAGGAGCAAAGCCTGAGAACAGCAGTGAAGCGATAGCTGCAACGATAAGAAGAATATTTACCCAGAAAAGCTTCGGGCGAAGCAGAGCCTGCTGCTCTTCGGTAAGTTCGGTCTCGAAGAAAGCAGCGGTTTCAGCCTTAACATCACCAATGGCCTTCTTCTCTTTGATACCGAGAATAAGAGCAACACCGATAACGCATACAAGACCAACGATAACTGCAGGAAGAACCGGCATGAACAGTTCGTTAACATCCATTGAGAATGCTGTTGCAGCACGGATAGTCGGGCCGCCCCACGGAAGAATGTTCATGGTACCTGCACTAAGAGCAACGATAGTTGCAAGCGTGGTACGTTTCATCTTCATTGCATCGTAAATAGGAACAAGTGGCGGAACGCAGATAAGGAATGTAACTGCGCCTGAGCCGTCCAGGTGAACGATCATAGCAAGGATAGCGGTTCCGATGGCGATCTTGATCGGGTCAGAGCCCATAGCCTTGGTAACGCCCTTGATGATCGGACGGAATGTTCCGGCATCTGTCAAAACTCCGAAGAAGAGAATTGAGAAGATAAACATAACGCCTGTTGCTGCAACGGATCCGATACCTGATGAACCGGTGATAAATCCGCCGAGATTCTTGAAGTTCTTCCAGAAGTCAACTACTCCCGGAGCGCCTTCAGGATCTGTTACGATAAAGAAACAAGCGATGATGCCCGTGATGATCGGAATGATAATCAGGGCAACAGTTGGTGACAGTTTCTTGGTCATGATAAGTACAACCATTGCTATAACTGTCACAAAACCCAGAATAGCTAGTGCTGTTGTCATAAACATTTCCTCCCTTTTTATTTGTTTCTCCCCTGATGCGCTAAACGCACAAAAGGGGGTATTAACAGCTATTAAACATTGTACAAAAAGCACATTTTTGCTTCAATAACAGGGGGGTTTTAAATATTGAGAACGAATTTGATGAGTGTAAAAGAAATGACGGATAAATTCACATTCTGTTCACATTCCAGAATATTAGAACACACTTCTAACATTCTGGAATGGCACTTATAAGCGATTTTTACACGTCTTCATTCAACTTGTTATACAGACTTGCAAGAGAAATGCCCAGCTCCTCCGCTGCCATTTTCTTGCCTTTCAGATCACTTCCGTAGAAGTCCAAAGCCTTCAGGATCTCGTTTCTTTCAAAGCGCTTGATCCTCTGATAAAGCAGCGTGGTATCTCTTTCTGCCCTTGAGCCTATATTCTCCGGCAGGTGGTTTTCTTCTATCACGCCGGTCGGTGACAGATACGCCGAGAACTCCAGCACATTCTTAAGCTCACTCGAATTGCCCGGCCATTTGTGCTCAAGCAGTCTTGACATTGCCGCACTGCTTATAGTGATCTCTCTTTTCTGGGTAATCGAAAAATCGCTTAAGAGTTGCTCGACCATTGCGGGGATATCCTCGACTCTGTCCCTGAGCGGTGGGATATGGATATGGAACAGGCTCAGATAGCTGTAAAGGTCCGGTCTGAACTTGCCTTCTTTAAGGTATTCCTCAAGATTGACATTGCATGCGGCTATTACCCTGACGTCCACCGGAATCTCTTCATAGCTTCCGACCGGTCTTACTGTCTTATTTTTCAAAACTCTCAGGAGTTTGGCCTGAGTGAAAAGATTCATCTCAGAAATCTCATCCAGCAGCAAGGTCCCACCTGATGCTGCCTCGAAAAGGCCTACTTTGCCGCCGGCCTTTGCTCCCGAGAATGCGCCCTCAACATAGCCGAACAGTTCTGAATCAAGAGTATCCGGATTCATTGTTGCGCAGTTGACCGCAACAAATACTCCATGCGCCCTTGAACTGGCATTGTGGATCGCCTGAGCGTAGGCCTCCTTACCTGAGCCGTTTTCTGAAGTGATCAGGATATTGGCATCCGTTTCAGCTATCATTTCAGCCGTTTTCTTTATTCCTTTTGATACGGGGCTTTCCGCGATCAGGCTGTCAAACGTGTATTGCGCCGATGCCTTGCTGACTCTGCGGAGCTTTTGCTGCAGACGCTTTTCGGCATTTTCCACCTGGTTTCTGAATGCGTCCGCATCTGCCTGGAATGTTACGACCGAAATAGCGCCCTCAAGCTCATCCCCGACATAAATAGGATACATATTTACGAAATATATATCCTTGGACTCTCTTCTGGCCTCCTGCAGGAGAGCGTGGCCTCTTTTGAGTACTTCCGGAAGTCTTGCTCCGGGTCTGATATCACGGAGTTTCTGCCCAATGACATCCCCCGGTTCCAGATTGGCTTCATTTTTCAGGAAATCAAGATATGCCGTATTGGCAAATTCGATCTTTTCCTCGGTATTTATTATCAGAATACCTTCTCTGAAAGAATTAAAAATGGCTTTTGAATGATAGTCCAGATACATTACCGTTCCTCCCCAAAAAGCGGTGCATGCACAATAACGACGAAAAAGCCTGATAAAAAACATCATTACATATTCTTGGTAAGTACAATGTATCAAAAAGGATTTATTAAATCAATAGCCCCGGCTCCGTTAAGATACCGCCGGATGCGGTAAATTCCAAAAATTTAGAATATTTTTTAGAAATTCCCGATATTTATATTTTTATAAGGTGTCCTACGGACAAAATTCATTTAAAAGAAGCCGTTGACAAGTTATACTATGCGTTGTATAGTATTGTGCGTTAGGAGGTATGTTATGGATGCTCAGTTAAAACGTGGTCTGTTGGAAGTATGCGTCCTTGCTGCAATAAAGGACGAGGATTCCTACGGATATCAGATAATCAAGGATCTTTCCCCTCATATGGAGATCTCCGAATCAACACTTTACCCTATCTTAAGGCGTCTGGAGGCGGCCGAACTGCTTACGGTCAAGTCAGAAGAACATAACGGACGTCTGCGGAAATATTACCGGATCACGCCGAAGGGATTAAAACGTATCGAAGATTTTAAGAGCGAATGGGCGGAAATGATCACAATTTACAAATATATTGCCGGGGAGGAAGAAAAATGACGAAACAGGGATTTGAATCTGCCCTGCGCGGCGGGCTCGCGGGATTTGCAGAAGATGATATAACAAAAGCAATCGATTTTTATGTTGAAATGATTAACGACCGTATGGAAGACGGTGCGTCTGAGGAAGAGGCCGTAGCTGCACTTGGTCCTGTCGACGGAATAATCGATAACTTCATAGCTGAAACACCAATGCAGAAAATCATCAAAAAGCGTGTAAAGCGTGAGGGCGGAATGCGTGCATGGGAAATAGTGCTCCTTGTGCTCGGCTCACCTATATGGCTTCCGATACTTATCTGTATACTGGCCGTCGTGCTGACAATATACATAGTACTGTGGGCCCTGGTCATAGTCCTGTATGCGGTCACGCTGGCACTTGCAGCCTCATCCCTGGCATGCCTTGCCTACAGCGTCTTCAATTTCTGTGAGGGTAATTTTGTGCCGGGTCTTTTTGCACTGACATGTGCGCTGTTGCTTGCAGGACTTGCCATTTTACTCTTCCTTGCAAGCAACCGGATCGCCAGACTTATTGCTATCCTCGGCAAGAAGATCTGGCTTGGCATTAAATACCTTGTGCTTGGCAAAAAGCGTGAAAGGAGACAGAATTCATGAAAAAATCAACAAAAGCGGCTCTTATCGTTGCCGGCGTTGCCATCGCAGCAGGGCTTTTAGGCGGCGCGGCATTATTCGTAATAAACAGTTTCAGCTTCTCGAAGTTAGTTCCGACCGCTGAAGCGGTCAGTGACGATGTGATAATCTCAGAAGATTTTGACGACATCACAATCAATGCTGCCACATTCGATATCTCTGTGCAGCCGTCTTCTGACGGAAAAAATCACGTCTCCTTCCGGGCCAACGAGACCAGTGCCCCGAAGATCTGTGTGAAAAACGGTGTCCTTACGATCGAGGCCACAGCCAATATTACCCGCGAGAACTGGACTGATTTTTTGAAGATCAATGCTGTCTCGAGCCGGCTTGATATATATCTGGCCGAAGATGCAATGCATTCTGTCTGTGTAGCTCTCAGCACAGGTGAACTGAAAATATCTGGCATCGATTGTCAGGATATGGCTCTGTCTGAAAATACCGGTGACATTTGGCTGAGTGATCTGAATATTGCAGGCGTCCTGGCCATTTCCTCCAGCACCGGCGAGACCTATTTATCCGATGTAATAGCTGGCTCCGCAATAACGATTGCTGCCTCCACCGGCGATATCAATCTTAAGAAGTGCGATGCTTTTGCAATTGATATTGAAACCTCGACCGGGGATGTTACCGCATCTTTATTAAGCGGCAAGATCTATGATGTTTCCACCTCAACCGGTGACTGCAATCACCCGGATTCTGCACCTGCTGATTC
>JAZQNN010000005.1:0-20232 GCA_045627365.1 Lachnospiraceae bacterium
CACTCGCGGGGTTATTTTTGCCGGATATTCGGCGAATGCCTAAGAAACTCACATTGCATTTTAGGGAACAAATTGATACAATACAAGCAGAAAAGTTCCCTAAAGGAGACTGCTCATGAACGAGTTGGATGAGATCCAAAAACTCTTACAGGAAAAAGCGGATTATCAGGCCCGCATTAAGCTGATACCATATGACGGTACGCCGGAGATTAAAGAAAACGCAAGCGGGAAATATCTGTATATCCGCAAACGAATCGGCAGCCGACTGACATCGACATATGTTGATGTTTATTCGGATGACCTATACCAGCTATTACTTCGTAACTCGAAAGAACTGCGTGAGCTGAAAAAGGATATACGAAAAATCGACAAGCAGCTCGCTGAGCTTGGCTATACTTCTTCAGAACCGGACTCCAGAGTGATCCAAAATCTGGATTTTGCCAGAGCTAATATGAAGGTGAATATATATGACCAGGCAGTTCTGGAAGGCGTGGCAACCTCTTTCCCGCAGACGGAGAATATTATTGATAACGGTTCTGTCCACGGAATGACAGCAACGGATATTCAGAAAATTCTTAATTTGAAACACGCCTGGGAATTTATCCTGGATCCGGACATAATACAGGCAAAATCAGATTACTACCTGCTGAGCCACATAGCAAAGCTTGTTAACGAGGGCTTTTTCTCAGATGCCGGGAGAATGCGTGGCGTTCCGGTGTCGATCGGAGGAAGCACATATAAACCTCCTCTTCCGGTTGAGGCAGATGTGAAAGAAAAAATCAATGAGATCCTGAGTTCCGGGAAAGAATCAATTGATGTCGCTATCGATTTATGTATGTACAGCATGAAGACACAGGTTTTCATTGATGGGAATAAGCGGGCATCGGTCATTTACGCAAATCATTATCTTATTGCACACGGACAGGGATTCCTGGTGATTCCGGAAGAGCATGTGCCTGAGTTTAAAATAAAGCTCATATCCTTTTATGAAGGTGAGGATCCGAATATTATCAGCGAATTCTTAAAAAAGAATTGCTGGAAAACCTTCTGACATATGGTGGTTTTTAAGTAGGAAAAAGAATGTTGCGTTTTAGGAGTTTGATGTATGAGAAAACGTTTATTGAGTCTGGTGATTGTAGCGATAATGATCTTCTGCTGCTGCGTTCCGGCATTTGCGCTGGAAAACGATGGTGAGCAGACGAAGTATACCGTCCATTTTGACATGGAGGAGCATGGCACACAGCTTCCGGACCAGTATATCGAGCCCTCCGGTAAAATAACGGAGCCTCCGGTCCAATTTGCAGACGGATTGATGACGGATGGATGGTATCGTTATTATGCCATTCGTGATGAATCCAGCCGATGGGACTTTGAAAGAGATGTAGTAAATAAGGACACCACCCTGTGGACTATATGGAAGCCGGCGCATGTAGTTACGCTTATACCTACCGTACCGGCGTATGATCCTGTTGAGTTTTACTTCCCGGACGGACATCATTTGAGCGAGTATGGATACGACTATATGCTGAAAGAATTCGAGAACAAGACGGAGTACGTATATGATGGCTTGTACCTGGATAAAGCATGCACGGAGTATGTTTCCAGCACTACCCCTATTTTAAATAATATAACTCTCTACGTTAAATATCTTTATCCACTGAAAGAACTGGATCTGAACTTGAAAACACCTGTGGCAGGCGAGGTGCAGGACCCGACGCTTACACTCGAAAGCTCTGATCCTAAATGGGCCATTCATGTCGATGAGCAGGGAACATGGATGAAGAGCCTCGGCGGAGACGACGAGTATGTGGAAATGGAAGACGGGGAGAAGTTCGCCGTAGGCCGTTGCTACAAGTACTCCCGCCCGTTTTTCAAATTCGGATACGCCGATAACTGGATATATGATCCGGAGAATCTGACGGTCAGAATCAATGGCGCTAAGACTGACTTTATTGCGGAATACTGGATTCTGCCGAAGGAATATTTCCATCTTTCGTTCGAATTTGCAATCCCGTCTGAGGTGACCTACGATATGCAGGGCCACGGCACTCAGGTATGGCCGGATAAGGTAAAGCCGGGCGAGTGCCTGAAGGAGCCGACAGAGCCGACGTGCAAATTCTTCTGTTTTACCGGTTGGTATACATCGGCTGACCTCGATGAAAAATTCGACTTTACCACGAAGATCAACGACAATATGACACTGTATGCCGGATGGGAGCCGGCAACTGAGATAGTGGATGCAAAGATGCAGATCCCGCAGCTGCACTTCAATGCAGGCGACACCGTGCAGTCCGTCACTTCAAGCTATGAAAGAGATGTGAGCGCATCTAAAGTCAGCTGGGAAAAATCAGCCGATGGTACGACATATGAGAGCATGTCTTCCGGCGATGAATTCCTGCCGAATATGTACTACCGCGCGCAAATGACGCTGGAAACGGATCCGGAAACGCCGTTCTTTGAAGACCTGTCCGTTACTGTATGCGGAAGCGCCGAAGGCGTCAGCTTTGAACGCAGCACGGACAGCAAACTGGAAGTTACTTATGTAAAACATCTTGTAAAGACGACCAATATTGTATCCTTCGATACGCTCGGAAAAGGCTCGGCTCCTTATGATCAGGAAATTGAGGAGGGCTTGACTGCCGAGAAGCCTTCGGACCCGCGGGAATATGAATACGATTTCTGCGGATGGTATACGGACACTGAGTTTAAGAATAAGTTTGACTTTGCGACACCGATCGTATCCGATATCAAGCTGTATGCACGCTGGCGCAGGCCGATACGGATCCTGCATGTTACGCTCCCTGAGCTTTTTGTATATGAAAGAGCTCCGGAGAATGTTACGGTTTCAACGGAGTACGGTTCAGATGCTTTGAACGGATCAGCTTACAAGGCGGATTGGGAAGCCGTAACATGTGCGACATCGATTATTTGGAATACATTAAAGGCATTCGAGCCCGGACAGACTTATCGCATTCCTAATTTATTGGTAAAACCGGTCGGAGAGTCATATTATTTCACGGATGATCTGACCATCGTGTCCGACCTCGGCAAGGCGGAGATCACCGGCCTGGGAAGCGACCTGGTCAGCGTATGCATCACGGTGACTATTGAAGATGAAAACAAGCCGAAAACGCAGCATGCCGTCGTCTATAGAATGAACGGGCACGGAATGCAGCTTGCGCCGCAGTATGTACTTGACGGCAAGAAAGCGGTAGAGCCTGCCAGACCGACTGAAAACGGGTGGCATTTTAATGACTGGTATTCGGACGAGTATTGCACTGACAAATTTGATTTTTCAGCTTCGGTAACGGAAGACATTATTCTTTATGCAAAGTGGTCGCCTGTTTATACTGTCACCTTCAATATGAACGGACACGGTACGCAGATCGATCCGCAGAATGTTATCAGTGGCAGCAGGGTGACTGAGCCTGAGGATCCGTCTGAAGCCGGCTGGCTCTTCGACGGTTGGTATATGTATGATGATTTCAGCCGGGAATTTAACTTTAAGAGGTCTATTTACGGCAATACGGAGATCTTTGCCAAATGGACGGCAAATTCCTACGTTATCACCGAGGGCGCAGACAGCGAATGGATAAAGGACAGCGTAAACGGACAGGCATTCAGGGCTAATATTCCATTTGAAAAGTTTACCAACGTTAAGGTCGATAATACTCTGGTAGAGGAGACAAATTACACCGCCGTTTCAGGGTCGACACTCGTTGCATTCACGCCGGATTATCTTGAAACACTAAGCATCGGAGAACATTCACTTATCATTGAAGCAACCGATGGAGCGGCGTCCTGCAAGTTCCAAGTCAAGGCTTTGGAACCGGAAATGCCGGTACTTGTCACTGTATCTTTCGATATGAAAGGACATGGAATCCAGATCGATTCTCAGACTTTTGCTGAGAACGGAAAAGCAACTCAGCCGACTGATCCGACAGCGGAAGGATATACGTTCAACGGATGGTACATTGATACTGATCTCAGCGCAAAATATGATTTTGATGCTGCAGTAACCTCGGATCTGACACTATATGCAAAATGGATTGAAACAGCAGAACCTGACGTTCCTGCAACGTGGGATGACAGTCATATTTGGATGTGGCTGGCTGTGCTTTTTGCCAGCATAGGAACGATTATGACAGTCATCATATACAGAAAAACGACAGAAAAACAGGATAAAAAAGTGCATTTTTGATCACTTTTTTTACTCGAAAATCTCAAAAATCTCAAAAAGCCGAAAAACCTTATAAAATCAACGTTTGTTGGCATTTTATGAGCTGAAAACTGCACTAAAAAGAAGCAAAAATCGCGATTTTTGCTTCTTTTTTTCACAAAAAATCTCAATTTTTTCATATTTTTTTCAACTAATAATTGACATATTTTCTGTACGTATTTATAATTCAATCTCAAATTACTTTTAGTTTTTTTGCGAGCAAAAAAGGAGATGAATATCAGTGTCTGATGTAATGTCAATGCAGAGAAAAAAGGTATATATTGACATCGCCTGGTGCAAAGGCTGCGGCATTTGTGCGGCTTTTTGCCCTAAGAATGTTCTGGAAATTATCGATGGAATAGTACACGTGAAGGATCAGGATGGTTGTATTGCATGCGGAATGTGCGAGATGCGCTGCCCGGATTATGCGATCTATCTTGATAACATGGAGGAATGATTATGTCTAAGAATAAAGTCGTTCTTATGCAGGGCAACGAAGCGGTCGTTGAGGGCGCAATCGCTGCCGGCATGAGATTCTATGCAGGATATCCGATAACTCCCTCCACGGAGATCGCTGAGCGCTGCGCAGAGCGTCTGCCGCAGGTAGGAGGCAAGTTCATCCAGATGGAGGATGAGATATCTTCAATGGCAGCTGTCCTCGGCGCTTCTGTAACGGGCGTTAAGGCTATGACAGCTACATCAGGACCGGGCTTCTCACTCAAGCAGGAGAATCTGGGATATGGATGCGCAGCAGAGATCCCGTGCGTTGTAGTTGACGTACAGCGTGTCGGCCCGTCGACCGGACTGGCAACCAGCCCGTCACAGGGAGACTATATGCAGGCAAGATGGGGCACCCATGGTGATCATGCAATCATCGTTCTTTCGCCGTCAAGCGTCAGCGAGACATACACCCTGATCATCCGCGCGTTCAACTTGTCAGAGAAGTACCGTACACCTGTCGTTTTCCTGATGGACGAGATTGTCGGTCACCTGAGAGAGGGAATCGAGATTCCTGACCCGGAGACTCTGATCATCAATAAGAGAAAATATTCCTTCCATGACGGTGCCAACAAGCAGTGCTATGCCGTCCCTGAAGGCCAGTATGTTCCGGCTATGAAGCCTTTCGGTTATGGCGAACGTTACAATATCACCGGACTTGCACACGATGATTCCGGTTTCCCGACCAATGACCATCAGAAGACGGGAGAACTTTACAGCCGTATCCTTAATAAGATCGACAAGAATCTTGATGATATCATCCGCTTCGAGGAATACTCCATGGAGAACGCCGAGACCGCGATCGTATGCTTCGGCGGAACCAAGAGATCCGTTATGGAGGCTGTTCTGAAGCTTCATGCGGAAGGCAAGAAGGTCGGAATGTTTCGCCCGATCACCGTTTGGCCGTTCCCTGAGGAAAGACTCAGGAGTCATTTGCCTCACCTTAAGAATATTCTTATGGTGGAGCACAACAACGGCCAGATGTTAAGGGAAGTTGAACGCACAGTTGAGGGAAGTGTCCCGATTTCATTCCTGGGCAAGCTCAACGGCGACGTGATCACCCCGGACGAGATCATTGCAAAATACAGGGAAATGGAGGGTTAAGTCATGCCGAGTGCTTTTATACATTCTTTTATGCGTTTTGACCATCTGCCGCACATCTGGTGCGCAGGATGCGGAAACGGAACCATCATGCGTGACGTCGCTGTAGCTATCAGCGATCTGATGGAAGATCCGGAAGTCAGACTTAACCGTGAGAAGGTCGTTATCGTTTCAGGTATCGGCTGCTCATCAAGGTCTGCAGGATATATGGATTTCAACTCTATACACACAACGCACGGACGTGCGATCGCTTTTGCCACAGGTATCAAGCTGGCCAATCCGGACCTTGAGGTCATCGTACTGACAGGCGACGGAGACTGCTCAGCTATCGGCGGAAACCATCTGATCCATGCCGCAAGACGTAATATCGGACTTACCGTTGTTACGTTCAACAATAATATTTACGGCATGACAGGCGGACAGTATTCACCGACAACACCGCTTGCTGACAAGGCCACGACAGCTCCTTACGGAAGCATCGACAGACCTTTCGATATTGCGGCACTTGCACAGGGCGCCGGCGCTACTTTTACCGCTCGCGGCGACGTATATCATGTTAAGGAAACCACTGAGATAATCAAAGCAGCCATTAAGCATAAAGGATTCTCTCTGGTTGACGTTTTCTCTGTCTGCCCGACATACTACGGACGTAAGAACAAGAAGGGTAATGCCGTTGACATGCTTGAGTGGCAGAAGAAGAACCTCGTGCCGATCAAGAAGTTCAACAAACTGGATGACGAGCAGAAGGAAGGCAAGACTCCGATCGGAATCCTCAGCAGCACAAACGCATATCCTGAGTATACAGAAGAATACGACAAGATCATTGCCGCTAATTTCAAGCCGGATAAGCGCTAAAGGAGGTCATCATGGCAAATAGATATGAAATGAGATTTTCAGGCTCCGGCGGACAGGGAGTCATCCTGGCCAGCGTTATCATGGCAGAGGCAGCCCTCTTCGCGGGGAAAAATACAGTTCAGTCACAGCTTTATGGCCCGGAAGCCAGAGGAGGTCTGTGTAAGGGCGAGACCATCATCAGTACCGACCAGATCTGGTACACTAAGGTAACCAGGCCGAATTTCCTGCTGGCACTCAACCGGGGCTCACTCATCAAGTTCAGCAAGGACCTGGCAGAGGACGGAGTCATTATGATCGATTCATCGATCGAGATCCCCGAGGGAATGGATGCGGACAGGGTCATTTCGATCCCTATCATCTCAACAGCAAGGGACGTTGTCGGAAACGTGATGACCGCCAATATCGTCGCAGTAGGCGCGATAAATGCAGCACTTTCACTCTTCCCTGAAGAGGCAATGAAGGAAGGCCTCAAGTTACATATTCCGAAGGGAACCGGCAAGATGAACAAACTTGCTCTTGAGGAAGGCCGCAAGCTCATTACAGATGAGATCGCCGGTAAGTTCAAGGTCGTTTTCAGCGAAGCAGAAGAAGAGCCTGAGGAAGAAGAGGAAGACGACGAGTAAAGCTGAGCAGCTGATTCTACAGATACAAATTTTAAGCTCACAGGGGTGACAAATTTTGGATAAATTTGTCACCCTTTCTTTATATATAGTACAAAAATTATGTGGGTTGTATCTTTTTGGATTTTTCTTTACAATAAGGTTGGATAAAAAGCTATTCACTTTATTTCAATACAAAAGGAGAAGAAATATGGACATTTTGGCGTATTATGCTTCACAAAGCCGGTTCACCGATCCGGGTGCCTGCGCCGAGCATTTCCAGAACGCACCGAAGAGTGTTGAAGGAATCGTTGAGTTCGTTCAGGGCCGCTGCCTCGATTTTGAGGAGCGTTACAAATACCCTATCCAGAACGAGCGTCTTCTCGAGACCAACAACCGTTATGCTGATGAGATCATCAACAAGATCCTGAAGCTTAAGAGAAGGTCAGCATTCACTGACGAGCGTGCGATCGATGAGAAGACAATGGTTCTTACAAGCCAGAGCGCTTGCCTTACCTTGTCAATGCTTCGTTACAATGGAATCCCTGCTCGCAAGCGCGTTGGTTTCGTTGCTCAGGCAGGTATCTACAAGAGCTACGAGATCGTTGAAGTAGCTGAAGGCGGCGCATGGAAGCAGCTCGACCCGTTCGGATGGGGTCTTGAGTTTATTCCGGCAGCTAAGGCATGGGCTGATTACAAGGCAGGCAAGATCGCAGCTGATCAGTTCGTTAACGTTGATTTAAAGGGCGTTACTGTTCTGATCGCCAACCTGATCCTTGACCTTGCAGCTCTTAACAAACAGGAACTTCTTACCTGGGACAGATTCGGCTGGATGAACCGTCCAATCGCTGATTACTCAGAGAAGGCCTGGGCTATCTTAGACGGCGTTGCAGCTGTTCTTGCCAAGGCTGATGAAGATCCTGAAGCAGTATTTGCTGCTTACGAGGCAGAAGAAGGACTTCAGGTTCCTGAAGTTATCTGGTGTGAAACACAGGTTTGCCCGCCTCACAAGGTAACATTGAGATAAGGATAGTCAGATAGATATGTCGAAGAACTGGGAAGAGTTAAATCAATATACGATCGATCTGCTGAATGAGGGAAGGACTGAAGATGCTCTTGAAGCAGCCAAGGAAGCAGTCAGCTTCGCACGCGAGAGCGGCGTGAAGGCCAATCTTGCCGTATCACTGGGCAACCTCGGAGAGGTAGACCAGATGATGGGAGATGCCGACGGCGCGGAAGAAGCCCTTAAGGAGGCTCTGGAGATATACATCGCAGAGTGCGGTGAGGAATCCATCGAAGCAGCTGAAGCTTATGACAGCCTGTCATTCGTATATAATGCCAAGAACGATCCTCAGACCGAGGGAGATACCATCCGCAAGGCCATGAAGATCTATGAGAAGACGATCGGTGCAGGGCATCCTGTATTTGCCGACGCGATGAGCCGTCTGGCTGCAACATACGCGGCAAGGGGAGCTTACCAGCCGGCACAGACCCTGATGAGCCAGGCTCTTGCAATGTTCAAGGATTCCCTCAAGAAGGATGATCCGATCATTGCGGACACCGCCTGCAAGTTGGCTGATTTCTACATCACTACCGGCGACAACGACAAGGCCGAGCCGCTACTTAAAGAAGCTATCTCCACACTGGAGAAGGCTATCGGCAAGGAAGACCCGGTAACGAGTCAGGCCCAGAACAATCTGGGTGAGCTTTATCTGGCAAGCGGCAGATTTGCCGAAGCGGAAGCCCTCTTCAGAGAATCCATGAAGAACAGGGAGCAGTCACTTGGTACGGAGCATCCGGCCTACGCACAGTCCCTCAACAACATGGGAGTTCTTCTCGAGAACCAGGGCAAATTCACCGAAGCCGCTCCTATGCACGAGAAGGCGCTTGAGATCCGTAAAAATATCTTCGGAGAGCGTCATCCGGCAGTTACCCAGAGTATGGACAACCTGGCAGCAGTTTACAGAGGCTTAGGCCGTCTTCAGGAGTCGGAAGATCTACTGAGGGATGCTCTGTCGATATGGACGGAGACCGTCGGCGAGGAACATCCGGCAACAGCGCAGGCAGCATTCAGCCTCGGAACGATCCTGTTTATCAGATGTAAGTATCGCGAGTCCCTGAAGGTTCTTGAGAACACTAAGGAGATGATGGAGCGCCACTTAGGTGTCGGCAATCCGAACTGTGCGATGATCTACAAAGCCCTTGAGGCGGTACACAGGAAACTGGGCAACACAGCCAAGGAAGAAGAGTATGCGAAACTTTATTCCATGGCCAGCCCAAAACAGGAATCGACTGATTCCAACAAAAAGCAGAAATAATTATTCACAATAAATGAAACGAAAGGAACTAAGAGGTAACCGTAATGGCAGTTGAGAAAAAAGAATTCACAACATTCAAATGCACGGGCTACTCAGCATTCTGTAACGGCTCACATGTAGCAGCTGTAGACGTTAAGGACGGCAAAATCCTCCGTATCCGCCCCTTCCGTTATGACTGGAAATATTCACAGGAATATCTTCAGCCATGGACAATTGAGGCAAGAGGCAAGTCCCTCCCTGCTCCTGACAAGACATCATGCGGACCGATGGGTATTACCTGGAAGAAGAGTATCTACTCTCCTAACCGTATCCTTTACCCGATCAAGCGTGTTGACTGGGATCCTAAAGGAGACAGACATCCTGAGACTCGTGGTATAAGCGGCTACGAGCGTATTTCATGGGATGAGGCGCTCGATATTATCACAGACGAGATCGATCGTATCATTAAGACTTACGGCTCATGGGCAATCTACGCACAGGGCGACGGACACGGCGAGACCAAGATGGTTCACGGACCACACGGCTGTATGTTCAAGCTCGGCGAACTCCTCGGCGGAGTTACGATCCAGATCCGTAACGCGGATAGCTGGGAAGGCTGGTTCTGGGGAACCAAGCATTTCTGGGGCGGCGAGCCTTTCGGTCTTATGCCGGACTGCTCAAATATGTACGACAACGTATGCAAGTACAGCGATATGCTCCTGTTCGAAGCATGCGACCCATGTACGACCACCCGTGGTTTCAACTCAGGCGACCACGTAAGCCGTTTCATGCTGTTCTTCAGAGAGCTGGGAATCAATGTTATCTACATTTGCCCGGATCTGAACTACGGCGCAGCAGTATTTGCTGACAAATGGATCCCGATCCTTCCGAATACTGACCCGGCTCTTCACCTGGCAGTATGCTACTACTGGCTGATCCATGACACATATGACAAAGAATACATCGCAACACATACAGTAGGCTTCGACGCATTCAAGGCTTACGTACTGGGCGAGGAAGACGGCATTCCTAAGACTCCGGAATGGGCAGCAGAAAAGTGCGGCGTTCCTTCACGTCTTATCAAGGCTCTCGCAAGACAGTGGGCTAAGAAGGCAACTTCTATCGTTCACGGATTCGGCGGACCGTACGTTCGTGGACCGTACTCGTCAGAAGTTACCCGTATCGAGGGCTGCGTACTCGGTATGCAGGGACTGGGCAAACCAGGCGTTTACTCATTCTCACTGAACAACCGTGCGGTTTTCGGCTCAGAAGACCATCCGGTAGTTCCGCCTACACCATGCTCGATCATGCACGAGCCGCAGCTTAACGTTCGTGCAGCTTACACAGGATACAACCCATTCCCATGGCTCGGACTTCCTAAGCAGGCTATTCCTGAGACCAAGGTACATGATGCGATCCTGGACGGACATTTCGAGATCTACGGCTCATCACTTCAGGTTACCCCTGCATGCGAGCAGTTCATCAAGTACAAATATCCTGCAGACGGCTGCTCACCGATCCATATGATGTGGTCAGACACTCCTTGCCTTATCACATGCTGGAACGACGGCGCTGCAATGGCTGAAGCTTTCAGACATCCGTCAATCGAATTCTTCCTGGTACAGCACCACAAGATGGAGAATGACTGTCTGTTCGCAGACCTTATCCTTCCGGTCAACACCAAGTTCGAGGAGAAGGACATTGCCGATGACCGTGAGAGCGCAGGCTACGACCTCGTTTACATCGAGGAGCAGTGCATTGAGCCTATCGGAGAATCAGTCAGTGACTATGAAGCAGTTTGCCTCGTAGCTAAGCGTCTTGAAGACAGATTCGGCGATCAGGAGCTTTACAAAGACATTTACAACAGATACACAGACGGCGAGTCCATCGATGACAAGATCAAGAAGGGCTTCGACAATTCAGGCGTTCCTGAGACCGGTCTGTGCTCATGGGAAGAGTTCAATGAGAAAGGTTACCTGGTTATCCCTGCAGATCCTGAGTGGGCTAAATACAAACCTGCAATTTATGAATTCTACCTTGATCCTAAGAGATATCCTCTGGAGACTCCTTCAGGAATGCTCGAGTATGAGTCAGTTGACCTGAAGAGATACTTCCCGGACGATAAGGAAAGACCTCCTGTACCTCACTGGGTAGAGAACAGTGAGCTGCATGAGGAGCGTATCGGCGGCGAGCGTGCCAAGAAGTACCCTCTGCTGGTCATCTCCAACCATCCGCGTCACAGGACCCATGCCAACATGGACGACAACGAGTGGTTCCATGAGATCGTTACCTGCAAGGTTCGTGGCAAAGACGATTACCTGTACGAGCCGTGCTGGCTGCATCCTACCACAGCTGCAGAGCGTGGAATCAAGGACGGCGATATCGTTGACGTTTACAACGAGCGTGGCGATGTACTTTGCGGTGCTAAGGTTTGGGAAAGAATCATGCCTGGTGTTATCTATGTTGACCATGGTTCAAGATCAGACTTTATCATCCCTGGCAAGTTAGACCGTGGCGGTGCCATCAACCTGATCACTCCGCGTAACACCACATCCAAGAACTGCGCCGGCATGGTATGCTCAGGCTTCCTTGCTGAGGTTAAGCCATTCGACATCGATGCTTGCAAGGCACAGTATCCTGAAGCATTCAACAGGCCATACGACAGAGATTCCGGTCTCGTATTCGAGCGTTGCCTGGCTAAGAAATAGGAGGACAGACCATGGGAAAGAAAGTAATGCTTATTGACATAACCAAGTGTAACGGCTGCTACAGCTGCCAGGTTTCCTGCAAGGACGAGCACGTAGCCAACGACTGGACTCCTATTGCAAAACCACAGCCAAACGTAGGCCATTTCTGGTACAAGATCACTGAGACCGTTCAGGGTACTGTTCCAAAGGTACGTGTTCACTATATGCACGAGCTTTGCCAGCACTGTGACGATGCTCCATGTATCGACGCATGCCAGACCAAGGCTATCTATCGCCGTGAAGACGGTGCGGTCATTATCGATCCTGAGAAGTGCCGCGGACGTCGTTCATGCGTAGATTCATGCCCGTATCACGCTATTTACTTCAACACATCACTCAACATCGCTCAGAAGTGCACACGCTGCGCACATCTTCTTGATGATGGCTGGACAGAGCCGCGCTGCGTACAGTCTTGCCCGACTGAAGCTCTGCTGTATGGTGATTACGAAGACTTCAAGGAGAAGATCGAGACCGAAGGATTCGAGCAGCTTCATCCTGAGTACGGCACAGGTGCCAATGTTTGGTACAAGGGCCTGCTGAACAAATTCTTCGTAGCCGGCGAAGTTTTCGATCCTGTTGAAGACGAAGAACTTGAAGGCGTTAAGGTAACTCTTATCGACGCTGAAGGCAAGGAAGTTAAGACTCTTGAGACAGACCCGTTCGGTGATTTCTGGTTTGAGAGATGCGTTCCGGGAGTTTACTCCATCAAGCTTTCCGCAGAAGGCTACAAGGATAAGGTTATCGAGGCAATTGATGCGACCGAGAAGGACATCAATGTCGGCCCGATAGAGATGTACAAATAGTAACACGTAAATATTTATATAGTGAGGAAAACAAATGGAAGAACAAAGAAAAGGAATTGAGCTCCCAGGCGTAGAACTTGAACCGGGAGAACAGGTATTTACTAACTGTGCTATCGGTGGTGCTGTATTCGTTCACGTTAAGGACGGCAGGATCACCAAGGTTCGTCCTATGGTTTTCGGCGATGACGACACTGAGGCTTGGACACTCGAAGCAAGAGGCCACAAGTTCACTCCGCCACGTCAGACATCATTGGGCAACTATGTTTGCACACAGAAAGCACGTATCTATTCTGAGAATCGTATCAAGTATCCGATGCGTCGTGTGGACTTTGATCCGAACGGCGACCGTCACGTTGAAAACCGTGGCAAATCCGGATATGTACGTATTTCATGGGATGAAGCTTTCGATCTGTTAGAGAGCGAAATCAAGCGTATCCACGCAACCTACGGCAAAGCATCCATCACCGGTTCAACCGGTTCTCATGCTGACTTCGGTCTGCTGCAGTACAAGATGGGACCTTTCGGCCGTTTCTGGAATATGTTAGGTTACAGCACACTTTCAGATAACCCTGACTCATGGGAAGGCTGGCACTGGGGTGCTACCCATGCATGGGGCTACTATTGGAAACTGGGCGTAACAGACAACTTCGATATGCTCGAGGAAGCACTTAAGTACACCGAGCTGCTGGTATTCTGGGGTGTTGACCCTAACACCTCAGCAGGCGGTTACAACGGACAGGACGGCTGCCGTTGGAGACTGTGGTGCAAAGAGATCGGCATGAAGATGGTATTTATCGATCCTTGGTGCAACTTCACAGCTGCTACCTGGGCTGATAAATGGCTTGCTCCTTATCCTGCAACAGACGGCGCTATGGCTGAGGCTATTGCATGGGTTTGGATCACAGAAGACACATACGATCATTGGTTCATCGAGAACAAGAGTATCGGATTTGAGCAGTTCAAGGCACACATCCTCGGACAGGAAGAGGGAGGATTCCCACGTACACCTGAATGGGCTGAGACAAAGTGCGGCGTAAAGGCTCGTGATATCTACGCTCTTGCACGTGAGTGGGCAACCAAGAAGACCATGCTCTGCACAGGTTCTATCTACGGTGTATCAGGCGCTTGCCGTCAGCCGTACGCAACTGAGTGGGCACGTCTTATGGTATTCCTTCTTGCCATGAGAGGACTCGGAGCTGATGGATGTAACTCATGGGGCGGCGCTTCAATGGCACCTCCAATGGATATGAGCTTCCGTTTCTTCGGATACTCAGATGTTGGCTGGGATACATTCGGTATCGCTGCCAATAAACAGGCACACAACACGATCAAGCAGAAGACCTACCGTATCCTGCTTCCGGAGTGCGTAATGAATGACAAGACAGAGTGGATCGGCGAAGGCTTCTGCGGTAATTCACTTGAGCAGCAGCTGACCAAGAACGTTTGCCCGCTTCCTGCAGAAGAGGGCGGCGCACCTATCCATATGATCTACAGACAGGGCGGTTCCTACATTTCAACAATGACGGACACCAACCGTTGGACCAGAATGTATCACTCACCGAAGCTGGAGTTCTGCGTAACTTCAGACGTTCACTGGTCAAGCGAGACCAGGTTCTTCGACCTGATCCTTCCTATCTGCTCTGGATTTGAGCGTGAGGATATCTGCGAACTTGGTGCTCCTGGCGGATACGGTGCAAATGATATGGGTGCTAACTTCCGTATTATCATCTACATGATGAAGTGTATCGAGCCTCTTTGGGAGAGCAAGACCGACTACGAGATCTACTGCGAGCTGTCTAAGCGTCTTGGATTCTACGATGAATTCACAGAGGGCTGCACGATCACAGACTGGATCGAGAGAGTTTACAACGCTTCCTCAATGCCTAAGTACATGACATTTGAAGAGTTCAAGAAGAAGGGCTACTTCGTAGTTCCTATTCCAAAGCCAGACTTCAAGAGAGCCGTTTCCAACAAGTGGTTCTATGAAGACAGAGAATGCGACGTTCCTGATCACAACAACCCACTTAAGGGTACCGCTAAGGCTAAAGAGCTTGGCACACCTTCAGGTAAGATCGAGTTCGTATCTGAGTTCCTTAAGGAGCATTTCCCGGAGGACAAAGAACGTCCTGTTATGGGTCAGTATCTGGAGCCTTGGGAGGGCTTCGGCTCAGAGTACGAAGAGAAGTATCCTCTTATTATGGAAACTCCTCATATGCGTTTCTCATACCATACACATTTCGACAACAAGTCCGGATGGCTGGATGAGATCCCTGCTCATCGCTGCATCATCAACGGATATGCTTACTGGCCGATCCGTATCAATCCTAAGGATGCCGCTCTTCGTGGAATCAAGCACGGCGACCTTGTAAAGGTATTCAACGATCGTGGCGCTGTTATCTGCGCAGCATACGTAACAGAGCGTATGAAACCGGGCGTTGTTATGGCATATCAGGCAGGTGCCAAATACGATCCGCTTGAGCCGGGTAAAGAAGGCTCGATCGACCGCGGCGGCTGCATGAACCTTCTGACACCTAGCAGAATGGTTTCCAAGAATGCACCTGGTATGGTTAGCAACTCAAGCAACATTGAAATCGAGAGATGGGAGGGCTGATGAACATGAAGAAATATGGTATTGTTATTGATGTATCAAAATGTACAGGCTGCTACAACTGCTATCTCGCATGCAAAGATGAAAACTGTGGTGAAGCTCATGAAGGATATACTGCAGCACAGCCGATGACCGGCCAGTACTGGATGAACGTTAAGGAAATCGAGCGCGGTACTTTCCCAAAGGTTAAGATCGCTCACGTTCCTATGACATGCGGTCAGTGTGACAATCCTGGATGTATGCTTCAGGCACAGGACGGAGCTGTTTACAAACGTGAAGACGGTATCGTTATCATCGATCCTGAGAAGGCTAAAGGCCAGAAGGATATCGTAAACACCTGTCCTTACAGAGTAATTTACTGGAACGAGGCTCTTCAGCTTCCGCAGAAATGCGATATGTGCGCACATTTGCTCGACAAGGGTTATACAACTCCTCGCTGCGTAGAAATGTGCCCGACCGGAGCTCTGGTATTCGGTGATCTTAATGATCCTGAGAGCGAGATCTCCAAGCTGGTTGCTTCACAGGAACCGAAGGCTCTTCATCCTGAGTATGAACTCGGCGAGAGCGTACGTTATCTTAACGTTCCTAAGTGCTTCGTAACCGCTACAGTAATCGATAAAGAGACCGATATGTGCCTTGAAGGCGCTAAGGTTACTCTGAAGTGCAGCTGTGGCTGCACCAAGGAAGCAGTTACAGATAACTTCGGCGATTTCTGGTTCGAGGGACTCGATGCCAGAAAAGACGTTGTTGTAACGATCGAGAAGGAAGGATACAAGCCGGTTGAACTTAAGGCTCGCACATACGCAAGCGTTAACCTCGGCGAAGTATTCATGGAGAAATAAGGAGGAAGACTACAATGAATAAAGGTGAAATAATTACATTTGGCGCCTTCCCACAGAGTGCAGCAGGAGCTGCAGCAGAGCCACTTGAGTGGACCGTACTTGACGTTAAGGACGGCGCAGCTCTTCTTATCACAGCAAAGGCAATTGACTGCCGTCAGTATCATGGCGACAACACAACAGTTACCTGGGAAACATGTGATCTTAGAAAATGGCTCAACGGCGAGTTCTTCGAGAACACTTTCTCCGCAGACGAGAAGGCAGCTATTCAGGTAACCGCAACTCCGAACCCGAACAGCACAGTTCACGGTGCAAACGGCGGAAATGACACAGAGGACAAAGTATTCCTGCTTAACGTTGACGAGGCAAGTGCACTTTTTGCTGATGACGAGTCAAGAAAAGCAGAAGCTACACCTTATGCAGTTGCTAAGGGCGCGTTCATCAATGAGCGCACCGGCAAGGCTTGGTGGTGGCTGCGCAGCCCGGGCTACTATGTAAGTGACGCAGCTGGCGTTAACTACTTAGGTCAGGTTCACAAGTCAGGCGACAACGTAAGCGCAACCAACGATACCGTTCGTCCGGCTATCTGGGTCAAGGCTTGAGGCTTTAAAGGCTGATCAGACTTAGACAGGGCTCCCTTTTGGGGGCCTTGTTTTTTTGCGTATGAGCATATTTTTTTTGATTATATTCATTAAAAAATATATAATACATACAAATGTGATCAAATCGCTTTCAGGAGGAAACTATGGAAGAAAAGACAATCGTAAGGACCTCGCTTGGCTCAGTTAAGGGCGAGGCTCTGACAGGCAGATACGAAGGCATAACCGTGTTCAAAAGCATTCCGTACGCAGCGCCGCCCGTAAGCAGCCTGCGCTTTATGCCGCCGGCAGACGCTGAGGCGTGGGAAGGCGTAAGAGACTGCACCAAGTACGGCAAGATCGCTATCCAGCCGACAGGCGGAGATCTTGACGGTGAGCCGTGGAAGACGGACTTTTACTACATGGGAAATCCTGAGCAGAGTGAGGATTGTCTGCATCTTACTATAACGACGAAGGCAGCAGGTACGGACGAGAAACTGCCTGTATATGTGTGGTTCCACGGCGGCGGATCAGACCACGGATATTCATATGAGGTCGAGTTCGACGGGTCGGAGCTGGCGCGCAAAGGCATCGTTGTTGTCAGCGTAAATCACAGGCTGGGACCATTTGCCTATATGGCACTTCCGCAGCTTACCGCCGAGCAGGGAAAGAGCGGCAATTATATCCTGATGGATAACATGAAAGC
Organism: Lachnospiraceae bacterium; assembly: GCA_045627365.1. Taxonomy (GTDB): domain Bacteria; phylum Bacillota; class Clostridia; order Lachnospirales; family Lachnospiraceae; genus RGIG5612. The sequence continues at coordinate 17,851 of JAZQNN010000005.1, forward strand.
GCTTGAGTGGATCGTTGATAACATCGCGGCATTCGGAGGCGACCCGGATAATATCACCGTAGGCGGCCAGTCCGCGGGAACCGGCAAATCAGCCACCGTTGCGTACACAAAGCCTGCCAAAGGCCATGTCAGAAGGATAATCAACGAGTCCGGACTTGCACTTGGCGATTCATTCCTGACGCAGGAAGAAGGCCATGCGATCTGGAGAGATTATCTTAGCAAGTTGGGAATCGATCCGGACCTTTCACTTGAAGAACTCAGGAAGATACCTTCGCAGGAGTTCCTCCCGAAAGAGAAGATGAGGATCCCGGGCGGGCTGATATATGATCCGGAGATTTTGCCGTATAAGAATATGCGGGAGGCAGCAGAAGACGCCGGCCGCGAGCTGGATTATCTTGCGGGCAATAACCTGGGAGAGATCCATGTAAAGCCCGGCATGGAACGTGGAGACTCAGGCTTCAAAGAGGCCGGGGAGTTCTACGATTTCTGTGAGAAATATATGCCTGAGCTGTGCTGCAAATACGATATCAGGAAGTTTGTTCCTGAAGATTGCAAGGATGTTGACCGCGCAACAAGGCGTCTGGCATCTTTGGGTCTTTCGCTTCCTCAGTTCACACGCAGAATGGGCGGACTCATGCTCAACCGTTTCTTCGGCGCAAAGAGGAAAGAGACAGGAGTTGAGCACAAAGTGTTCACTTATCTTTTCGCAAGGAAGGTCCCGGGAAGACCTGAGGAACTGGGAACAACGAGATGCGCTGAGAAACTCATGTGCTGGCACTCGGGCGAGCTGTGGTACGCTTTTGCCTCACTGAGAGAGAATGTTCCGCCGGCACGTCCATGGGAGCAGGCGGATTTTGACCTGGCGGAGATGACCAGCAGCTATTGGGCCAACTTTATCAGAACCGGCGATCCGAATGGAGAAGGTCTTCCATATTGGCCTGAATCGGATGAGGATCTGGGATATCTGGAGATAGATACCGAACCCGCAGCACATGCCGGGATAACCGAGGAAGATAAGTTCCTGATGGATTACCTGGCCGGGTGCGGGATAAAAAAATAATAGCAGGTGTTTATTTCCTCGGCTCTTTGATAAACGTAAGTCCAAAGCCGATCGCCGCAAGTATTCCGGAAAGGATAAAAGCAATCTGGTAGCTTTCGGTGGTTTCAAACAGTGAGCTTGCGATCATTGGTGCCGTAAGCCCGGCAATGCCGAACCCGACGAATAAAATGTTGTAATTAATTTCATTATTGCGGGCACCGAATATTGACGCCGTAAATCCGGGGAAAACTCCCATTGCGGCACCAAAGCTCAGACCAACGCACATTATTCCTATGATGAAAGGAACGGTCCGCACTGCCAAAGGAATGAAAAGAAGTGCAACTCCGATAAAAAGGACTAAAAAGCCCACGCGCATAGTTTTCCGCGGGCTGATCTTATCAGACAACAGGCCGGAAAGAATCCGTCCGAGCGCATTAAAAAGTGCCAGGATGGATACGAGAATGGCGGCGGATGCAGGTGTGGAGCCAATGACAAACTGAGCCATTGCAGAAGCCTGGGATGTGAGCATAAGACCGCCGAAGGCACCGCAGCACAGCATAAGCATCATTGGGTAAAAATAAGGCGTTTTGATCATCTCGCGCCAGTTCTTGTCATTTGAAACGACTGCATCTGGTTGATCCTGTGCATTTACAAGTTCAGCCATATTCTCAGGACATTTGCATACGAATAAGGAGAAGACAGCGATCACAACAAGAAAAATGATACCGAGAGTCTTGTATGTGGCCAATACGCCAAGCTTTTCTATGAGAGCATTTGCAATAGGAGGAAGCACAACGGAGCAGAGTCCGTAAATAGCAGTTGTAAGACCGCCTGCCAGACCCTTTTTATCCGGGAAGAACTTTACAGCGTACGAAACTGAAGTACCGTATATGAGTCCAAGACCTACGGCAGAAAGAACGCCGTATGAGAAGATGACCATCCCGACGCTCCCGGCAAAGCCGGTAAGAATGAAGCCGCCACCGTAGAACACAGCTCCTATCAGGAGTACAGCCTTCGGTCCGGCTTTTTTGCATAAGAAGCCGCTTACAATGTTATTGATCGGCCCGATCGAATTAAAAACAGTGAAAACTATGGCCAGTGAAGTAATCTGGACTCCGGTGGTATCAGTGAGATGATCGGCCAATGGACCGGCAAATACACTCCATGTATAAATCGAACCCACAAAGAGATTGATCACGCAAAGCGCAACCAATATGATCCATCTTCTTTTTAAAATGTCAATTCCTTTAATCATTCACGCAGTCCTTTCAATATGTAAATTATAACAGACAAAGGTTTAATATAATAATTAAAAAGCGGAATATGATGATGCCCATTTTGCT
>JAZQNN010000006.1:0-58930 GCA_045627365.1 Lachnospiraceae bacterium
ATGAATTGCCTTATGAAGGAGCAAAAGAAATGTTGTTGGTGGACGATGTTGACAATAAGGATTTCCTAACACAACTTTTCAATGCTATGTATGATGAACTTCCAAACCCGAAGAAAAAGAAATAGTAAACTTTCAGTTTGTCGAGTTCTTCTTATTATGTTGACTACAATTATTCTTTAAAGACCTGAAAATCAGAATAGATTTCCGGGTCTTTTTTCTTTTCCTATTTCTTTAGAAAAAATCTTTTCCCCATTGTTTGCATGAGATAATGAGGGGTTGATCGTCAGCTGTAATGAATTGATCTGTATCTGAATCTGACATTCTTAATACCGGACGGGAGATGTCCAGTGGTTTAAAAAATCTCTTCTTCCCGTAAAAACATCCTCAAGACTTGCCAGTTTGTATTTCTCATACAATTCTTTTTTGAGATCCGGGGAGCACAACATGCGCTGGTCAGCCAGTCTGTGCACATTTCTTTCTTCGCTGATCGTAACTGAAAGCGAGATATCATCCAGGAATCCGGGATACATGCGGACGAAATATGTACCATCTTCCTGAGGGATTTTTTTAAATGGTTCCTTGGGATCATATTCCGGAAATGCTTCAAATCCAAGGCCGGTACGGGAAGGTACTATCTCCCGGATCCCGAAGTTACCCGAAAGCCAGTCTGTTCTGATCCCGAAAAACCTGCAGACGTTTTCGGCTGCATTTCTGAGAGTTTCATCTTCGATCAGAACTGCGCATGGTGCTTTCCCGCATACATTGATCGCGTTGATCACTTCATCTTTCAATGTCTGCTCCAATTCAGCTTCTGAGAAGATTGAAATGTCCCGCCCTCTTTCGTTTACCTGCCAGATAAAACTGATCCAGGGGCGTTCTTTTAAAGATCTGAGCGCATGATCGGTTCCCGGCATGTTTAACAGTACGGAGGCTGCGCTTATACAGCCACAGTCCACTGCTTCCACCGCTCCCATGTTTATGATATCAGTAATTCCAAGATCGGATGCGCAAATGATCAATGACATATTCCCTGCTCCTTTCTTCCGACTGCAAGAGGACTTCCTATGGCGATCAGGTGATTCTGATAATCCCTTGTTCCATACAGGGCATCATGAAGATTGATCACTTCCACATTGTTATCGATCAGCCAGTCTTTCAAAGTCTCCGAACATAGCATCTCCACATCTTTGCATCGTGTGATGCTGCAGTTATCCCAGGTGTCGTCCCAGACGAGCGAACAGACATACCCCGGATGTGAAGAACGCACCCATATTTTGTCGGATTCAGGCATTGTCATTACCATTTCCAACGGGTCATAAACCAGATAATCTTTAAGAAGCAGTCCCGGTCTGCCAAAATTCTCATATTCAAATATTTTTATACTGCCCCACTTCTCATGGTTAAAAAAAGGGGAGATGTTTTCTCCGGGCATATGTCCAGGAATCTTTCCCGGTCCATAGTGATAATAGTTGGAATAGTTGTATTCAATGCCAAACTCATCGCATACGATTTTCTTGGCCTTAGCTATCACTGAACTTTCCGGATCTCCCACATCTGTGGCGTCCGGAGCCCTGCCAAGTACATCAATAAACCGCCGTATCTCTGCGCGGCATTCCTGAACAAGTTCCTCCAGAACCCAGCCATCTGTGATCGAGCGGTGAGTCTGCGGGTTAACCAGGAATCTGCCATCTTTTCCGACAAGAGACGGCGCTTTATCCGCGCCTATGACAGGGCTGCCCCAGAAATGGCTGTGCCAGTTAACACTTATCCAGGGGCGCTCCCTAAGGAATTCCATGGCTTTTATGGCACCGGGCGTATCGGGCATGAGCTCCACCATGGAAGCCACGCCTTCATCTATCGCTTTGAATGCCCCTAGATTGCTGACGTCCGAATAACCAACATCATCAATACGAAATACTACTTTCATTTTTATTCTCCTTGATCTTCTATTCCTCTCTTCAGATCAGGTTCTGCTTGATCACATTCTTATTATACAACAAGAGCTCCCGGATTTCTCCATCTGCTAATAATTTAATTATCGTAAATCATATATTCATGTCATCGTTCTCCGGGACATCTTTTGAGCTTCCGGGTCATATTGATTTCCTGATAAAGCGATGATACACTAAAGTCGCAAGGTGAATAAATGCGCATTTTAAGAGGATTTTAGAGATAAACTAACACTGGGAATACATTAATGAAAGTCACATTTTTCGGAACTACCACTTTACTGTTTGATGACGGAAAAGATCAGATCTTTTTTGACGCCCACTTCACCCGGCCTTCACTCTTGAAATATATCTGCGGCAGCGAACCCACTGACACTTCCATAGTTGATGAGATGCTGAGGATCCACAAGGTTGACCGCCTGAAGGCGATATTTGTATCGCATTCACATCATGACCATGTCATGGATGCTCCGTATGTGGCAAATAAGTGCGGCTGCGGCGGAGACCCGGCCTGCGTGAAGATATGCCCCAACGAGGCGCTGAAGATACAGTAAATTAAATGCCCCCGCGATACTTTTCAATAAGGAGAGTATCACGGGGGCACAGTTTTAGGCTTATAAAATTATAGGGTATTAATTGATCACAGGTGTCCAGCCGGGAAGATGAATGTCATCAACCGTATCACCCTTCATTGCAAACCATGCGGAATTGTAATACTTTGTTCCTGCACCTTCTGCGGGAACTGCAAAGTACACTGTCTCGCCGCTGTGATTTGTAAATGCGCGGTCTTCTGTCTGCTTAGCTGCGATCTTTTCAGGGTCAGTCTCATGTGCCCATTCATTTGCCATGTCAGCGATCTTAGGCCTTGCAGTCTCGTCTTCTCTCTTCTGGTTTACAAGCCACTTGTAGCCTGCATCCAGTTTATGGCCGTATACCCATGTGAGCATGTGGCTTCCGCCGGTATATGCATACCAGTAGAATCCGAATCCTTTATTATCAGCAGCTACCAGTTTGTCGATAGCTTCATTCATGGAATCAACAGAATCCTCAAGCGGATTGAATGCTACATAAGGTATCTCAACTTTTCCGATATCCTCATACAGATACTTGACCTCTTTCCAGACTGTTGATGAGAACAGGTCTCCCTGGCAGTTGCTGATCAGGATATTGTCATCCGAGATCAGGTACAGCCAGTTCTGGCCGTAATCGCTGTCATTGCCGTCATCATCCTTGTCCCAGATGGTTGCATCCTTGGACATCTCATAGTACATCACTGTACCTCTGCTTGTATAAGGCTCTTCTTTGTTGTAAGCATTGCCCCACTGGCAGCCATGCTCCCAGATGCCGGCGAAGTAGTTATCTCTCTGAGCCGCCATGTCGATTACCTGCATGCCACCCATGGACTGACCGGTTGCAAATATGCGGTCCATGTTGATGTCATACTCTTCTGTGATGTAGTCAAGAAGCTGCCATGTTGCAGGAACAAAAGCTGAGATCGTGTAATTGTCCCTTGTAGATCTGAGTTCCATTGAGCACTGGGGTGACAGTACAAAGAGTCCGTCCATTCCCGCATCCTTAGCCATCTGCTGGACTTCTGCTGAAGCAAAGTTCGCGCATGCCTGGGATTCGGTAAGTGTTGTCATCGGATCAGTTCCGAGAGCGCCCGCATCCTCGATCTGAAGTACAAGTCCGTAGTTGCCGCCTTCTTTGTATCCTTCAGGGATATAAAGAGCATACGGAATGTCAACATCGATGACTCTCTGAGGTGAGCCAAAGCCCTCAAGCTCCTCCTCTGTACAGTTGACTGCATGGAAAGCTGTGCCGTCTTCAATGCGGTGAAGCTCAAAATCTGCTATATTGGTGATCTCATATGTACCTTCTTTGATGGTATAGCTCATCATAGGACCGCCGCCCTGGGGGCCTCCCCCCTGGCCACCCATTCCGGCGTTGGCGTTTTCAGTAACGGTATAGTTAGCAAATACCAGTCCGTTGCCTGCTATCTTTCTGCCGTCAGCAGTCTCGATCTCACCGATCTGGGCCACATCCGCGCACATTGCTTCACCATATCTAGGCACGTTGCCTCTCTGATAGTCTGTATTAAATTCAAAGATCACAAATCTGCCTGCGTCTTTGCCGTCTTCTGCGGTTTCAGCAGCATCATTTACATACACTTTTGTGATCTGTCCCTGATTTCCCTCGCCAAGTTCAAGGTTTGTTCCTTTGATAACGTCAAATACATTTACGGCAAATGCGTCAGCGCTTACGCTTGAAGCGTTGACTTCAAACGGATATTCAACTGCTACAGCGTTGATCTTGACACCATCTGCGTCAACAAATCCGATCGACTTGATGCTCTGTATGCCGTTTGCCATGTTGTCGATCAGGCCGACAGCCGTATCCACAAATGTCTCGGCAGTGCCCTGCGCATAACCTGCTTTTCTGCCTTCAACTGTCTTAGGCTCATCATAAGCAGATGCATGAGGCATGTACTTTCCGTCGCCGTTTAAGAAGCTTACAAGAAGTGTGTGCTCTACAGGTGATGCATCCCAGAGTGCCTTCTCAGTCACAGCATCAACTTCGGGCTTAAGGCCGACAAATGCGAGCGAGTCACCGATCATCAGACCTGAAACATCGAAGTTTCCGGCTGCTTCGCCGTTATTGTTGTTGTATTCAAATGAAGTGCTTCCGAGTCTTACAGCTGCGCTTGTCTGATCGCATTCAATGCTTCCGGCAAGTTCGCTGCAGGCATCGAACATCTCCTGTCCGTATTCTTTTACCAGACCGATGCCGTACTCAACACTCTGATATTTCTGAACAAATGTCTCCTGGTTGCTTCTCTGGTCAAAGCCCCTCTCGAAATAGTTTGTGGTCTTCTTGGCTTCCTGATCGCCTGAAGCTGACATGATGAACATTACGGGGCATCCGAACTCATCTTCCATCATTGTGCAGGCAAGTCCTGTAAGGTCAGATGAGATCTTTCTTGTGCCTTCGCTCATTTCGGCATTGTCAATGGTAGTCGGCTTGATGCCGTAGCTGATCGCCATGCCGATTGGCTCGCCGTCCATGCTGTCGAGACGGATCATTGTAAGTTCCTTGTTGGAGCCTTCAAGAGTATTCTCGCACTCATCTCCAATGTAATAATTTCCGTCCTCAGCCTTTACATTACGGTTGGTATTGATGTCAAGCGTACCTTCTCCGACACCGAGTTTCGCAGGCTGGAAGCTGCTGACTGCATCATCTGCTGCCTTCTCAACAGCTGCGAGAACGGTTGCTGTGAATATCTCATTTACGCTGTCATCTTTATGGGATGAATGAGGAGTAGTGATGGTATGGTTTACATGTACCCAGATATTTCCCTCCGGCAGTTCTGCCTTTTCGCTTACGAGGGTTTTGATCTGGTCAAGCACTCCGTCAGGAAAATTGACGAGTTCAAGGGTAACGATCGCGGTCTTCTGGCCGCCTTCGATCAGAAGGACCCTTGCGTAAGGATAGCTCTCGATCTCTCCGCTGAATCCCTCAAGCGGTGAGGTCTGGTCATTTCCTGCATCGTCTTTGTAATGCTCGGTAAACATCTCAGCAGGGAACTCGATAGCAGCCGAACCGGCTCCAGCCATCAGAGTGCCTTCCTCTTCTTCCGACCCTGTCTCTTCAGGAGCCGTCTCATCTCCTGCGGCCTGGCTTTCACTCTCTGCAGCTGTGGTCTCAGGCGCCTGGGTCGTCTGCCCGCCGTCCGATGATCCGCATGCCGCCAGCGACAGTATCATTGCCGCGCTAAGCAGGATTGTGATCAATCTACGAATCTTTTTCATTTTCCTCTCCTTTTTCTGTAAAACAAAATAATCCGGTATACAAACCGGATTATAGAAAAGAAAAATGGCAAAACTGACTCAGAATATGGTCAAAAAATTGTCATCTGCATATTTTTACTGTAAAGAATACACTAGTACCCTCTCCGGGCTCGCTCTCCACCCATATTTTCTCGTGAAGATGGCCGGTGAGCTCCTTAGCGATGGCCAGTCCAAGGCCGTTTCCTTCTGCATTTCCGACGCTGCTGGTATAGAAGCGGTCAAATACTTTGGATATCATGCTTCTGTCAATTCCTACGCCGGTATCCCTGACTTCCATGACTGCCCTTCTTCCATCAGCACGGGCATCGATCGTAATGCTGCCGCTCTCAGGAGTAAATTTCACTGAATTGTCAAGCAGACAGTCAAGCACATCCCTTATGGCGTCAGGGTCTGTGCGAAGATCGGGAATATCCTCCAGGCTGTCAGCTCTGATCAATGCGATACCCTTCTGCTCGCACGCGGGCAGATGTTTCTTCACAGGATCGTCGATAAGCTCCCTGATGCTGACACGGATCTTCTTGAGTTTTCTCCCATATGTCTGTATATGTGAAAGTCTGAGCATGTTCTGTACCATGTCAACCTGAAGGTCAGCCTGCTGAAGGATCAGCTCAAGATCATACTTCTGCTCTTCGGGATCAGACTCAGCCCCGTCATACAGCGTTTCCGCCAGTGCTTTTATGGCTGTGACCGGAGTCTTCAGCGCATGGGTGACATTTGCAATGTATTTCTGTCTTGCGTCTTCATATCTGGCGCGCATTATCATGACCAGCAGCACCGATAAAGCCACTATCGCATACGCTGCAGTAAAGAATATGAGGAATACTTTCAAAGTCCTGCTGAAATACAGCGGACTATTGATGCCGAATACAGATCCTATCTGTTTCCCGCCGCACATGACGGGAGTCCCGTAAATATAGACCACCCTCAGGCTTCCGAATACATTGTCCCTTACCAGGCTGAAACGCCTGACGGGATGACCGGAGTTTACAAGATGGATGTATCCGGAAACATCGAAATCTATATCCATCGGGTCCGGCCCTTCCTCTGCCGGCCTGTTTTGGAACGTATCATACAGGAGCCTTCCGTCTGTATCAAACATCTGGACATGGCCTGTTACCCTGCCGATGCTTTTAAGGAATTCCTGCTCCCAGCCGGTTTCCGCCGATACTTCAACAGGCTGTTTCATATACTCCTGCTGCTGCGATATCATTGAGGATCTGATCATGGCAAGCAGCCCGATAAAGGATATCAGCAGATATCCCGCGGCAATGCATATGATCAGGATGACTATCCGTGTTTTACTTTTCTTCATGGATTCGCTCCAGCCTGTAGCCTACTCCGTAAACCGACTTGAGCGGAAGTGTCTCCCCCGCTTCTTTCAGTTTCTGTTTAAGCCTTTTCATAAGGGAATCAACCGCCCTGATATCGCCGTTATAATCATATCCCCAGACAGCTTCGATTATCTGTTCCCTGCTTATGACCTTTCCGGTATTTTGTATCAGAAGCTCAAGAACTCCCAGTTCCTTCTGTGTAAGCTCAACATAGTTGGAATCAACATAGGCACGGTATGAAGACGGGTCGATGACCAGCTTGTCAAATGCGATGTCCTTTGCTGCAGGACTCTTCTGTTTTTTCCGGCGCGCCAGGACGTTGCGGATCTTAACTGACAGTTCCCGGGGTGAAAACGGTTTTGTCATGTAGTCGTCTCCTCCCAGTTCCAGGCCTATTATCCTGTCCATTTCTTCGCCTTTTGCGCTCAGCATCAGGATATAAATATCCGGATCGGACTTCCTGATCTCGCGGCACAGGTCCAGCCCGCTCATTCCGGGCAGCATGATGTCGAGGACGATCAGGCTTACCTGATCCTTCCTGATCATCTCCAGGGCGTCTTCACCTGTGAACGCCGAAAGAGTCTCTATCCCTTCCTTCTGCAGATATCTGCCAAGGCTTCTGTGGACCGCCACGCTATCATCGCATATCAGCACCTTGTTTTCCATAATGGTCTCCTCATTTCCGGTAAACATACGGTTTGAACAGATATTAACACACAAATGTTTACTTTACATATACAAAATATGAAACGCTGAAGGGTGACTGGAAGATGGTTCTTTTCTTTCCAAAATAGAGAACAAACAAAAGACCCCTGCCAATGGCGACGTGTCGTAAGGATCTTTTTTGAAGAATTGGTGTAATCCCGAAAAATCGGGGTTACACCTTTCTTCTTTTTACGCCACATATCTTTTGGGATAAAAATCTATTCACCTGTCATTTTTGACAGAAATCTTGAGGGAACATAAGAAAATGATGAGGCTCGAAAACCCCCGTAAAATAGGCAAAAAATAAGTCCCGACCTCTCGGTCGGAACCTCCAAATATCGAGTGCGCCTCCAGGGACTCGAACCCTGGACACCCTGATTAAGAGTCAGGTGCTCTACCAGCTGAGCTAGAGGCGCATACATTCGCTGTTTTTCAACAGCGAATTGCATTATATGATACTGTAAAAGTAAAGTCAAGGCATTTTTGAGAATTTCTCAATTATCTTCTTATGCCCAGATCACGTAACCCTCTTTACGAGGCTTTGCTTCAGGATCTGCACCTGTGTTGAAACCTAAGATGCAGTTGCCTATGCCTTCGCAGGTCTCCGGAAGGCCCCATTTTGCAAGGAGAGCCTTGCCTTCAGGGCTGTCGAATACTTCTTTAGCTCTGTTGATCCAGCAGCTGCTAACGCCGACTGCGTGTGCTGCGTTCATGAGATTGCCCATTACAAGCGATCCGTCATAAACATATGTGCCTGCAACTGCCTTGTCTGCAAGAACTACGAGTACTGTAGGTGCGCCGTAGAACGGATCGATATCGCGTCCCATTACTGCTGCGTTAAGTTTGGACATATACTCTATGGTTTCCTTGTCCTGAACTACTACGATGTAAGGAGACATCTTGTTCATGGCGGTCGGTGCGTAGGTTCCGGCTTCGCAGATCAGCTCAACCAGCTCCTTGGGTACCTGCTTGTTCGGATCGTAAGTCCTTACCGATCGACGTTCCTTCAGGTTCTTTAATGCTTCTGTGTTCATTGATTCAGCCTCACTTTCTGTATTTGGTGCAATTATCATCTTGTTGATCTTCTGACCTTTGGCGGAGAATTTCGTCTCGTATTCGGTCATCACGTTGCCTTCGTTCAGCATTGGATCTGCGTGAAGATCCCTCGTAATGGCAAGCATCCGCCACCCGGCTTCCTGTGCTTCCTCTACCGACCATTCGAAGAGGTCGTTATTGTCGGTCTTGAACTCGACTACGCCGCCTGCTGAGAGCATTTTCTCATATCTGGCAAGGTATTGCCTCGATGTCAGACGCCTCTTGGCATATCTTGCTTTCGGCCACGGATCCGAGAAATTAAGATATATCTTCTCGACCTCACCCGGGGCAAATGCCCACTCGATAAACTCCGCGTCCAGCCTTAACAATCTGACATTCGGCAGCTTTTCTTCGTCCTGCTTCTCGACTGCGCGGACAAGGACGGCAGAGAACTTCTCGACTCCTACGAAATTGACATCCGGGTTGCGGCGCGCCATTTCCATCAGGAAAGCGCCTTTGCCCATGCCTATCTCAAGCCTTATCGGATTATCATTTCCGAACAGCTCCGCCCAGTGGCCCTTGACTGACCAGTCTTTCTCTATGAAAAGTCCGCGTTCGTCTTCCTCCGGCAAAACCGCATATTTACTTGCTTCTATCTTCTCCCGACAGCCGGGCACATTTTTAAGTCTCATATAGGCCAAATTATACACAAACCGTGACCGAAAATACAGAGTCATTCACATATTTTTCAATTTATGCACGCGATTAATTCGTGTTTTTTTGGCAAGTTCGTGTTAAAATGACTCGTATGAAAAATCGGCGTTCGAAAGCAAATTTAAGAATATTCAAACGTCTGCCGGCTCTTGTGCTGGCTTTCTTTGTGATATTTGCTGTTCCCGTTTATGCAGCTCCGGAAGGAAGAAGCCAGGCTGCTCAGTGGCCCGAATGCAACGAGATCAGTTCCGGCTCAGCACTTGTGATCGAGGCCAATACGGGAGCCGTTTTATATTCCAAGGATCCCGGAGCGGAGAATTATCCCGCTTCAACGACCAAGCTTTTGACGTGCCTGGTCGCACTTGAGCACTGCTCGCTCAACGAAACCGTAACTTTTTCCGAAAATGCAGTTACCTTAGAGGACGGCGCGTCCAATATCGGCACGGTAGCCGGCGAGCAGCTGTCCGTGAAGGATTGCCTGTACGGGCTGATGGTCGCTTCGGGAAATGACTGTGCCAATGCGATCGCAGAGCATGTTGCAGGGTCTGTCGAGGCCTTTGTCGACATGATGAATGAAAAAGCCGCCTCGCTCGGCTGCGAAAATTCACATTTCATGAACCCTCACGGCCTCTTCCATTATAACCATTACACGACAGCTTCCGACCTGTGCAAGATCGCGCAGGCCGCCTTCAATAACTCCGCGCTTGTTGAAATTATCAGCCATCCAAGCTATACGATCGGCCCGACCAATATGTACAAGCACGAGAGGATCCTGACCGACACGCACCTTATGGCTGTGCCGAATTCTGACTATTATAACGAGTATGTAATCGGCGGCAAGACAGGTTGGCTCGTAGAGTCCGGTCGTACTCTTGTTACGCTCGCCAAGAAGGACGGCATGACAGTGATCGCCGTTGTCCTTTACTGCGCCGAGTATTATGGTGTTTTTGATGACACGCAGGAGCTTTTGGACTACGCATTCAATAATTTCACGATCAAGAACATATCGGAGAACGAGACCCGATTTAATTTTTCCGGTGCTGATTCCAAGGTCTTGCTGGACTCATCAAGCCAGCTCCTGATGCCTAATAACATCGAATTTTCAGACCTTACCAGCACGCTTTCTTTCGCCTACGATATGGACAAGGATACTTTCGACGCAGCCAAAGAAAAAGCCGGCCTCACGGCACGTGACGGCAGGCATCTGTACGCTACTATCGATTATTCATGCGGGGATCATTATCTGGGTTCAATGAATGTGCTGACGGACGACAATCTGAAGGTCAGCAAAACATCTTTTGCGGACATTCACTACATCAACCTCTACAAAGTGCTTGCGGGCATCTTCATCGGAGTGGTTGTTGTCGTCGCGTTCTTCATCATCTCCAACACGCTTGCCCAGAGGCGGGCTATAAGGAGACGCCGAGCTGCTGCAAAAGCTGCAGCAAGAGGCTATCGCTGATCTTCTCAAGAAGGATCTCCTGCTCCGGAACTTCAGAAAAAACAGCCATTCGGTATCCCGGTTCGGCCTCAATGAAGCTGAGCCTTTCATCTGCACCCGTGAAAATCGTCTCGGGTCTGACTTTTAAGCCTTCTCCGGTGTATTTCATATATGCTTCCTTGGACACCCAGCATTCGCAGAAATATTCGGCTGCCTGAGCGTCGTTTTCGTCTGCCATTCGGTCGAATTCGACAAGTTCTGCCGAGTTTAAGAGCTTTCGCATATATTTTTCAGGTCTTTTTCGGATTTCCTCAACATCTATGCCCACAGGCCGGTCCGATATTGCCACACAGGCAATGTTTCCCGAATGAGATATGTTGAAATGTATGTCTTCGGAGCCTCTGACAGGTGTCAAAAGGGTCGGCTTGCCGCTCTCTGTTTCGCCGAAAAGAAGCGGCAGCTGCACATCGGAATCGATCTTCTTAAGCCCATAAATCAAAGCAAGCTCCGCAAGAAGCGCAAGCTCCTTTTCTTTCTGCGGCTTATAGCGGGCAATTTTCTTAAGCCTGCCGGCACTTATGACAGACTCCCACTTAGGGCTTTTTGTATCCAGCCACGCCGATTCAGTTCTCTTTAGAAGATATACCCTTATCACGTATTTTCCTGATCACGAAGAATATGATGAAAATGACGATATTGACAACAACGACCGTAGCTCCGACCGGAGTCGATGCCACGTAAGATACAGTCAGCCCGACAACAAAACATACCACGGCCACGCATCCCGCGCAGATACAGGTTCCTTTGTAATCCTTGATCAGCTGCAGGCTGGTCAGAGCCGGGAATATGATCAGCGCCGATATCAGTAAAGCGCCCATAAGCCGCATTCCAAGCACGATGGTTATTGCCACGAGAATGGCGATCAGCATATTGTAGGCGCCGGCTTTAAGGCCCCCGGCGCGCAGGAAGCTTTCATCAAATGTCACTGCAAAAATCTTGTTATAGAAGATCACATAAAGCGCGATTATCAGAACGCACAGGCAGGCCGAAACCCAGACGTCGCCCTTGCCGACAGCTAAAATGCTGCCGAACATGTAGTTGTAGACATCAATATTTACGCCTGTTGAAAGGGAAAGCACCAGTATGCCCACTGCCAGTGAACCCGTTGAGATCATGGCTACTGCCGCGTCGCCCTTGACCTTCGTGGAACTTCCGAGCCTTAAAAGCAAAAATGCCGCAACTATAACGACCGGTATCGCTACGGCCATCGGTGCCCAGTTAAAGGCCGTCGCAACCGCAAGCGCTCCGAAGCCGACGTGCGAGAGTCCGTCGCCGATCATTGAATATCTTTTCAGTACCAGGCTTACACCCAGGATCGCCGCGCATACCGCGATCAGTATTCCGCATATGAAAGCACGCACCATGAATGGGTAGGAAAACATTTCGAAGATCATTTTGCCTCCTCCCCGTGTGCATGCCTGTGCAGATGTACGTGTTCCGATTCTGTCCCTGCAAAATCCTCCTCCGCGCACAGCTCGCAGTCGTCTCCGTGATGGAGATGCTCCGCGATGTGGCATAGATAGTGCTCGCAGATCTCAGTATTGCGATAATCCTCGGTCGTTCCGAAGAATTCCACTTTATCGCTAAGGTGCAGAATGTGCTTTGACAGGCTGACTGCCGCCTCTATGTCGTGCGAGATCATTACGATCGTGATCCCGCTGTCGTTAAGTTCTCTGATAAGTTCATACATGTCTCTGGTCACGACCGGATCCAGCCCCGAAACCGGCTCGTCCAGGAACAGGAAATCCCTGGTCGCGCACAAAGCCCTTGCAAGAAGAACTCTTTGCTGCTGGCCACCCGAAAGGTCCGCGAAAGATGCCTTCTTCAGCGCCCCTATTCCAAGCCTTTCCATCGCATCCGCGGCGGTTTTTTTGTCTTCTCTTGAAAAGAACATCTTATGCTTTGCCCCGTTCAGGCAGCCGCTCAGGACGATTTCCCTGACTGATGCCGGAAAATCCTTCTGAAATTCCGTTTTCTGCGGCAGATATCCTATTCTGTGTCTTTCCTTGCATTCATCAGGTCCGGCAGATCCCACAGGGCACCCGCACTCGGCGTAAACGATCTGCCCGGAGTCGGGCTTCTTAAGGCCAAGCAAAGTCTTGACCAGCGTGGTTTTGCCGGAGCCGTTGTCTCCGACAATGCACAGGAAATCCCCGTCTTCAATGCCGAAACTCAAATCCTTGATGACGGCTTTGCCTTCCCACGAGATAGTTAAATTTTCGCATGTGATTGAGCTCATTAAAGTGTCCTTTTTGCCTTTTCTGATATAGGGAAAATACTACTCACGGGGGGATATGTCAACTTCTTTGGCATATGAAAAGCCCGCTTTTGATTGACTGAAGGCACCATTTTGATATAGAATCAATAGTGCTCCGGTCAGTTTGGCCGAAGCAGAAACTGAAAGTAGAAGGGATTATGAAATCAATGAAAAAATTAGTTGCTATGTTTGTTTCACTGGTTTTGACGCTGACATTACTTGGCGGAATGAGCGCAGTTTTCGCAGATGAGGAAGTTCCGATGATCTTTAAGGTTCACGGCGTTGCCGGACTTCATTCATTCAAAGTTGAAGTCGGCAATCTTGACGGCACAGGCGAGTATTTTGTTGACGTTCTTGATGGTGATACAACAGTTGCTCAGTCAGACCATTTCACAGAAGACGGTACAGTCGAAGTTTTCTTTAACGGAGACGGCGTACTTGAAGGTGAAAAGCTGTATAAAGCAGGCCTGTATCTGTCAGGCGGCTCAAAGAGCGAGCTGGTTTATGAGCTCGAGTTCAGCGTTGCCAAAGTCGTTATCGAGAGTGTTGATGCCGCTGCCGGCGAGAAAGAATTTGAAGTTACAGTAAGCGGTATTGAAGAGTCCAACGAATTCTTCATCGAGATCGAGGATGCCGACGGCAATTATATCGGAACTACCGAAAAATTCCTGGAAAACGGCGCAGTTCCTACATATCTTGGCGGCGATACAGTCCTTGAAAAAGGCGCTACCTACACTGCAAAACTATTCTTCATGACTTCCGGATCACAGAGCGAAGAGATCGGATCATACGAATTCACAGTTTCCGGTTCTGCCAGCCCTGTTCTGTGGATCGCTATCGCAGCTGTTGTTCTTGCAGTAATCGCCATCGTTATCGTACTTGTTGCGAAGAAGAACAAGAAGAAAGCCGCACAGTAAACCCAATCATTAACAAAAACGAGCTGCTCTTCAGGCGTATCTTGAGGAGCAGCTTTTTTGTTATAAGAAAGCCGGCGATAAATGCGCTTGCATATATCGCCGGCTTGCCACGTTCCCGACGGGATTCGAACCCACGACCTTCCGCTTAGGAGGCGGACGCTCTATCCTGCTGAGCTACGGAAACACTTGGCATATTATCCCCTTTTTCAAATCAAAAGGCAATACCTTATTTTATCACGTCGCAGCCCATGTACTTGACCAGTGCCTCAGGGACTTTGATACTTCCGTCAGCCTGCTGATAATTCTCTAAGATCGCTGCTGTGGTACGTCCGATAGCAACTCCGGAGCCGTTCAAAGTGTGGACATATTCAGCCTTGTCGGTAGGATTGTCCTTATACTTGATGTTGGCTCTTCTTGACTGGAATGTCTCGAAATTAGAGCAGCTCGAGATCTCAACATACCTGCCGTAACTTGGCATCCAAACTTCGATATCATACTTAAGAGCAGCAGTGAAGCCCAGATCTCCGATGCAGATCCTTACGACTCTGTACGGAAGGCCAAGTCTTTGAAGAACGTCTTCTGCGTCTCTGGTCAATTTCTCAAGTTCGTCGTAAGACTGCTCAGGCTTGGTGAACTTGACCAGCTCGACCTTGTTGAACTGATGCTGTCTGATAAGACCACGGGTGTCACGTCCTGCGCTTCCGGCCTCAGCTCTGAAGCAGGCAGTGTATGCGCAATGCTTGATCGGCAGAGTCTTGCCGTCAAGGATCTGATCCCTGTACATATTGGTTACCGGAACCTCAGCTGTAGGAACAAGGAAATATTCCTTGCCATCGCCGTAAACCTTGTATGCATCTTCTTCAAACTTAGGAAGCTGGCCTGTGCCGGTCATGCTCTCTCTGCTTACCATGAATGGCGGGAATACTTCCGTATATCCGTGCTCTTCGGTATGCGTATCAAGGAAGAAGTTCATGATAGCTCTTTCAAGACGGGCGCCCTTATCTCTGTAAACAGTAAAGCGGCTGCCGCTGATCTTGGCTGCTGTCTCCGGATCAAGAATACCGAGGTCTGCGCCCAGATCCCAATGAGCCTTCGGCTCAAAATCGAATTTGGTAGGCTCACCCCAACGGCGGATCTCAACGTTATCCGCGTCAGTCTTGCCATCAGGAACAGATGGATGCGGAATATTCGGAAGGGTCAGCATATAATCGTTAAGAGCCTGATCAGCCTCTGCAACACGGCCGTCAAGTTCCTTGATTTTTGCAGATAATTCCTTCATTTCAGCCATAACAGCGCTGGTGTCCTGGCCGGCCTTCTTCATTACCGGGATCTCCTTGGAAACCTTGTTCTGTTCGGCTTTCAGTCTCTCAACTTCAGCAAGAAGGCTGCGTCTGTTCTCGTCCAGAACCTTGAACTGTCCCAGGTCGAAATCCTCGTTGCGGTTGGCAAGTGCCTTCTCAACGTACTCAAAATCGTTTCTCAATAATTTAATGTCTAACATTTCTGCTCCTCTTTTGATTCATGGCCTGTTCAAGCGCTATAGCTTCTTCGTTGCCCATAGCAGTCTCGCATCTGCCAGTAATTACTTCTTTAACATAACAATAACTTCCGTCGCGGCTGTTCATGACATTCATGATAAACCCGTTGTCAAGCTCGTCCAGCATCGCCATCGCAAAGCTTAATTTGCCGCCGTTTTCGGTGAAAGCGTCGTATTTTACGATGCTCATCTTTTGGTATGCTCCCTGGAATCGCCTGTAGATCTCCTTGATGGCCGCCTCTTCGGCTTTATCGCGCTCCTCAAGCATCTTCAGCCTGTCGAATCTGTCCAGAAAGACCTCTTCCAGATCACTTCCGTCCTGACCCTGCAGAAATCTGTCAATGCGCTCCCTTTCACGCTTGAGTTCGAGATACATTATAACGCAAATAGCGATAAGTGCTACACTGACGATCAACAAAATAATTATGAAAACGCCCATCGCGTTCTGGCTCATTATCGGTTCTTTCATTACTTCGCACCCTCGTTGATCGCTTTATAGATACGGTCCAGATCTTCCTCTGAGAAATAGCTTATTTCGATCTTGCCCTTGTCTTCTTCCTTGCGGTTGATCTTGACTTTGGTACCAAGAGCCTCTGTCATCTGCTTCTCAAGCTCTTTGTACTGGATGGCATTGGCAAATTTCTTCTTAACAGGCGCGCTCTCTGGCTTTTCCAGGTTAGCGTTGTACGCCCTGACAAGATCCTCGGTCTGACGAACGCTCAAAGAGTCCGCAATTACCTTATCTGCAAGGTCTTTTTGTGCCTTTTCATCCTCAACAGCAAGAAGAGCTCTTGCGTGTCCTGCGCTGAGTGCGCCATCTATAAGCATTGACTGAACGCCCGCTTCCAGTTTCAGAAGTCTCATCGTATTGGCGATCGCAGTTCTGCTCTTGGAAATACGTTCTGACAACTCTTCCTGGGTCAATTTGTAATCGTCGATCAGCTGCCTGTAAGCCTTCGCTTCTTCGATCGGATTGAGGTCTTCTCTTTGTATGTTCTCGATCAGCGAGATCTCGGCGATCTCCTTCTCTGAGTAGTCTTTGATTACGACCGGAACTTCCTTCAGGCCGGCTTTCTTGGCTGCGCGCCATCTGCGCTCACCGGCGATGATTTCGTAATAATCATTCTTCTTGCAGACAACGATAGGCTGGATAATACCGTACTGCTTGATCGAATCAGCCAGTTCCTTCAGCGCTTCCTCGTTGAACTGCTTTCTCGGCTGGTTTCTGTTCGGCTCTATTTTAGATGTTTTGAGTGTTGTGGTGTTCTCAGGAGCTACCGGAATTTCCTCTGCGCCCTGCGGAATCAGCAAATCAATTCCTTTACCTAATCCGGACCTTGGTTTTGCCATCACGCCCTCACTTTCTGTTGCATTTGCAAATTATTTTTTGTTAATTACCTCTAATGCCAGGAGTCTGTACGCATCTGCGCCGGTAGAACGCGGCGCGTATACAGTGATCGGCATGCCATAGCTTGGCGCTTCCGCAAGCTTGATGCTGCGTGGAATGATCGTATTGTAGATGTTGCCTTTAAGGTTCTGCTTAACATTCTCAACGACCTGCATGGAAAGATTGGTTCTTGCGTCATACATGGTGAAAACAACGCCTTCCATTTCCAGCGTCGGATTCAGCCTCTTCCTTACAAGTCCGATTGTATGCAGGAGCTGTGAAAGTCCCTCAAGTGCGTAGTATTCGCACTGGATCGGCACAAGCACGGTGTCGGCCGCGGTCATAGCGTTAACTGTAAGCATGTTCAGAGAAGGCGGGCAGTCGATCAGTATAAAATCGTAATTATCCTTTATCTCGTGAAGTATCTTCTGAAGGCAATATTCTCTTTTCTCTATATCGAGGAGTTCAATCTCTGCTCCGGACAAATTGATATTGGCCGGAATCAGCTGAAGCTTTGGAATCTCGGTTTCCGCAAGCGCTTCATCAAAAGATGCTTTACCGATAAGCATCTCATATACGGTATTGGCAACAGTTCTCTTGTCCACGCCCACTCCGCTGGTCGCATTGCCCTGCGGATCCAGGTCAACCAAAAGGACATTTTTGTCCTGTTCAGCAAGAGCGGCGGCAAGATTGACCGTTGATGTAGTCTTACCAACTCCGCCTTTCTGGTTAGCAACTGCAATAATTCTGCCCATATCCATACTCCTTCCTTTGTAACATTGCAGATTTTAGCACAAAAAAACGCGTTTATCTATATTAAAATAATGTTTTGGCAGTTTGAACAAAAAAATCAGGTGTAATACGTGAGACGTCCGATGTTTCACGTGGAACAATTTTATCTGTGAGATTGTGTAATTCGAGATTTTGTAATATAATCTTTTTTACGAAAGAGAGGTTATCCATGAAGAAATCCAATGTTTTCTGGAAAATATGCAAGTTCCTTCTGTCTATCACCGCAATAATGACCTGTGCGAACATTATTTTCGATCTGTTCCAGGGCAGAATAAAGAAGAAGGACAACCGCTCCGGCGAATATTATGACTGGAAGCTCGGAAAGATCTTCTATCACAAGAGTGGTTCAGGCTCACCTGTGCTTCTTCTTCACGACTTTGAACCGGACAGTTCCGGCAAAGATATGCTCTCGCTCGCCGCTAAGCTTTCAAACGATCACACGGTCTATGCCATCGATCTTCTGGGATTCGGTTTTTCCGACAAGCCGTGGGTTACATATACGAATTACATCTACGTTCAGCTGATTGAAGCCTTTATTAAGGACATTATCGGTGAAAAGACTGACATCATCGCATACAAAGGTTCCTGCCTTGCTGCAGCATTTGCCAATAAAGATGACCCTTCTATGATCGGAAAAGTATTGCTGTGCTGCCCGCCTGAACACGAAAAATTCTCGATCAGCCAGAGCGCAGCTGTTAAAATCAAGAAATTCCTTGACGCGCCTCTTTACGGAACATTCGCTTATAATATGTATAGTCTAACCGGCGCAGTTCCTTTCGGACGCGAGGGAAGACATGTATTCGCAAGCAGGATAACCCGTCATCTTGAAATCGATATGACAGGTCATGAAGATCTCCTGAACGCCGAAGTAAGTACGTTGGGTCTTGAATCTGATACCGATATCAATGTAGAAGCTATACAAAAACTCATTCGCGCTTAAATCTTACAGAAAGCCCACCGAAATTTCGGTGGGTTTTCTTGATTCTTATATATCTTTCTGCATCACTACTACAATTCCCTGGCCATTATCAGTTTCGACTCCGGTTGGAGAAAAACCGTTTTTCAGCCAAAAATGTCTGCTTTGCTCGTTCCCTTTCATGAAGCCCAGACGCACATGAGTAAATCCTTCTTCTTTAAGCTGCTTGAAAGTCTCTTTAACGATATCTGATCCGACTCCTTTTCCCTGAAAGGCTTTATTCATCATAAAAAAACCGATAAATGCAGTATCTTCATTCGGGTAGCGCAGTATCAGGTCCATCACTGAGATCAGCTCCTCTCCTTGAAAGAAACCGATATAGAACTTGTCATCATACGTCTTGCGTGGCGGCAGCGCTTCCATGTCCTCAAGGACAGATCCAATGGTTGGCGCCGGCGGACAGAACTCAAAATACATGGGATTTTCCAGTTCTAACGCCAGTATTTGTTCTGCGTCTTCCGGGGCAAGTTTTCTGACTGTATATTTCGTTGATATTTCCGGTAAGTTCATTTCAACGGTTCTCTTGATGGCTTTCCGGCCTGTCTGGGGTATTTTGACGGCGTTTTAGCGATCTTTCTTATGATTACGAGGCTCCTGCCGTCGCCTTCTGTTTCGCCCTCATCCAAAGAAGGAAGCGTAAATACCTTTACTCCTTTAAGTTCTCCGCCCAACGTTTTAAGCGCTTTGCCGATCTCTTTTACTTCTTCTTCATAATTGCCGGACTTGTAGAGGATGCAGTAGCCTCCGACCTTGACAAGCGGAAGGGTATATTCGAGCAGAACATTAAGTCTGGCCACAGCTCTGGATACGCAGAAGTCGAAGGTTTCTCTTTCTGCCGATCTGCCGAAGTCCTCAGCTCTTGCAGCCGTCGCACGAATACCGCTCAAGTTCATTAAATTTGTGGTTTCGTTAACAAAGTTTATCCTTTTATTCAAAGAATCAAGGAGCACAAATTCGGCTTTGGGGAAAGCGATCTTCAATGGAATTCCCGGGAATCCCGCTCCACAACCCACGTCGATAACTCTGAAGCTCTCAGTCGTGGCGAACTTTTTGATAACAACAGCCGCCTCCAAAGAATCGACGAAATGCTTTATCTCAACCTCCTTTGGCTTTGTTATCGCTGTAAGATTCATCACTTTGTTCTTCTCTAACAAAAGGTTTTCGAAGAGTTCAAATTGTGATAATTCTTTTTCGCCTATGCTGAGGCCGTGTTCTTGCGCAAATTTCTCTAAAACTTCAAACATGCTTTCTCCTGTGATTTGATGTTTCACGTGAAACATGAGATTTCTAAGTTGGTCCTATTCTATCACTCCATCGGCGTATTTACCACTCCAATGAATGTCGGAAGGCCATTGTGATCGGTAATGGCGAAAACAAACGGTCTGTCGAGGACAAAGTCCACTTCCGCAGGGATTTCAAAAAAAGCGGTCTCTGCAACCATTATTATCGTATATGCAGCTGCTTCTACGCCGTCTTCGTCGATTTTGACTCTTGCTGCGTGTTGAGCTTCCGAAACAGCCAGATTGTCCAGCGAATCACTTAGAGGGGAAAAATCAGACAACGAATCATCCAGAACGTCTGTTATTCCAAGTGCGCGCATTCCGTTTTTCATATCTATGTCCGAAGAAACATCGAACTTTGGTACGAAGAGGTTTATCTGAGTGCGTTGGATATTATCTTCAGCGAGCTGAGCGTTTTCGTTATTTTTGATAAGCAGATCCATAGCTTCATCGTCAGCAAGCAGTTCCTCGGCGCTGACGCCTTCATTTGGAAGCAGGAACCACATCGATCCGCCGTTTTCGAAATATTTGCTCGTTGCTATATACTTTTCGCCATAGAAAAGCGCTCCATAGGCTGAACTGTTCATAAAATCAGCCGTCACATCCGTGTTATCTGCCTTATGAAACGTCCTCGGCAATGTATCTATGTCTTCAAATCTTTTTGCCCAACTGTCTTGATAAAAGATGGTTGAAACCAAAGCAAGTACGGTGGTCGGATCCATGTGGAGGCCGCCCGCTTTTTCGGTAAGCAGATTTCCTGTCTGCTCATTGATCCAGCTTTGAAGCGCCTCGTCATATTCTGCGCTTCCCATTTCCCCGCTAAAGACGGAGGCGAAGTATCTTTCAGCCAGAGCGTTTATCGTTTCGAGGTTCACATCCGCGTCTTTCCGTAGCCACAGCGAATTGCCCAGGAGGCTGGTGTGCGTTCCGTCTTTGACATAGTGAGAGTTCCAAAGTCCTGTTGCCGTCTGACGGACCTGTTCGATCGACTCGCAGCCGAGCGCGTCCAGGATCTGCTGCCTGCTGTTGCCATCCGTTATTTCTGCCAGCATCGCAAATGCCAGATATGTATTCACCGGCGAATATACTACGTTTTTGCCTTCCAGTCCTTCCGCAAAGGCCCTCGTACTATTTGCGATATATTTTGCCATGAGTTCGTTGTAATCAGTGCTTCCTTTGCCCCTGAAATCGAGCAGAGCCTGTCTCCAGGCAGTATATTCCTTATCGTAAGCTTCGAACTCAAACTCGCCGTTCTTCTTTAAATAATCGTCTTCTATCGGATATTTAGGTAATTCCGGATATTTTGCGCTTACCAATGAAAAATCTCCTCCTTGCTTAGGCTCCGTTCCATTCGAAATGCCGCATCCGGCAAGAAGCCCGGTTAAAATCGCCAATATGAATGTTGCAATTGCAACTTTATTTATCATCGTGACGCCTCCTTTCGATTAATATCTTCCTTATATACGAAAAAACCGGCGAGATTTATGGTTCTTGTCCGTCCCGCCGGCTCTGATGTTATTCGTTTTTGCTTCCTTCTCTGGCTTCTTTGGAAAGATATATGAGAAGAACTGCTATATCCGCAGGAGTTACTCCTGAGATTCTTGACGCCTGCCCGATCGAGCGTGGCTTGAAAAGATCAAGCTTCTGCCCTGCCTCCAGGCGAAGTCCGGCGATCTTCTTATACTCGATGTCTTCGCGCAGGACTCTTCCCTCCACGCGGCGGAAATTATCGACCTGCTTTTGCTGTCTTTGGATATATCCTTCGTACTTTACTTCAATGTTGATCTGATTTATGACCTCGGCGATCATCTTTTCCGGATATGTTCCGCTCCAGTCTGGACGAGCCTCGTCAAGCTCTGCGACCTTCTCGTAATCAAGCTCCGGCCTTCTTATCAATTCGGCAAGCGTAAGGCCTGTGCTAAGCTGAGTACTTCCGTATTTTTCAATGATTTCGCGGGTTTTGCCGCCGGCTCCTATAGGAACGGTCTTAACTCGCGCTACCTCTTCTGAAATCAGTCTTCTTTTCGTTTCGACATAGTCGCGGCGGTCCTTGCTTACAAGACCGATCTCGTAACCTATGTCCGTAAGACGCAGATCCGCGTTGTCCTGCCTTAAGAGAAGACGGTATTCTGCCCTGCTGGTCATCATTCTGTAAGGCTCATTATTTTCCTTGGTAACCAGATCGTCGATCAGCACTCCGATATATGCCTGGCTTCTGTCGAGCACTATCTGTTCCTTGTCCTGAAGAAGGCGTGCGGCGTTGACACCGGCCATGAAGCCCTGCACAGCTGCCTCTTCGTAACCCGAACTTCCGTTTATCTGGCCTGCTGCAAAGAGTCCTTTGATCTTCTTGAATTCAAGTGTTGCCTTGATATCGTGCGCATTGATGCAGTCATACTCGATCGCGTACGCATTTCTCACGATTTTTACGTTCTCAAGCCCCGGCAGAGTCTTATACATTTCAAATTGCACATCCTCCGGCAGAGAAGAGCTCATGCCCGAAAGGTACATCTCATTGGTATACAGTCCTTCCGGCTCAATAAATATCTGGTGGCGCTCTTTATCCGGGAATTTAACGACTTTATCCTCGATAGACGGGCAATATCTCGGGCCCGTTCCCTTGATCGTGCCGGAAAAAAGCGGCGATCTGTCGATATTTTCTCGGATTATGCGGTGCGTTTCTTCCGTTGTATATGTCAGATAGCAGGAAACCTGCTCTTTCTGGATGCTCTCAGGATCTGTTTCAAATGAGAAAGGAACAATAGGCGTATCGCCCTTTTGCTCCTGCATCTTGGAATAATCAAGGCTTCTGCCGTCTACGCGAGCCGGAGTTCCGGTCTTGAATCTTCTAAGCGGGATCCCGGCCGCCTCCATTGAGTCCGAAAGGTGGTTGGCCGCCTGAAGCCCGTTCGGTCCTGTGTAATTGCTGACTTCGCCGTAAATGCAGCGTGCCTTAAGATACACGCCGGTGGCAAGAACGACAGCTCCCGCAAGATATGTGGCTCCCGAGAACGTCTTTACTCCTTTGATCTTGTCATCTTCAACTATCAGTTCTGCGACTTCCGCCTGACGAATCGTCAGATTTTCTGTATTTTCAAGGGTTTTTCGCATTTCGGCAGTATACGCATGTTTGTCAGCCTGAGCCCTTAATGAATGCACCGCCGGCCCCTTGGATGTGTTGAGCATCTTGGACTGGATGAAGGTTTTATCGATATTTTTGCCCATTTCTCCGCCAAGCGCGTCAAGTTCCCTTACCAGATGACCCTTTGAGGAGCCTCCGATATTGGGATTGCATGGCATCATTGCGATGCTGTCCACGCTCACCGTGAACATTATCGTCTTCATTCCGAGGCGCGCTGCTGCCAGAGCCGCCTCAACTCCGGCATGTCCTGCACCGACTATTACTATATCGTATTCTTCTGTTACGTACTTTATCTCGCTCATTTTATTTTCCCATGCAGAATTTGCCGAAAATCTCATCAGCCAGATCATCTTCGATGGCCTCGCCGATCACCTCGCCAAGTGCTTCGTAAGCCGAAAGCATATCGATCGTGAAGAAATCTTCGCTCATTCCGGCATTTACCGTATCAATTGCCTGGTCAAGACTTCCCTTCGCGTCCACGAGTGCAGCTTTCTGCCTTGCGTTCGTAATGTATACCTGATCATTGAAATTGATCTCGCTGTTGTAGAACATTTCTTTGACGGTTCCTACAAATGCCTCGATCCCGGCATTTTCTTTTATCGAGGTCTCGATGACCTTAAAATCTCCGTACCCGGAAAGCTCATCTTTACTGACAACTGCGCCCATGTCCTGTTTGTTAAGAAGCGCAATAGTCTTCTTGCCCCTGATCATGTCCAATATCTTGAAATCGTCTTCATCAAGAGGGCTTGCAGCATCTGCGACAAATACCACCAGATCCGCATTTTTCGCATAATCAACGGCTTTGTCAACGCCGA
Organism: Lachnospiraceae bacterium; assembly: GCA_045627365.1. Taxonomy (GTDB): domain Bacteria; phylum Bacillota; class Clostridia; order Lachnospirales; family Lachnospiraceae; genus RGIG5612. Next base: position 24,187 of record JAZQNN010000006.1, read on the forward strand.
TTTTCTCTATAACATCCTCAGTATTTCTGATTCCGGCAGTGTCCACGATGTTCAGCGTGATATCGCCTATTCGAAGGCTCTCCTCCAGAGCATCCCTCGTGGTTCCCGCAATATCTGTAACTATCGCCCGCTCAGCGCCTAAAAGCGCATTGAGCAAAGAAGATTTGCCGACATTGGGCTTACCTACGATAACCGTGCGGATTCCTTCCTTGATGATGCGCCCGTCATCAGCCGTTGCAATCAGTCCCTCAACGGAATTTCTGATCTCTTCCAGTATCGGAAGAAGTGTTGAGCCATAATCTTCCATATCTATATGCTCCGGATCGTCCAAGGCTGCCTCTATATAGGCTATCTGCTCAAGAAGTACGGCCCTTTCCGCGCGAATCTTCTCTGAAACAGAACCTTTAAGCTGCGAAACCGCGCTCTTCAGAGCATAATCGTTCTGCGCGTTTATTACATCGATTACTGCCTCAGCCTGTGAAAGGTCAATTCTTCCGTTAATGAATGCTCTCTTGGTGAATTCTCCCGGCTCCGCTGCCCTCGCGCCGTTTTGCAAAACCAGTTCAAGAACCTTCTTGATGACATACATTCCGCCGTGGCAGTCTATCTCCACGGTATTTTCACGGGTATATGTGTGCGGAGCCTTCATAATCAGCACCAGCACTTCGTCGATCACCGTATCGCCGTCAACTATGTTGCCGTAGTGGACCGAGTGACTCGCGACTGCGCTGATATCCTTGTTCTTCATCGGGCGAAAGATCTTTTTGATCACATCAAAAGCCTCATCGCCGCTGATTCTGACGATTCCTATTCCGGAATTATTCATGGCGGTCGAAATAGCCGCTATTGTGTCATTTTCCCTGATCATATGTTCCTCTGACAATATTACAAGAGGCTGCCTCCGGGCAGCCTCTTACTTCACAATTATTTCTTGTAGTATACTACAATTCTTCTGTTCGGCTCCTCACCCTCGCTCTTGGTGGTAACGTACTTATCAGACTGAAGATATGCATGAATGATACGTCTTTCGTAAGGATTCATCGGCTCAAGAACTATCTTTCTGTGAGTCTTCTTGACCTTAGCCGCTACATTTTTGGCAAGATTCTCAAGTGTTTTCTGACGGCGTTCGCGGTAATTCTTGGTGTCAAGCTTTACTCTGTAATGATCGTCTTTGCCCTTGTTTATTACAAGGCTTGCAAGATACTGAAGTGCATCAAGTGTCTGGCCTCTCTTGCCGATAAGATCTGATGTATCGTCACCTTCGATAACGATATCTACGGTTCCTTCCTCTTCATCGATCGAAACAACAGGCTCCCCATCGACTTCCATCTTCTCCATTACGTCATTCAGGAATTTAACCAGAATATCCTGTTCAGTCTCTTTCTTGCGTACCTTAACGATCGCATTCTTGGAGAAAATACCGAAAAGTCCGGCACTGCCTTCTTCAACGACTTCATACTCTATCTTGTCGCTTGTAGTCTCTAACTCAACAAGCGCATTGGTGATCGCATCATCAACGGTTTTTGCTTCAAATACTTTATATTCCATGGTCAATTCCCCTTATTTCTTATAACTCTTGCGTGCGCTCGCACTGTCGGAACTATCTTTGTGATCCTCGTTGTATGTCTGGACCATGCCGGCCTTGGCTGCAAGAGAATTCGGAGCTGCTGTCTTATTTACAGAATATCCGGAAACATTCATGTTAGCGATATCTCTGATAGATGTGCTGCGAGGCTGAGCCTGAGCGGCCTGCTGTTCCACGGAAAGTCCCTTGGTACTTGTGTTGGCTGCCGAAGAAATGGTCGATCCTGCCACACCGTTTCGCTCTCTCTTCTTCTTGGCTTTGGCTTCTGCCTTGGCTTTGCTCTTGGCAACGAACTCGTCCATATCCATCTTGCGGAAGCTCTTGTTGATGAAGATCTGCAGAACAACCTGGAATACTGAGCTTGTTACCCAGTAAATACCCAAGCTTGTTGAAAGAACACAACCGAAGTATACAGACATAAGAGGCATCATGAACTCCATCATTCTGTTGGAAGCGCCCATGCCGGTCGCTGCATTGGCTGCTGCGTTGGCCTTAGCGGATGCTGTCTGTGTAAGCTTAAATGAAAGCCACTGTGAAAAACCGGAAAGAAGCGGGATGAGGAGAGCAAGAATACCTATGAAAGTGCCTGTCTTCATCAGATTCCACGGGGTCTGGCTGATATCCCATCCAAGGAATGAGTTCATTCCTACGAACTTCTCATGAGCTTCGGTGATAGCCTGTCCGCCGAGTGCGCTTGTAGGTCCGCCGAATGCCTCTACTATCGAATCCCAGCCCTTCTGCGCCAGTGTGTACAGCATAGAGATCGGTGTGTCTCCGGAGACTGCTGTATAAGTCGTAACACCGTCAACCGTAGACGATGAAACGAGTGCGGCTGAAACTCCGTTGACCTTGGCCAGAACTTCCTGTGAACCGGTTCCGATCGTGTCAATAACTTTCTGAAGAGGAGCCCTTACTTCGTCAATAAGAAGAGGGATCTTACGAAGAGCGCCGTACAGAGCAATGATGATCGGCAGCTGGATAAATGACTGCAGACATCCGCCCGTCTGGCTTACACCGTACTTAGCATAAACAGCCTTGGTTTCTTCCTGCATAGCTGCTGCTGCGTACTGATCGCCCTGGCGTCCTTTGTACTTCTCCTGAATAGCAGTAAGTTCAGGCTGCATGATCTGCTGCATCTTAGTGAACTTCTGCTGTTTGATGGTCATCGGAAGCAAAATGAACTTTACAATGATGGTGAACAGAATAATAACTAAACCGATGTTTACATTACCATTTGCCTTACCATCAAGAATATCCAAAAACTTGTAAAGATACTTGATTGCGTAGCCGAAGGCCCAGATGATCTGCTTGATAACAGGCCAGTTGTAGCATCCGTCTCCGGTCGCCGCGCTGGCTGCTCTGCCGCAGGCAATAAAAAAATCTAACACTTGTTGTCCTCCTTATGGCACCGGATCATAACCACCCTTGGAGAACGGATTGCAGCGGAGTATCCTCCAAATAGCCAATCCCAGCCCTTTAAGCGAGCCATACTTCTCAATAGCCTCAATAGCATACTGAGAACAGGTAGGGGTGTACTTACAATGACTGTAACGTTTATACCCGGATATGTATTTTTGATAAAATTTGATTGGTGCAATTAATAATCTTTTCATGACACCACAACAATTATACTAGGTGCGAGACCTTGAGCAAATGCCCAAATGCTTCTTCTATTTCGGGCTCTTTCTTATCTGCGGCCGTGTATCTGGCCACAACTACAAGATGAACTCCTTCCGGGAGTAAATCTTTGTACGCCAAAAAACTTTCACGAATAAGCCGGGTAACTCTGTGCCTTACGACACTGTTACCGACCTTCTTGCTTACTGATATACCGATCTGAGTCTTCTCCTGACCGAACAGAACATACAATACCAGCAGCTTATTCGCAAAAGATTTTCCATTAGCATAGACTTCTTTAAACTGTCTCGAGTTCTTCAGCGAGTCAATGTTCCGCATCCAATCTCTCCTTAAGAAAGAAGAAGACCACTGTCTTCATGAAAGTGGTCTTAAGCTAAAACTTTTCTTCCTTTGGCTCTGCGAGCAGCGAGTACTTTTCTTCCGCCCTTAGTTGCCATTCTAGCTCTGAAGCCATGAACCTTTTTATCTCTCTTCTTAGGCTGAAATGTCATCTTCATAAGACTTTCACCTCCTGTCATTCTTGAAAAATAGCACTTGAGATTATAATGTACGAAATTCGAATTAGTCAAGCACTAATTTAAATAGTGGAAATCTCCTTTCTTTGCGGATATTTTTCCACATTTTTGTTGAAAAATTGCCTTAAGTATATTAATATATATAATAAATATAAGATATGTTGGGTTATTGCGCCCATTTTATCAACTTTCAGGTAGTTTTTGGTGCATAATTTTCATTCGGAGAGAAAGATATGCTTGACTTAATTAAAGAAAAATGGCCACAGATTCTTGAACATCTGAAGACTGAATACGAGATTTCAGATGTTTCATACAATACCTGGCTTGCGCCTTTGGAAGTCGCTGACGTCGTGGAAGATACCGTAATTCTTGTTTTCCCGGAAGAGTCTACCCTTCTCGGATATATGAAGAGGAAGTATTATCTCCCGCTTAAGGCGAGCATTGAAGAAATCACAGGACACGCACTTGAACTTGAGTTTGTCATACCTGATGATCTGAAAAATTTCCAGGCCGCAGCTGAGCCTTCTTCAAAGTCCGACATTTTTGAAAAAGCCGGCCTTAATCCTAAATATACTTTTTCATCTTTCGTTGTAGGAGAGAACAATAACTTCGCACATGCAGCTGCACTTGCAATTGCAGAGTCTCCGGCCGAGATCTATAATCCTCTTTTCATCTATGGCGGATCAGGTCTTGGAAAGACTCATCTCATGCAAGCTATCGCTCATTTTATTCTTGCGCATGACCATTCCAAAAAGGTCCTTTACGTTACCAGCGAGACCTTTACCAACGAGATTATCGACGCGGTCCGCAACGGCGGAACTCTTTCCAATGCACAGTTCAGAGAGAAATATCGCAACGTCGATGTTCTTCTTATTGATGATATTCAGTTTATTGCAGGCAAGGAGAGCACCCAGACAGAGCTTTTCCATACTTTCAATGCTCTTTATGATAATGAGAAGCAGATCGTTTTCACTTCAGATAAGCCTCCTAAGGATATCAACAATTTAGAAGAACGTCTGTGCAATCGTTTTCTCTGGGGTCTTACCGTTGATATTCAGTCGCCTAATTACGAGACCAGATTTGCAATCCTGCGCAAAAAGGTCGAAATGGAGAAATATCCATTCGTTCCGGACGATGTCCTGAATTATATTGCAACCAATGTTTCTTCAAACATAAGAGAACTTGAAGGCGCGCTCAATAAGATCGTAGCTTTTTCAAAGCTTACATCTACACCGATAACACTTGATTTTGCAGAATCTGTTCTTCAGGACCTTTTTGACGAAAAAGCACGTGAGATCACTCCGGATATGATCATCAAGATAGTTTCCGATCATTTTGGTATCTCTATCAACGATATTATTTCTCAGAAGCGTAACCAGGAGATCGTCTATCCAAGACAGCTTATCATGTATCTGTGCCGCACTTTAACTGATGTTGCATACACAGTTATCGGAAAGAAGCTTGGAAACAGAGATCATACGACCATCCTTCACGGGTATGAGAAGATCCAGAAGGCAATCGACGAAGATGATAAGATAAAAAACGATGTTGATATTCTGAAGAAGAAAATCATTCCCGTTTAATCAACAACTTATCAACTTTAACGCGTTTATAAGTGTTGATTAGTGGTTAATTACTTTTAGAAGAATCGTTTTCATTTCATCTGACTAAATTTGTGCACTTGAAATAAACGCGATTTTCGAGACTCTGTAAACATTAAAAAATGCCTTACCTAAAGCATTTATACGACATATTCACATTTCCACAGAGCCTACTGCTATTACGGATAACTAATAAAGCAAATACATATATATCAATTACTCGAAAGGGGAAATCCACATGAAAATCAGTTGTTCAAAAAATGATCTTTTGACCGGTCTTAATATCGCAATGAGAGCAGTTCCGGTTAAAACAACTCTTCCTATATTAGAGTCATTCTTTATTGAAGCATCAGATACTATCAAAGTTGTAACATACGACAATGATATGGGAATTGAAACAGTTATTGCAGGAGACGTTGTCGAAAGAGGAAAAATCGCAATTGATGCCAGAATTTTCAGTGAGATCGTTCGCAAGCTTCCCGAAAGTGATGTAGTTATCACAACTACTTCATCATTTAAGGTAAGTGTTGTGTGCGAGGATTGCGAATTCAACCTGAACGGAAAGAATCCTGATGAATTTCCGGAGCTTCCTGAAGCCAGGGAAGAAGCTAAGGTTACTTTGTCTCAGATGACACTTAAGGATCTGATCAGACAGACGATCTTCTCTATTGCTGCCAATGATGCAAATGCCCTTATGAGAGGCGAACTTTTTGAGATAAAAGGCAATCAGATCAAGGTCGTTTCGCTTGACAGCCACAGAATTTCAATCAGAAAAGAGCATCTGGCCAATGAATATCAGGCGCACAAAGCAATTATTCCCGGCAAGGTTCTTAATGAGATAAACAGAATTATCGGCGGAGAAAAAGACGAGACAGTTGATCTTGTATTCGATAAGAAGTTCGTTAAGTTTATCTTCAATGATACCAAGGTTCTGGCAAGACTTATCGAAGGCGAATATTTCAATGTTGAGCAGATGATTTCTCAGGATTATGAGACAGAAGTCAAGATCAACAGAAATGAATTCTTAAATAGCATTGAAAGAGCATTTATTTTGACAAGAGAAGGAGATAAGAAGCCGGTCATCTTCGATATTAAGGGAGAACAGATGCAACTGGATATCAATTCTTCACTTGGTTCAATGAATGCAAGACTGGATATCAAGAAAGACGGCAAGGATCTTGTGATCGGTTTCAATCCGAGATTCTTTATCGAAGCGCTGAAGGTTATTGAGGATGAGGAAGTCAGCATTTACTTTGTTAATTCTAACGCGCCGTGCTTCGTAAGAAACCAGGAGGGTGAGTATGTTTACATCATCCTTCCTGTAAATATCAATAGATAAAGGCAAGTAAAGATGGAAATTCATATCAGGGATGAATATATAAAGCTTGGACAGGCTTTGAAATTTGCAGGTCTGGTCGGCAGCGGAGTAGACGCGAAGTACGTGATAACCGAAGGACGGGTCAAAGTCAACGGAGAAGTTGATGAGCGCCGCGGCAGAAAGCTCTACGAGGGTGACGTAGTAGAGTATAACGGAGAGCAGATCTTAGTATGCAGATAAAGAATCTTCAACTTAAAGATTACAGGAATTACGAAGATCTGGATATTGAATTTGCTGAAGGCGTAAATATCATCTACGGAGAGAATGCCCAGGGTAAGACGAATATATTGGAAAGCATCTATATGTGTGCGACCGGCAAGAGCCACAAGCACAATAAAGATAAAGAGATTATTCGCTGGGGCAATGAAGAGGGACATATCAAGGCTGAATTTACCGGCGAGATGGGCGCGTGGCGCGTGGACATTCATCTCAGGGCCGGAAGAGGAAAAGGACTTGCCCTGAACAGGGTTCCTTTGAAGCGCGTGAGCGAGCTTTACGGGAAGATATACGTTGTCATTTTCTCAGCTGAGGATCTGGACATTATCAAAAGAGGACCGCAGGACAGAAGAAATTTCTGCGATAACGAGCTTTGCCAGATAGACCCTATATATGTTGAAGACCTTATTAATTATAACAAGATCCTCAACCAGCGCAGGGAGCTTCTGAAGAAGATGGATGAGCCCGGAGCCAATTACAGGGAACTGTCGGACACTTTGGATATCTGGGACGAGCAGCTCGTTAATTTCGGCAGCAGGATCATCTCCAGAAGACGAGAATTTATCGAAGAGCTCAACAGAATAATTTTCGATATTCATTACGAGATATCTTCCGGTGCGGAAAAGCTGCGGCTTGTATATGAACCTTCGGTAACAGAAGATGATTTTTACAAGCAGATGCAGAAAAACCGCGAGAAGGACCGGATCCTGAAGCAGACAAGTGTAGGCCCTCACAGGGATGATTTTTCATTCTATGATCAGGATATCGATCTTAAGACATTCGGAAGTAACGGGCAGCAGCGGACATGTGCCCTGTCACTTAAAATGGCGGAAATTAAGCTGATCGAAGAACAGAAGAAGGAGAAGCCGATCCTTCTTTTGGATGATGTGCTGTCAGAGCTTGACAGAGGCCGGCAAAAGCAGCTTCTTAAAAGCCTCGGACAGACACAGACGATCATTACCTGCACGGGCGTCGATGAATTTGTAGAGTTGGAGCTTAAAGAAGCGAAGAAGTTCCATATAGATAAAGCAAAAGTAATATAAATGCCGAAAGGAAGAAAAATGGCAGACAATCTAAGTTTGGAAAACACAGAAGTTACCGAAGAATACGGCGCGGACAATATTCAGGTCCTTGAAGGTCTTCAGGCTGTAAGAAAACGTCCGGGAATGTATATCGGAAGCATTTCATCAAGAGGACTTCATCATCTTGTTTACGAGATCGTGGACAACTCCGTTGATGAGGCGCTTGCAGGATATTGTACGGATATCGAGGTAACCATTAACGAAGGCGATTCTATCACAGTCGTAGATAACGGCCGTGGTATTCCGACAGGAATCAATCATAAAGAAGGCGTATCAGCTGTTGAGCTTGTATTTACTAAGCTCCATGCCGGCGGCAAATTCGGCGGCGGCGGTTATAAAGTATCAGGCGGACTTCACGGCGTAGGCGCATCGGTAGTTAACGCGCTTTCCGAGAAGCTGGAAGTAACCATTTACAGAGAAGGCAAGATCCACTATCAGACATACTCAAGAGGAGTAGCTGAAGGACAGCTTCAGATACTCGGCGAGTGCCCGGCAGATAAGACAGGAACGACCGTAACATTCCTTCCGGATAAAGAGATCTTCGAAGAGACGGTCTATGATTTCGATATTTTGCAGAAGAGACTTCGCGAGGTCGCATTCCTTACAAAAGGACTGAGGATCACGCTTAAGGATGCCCGCCCGGAGAAGGAACGCGAGAAAGTGTTCTATTACGAGGGCGGTATAAAAGAGTTTGTTTCATATATCAACAAGGGTTCATCCCCTGTATATGAGGATGTGCTTTATTTTGAGGGCGAAAAGAGCGGTGTTTACGTAGAAGTTGCCATGCAGCATAACGATGGCTACAACGAGAGCATCTACACCTTCGTAAATAACGTAAATACACCTGAAGGCGGAACCCACCTAGAGGGCTTCAAGCGTTCGCTTACCAGAGTTTTCAACGATTACGCACGCAAAAACAAGATTTTGAAAGAGAAAGATGAGAATCTTTCCGGCGAGGACATCAGAGAAGGTCTCGGCGCGATCGTATCTGTTAAGGTCGTTGATCCTCAGTTTGAAGGACAGACCAAGCAGAAGCTCGGCAACTCCGAAGCTGCAACGGCCGTTAACGGCATTGTCGGCGAGCAGCTGACATATTACCTCGAGCAAAATCCTCAGGTAGCGAAGATCATCTGCGAAAAGAGTATGCTCGCACAGAAGGCAAGGGACGCAGCCCGCAAGGCAAGAGACCTTACAAGAAGAAAGAGTCCGCTCGAGGGCAATTCACTTCCGGGCAAGCTTGCAGACTGCTCAGACAAGAATCCTGAAAACTGCGAGATCTTCATAGTCGAGGGGGATTCCGCGGGTGGATCTGCCAAGACAGCAAGGACCCGTGCAACACAGGCGATCCTGCCGCTTCGAGGCAAGATCCTGAACGTTGAAAAGGCAAGACTTGACAGGATTTTGGGAAATGCGGAAATCCGAACAATGATCACCGCGTTCGGAACCGGTATCCATGAGGATTTTGATATCACGAAGCTCAGATATCATAAGATCATCATTATGACAGATGCCGATGTTGACGGAGCGCACATTGCAACGCTTCTTCTGACATTCTTCTATAGATTTATGCCGGACCTTATCAGGGGCGGGTACGTATATCTTGCAAAACCGCCGCTTTATATGGTCGCAAGAGGCAATAAAAAATACTATGCATACAGCGATAACGAACTGAACCAGATCCTTGAAGAGATCGGACGCGACAATCAGAACAAGATCCAGCGTTACAAAGGTCTCGGAGAGATGGACGCAAGTCAGCTGTGGGAGACCACAATGAATCCGGAGACCCGCGTGCTTTCCAAGGTGCTTATCGACGAGGAGAGCGTTCAGGATCTTGACCTCACTTTCTCAACGCTGATGGGCGACGAAGTTGAGCCGAGAAGAGAATTCATCGAGATCAACGCTAAGTATGCAACTAACATAGATATCTGATACATTGGGAGAAATTATAATGGATGAACATCTTTTCGATAATATCGAGGAAGTAGACCTTAAGAAGACGATGGAAACATCGTATATCGATTATGCGATGAGTGTCATTGCCTCACGTGCTTTGCCGGATGTAAGGGACGGTCTGAAACCGGTTCAGCGCCGAGTTCTTTACTCCATGATCGAGCTCAACAACGGTCCGGACAAGCCTCACAGAAAATGTGCCCGTATCGTCGGCGATACAATGGGTAAATACCATCCGCACGGAGATTCATCGATCTACGGAGCTTTGGTCAATATGGCTCAGGACTGGTCTACGAGATATCCTCTGGTAGACGGACACGGCAACTTCGGTTCTGTCGACGGAGACGGAGCCGCAGCAATGCGTTACACCGAGGCAAGACTTTCCAAGATCGCTATGGAAATGTTGGCTGATATCGGCAAGGATACGGTCGATTTCGTACCGAACTTTGACGAGACAGAGAAAGAGCCGGTAGTTCTTCCGGCAAGATACCCGAATCTTCTGGCCAACGGTACCAACGGCATCGCCGTAGGTATGGCAACGAACATACCGCCTCACAATGTACGCGAGCTTATTGATGCTGTCTGCAAGATCATCGATGATAAGGTAAATGACGCCGAAACAACTATCGATGATGTAATGCAGATAGTTAAAGGTCCGGATTTCCCGACAGGCGCTACGATCCTGGGAAGAAAAGGCATCGAAGAAGCATACAGAACCGGCCGCGGCAAGATCAAGATCCGTTCAGTCTGCAATATTGAGCCGATGGAGAACGGCAAAAACCGCATAGTTGTTACCGAGCTTCCGTATCTGGTCAACAAGGCTAAGCTTATCGAGAAAATTGCCGAGCTAGTTAAAGACAAGAGAGTAGACGGAATAACAGACCTGCGTGACGAGACCGACCAGTCAGGTACCCGCGTTGTCATCGAGCTCAGAAGAGACGTGAATGCCAATGTTATTCTGAATCAGCTGTACAAGCATACCGATCTTCAGAGCAGTTTCGGCGTTATCATGCTCGCGCTGATCAATAACGAGCCTAAAATTTTTACGATCCTTGAGATGCTCAAGTGTTATCTGAAGCATCAGGAGGATGTTGTAACACGCAGAACCAAGTATGACCTCAACAAAGCAGAGGAGAGATCCCACATTTTGGCAGGTCTTCTCAAGGCGCTTGACTTTATTGACGAAGTAATAAAGATCATCAGAGGTTCTGCCAATACTCAGGAAGCAAAGCAGGGCCTGATGGACAGACTCGATATCGACGACGCGCAGGCACAGGCTATCGTAGATATGAGACTGCGTGCCCTGACAGGTCTCGAGAGAAAGAAACTCGAAGACGAGCAGGCTGAGCTTCTTGCAAGGATCGCTTATTTCAAGGAGATCCTCGCTGACGAGAAGAAACTTCTCGGTGTGATCAAGGAAGAGATCATCGTCATCAAGGGCAAATACGGTGATGACAGACGCACCAAGATCGGACCGGACGACGGCGAGCTCGAAGACGAGGACCTGATCCCTGATGACAGCACGGTCATCACTATGACCAAGCTTGGTTACATCAAGAGAATGGGAATCGACACATTCCACGCGCAGAACAGAGGCGGACGCGGAATAAAGGGAATGCAGACCGTTAACGAGGACGTTACGGACAAGGTATTTATCACCAATGCCCATAACAGCATTCTTTTCTTCACGAATACAGGCCGTGTGTTCAGGATGAAGGCTTACCAGATCCCTGAAGCAGGACGTACGGCAAGAGGAACCGCGATAGTTAACCTTCTGCAGCTGCAGCCGGGCGAGTCGATCGCGGCAGCGATGGCTACCGAGAAATTTGACGGAGCACAGCACCTGATCCTGGCTACAAAGAACGGTCTTGTTAAGAAGACGGACATGGATGCATTTGCCAATATCAGAACAAACGGACTGATCGCGATAACCCTCAAAGAGGGAGACGAACTTATCGAAGCCATCATGACTGACGGCAACAGAGAAGTTCTTCTTGTAACGAAGATGGGCCACAGCATCCGCTTCCCGGAGGAAGAAGTAAGGCCGACAGGCCGCGGAACAATGGGCGTTACGGGTATGAGACTGGAAGATGATGACGAGGTCATCTCGATGCAGGTCGATGCCCAGGGACCATACGTACTGTTTTCGACCGAGAACGGAATGGGCAAGAGAACGCGCACTGAGGAATTCGGTGTTCAGCATCGTGGCGGCAAGGGCGTTCTGTGCTACAAGATCACGGAAAAGACAGGCAATCTGGTAGCAGCCAAGGCTGTTGACGATGATGACCAGATCATGCTGATCACCAATGAAGGAATTATCATCAGGATGGGAATTGAGACTGTTTCCATCATCGGCAGAAATACATCTGGCGTTAAGTTGATGAACGTAGAGGAGAATGTCAGAGTTGCAGGACTTGCAAGGATCCCGGCAGCGCTGATCGCGGAAGAGGAAGCTCCGGATGTCATTTACGATGATTTCGGCAATCCGATCCCTCAGACAGAAGAAGCTGCAGAGGAAACCGTAGAGGCTGAGTCTGCTAAAGAGGAGTAAAATGGTAGATCTTACCGAAGGTAAAAATTACGAGAAAGCCGCGCTTCTTAAGACACTCGGCATTTCGTTAGAGAAAATCGAGAAGATCGCCTCCGGCGAGCTGGATCTGCAGAACTGTGTGCTCGAAAGGATCGGCGAGCTGAACCTGGAGAACAAGAGTTTTTCAAGGGCGCAGGAGATCTGCCAGGAACTCTGGAGAGACAAAGCGACCTGGGACAGCCTGGATCCGTCCAGATACTCTACGGAGGGCATAAAGCAGGAGACGCCGGTTTTCAATACATGTGAAGAGCGAAGCAAGACTTCCCAAAGGGAGGAAAGAACCGGCAAAAAGTCAGCCGTTGCTCCGTGGAGAAGGTATTTTGCCAGACAGTTTGACCTGTTCATCTACGAGATAATAGTCAGCGTGTTCTACTATCTGGTGTTCAGGAAGGGAATTCAGCAGAGCACGTTACAGGAACTGATAATGATTTATCTGGTTTCGCTGGTGATGGTATTTATCGAGCCGGTTTTCCTGATGCTTTGGGGGACGACCCCCGGCAAATGGCTGCTCGGTATTACTGTCAGAAATGATTACGGCAACAAGCTTACATACGGACAGGGACTGGAAAGGACCTGGCGTGTTTTCACAAAGGGCATGGGATTCAACTTCCCGGTTTACGGCCTTGTCAGAATGATAATGAGCTTCGTTGCCAATAAGCGAGGCAGGGAACTGGCATGGGAAGATGACAGCGTGCTCGAGCTCAAGGACCGCAAGGCCGGCAGGATCTTCGCTTTTATCGGCGGAGGGCTGGTGCTTTTCGCAGTTTTGACTCTAATTATTATGATATCGGTAAAGCCGCCGCATAAAGGTGAACTGACGACGGAACAATTTGCTGAGAATTACAATTACTACGTAGATTACTATGGTTTGAAAGAAGAGCTATGTAAGATGAACACGGACGGCGAACTGGACGGCAACGGTGCTTACATGTATTACGGCGAAAGCGAACGGAAGGTATACCTTGCTACGGAAAACGGAATCGTAACCGGATTGACGGTGACGATAGAGGCGCCGATGGCGGTAAACGTGTTCTATTCGGAAATGCAGCTTCTGACAAATACATATTTTCTGGGTCAGAAGGGCATGAATTCGATGGATTCTTCATACAGAAGAGTGCTGAACAGGCTCGCCGCACTTGACCCGACAGATTTTGAGGAAGTGGTTAACGGCGTTACTGTTTCATACAGGGAACAGAATCTGGGGACGGCAGAAATGCCGGGTTTCAAAGCAGTATTTACCATAGGGAAAGAACCGGTAACGACAGACACGCTTGTAAGCGTCAGATAAGAGCTTTAAGCGTAATACGTAAAACGTCTTAAACGTTGATTTTATGGGCATTTTCACGAAAGTGAAGATGCCCTGTTGACTTTAAAAAGGGCATGTTTTAGAATGCTATCACACTCAGTTCTGAGTGAAAGGAGCATCCGGTCAGGGGCTTCGGATTTTTCCGAATTTGGAAGTTTTTAAATAGAGAAAAGAGAGGATATGGGGAGACTATGTCTAGGTTTAATTTTGCTGTTTTCAGCGAGGATAAAAGGTATATCAGCAGCTTTTTGGAATATGCGGACAGGGCGGGTAAGCTTCCCTTTATGATCCATGGCTTTACAGACAGGGAAGTCCTGGAGGCGGCTGTTCAGAGAGGAAGGATCTCGGCGGTTCTGTTATTTGAAGATGAAGATTCTTTCGAAGAAATGAAGAAGGAATATTTGCTTGTCTGTGAGTTCAGGACGATCGACCGGATCAAGTCCGCATCGAAGATAATTGAAGAGATGAAATCGATCTATAACGAGCTCACGATGCGCGATATATTACCGGAGCAGGATGGTGTAAAGGTCATAGGAGTATATAACTTTTACGGAGAAAACGGTGTCTGGCTCAACAGAGCGGCAAAGATGTTCGAATACCGGCAGACCCTGTTCATTGATCTTGTGAGGTTCGGTGATTTCTGGCGGGATTTTGATGATGAGGTCGAGGGAATGATCTACGATTTCAAGGTCGGCAGGGAATTAAGAACGGTTGAGACATGGAATGATCCGAAATTTATGGTCGATATCCTTGCGGGACCGCTTGATCCGCGGGATCTTGAGGAACTTAGCGAGGATGAATGGCCGTTGTTCTTTAATAAACTGAAAGAGATGGGCTACGGAGCAATCATTCTGAATGGGATCGAGGTTTTTTCCAGATTTGAGATGCCGTTTACCTTCTGCGATGAGGTTTACTTAAATTGTCCGAATCAGGAAGACTTACGGTGCATTATCCGGAGTGCTCTCAATATGATAGGACGGGCGGAGCTTGCGATAAAGATTAAGGAGATCGACGAGAATGAATTTGCTGGAGGATCTGAAGAGACGCCTTGTAAATAACATAGATTTAAGCCGCGACTTAAGTGATGAGGAGCTCATGCGGATAATCACACAGATGGTAACGGAGAATCTGAACGGGAAGAGCATATCTGCCGGAGAGCGGATAAAAGCTGTAAAAGAACTGTTTAACTCCATCCGCGGGCTGGACGTTCTGCAGGAGATCCTTGAGGACGATACTGTTACAGAGATCATGGTGAATGGTCCGGATAACATATTTATTGAGCGGGAAGGGCGGCTGTACAAATTTGAAGGGAAGTTTTCTTCGAAAGAGAAGCTTCTTGACGTGATCCAGTCGATGATAGGGCAGGCAAATAAAAGGGTCAATGAGGCAACGCCTATCGTGGACAGTCGCCTGCCGGATGGCTCCAGAGTCAACGTTGTGCTCAGTCCGGTCGCGATCGACGGTCCAGTAGTGACGATCAGAAAATTCCCGAAGACCGCGCTTACCATAGAAGACCTGATAAGGATGGGCAGCATAACTCAGGAAGCGGCGCTTTTCTTAAAAAAACTGGTAGAGGCCGGGTACAACATATTCATCAGCGGAGGGACCGGATCAGGCAAAACAACTTTTTTGAATGTTCTTTCGAATTTTATACCTCCCGGGGAGAGGATCATTACGATCGAGGATTCGGCGGAGCTGAGGATAGAAGGTATTGAGAATCTGGTAAGTCTCGAGTGCAGGCAGGCCAATGTCGAGGGTGAAAATGAGATAACCATCAGGGATCTGATCAAGACATCCCTGAGAATGAGACCAAACCGGATCGTGGTAGGAGAAGTCAGGAGCGCGGAAGCACTTGATATGCTCCAGGCAATGAATACAGGTCATGACGGAAGTCTGTCGACCGGGCACGCGAACTCTCCCCGGGATATGCTCACAAGGCTGGAGACAATGGTTCTCATGGGAACGGACATGCCGATAGATGCGATCAGGGCGCAGATAGCTTCGGCGATAGAGATACTGGTGCATCTGGGAAGATCCAGAGACGGAATGAGAAGGGTATTGGAAATCAGCGAGATCGTCGGATACAAGGACGGCGAGATCCGGCTCGAGCAGCTTTTCGTTTTCGATGGGGAAGGGCTATGGCCGACAGGTGCCAGGCTGCACAACAGATTTAAACTTGAAGAATCGGAGAAAAAAGGTGATGAAGAGTAAATTATCCAATCTGATAAAGGAAATCCCGGTTTATGCGCTGCTTTTGGGAATACTTTACCTTTTCTATAGGAGCATATGGGTGCTTGCAGCACTTCCTCTGATCGTTTTGGGCTACAGGCGGCTTACGAAAGAGACAAAGGAAGAAAAAAGAAAAGCAACTCTCAGTATCCAATTCAAAGATATGCTTATCTCTTTATCGGCGGCACTGAGGGCGGGCTATTCGATGGAGAACGCGCTGAAGGAAGCCTACAAAGAACTGGAAGGCATGTACGGAATAGATGGAATCATCGTGAAAAAGACAAGAGAAATGCTGAACAGGATATCGCTCGGAGTGCCGCTCGAGGAAGTATTTAATGAATTTGCTGAAGAAAGCGGAGTCGAAGAAATCGCGACATTTGCGCAGATCTTCTCTATCGCGCGCCGATCGGGCGGCAATATGGTCGAGATCATTCAGAAAACATCCACGGATATCGCCGCCAAGGTCGATACGAAGAATGAGATCAGAGTTCTGATCAGCTCAAAGAGGCTTGAGCAGACCATACTCCTTCTGATGCCGCCGGCGATGATAGTGTACATCAGTCTTGCCGGTGGAGGCATGCTGGATCCGCTTTACGGGAATATCAAGGGCGTGGTGATAATGAGCATTTGCCTCGCGGTTTACGTAGCGGCATTTTTCATAGCAAGAAAGATAACGGATATCAAGGTGTAAGTCCATGATTTATGTCTATCTGGGAATACTGGCGTTCGCCGCAGTGTTCCTGTCAATAAACAGAAACTATAAGAGAGAAATATTTAAAAATCTGCAGCAAAAGGAGCATCCGCTCAGGGTTCTTTACGGGCCGGCAGCCCGTATCTGTCAATTCTTTGGGAAAATCTTCCCATCTTCGTCGACCGGCAAAGTCGATATCTTATTGAAGGGGTTACATGTCAAAGAAGATGTTGCAAGAGAGCGTTTTATTTACTCGGTAAAGAAAATCGCGCTTTGCATGACGATCTTCCTCGCGGCATGCTCTGGTGGGATGCTCCTGACACTGGCCGAAAAGACGGCCGGGAATATATCATCCATAGAAAGGGCTGATTACGGAAAGGGAACTTCCAAATATCAGCTGGATATGGAAGCGGAAGGGACCTTAGAGACGATCGATATTGAGATATCACAGGTTCGGTACACCGACGAAGAGGCAGATAAGATACTGAACGAATGTTTCGAAGAGATTCGTCCCATAGTGCTCGGAACGAACGAAAGGTTCGAGGAGATAACCGAACCTCTTGAACTGATAAGTGATTACGACTCAAAGTGGGGAAATGTAGACGTTAGCTGGTTCATCGATAATCTTAAGGTGATCAATTACCTGGGAGAGATCGTAAATGAGCCCGACGAGGGCGGGAGCGAGGTGGTCAATCTGATGGCAACGCTTTCTATAGACGGGAGGTCAATGAGTTTTGCCATGCCGGTGGCGGTCGTGGCGAGGACGTTGACCGAAAAAGAACGCCTGATTCGCCGGATAATGGAAGAAATCGAAGAAAATAACAGCGTTTATGAAAAGGAAGTTCGGCTTCCTGAAGATATCGACGGAAATAAGGTGCAATTTAAAGAAGCAAGTGAGAAAAAGGGATTTTTGCTTCCTATACTCGGATTTATTGCGGTAGCGGTCGTCGTGATTGGGTATGACCGGCTGCTTGAGGACAAAGTCAAAAAGCGCCAGGAGGAGATGATGTCGGATTTTGCCGAGATTGTATCCAAATTAAGTCTTCTTTATGAAGCCGGATTGAGCATATTAAAGTCGTTTGAGAAAATTGTGGCAGATCACGAGAAAAGCAATAAGGGCAGGGAAAGATTTGCATACATGGAGATGAAGCTTGCGCTTGAGAAGATCAAAAGCGGAGTGAGGGAAGGCGAGGCATACGCTCAGTTCGGAAGGCGATGCGGTCTGCATTGCTTCAGAAGGCTCGGAAATATTCTGGAACAGAATCTGGCCAAGGGGACGAAGGGAATGAAACAGCTGCTTGATCAGGAAGTCACCGAGGCTTACGAAGAGCGAAAAAGGCTTGCAAGAAAAAAGGGCGAGGAAGCAGGGACTAAGATGCTGCTGCCGATGATCATGATGATGGCAGTTGTTATTGTGATCGTTGCGGTGCCGGCTTTGATGTCGCTGGGAATATAGAAAACAGGAGGTAGGAAATGAAAACATTAGCAAAGCTGACAGGAAACAAGTTGTTATCGAAAAAGGGCGTAGGCGTAGTAGAGCTTATACTGATCCTTTTGGTACTCGTAGGGCTGGTACTGATTTTCAAAGACCAGATAGTATCGCTTGCAAAGAGCGTTTTCGGAGATATCAACTCACAAGTCGGACAGTTATGAAAAAGAACGGGGCAAAAGCTTCAATAACCGTCTATATGTCGCTGGTCCTGGTACTGACATTGGCTCTTTTGTGCACTCTATGCGAATCCGGGCGGGTGTCGGCAATTGAGGCCAGGCTCAGGAGCATCATGTTCATGGCAGCGGATTCAGTTTTTGCCGGATATGCGGAGCCTCTTTTTGAAGAATACGGAGTGATGTTTCTGTGGATGGATGAGGAGGAAATTACTGACAGGTTTGAAGGTTTCGTGGCTGCAAACCTGAGCGCGGAGGGACTTGATTACATTGGGGCTACTGACCTTTACGGTATGAGCCTCCGCAGCTGCTCGCTGACGGGACTGACCAAAGCTACAGATCAGGGAGGAAAGGTCTTCCTTGATCAGGCTTCGGAGTTTATGGAGTATATGCTGGCAGAGGAACTGGCGGCAAAACTTCTTGAGAATGTCGGAATATTTAATCAGTCCGATAAAGTAGATAAGTTTATGGATAAGGTTGAAAGCTTTGCCGAGACGTTTAAGAAAGTAGAGAAAAGTGTAAGCAAGATCAAAACCACTATCGATAAGCTTAAGGCAATCGCCCGCGATCCGAAGCTGCTGCTTGAACAGATGCAAGGTTCTCTGGAACAGTACGCAATATCCGGTGATGAATCAGACAGGAAAGATTTTGACAAGGTCCTTCAGGAACTGAAGAAAACGAAAAATCAGATGGAAGGGTATATGCAGGACATCAAAAGCCAGACAGACAAGTATTACGAGTATGTCGAAGAGGCGCATGAGGCAATTGATGAGCTGGAGGACGACCTGGGGCAGGTTGCTCCGGAGCTGGAGGATGACGTGTATGAGGCTGTAAACGAACAGGTTACGGACCTTAAGCAGAAGAGCGCGGACTCGGGTTATGACTACTATAAGGTGGGCCGCAACCTAACTGTCACAGACGGTTATCTGAAGGACCTTTCGCAGCTGGACGATCTGTTCGATAAGGTCAAAGAGATAGAAAAGGCAGACGCAGAAGAGGAAGAAGCGTCTGAGGAGGAAAGGCTGCGAGGGGTCGTCAAAGAGTATGAGGAAAAGTTTTCCGGATTCAACGTCGATAATCTCTGGGTAGATTACAACTCCGGGGCCATAGAGGAAGAAAGCGATGGATTTATCGCGGGAATAAAAAGGCTTTTCAATAAAGGTATTTTGGGCTTTGTCGCCGGTGATGTTTCGGAGAAGAAGATAGAAACGTCGCAGCTTCCGTCAAAAACCGTAAAAAAAGACGGAAAAGATGATGAGAAAGAAAACTTGCTTGAGGCGGGAGCCAAAAAAGCTTTATTCGGAGAATATATCCTGGATTATTTTGGGAATTTCACGAATGTGCTTGATGAGACTGCTCTGGATTATGAGGCAGAATACGTATTGGGCGGAAAGCCGACCGACGAGCAGAATTTAAGCGTGGTCGTTGCCGAGATCGTTGGCCTCAGAACAGGCTGCAATTTGATCAGTTTGCTGAAAAGTCCGCAGAAGAAAGAGGAAACGCTTGCTTTGGCAACGTCTCTGGTAGGATTTGTCGGGCAGCCGATAGTAATAAAGGTGATGCAGATCCTGTTGATAGCGACGTGGGCGCTGGCCGAGAGCATGATGGATGTAAAAGCTTTGCTGAGTGGCCATAAGATAAAAACGATAAAAGACGCGGACGACTGGTACATATCACTGGCGGGACTAAAGAATTTCGGCGCGGATTCTCTTTCTGCGGAAACAGACGTAAAGGCGGAAGCAGGCCTTGACTATGAGGCATACCTTAGGATTTTGCTGCTTATGCAGGGGCAGAGAAATCAGACGCTCAGGACAATGGATATGGTGCAGGCGGATATTTGCCTGAGAACGAAT
Organism: Lachnospiraceae bacterium; assembly: GCA_045627365.1. GTDB lineage: Bacteria > Bacillota > Clostridia > Lachnospirales > Lachnospiraceae > RGIG5612. Next base: position 44,486 of record JAZQNN010000006.1, read on the forward strand.
AAGAGTTTCAGATTCGAAGAGTGCGCCTCGGCAGCATCGTTCGCGGCAGAGTTTGAAGCACCGAGATTATTTGTCGCAATGCCGATCGTCACCGGGCCATTCGGAGAGAGCGAAGGAAGCTATGTTTATCAAATGAGTCAGGAATATGCATATTAGATCCTCCCATGTGAAAGGCTGTTTGCGGCAGGTGAAAATGTCCTTTGGGGGCATTTCGCAAAAATAGGAGAAAAAAGATGAAGGTATTCGTTTTGACAAAAAAGGAGGCCATCCGGAACAAACTGTGTAAGGGAAAGCCTGAAATAAGGACATTTTCATCTGCCGCAAACGCAAGCCTTACTATTGAAGCTTCTCTGGTGCTTCCGCTGTTTATTTTTCTGGTGACGGCGGTCATACATTTGCTGATCATATTATCGCTTCAGGGGCAGATCCAGCTGGCAGCGGAAGAGGCGGCCAGGGATCTGGGGAAAGCAGCCTATCTGACCCGGGAAGAGGAAACGTTCGAGACGCTGGGAATAAATTCGCTGACAATGAAGGGGAAGATCTTGACCGGTGGTCTGGCTAAGCGTGTTTCGGCGTCCCGGATAGAGGGCGGAAGCGCCGGGCTGGAGACATATCTGTCTTCGTATGACAGTGAAAGCGGGATCCTGGATATTGTCGTAACTTACTCGTATAGGATCCCGTATCTCCCGAAGGTCATTCCGTCGCTGAGATTTCTGCAGCGCTGTCAAAGCCGTGTATGGACGGGCATTGATATTACAGACCAGTCGCAAGAAGGCGAGGAAGAAGAGGAACAGATCGTATATATCACGCCTTCGGGCGTCGCATACCACAAAAGCACCGCGTGCCCGTACCTGGATCTGTCGATTAGAGCTGTCGCGCTAAATAGCGTGGTCTCGCTTCGAAATAAAAGTGGTCACACTTACGCCAGATGTACAGCCTGCAGTAAAGCCAGGACGGATTACGGAACGGTATATATTACCGATTACGGAACAAACTGGCACGCAAGCCTGACATGTAATCTGCTTAAGAGGACCATCAAAGAGGTTCCTCTGTCTAAGGTCGGAGGCAGGCACGCCTGCCCGAAATGCGCGTCGGAGTAAGAATATGGAAAATATACTAGAAATCAGGATGCCATTTTGGCTGCAGGAGGCTACTTTGTTGATTTTTATCGGCATATGCGCATTCTGGGATTTAAAAAAAGAAGAGCTTCCGGTAGTCCTTCTGGGCGCCGGGTTCAGTTCGGGATGGATAATATCAACTCTTGCCGGTGGGCTCAGGTTATATGAGATTGCGCTGGGGAGTCTTCTGGGCGGTGCGGTCGTAGTTATTTCTCTGTTATCAGGGAAAGCGATTGGCCCCGGAGACGGGCTGGCGCTGGCCGCGACTGGCGCGTATCTTGGAATTTACGGCAATATACTGCTTTTTTTGATCTCCCTGGGAATATCTGCTGTCTTCGCGGCGGTAATGCTTGTACGCAAAAAGGGAAGGAAGGAAAGATTCCCTTTTATGCCATTTATGCTAGGGGGATATATTGTCTATCTGCTGCTTGGAGGAGTCTGACATGAGAAAAAACGCAGGTACCGTAAAGGCCTCATTCACCATGGAGGCGGCAGTGATCGTTCCCTTAACCATGATAATCATAGTGACCATGCTTTATGTGGGATTTTTCGTTCACGACAAGGTGGTGATGGAGGCAATTGCAACGGCCAAGTCACTTGAGCAAGGCACGGATTCGGGGACGGGCCGGATAGCGGCCGCAATAAATGACAGAACCATAAGAGCCAAAGACGTAGCGGTCAGCCAGACCCAAAACTCGTCCGATATCAGTTTGAGGGTAGAAGGCAGGTATGACTGGAGGTTTGCGATGATCAAAGATTTTCTGGGAGATGCTTCAGGCGAGATCGGCTCGGAAATACACATATCGAATCTGGATGGGCGTGCCATTTTACTTAATTACCGTCTGCTGAAGGACGCCGGCAGCGCACTGAGGGGAGAGGAACAGGATGATAGTCAGCTTTAAGCGCGAAGTAAGAGCAAATTATATGATTATCCGCACATCGGAAGGGGAGATCGGGACCTGGGAGAAGGACTCTTATGAGATGAAGGTCATAAACAGGTCTTTAATCGACGGGCTGATTCCTTTCTCATGGGAGAAAATCGACGACGAGATCAATTTTCTCTACGATATTTCGTCCCGACAGATCATGAATAAAGTGTATGAGACCGAGAAAATGGGCTATGACAGCATAGTGCTGCTGCTTGATGCGATCAATGAATTGTCGATCGCGTTTGAAGAATACCTGATGGAGCTGTCGCATGTATTGATCGACCCTGCGTACATTTTTATCGGCACGGACAGAAGGGCGATGTCATTTTGCTATTGTCCGGTCGAGACGGCAAATGCCAAGGATCAGATAAGAGAGCTGTCAAATTATCTGCTGACGGTGGTCGATTATTCCGATCCACAGGCGGTCAGTCTGGTCTACGATTTTAACAAGAAAGTGCAGAATGACTTTTACACTATGAGCGAGGTCGGAAGCCGTCAGGAGGAAGCCCGTCAGGATGAAGAAGAAATTGAAATTCCGGAAGAGCTCCCCATCCCGACTTTAACGGAGAAAAAGACCCGCGGCGGTTTTATAAAGCGGCTTGGCAATTTCTTAAGAAATCAGATCGCGGAGCCGGCCGAGGAAGAACCTGAAACTGTAAAGGAAGCGCCGGCCGGGGAGACGCACATGCACGGAGGTCCTGAGGTGATCACCTTGTCCGAGGAGGATTTTGAAGATGACGATTACTTCGAGCCGACAGTGCTGCTCACAGAGACCGAGACACTGCGGCACAGGCTGGAAGGCAGGGGAGCAACCCGCGGCATGTCTTTCGAGATAGAAAAATACCCGTTCACGATCGGAAAAGGCCAAAGCGCAGACTGCAGTCTCGATATTTCTACGGTGTCCAGACTTCACGCGCGGTTATATGAAGCACCGGATGGAGAAATACTTATTGAAGATATGAATTCAACGAATGGGACTTTTGTAAACGGCAATCGTTTAGAAGCTTACACGGGCGAGAAGCTTCGGCCCGGGAATGTTATCAGAATCGCCAGAGAGGAGCTGGTATTTAGATAAATCTTGAAGAATCCTGAAAATATGGTAGCATAACCATATGGTATACGACGATATTATCAAATATTTAGGGCAGCAGAATTTTGCCGCGGCCGCCAGCTCCAACAGAGAAATGGCAATTTTGTTCAACCGGGAGCAGGACAGAGGGATTTACCTCGTGGTCATCGATTCCGGTTATAGGACCTGGGGACTGCAGACGCTTGAATCCATTAACAGGCAGCTGATTGATCATTCTGCGGGAGTTGGATCGAACGAGATCCTCTTTATTGTTGTATCCAAAAACCCGGATCGGGACAAATATCTTGCCGGCTCAGGACTTAATGTCTGGATCGCAGATACCGTAAGCCGCAGGCTTATGATATATGAGAACCAGCCGGACGATTTTTTCGGAATCAGGCAGGGAATAGAGCAAAGTCTGGCAGGACAGGCCGAGGCCGGGGCTGCGAAAGACAAGAAGAATTTCCCGACAATAACCGTGGTACTGGTCGCCCTCAACGTAGCGTATTTTCTGGTGACCGCCGGAATGGGCAAGCTCGGCTCAACGAACTATATGCTGACAATGGGAGCCAACAACGGAGCACTGGTTTTTAAGGATTTCCAGTTATGGCGGCTTGTGACAAGCATGTTCATGCATTTCAGCCTGCAGCATCTGGCGGGAAACATGATATATCTGGCTTTCGGCGGATACAGCGTGGAACGCTCTCTTGGACACGTAAAGTTCCTGCTGCTTTATATGCTGAGCGGAATCGGAGCATCCCTGGTATCAGCTGCGTATTACTACCTGACTAATTCGCCGACAGTATCCGCCGGCGCTAGCGGGGCGGTGTATGGCTTATTGGGCGCGCTGATATATCTTACGTTTTTTAACCGCGGAAGGATCAAAAAACCGCAGGTCTTCGCAAGGCTGGGTATGGTTTTGTTCTTCATATTTTATTCCAACTTCGTCTCGGACGGGGTTGATATCGCGGCACATATTGCAGGATTGATTTTCGGCTTTTTGCTGTGTATTGCTTTTATAGGAGGAAAGAAAAATGAAAAAAGATGATTGTATTTTTTGTCTGCTTGCCGGCGGCGACATTCCGACAATGACACTGTTTGAAGATGATGACTTCAGAGTTATTTTCGACGCGGGCCCTGCAACTGTCGGACATGCGCTGATCATTCCGAAGGATCATGCCGCAAATGTTTTCGAGATGGACGACGAGCTCCTTGCCAAGGCGTATAAACTTGCCAAGAAAATGGCGGTTGTGCTTATGGACGTTTTCCGGGCAGACGGCATCAATATCCTTCAGAACAATTTCGAGGCAGCGGGCCAGAGCGTCTTTCATTTTCACATCCATCTGATCCCGAGATATAAGGACGATAAGGCAATGATCGCCTGGACACCGGGAGAGCAGGACAAGGCCGCTCTCGAAAAAGCACTTGAAAAAATCAAAAAAAGTGATATTCTGTAGAACGTTGTTGTAATTGAGCTTTATACAGATAACAAGAGCCCGCAAAACATGCGGGCTTTTGATTTGTCTGAAGCAAATCATATATCAGAGGCGATTTTTTATGACTCTTTTTATTTCTATAGCTGTAGCAATGGCAGCAGGTCTTTTTATGACCCGTTTCACAAACCTGTTTAAGATGCCTGACGTAACCGCGTATCTGATCGCGGGCATATTGATCGGACCGTTTTTCCTGGGACGGATAGGCATCGAGGGCCTTGGATTCATTACATACGAGGCCATTGAGGCACTGAACCCGATCTCGCAGCTGGCTTTGGGCTTTATTGCTTTCGCGATCGGAACCGAGTTCATGGCTCCGAAGCTTAAGACCATAGGCAAACAAGCGCTGGTCATCGGCGTTGTACAGGCACTGGTAGCAGTAGCGTTCGTATCAGGAGCGCTCATTGTTCTGCATTTCATCATTCCCGACAAACTCAGCCTTCCGGCAGCGATCGTTCTGGGCTCGATCGCCTCGGCGACGGCACCTGCCGCAACATTGATGGTTGTAAGGCAGTTCAAGGCCAAAGGAGCGGTCACGGACATCCTGCTTCCCGTAGTTGCGCTGGATGATGCAGTCGGTCTGGTTTGCTTTGCGGTAGCGCTGGGCGTTGCCCGTGCGATCTTAGGCGGTGAGGTCGATATCGTGTCCATCGTAGTTAATCCGATCATCGAGATCATCACGTCACTCGTTCTTGGAGGACTTTTAGGATATCTGCTGGCCAAAGGAGAGAAATTCTTCCATTCCAATAAAAACAGAATGATTTTGATCGTCAGCGCGGTCATTCTGACAGTCGCACTGGCCATGGTCCAGATAAATATCGGATCTGTTAAGATCGGTTTTTCATCACTGCTTGTCTGCATGATGCTCGGAACGATATTCTGCAATGTCTGCCCGCTCGCGGAGGAACTGATGACAAGGGCTGAGAAATGGACAGCGCCTCTTTACTGCCTGTTCTTTGTACTCAGCGGCGCAGAGCTGAGACTTGCCGACCTTGCGGATCTGTTCATTATCCTTATCGGTGTCGTATATATCATATTCCGTTCCCTGGGCAAATACTTCGGCGCACGCTGGAGTGCCAAGGCAACCGGCTGCAACGACAATGTCGTTAAATATTTGGGCATTACCCTTCTGCCGCAGGCAGGCGTAGCACTTGGCATGTCACTTACCGCATCGCAAATTTTAGGCACAACCGGAACATTAATTAGAACCATAACGCTCTTTGGTGTGTTAATATATGAGTTGATCGGACCGTCGCTTACCAAGATCGCGCTCACCAAGTCCGGAGATATCCGTCCGAAGGAAGAGAGCAACGAAGAAAGACGTGCCAAGAAACTTGAAGCAGCAGGCAGGACTGACAAATAAGGAGCAACCATGAAGAAACAGCCGTTCATCACGAAGGAAGCACTCGACAAAATCATTGAAGAATACCCAACACCTTTCCACATCTATGACGAGAAGGGTATCAGACAGAACGCGCTGAAGGAGAAAGAAGCCTTTGCCTGGAATAAAGGCTACAAGGAGTACTTTGCAGTTAAGGCGACACCGAATCCGTTCCTGATCAACATTTTGAGAGAGTACGGCTGCGGATGCGACTGTTCATCCATGACAGAGCTGATGCTGGCCCACGAGATGGGCGTTGCGGGCGAGGATATCATGTTCTCATCAAATGCGACACCGGCAGAGGAATATGCATACGCTGCCAAAATCGGCGCGATCATCAATTTGGATGACATTACGCATATCGATTTTCTGGAGAAGACTATCGGCTACATCCCGAAAACTATCAGTTGCCGTTACAATCCGGGCGGATATTTCAAGATAAGCAACAGCATAATGGATAACCCGGGAGACGCGAAATACGGAATGACAACGGAGCAGATGTTTGAGGCGTTTAAGACCCTCAAGGCAAAGGGCGCCGAGAACTTCGGAATCCACGCTTTCCTTGCGTCCAACACCGTGACAAACGAGTATTATCCTACGTTGGCAAAGCAGCTGTTCGAACTGGCAGTTGAGCTTGAGAAGAAGACAGGCGCAGACGTCAAATTCATCAATTTGTCCGGCGGAATAGGCATACCGTACAGACCTGATCAGGAGCCGAACGACATCATGGTCATCGGCGAAGGCGTAAGAGCCGCTTTTGAAGAGATCTTAGTGCCGGCCGGAATGGGAGACGTGGCAATTTATACCGAACTTGGAAGGTTTATGATGGGCCCTTACGGCGGACTGGTTACCACGGCGATCCATCAGAAGCATACTCATAAAGAGTATATCGGATGCGACGCGTGCGCAGCCAACCTGATGCGCCCGGCGATTTATGGCGCATACCATCACATAACCGTAATGGGTAAGGAAGACGCTCCGCATGATCATGTATATGATGTGACCGGCGGACTTTGCGAGAACTGTGACAAGTTCGCGATCGACAGAGAGCTTCCGGAAATAGAGATCGGTGATGTGCTTTTCATTCACGACACGGGAGCGCACGGACATTCGATGGGATATAACTACAACGGCAAACTGCGTTCGGCAGAGATCCTTTACAAGGAAGACGGCAGCGCTCAGCTGATTCGCCGCGCGGAGACTCCGGCTGATTATTTTGCAACTCTTGACTTTAGTGAAGTCGGTAAACGTTTGATAAAATAAAATAATCATTGTTGAAAAAGCAGACCTTCTTTGATAAAATTTATTTAAGAAAGAAGGGCGACGCCATGACAATAATGCAGTTAAAATACTATATTGCAGTATGTAACGCGGGTAAGGTTAGAATTGCGGCTGAAAGGCTGCACGTATCTGAACCCGCGCTTTCTATATCCATCAAGAACCTGGAAGACGAGCTGGGCCTTGAGCTGTTCAGTCGTGTGGGCAAGCAGCTTGTTCTGACTGAAGACGGTCACCTTTTCAAGGACAGAGCAGCGGAAGTTGTTGCTGCTTTTGACCAGTTACTTACGGAAATGAGCAAAAACGAGAAGCCAACGCCTCTTCATATCGGTCTGCCGGTAAGTCTGGGTGAGTACCTTTTCAAAGAATTTGTCCAGGAATTTTCCGAAGAGAATCCCAAAATCATATTCGAAGCACTGCCGCTGCCGACGCTCAAGGCACTTGAAATGCTAGAGTCGGGAATGCTTGAGATCGCGATATGCGAGAAGAGCATGATCCAGTCGAGAAATATAGATTTCATCCCGCTTAAAAGGTCAACACTGGTTGGCTGCGCCAGGGAGGACAGCCCGTTGGCGAATGCACCGGCGGTCGGCCCCGGAGATCTTCAGAATGAAAAGCTGGTCCTTCTTCCCGAGTCGTCTGCGCCGACCAACATAGTTACGGCGTGGGGCATTAATCAGGGGCATCCGCTTAGGGCAGAAGTATTCTCAGATGACGTTTACACCACATTTCAGCTGGTAAGAGATCTGGGCTACACAGCGTTCTTCTTCGAGGAGATCGCGGCGCATAAGAGCGTTGATATGACAAGACTTGAACCATTCACACTTGAACCGAGTATCAACCTGACATATGGACTTGCTATAAGGAAGTACTCCAAACTGACCAGAAATGCGCTTAAATTCATTGATTTCTGCAATGAAAGGCGTCTGGTATAACCTTAACTGAACAGCAAAAAATAACACCCCCTGATTCGCTCAGAGGGTGTTGCTTTATAATCGGATAAATCCTATCAGAATCCAAGAAGCGGAATGTAAAGCGGGAACAGAAGGCCCATCAGTATGGCCATTACAAGGCTTGGAGCCCAGCCGAACTTCAGAAGATCGCCTTCTGAGTAGTATTTCTCGCCGAAGGTGATGAGGAAGATAGGTTCTGTATATACAAGAAGCATAGCTGCCGGACCCCAGAATGCCGGGATCATCAGCATTGCGGTCAGGTTACCGCCGGTCATAGCAGAGATACTGTAAAGCATCGGAGCGAAAAGAGCGATAACTGCGGTGGTTGTCGGAACGAGAGCTCTGATAACGCAGACAACGATCGCGATAACGATCCACATAACAAGTGGAGCCATATTGCCGATGTTGGCGAAGAGCTTCTGAACGATCCAGTCCATAGCGCCTGTTGAGGTAACGCCGTTCATAAGAACTGAAGCTGTACCCATAATGAATACCAGGTTCCAGTTACATTCTGCATTGAAGCTCTTCCAAGTAAGAAGATCAACGCCCGGCAGGAACATAATAAGCATTCCGAGAACAGCAACGGTGGTTGTTGTGAAAATAGGTATCCAGCTTCCAAGGAACCAGCATACAAGCATTGCGGCGATTACGATAACGGCTTTGATCTCGAAAGAGGTGAATGCGCCGAGTTTTGCACGTTCGTCAAGAATGACTTTCTGTGCTTCTTCAGAAATATCTTCGGTCTTGAAAACGATCGGAAGCCAGATTGCTGCAAGGATAATGGCGAAGAGTCCGAAAGGAACGCCGATCGCGCACCACTTTGCAAATGTCATATGGATTCCGTAGCCTTCCATAAGGTCCATCATGAGAATGTTGCCCGGGGTTCCGGCAGGAGTTAAGAATCCGCCGATTCCGCAGCAGACAGGAAGGGAGATCATAAGGGCCTTACCGAGGTTTGACTTGCCCGGAAGCTGATTGGAAGCCTGAAGCATAACAAGCGCGAATCCGAAGAACAGTGCGCATGTTGCAAGTGAAGACATAATACCTGAAAGGAGTCCGCTTGCAAGGCAGAAACCGAAAACGATCCATCTGGACTTGCCCTTGGTGATCTTAACGATCCATGCGGTAATTCTCAAAGGAATCGATGAATGAGCTATACAAACGGTGATACCGGATGTAGCCATAATGAAAAGAACGGTACTGGTACCGAAGTTGGAAAGTGCGTCGTTGAGAGGCATAACGCCGAAGAACGGCATCAGTATTATCAGACCGATCGCAGATACGCAGATCGGAACAGCCTCAGTGATCCAAAGTACGATTGCGGCAAGGAAAATACCGATCGATGCCATGCCTGCCTCGCTCATTCCCTCAGGAGGTGGGCAGATAGTAAAAAATGCAAGTAAAACAACGGCAATAATCAAGCCCCAAATCGACTTGGCATTGGCCTTGCTGTTTCCAGCGATTGAAGAATCCATTTTGTCCCTCCATATGTCATTTTTATACAAAAAATCTACTCCCTGCAAAAACGAAAAGCAAACTAAAAATGGCCGATAATGGTACAAGTCTTTTAATAAAAAAATTTAATTAAAAAAAAGAAAACAAAACGAGCGGGAAAACGCACTGCGGCTTATTGACAAGGCACTATCCGACCTACCATAATTACTCTGTATATTAAAAAAAACTCTGCTAAGAGATAGGAGGTACAATAATGGAAACAAACAAATACCTGCCGGATTTTGTTACCATCAAGGGAACAAGTCTGCAGGGAACCGAATCCGGACCACCTTCTACGGTGGAATCTTCAAATGGAAAGATCGTCAGATCAAGGCCTTTCTATTATGACCAGGCTTATGATGTTGAAAAAGATCTGAACAAATGGAAGATGGAAGCTAAGGGCAAGACCCTCGAGCCACCTAACCATTCGCTCATTTCTTTCGTAGGCCTTTCATACAAGAAGAGGGTTTACTCGAAGAACCGTGTTATGTTCCCAATGAAGCGTGTTGACTGGAGTCCGGAGAATCCGAATCCACAGAACAGAGGTAAGTCGGGATACGAGCGTATTTCATGGGATGAGGCTGCAGAAATCGTAGCAGATCAGCTCCTTAAGATGCGCGAGAAGTATGGCCCTGAAGCAGTTCTTTCAGAATCTGACCTTCACGGCGAAGGAAAGCATGTTGCTCCTTCACACGGATGCCCGAACCGTCTTCTTTCTCTTCTCGGCGGCTACACTATCCAGATGAGAAACTTCGACTCATGGGAAGGCTGGACCTGGGGTGCTAAGCACGTATGGGGCTGCGAGCCTGTTGGTGAGATGATGCCTCTGTGCAACCTGTTCCCAGACATTGCTAACAACTCTGATATCCTCTTCTTCTGGGGCTGCGACCCTGAGGTTACTCCTCTTGGAATCAATGGACATATGGCATCACGTCTTTGCTATTGGTTCTCAGAAGTTGGCGTTAAGGAAATCTATGTTTGCCCGGACCTCAACTACGGCGCAGCAGTTCATGCTGACAAGTGGATCCCTGTTCTTCCGAATACTGATGCTGCTCTTCAGCTGGCTATCGCTTATATGTGGATCACCGAAGGCACATATGACAAAGAATATATCGATACCCACTCTTATGGATTCGAGAAATTCGTTGATTACGTTCTCGGTAAGGAAGACGGAGTTCCTAAGACTCCTAACTGGGCAAGTGAAAAGTGCGGAGTTCCTGTATGGACTATCAAGGCACTCGCTCGTGACTGGGCTTCCAAGAAAGCTTCTATCGCTCATTCAAACGGCGGTAACTATATCCGTGGACCGTACGCTACAGAGCCTGCAAGACTCGAGGCTATGCTCCTTGGTATGAGAGGACTTGGCAAACCTGGCGTTCATCAGTGCAAGATGATCGAGTGGTCACTGTGGAACAACAAGCTTCCTCTTCCTTCAAACGGAGACATCGTACCTGTAGTTCCTACATTTGCTGAGATGATCAGACCTATGAACTCACAGAAGTACGGACGTTTCAAACTTTCAGATTATGCAGCAGCTCTTCCTGATGTAGCTGAATTCTTCACTCCGATGCCTATCGCACCGCAGCAGTGCATTCCGAAGTGCCGTATCCATGACGCGATCGTTGACGGTCATATCGAATGGTACGGAATGACTGAGTTCTTCGAGAACCAGGCAGCTCAGATGGTTAAGTATGAATATCCGCAGCCTGGCTGCTCAAGAGTTCATATGATCTGGACAGACTCTCCATGTATGACCACCTGCTGGAATGACGGTAACGCTTACATCAAGGCAGTTCAGTCAGATGAGATCGAGTTCATGGTTGCTCAGCATCCTTGGATCGAGAACGACTGCGTACTTGCTGACATTATCCTTCCTGTATGTACACATTATGAGATGGATGATATCTGCGATGACAGAAGCTCAGGCGTTTACACATCTGTATACCTTGAGGAGCCTTCATGCGATTATATCGGCGAGTCTGTAACAGACTTCGACGTAGTTGTTAAGATCGCCGAGAAGCTTGACAAGAAGCTGAATCAGGGTACCACATTCGTTGATGCTTACACCGGCAAACTTTCTACAGAAGAAGTTGAGAAGATCCTCTTCCGTGCTTCCGGTGCTAAGGAATACATCACATGGGAGAAGCTCAAAGAACAGAAGTACGTTGCTATTCCTTGCGATACAACAATGTACGACTTCGAGCAGAATCCTCCTGGACTCAGAAGATTTGCAGAAGATCCTAAGAATCATCCGCTTTCAACTCCTTCAGGACTTCTTGAGTATTCAGGAAAGATGCTTGAGGAGCACTTCCCGGATGACCCTGAGCGTCCTCCTGTAGCGCACTGGATCGAGAAAGGTGAGACTCATGACGAGCGTATCTCATCTGAGAGATTCAAGAAATATCCTCTTCTTTGCCAGTCTAACCATGGTCGTTGGAGAATGCATGCTCAGTGTGATGATATCACCTGGACACGTGAAGTTGAGACCATGAAGGTTCGTGCTAAAGACGGTTACCAGTATGAGCCGGTATGGATCCATACTTCAGAAGCTGAAAAACGTGGAATCAAGACCGGAGATATCGTTAAAGTATTTAACGAGCGTGGAATCGTTCTGTGCGGTGCATATGTAACTGAGCGTCTTACCCCGGGCGTAGCTTATGTAGACCATGGCTCACGTATGGACCCGATCGACGCAGGTAACATCGACCGTGGCGGAGCAATCAACCTTATCACTCCTCATGGCAACACCTCTAAGAATGCAACCGGTATGGTTACATCAGGCTTCCTTGTAGAAGTTGAGAAGCTTACCGATGAAGAGTACGCTGAGTGGCAGAAGAAGTATCCGGAGACATTCGGAAGAACCCGTGATGAAGGTTGTGGCGTTTGTGTAGATACCTGGATGGTAGGTTAATAAAACAGGAGGTAAATAATATGTCTAAAGTATTTGTTTTTGATGTATCCAGATGTACCGGCTGTTATAACTGCCAGTTGGCCTGCAAAGACGAGCACTGCGGAAACGACTGGGCTCCATATGCAGCATCACAGCCAGATATCGGCCAGTTTTGGATCAAAGTAAATGAAATGATTCAGGGCACAGTTCCTAAGGTTAAGATGCACTATCTTCCACATATGTGCAATCACTGCAAGAACGCTCCGTGTCTTGAGGTTTGCCCGACAGGCGCAGCATACAGACGTGAAGACGGACTTATCGTATTCGACACTGAGAAGTGCAACGGATGCAAGAAGTGTATGGAAGCCTGCCCATATGAAGGCGTGATCTACTTCAACGAAGAAGCCGGTTTGTGCCAGAAGTGTACAGGATGTGCACATCTTCTTGACAACGGTTCCGCTCTTCCAAGATGCGTTGAGGCTTGCCCGACCGAAGCTCTTAAGTTTGGAGATGAAGAGAATATGATCAAGCTTGTAAGAGGCGCTGAGGTTTGGAAGGCTGAAGAAGGAACAGCTCCTAATGTTTACTATCGTAACATTCCGGGCAAATTCATCGCAGGTACCCTCTACGATCCTGAGAAGGAAGAAGTTGTTATCGGTGCTAAGTGCCGCCTGAACAACGGAGGAAAGCTGTATGAAGTACTGACCGACAGCTATGGAGATTTCTGGTTCAAGGATCTTGCAGTTGGTTATTACGACCTCGTTATCGAGGCTGAAGGATATGAGCTTAAGACTTTCTACGACATTGATGCCGGCGAAAGCGTAAATCTTGGCGATATCCCTCTTCAGAAGAAATAATTTAACACAATAGGGGCGCTTTGGTTAAACCAAGGCGCCCCGGAGATTTATTTTTTATCTCCCGAAAGGAGAATCAACGTGTACAACTACAAAAGAAGAATTCCGCAGTACTTGATAGGCCTTCTGGTCATGGCGCTCGGAATCGTAACAATATCGCAGGCTAATGTCGGAATTTCGCCGGTAAGCGTTATCCCATTTGCGCTTTCCTCAAGTGCGTCCCTCAAGATAACGACATTGTCCTTCGGTTGGCTGACAACATTTTTCCATTTCTTCTGCGTATTTTGCCAGATCATCATGAACCGCAATGTCACAGTAAAGACACTGCTTCAGTTTGTTCTTGCTCTGGTATTCGGAAGAATTATTGACGGATACAAGTTGCTGTTCGGCCTGCTGCCGTTTGTTATTGCAGATCAGAACATCGTGATCAGGATACTGGTTTGCTTCCTTGGAATTTTGATCTCGGCACTCGGAATCGTAATCATCGTTGGCGCGGACTTCATGCTGCCGCCGCCAGATGCGTTTATGAGAGCATTTGCCGCAAGATTCAACAAGAAGCTGTCCAAGGTCAAGATCTGCTTCGATATTATCTGGATCATCCTTACGATCCTCATCGTTGTTGTCTTCGCACTGGTTACTACCGGTGGCGTTCCTTGGAACGGATACATCTATGACGGCAAGGAGTTCTTCCAGGCTATTCATATCGGAACCGTTCTCTCGGCGATCCTGACAGGCGTTTTCGTTGGTATTTTTGCCAAGGCCTTCAAGAAGCTGAATATGGGACCGTCTCCTGACAAGGTTCTTATCGGTAAAAAGAATTAAGCTCTATCTCTTAGTGTAGCTTCAATAATATCGGCAATTTTCTGGGCGGCGTTGCCAAAGGCAGCGCCGTTCATTGCGTCTATATAGGTCTGACGGTTCTCGTAGACATTCTTAACCGTTTCAAGCAAAGTCTCGCTTGTGAGATCCTCCTCGAGGAGAGTCTC
>JAZQNN010000007.1:0-2482 GCA_045627365.1 Lachnospiraceae bacterium
CAGTATGGTCTTACAGAGAAAATCAAGCTGACAAAAAATGAGGAAGGCGAAGAAATCGCAAAGCGCGTGATCGGTACAGCCCGTATCATCCGCAACAGCCTTCCGGGTGCTACATACATCGGCTTTACCGGAACGCCCATATCCTCCAAAGACCGCAGTACCCGTGAAGTTTTCGGCGATTACATTGACATTTATGATATGACGCAGGCTGTTGAGGATGGCGCAACAAGACCGGTTTACTATGAAAGCCGTGTTATCAAGCTGCACTTGGACGAAGCGACCATGCGCCTGATCGACACGGAATACGACATCATGGCCAATAATGCCGATCCTGCCGTTATCGAGCAGAGCAAGAAAGAACTCGGTCAGATGGAAGCCGTACTTGGCAATGATAATACCATCAATTCCCTTGTCTGCGATATTCTCGACCACTATGAGAATAACCGTGCCGATCTGCTTACTGGCAAGGCTATGATCGTAGCGTATTCCCGTCCGATTGCCATGAAGATTTACAAGCGCATTCTGGAATTGCGCCCTGCATGGACGGAAAAGGTCGGCGTCGTCATGACATCCGGGAATCAAGACCCGGAGGAATGGCATGAAATCATCGGCAATAAGCGCCACAAGGAAGAACTGGCGGCAAAATTCAAAGACAATGACAGCCCGCTGAAAATCGCTATTGTGGTGGACATGTGGCTCACCGGATTTGATGTTCCGTCCCTTGCTACCATGTATGTCTACAAGCCTATGCAGGGATATAACCTCATGCAGGCTATCGCTCGCGTAAACCGTGTTTTCCGTGACAAGGAAGGCGGGTTGGTCGTGGACTACGTGGGCATCGCTTCCGCTCTCAAACAGGCCATGAACGATTATACTGTCCGTGATAAGAAGAACTATGGCGATACCGATGTGGCCAAGGTTGCCTATCCGAAATTCCTTGAAAAGCTGGCCGTCTGCCGCGATCTTTTCCACGGCTTTGACTATACGAAATTCACCACCGGCACTGATCTTGAACGGGCGAAGACCATCAGCGGGGCTGTAAACTTTATCCTTGATCGTGAAAAGGAAGATGAAAAGGATATTTTTGCAAAAGAGGCTTTGCTTCTGCATCAGGCGCTGTCGCTGTGCTCCTCTCTCGTAAGTGAGGATATGCGTTTTGAAGCAGCATTCTTTGAATCCGTTCGTGTTCTCGTAATGCGGTTCAAGAATCAGGGCGGCGGCAAGAAGATTTCTCTTCCGGAGATGAATGCCCGTATCAATGAGCTGTTAAAACAGAGCATCAAGAGTGATGGCGTAATCAACCTGTTCTCCGATGTACATACGGAGTTCTCTCTGTTCGATCCAAAGTTCCTTGAAGAAATCGCCAAGATGAAAGAAAAGAATCTGGCTGTTGAGCTTCTGAAAAAACTGATCGCAGAGCAGATTCACATTTACAGGCATACGAATGTCGTCAAATCCGAGAAATTCAGCGAGATCATTCAGTCGAAGCTAAATGCCTATCTCAATGGTATGCTTACCAACGAGGAAGTCATTCAGGAGCTTTTGAAGCTGGCCAAGGACATTTCCGATGCGAAAAAAGAGGGCCAGGATCTCGGTCTGAATGAAGACGAACTGGCATTCTATGATGCCCTTACAAAGCCGTCTGCCATAAAAGATTTTTACACAAATGATGAGCTGATCGCCATTACCAAAGAACTGACGGATACGCTGAAAAAGAGCCGCACGGTTGACTGGCAGAAGAAGGATTCCGCAAGAGCAAAGATGCGTATGCTCATCAAAAAGCTTCTTAAAAAGCACAAGTACCCGCCGGAAGGCATGGACGATGCGGTTCAGACCGTTATGACGCAGTGTGAGCTGTGGACTGATAATCAGGATATGGGCAATATCCGTGAAATCTATTATTATCCCGAACGGCGCAGCTCAGAACTTTTGAAGGTTGCCGAGCCGTCTGTGAAATATGGGAAAACTGATAACTCTACCGTGAAGTAATGGAGGCATTTATGAAAGCACTTGGAAAACTGGAAGAAATCAAAGACCTGCGCGACGTATGGCCGCATGAGGCGCTGGATTTCACTCCCTGGCTTGCAAAAGAAGAGAATATGGCACTTCTCGCAGATGCTGTCGGGTTGGACATTACTGTTGATGAACAGGAGTCTCCCGTTGGCGATTTCAGCGTGGATATTTTCGCTTCGGAGACCGGCACCGACCGCAAGATTATCATAGAAAACCAGCTTGAAGATACGAATCACGATCATCTCGGCAAGTTGATAACTTATGCCTCTGGCAAGTCTGCAGATATTGTGATCTGGCTGGTTAAGAGGGCCCGTGAGGAACACAGATCCGCGATCGAATGGCTCAACAATCATACAGATGAACGGATCGGCTTTTTCCTTTGTGAGATCAAGCTGTATCACATTGGCAATTCTGAACCGGCGGTCAAGTTTGAGGTGATCGAAAAGCCGAACGATTGGGCAAAGGAAGT
>JAZQNN010000008.1:0-87808 GCA_045627365.1 Lachnospiraceae bacterium
GAGGTTGGACATGAATTACGAAGAATGCTTAGCTTATCTTGAAAAAGAAGGACAGCAGCATCTGCTCATGTTTTACGATGAATTAAGTGAAGCAGAAAAAAGCAAGCTCCTTGCTGAAATCGAGGCCATTGATTTTACAGCTATCAGACCGACTGACGAACCTGTTTCTTCAAAGGACGTCAGACCGATCGATGCGCTTACAGTTGATGAGATCGCTTTAAACGAAGAAAGATTTACCGCTGCCGGTCTTGAGGCAATAAGAGCCGGCAAGGTCGCAGCTCTTCTTCTTGCAGGTGGTCAGGGCACGAGACTTGGGATAGAAGGCCCTAAGGGCGCATATAACGTCGGAGTGACCAGGAATCTTTATATATTTGAATGCCTGATCAACAATCTGCAGGATGTTGTCAGACAGGCCGGATGCTATATTCCGCTTGTTATCATGACATCTGATAAGAATGACGCGGCAACAAGAGCTTTTTTCGAAGAGCATGACTTCTTCGGATACAATAAGAATTACGTTGATTTCTTCGTTCAGGAGATGGCTCCTGCAACTGATTTTAACGGCAAGATATTCCTTGAGGATAAAGGCAGAATTTCGCTTTCGCCTAATGGAAACGGAGGCTGGTTTGTCTCTCTGACCAGATCGGGACTATCTGAGAAGCTTAAAAAAATGGGCGTTGAATGGATCAATGTATTTTCCGTTGATAATGTTCTTCAAAGGATGGTCTCGCCCGCGTTTGTCGGTGCAACGATCCTTTCAGGCAAGCCCATCGGATCCAAAGTTGTCGGTAAGAACGCCCCCGATGAGAGAGTCGGAGTTATGTGCCTCAGAGACGGACGTCCGTCGATCGTTGAGTACTATGAACTGAGCGATGAGATGGCCAATCAGTTAAATGCAGACGGCACCAGAGCATATAACTGGGGAGTGATCCTGAATTACCTTTTCAGAGTAGATGCCCTTGAGAAAGCTAATTCGCTTCTGCCACTTCACAGAGCTGAAAAAAAGATCCCTTACATCGACGCAGACGGCAATTACGTCAGACCTGATGTGCCAAACGGATATAAATACGAGCAGCTGGTACTTGATATGATCCAGACGATGGACGGATGCCTTGTATACGAGGTAGTAAGGGAGAAGGAATTTGCACCAATCAAAAACGCAGAGGGCAAGGATTCTCCTGAAAGTGCAAGAGCTCTGATGAGAGCACTTGGAATGGAATTATGATGAAAAAATGATAAAGGAACTGTTATGAAAAAGATTATTGAACTGATTACCGACAAACTGAAAATCGCATTTGAACAGGCAGGTTACTCATCAGAGCGTGTTATTGCATCTGTTTCCAACCGCCCAGACCTTTGCGAATATCAGTGTAACGGAGCGATGCTTCTGGCCAAGGAGGCTCACAAAGCTCCGATAATGATCGCCACGGAAGTTGTTGACTGCCTTAAAGATGATGCAATGTTTTCGGATGTTTCGGCCTGCAATCCGGGATTTATCAACATGTCGCTTTCAGGCGATGTAATTGCCGAATATGTAAGCGAAATGTCGACCGCCGAAAGGTTCGGCGCTGAAGGCTATGGCAAGCCCACGACGATCGTTGTGGATTACGGCGGAGCAAATGTCGCAAAACCGCTTCATATAGGACATCTTCGTTCTGCCATCATCGGTGAGAGCGTTAAGAGGATCTGCGCGTATATGGGAGCTAAGACGATCGGAGATACACATCTGGGCGACTGGGGGCTTCAGATGGGTCAGATAATCGCCGAGCTTAAGGTGCGTCAGCCGGATCTTCCTTATTTTGATGAG
Organism: Lachnospiraceae bacterium; assembly: GCA_045627365.1. GTDB lineage: Bacteria > Bacillota > Clostridia > Lachnospirales > Lachnospiraceae > RGIG5612. The sequence goes on from JAZQNN010000008.1 coordinate 1,808, forward strand.
AATTTTGACGGCGAATATCCAAAGGAAGCACCGTTTACAATTACAAACCTTGAGGAGATATATCCGTGCGCAAGCAAAAAATGCAAGCCTGAGTCAGATACATATGATGAGGCATTTTACGATGCTGCTAAACAGGCAACTGCCCAGCTTCAGCTTGGCCGCCGTGGATACAGGGCTTTATGGGATCATATCATGAATGTTTCCAGGGCCGATCTTAAGAAGAATTACGACAACCTGAATGTCCATTTCGAGCTTTGGTACGGCGAGAGTGACGCGCAAAGCTATGTTCCGGGAATGATCGAAGATATGAAGGCATCCGGGATCCTCGTTGAAAGCGACGGCGCCTGGGTCGTTGATGTGGCTGAAGAGTCCGACAAGAAAGAGCTTCCTCCGTGCATAGTAGTTAAGTCTGACGGAGCTACGCTTTATGCGACAACAGACCTTGCAACGCTCCTTCAAAGGAAACTTGATTTTGATCCTGACGCTGTTATTTATCTTACTGACAAGCGCCAGAGCATGCATTTTGTTCAGGTGTTCCGTACAGCTCATAAAGCAGGGATCATCGGAGATGATGTTAAGCTTACGCATATCGGTTTCGGCACGATGAATGGCTCAGACGGCAAGCCGTTCAAGACACGTGACGGCGGAGTTCTTCGTTTGGAGACGCTTATCAATGACATTAATGAAGCTGTTTATGAGAAGATGAAGGGCAATCCTGAGATAAGTGACGAAGAGGCAAGAGTAACTTCAAAAATCGTTGCACTTTCCGCACTCAAATACGGCGATCTTTCCAATCAGGCATCGAAGGATTACATCTTTGATCTGAAGAGGTTTATTGAATTTGAAGGAAATACCGGACCATACATCCTTTACACGATCGTTCGTATCAAGTCGATTCTCGCTAAATACGGCAAAGCTCCTTCAGGCAAGATCACATTTGAAGGCCAGCCGCGCCAGAAGGCACTGATGCTTGAACTTTCACGTTTCGCGGAGGTGATCGAGGATGCGGCAGATGAACTTGCGCCGCACAAGATCTGCAGCTATATTTACGATCTGTCCAATACATTCAGCTCATTCTATCATGATGTTAAGATACTTTCCGAGCCGGATGAAAAAGTTAAGGACAGCTATATAAGTCTGCTGGATCTGACCAGGAGAGTTCTTGAAACATGTATTGACCTCCTCGGATTTTCAGCACCGGAGCGCATGTAATTCTGAGGCATTTACGGAGATTTTCAGATGGCTAATTATAACCAGCAAAATATCAGAAACTTCTGCATAATAGCGCATATCGACCACGGCAAATCGACTCTGGCTGACAGGATCATCGAAAAGACCGGTCTTCTTACCAGCCGCGAAATGCAGGCGCAGGTCCTTGATAACATGGACCTTGAGCGTGAACGCGGAATCACGATAAAAGCGCAGACTGTTCGTGTTATCTATAATGCGAAAAACGGACAGGAGTATACGTTCAATCTTATTGATACACCCGGTCACGTAGACTTTAACTACGAGGTATCCAGGGCGCTCGCGGCGTGCGACGGTGCGGTACTTGTTGTCGACGCTGCGCAGGGAATCGAGGCCCAGACTCTTGCCAATGTTTATATGGCGATCGATCATGACCTTGAGGTCATTCCGGTAATCAACAAGATCGATCTTCCGAGCGCAGACCCTGAGAAGGTAATAAACGAGATCGAGGATGTTATCGGCCTTGAAGCACAGGATGCTCCGCTTATTTCAGCCAAGAATGACATTAACATAGAGGAAGTATTAGAGCAGATAGTTGAAAAGATCCCGGCCCCGAAGGGTGACCCGGCTGCTCCGCTTAAAGCTTTGATCTTCGACTCAATATATGACCCTTACAAGGGCGTGATCGTATTTATGCGTGTCAAGGAAGGCACGATAAAAGTCGGAAGCCAGGTCAGAATGATGGCAACAAAGGCGGTATGCAATGTTGTTGAGGTCGGATATTTCGGCGCCGGAACTTTTATCCCTTGTGATGAACTTAAGGCCGGCATGGTTGGATATTTTACCGCCTCGATAAAGAATGTCCGGGATACGATGGTCGGAGATACGGTAACCGACAATCTCAATCCGGCTTCCGAGCCGCTCCCAGGCTACAAGAAAGTCAATTCGATGGTATATTGCGGAATGTATCCTGCAGATGGCGCGCATTATCAGGACCTTCGTGACGCTTTGGAGAAGCTTCAGTTAAATGACGCGTCTCTTAACTACGAGCCGGAGACTTCCATTGCCCTTGGTTTTGGTTTCAGATGTGGCTTCTTAGGACTCCTTCATCTTGAAATAATCGAAGAAAGACTCGAAAGAGAATATGGTCTTGACCTTGTTACGACCGCACCTTCGGTTATTTACAAGGTATACAAGACGGATGGAACTATGATAGATCTTACAAACCCGACAAATCTTCCGGATCCGAGTGAGATCGAATATATGGAAGAGCCGGTCGTAGCTGCGGAGATCATGGTTACCACAGAATACATCGGGCCTATTATGGAGCTTTGCCAGAGCAGGCGAGGCGTATACAAAGAGATAGAGTATATCGAGTCAACACGTGCGATCTTAAGGTATGATCTGCCGCTCAATGAGATCATTTATGACTTCTTTGACGCACTCAAATCCAAGTCACGCGGCTACGCTTCTCTTGACTATGAACTGAAGGGCTACGAAAAAGCGGAGCTCGTGAAGCTGGATATTCTTGTAAATCATGAAGAAGTTGACGCACTTTCATTTATCGTGCATGCAGACACGGCTTACGAGCGCGGCAGAAGAATGTGCGAGAGACTTAAAGAGGAGATTCCGAGGCACCTTTTCGAGATTCCGATCCAGGCAGCCATCGGTTCAAAAATCATTGCCAGGGAGACTGTTAAAGCTGTACGCAAGGATGTTTTGGCAAAGTGCTACGGCGGAGATATCACACGTAAGAAGAAACTTCTTGAGAAACAGAAGGAAGGCAAGAAACGTATGCGCCAGATCGGTAATGTAGAAATACCGCAAAAGGCCTTCATGAGTGTACTGAAACTGGATGAAGATTGATATGAACAACAACCTTGAACTATACATCCATATACCGTTCTGTGTCCGCAAATGCAATTATTGCGATTTCCTGTCTGCACCCGGAACTGATGAGCAGATCGAGATTTATGTAAACTCACTCATCAAGGAAATTAAAAACTCCAAGGAGCAATATGGCAGCCGCAGTATCACGTCAATTTATTTTGGCGGCGGAACTCCGTCTATCCTTACGCCTGAGCAGTTCAGCCGAATAGCTGAGGCACTGTCTGAAACATTTGCAATAAAGGATGGGCTTAAAGACCGCTCACGCGGCCTTAAAGGCAAAGAAAAAGGCCTTTTCAAGCGCATAGAAATCCCGCCTGCAATAGAGTTTTCCGTTGAGTGCAATCCGAAAACACTTGATAAGAACAAGCTTAAGGTCTTCAAAAAGGCAGGTGTTAACAGGATCAGCATCGGATGCCAGTCTGTATCGGATAAGGAGCTTCAGGCACTTGGAAGGATCCATACGGTTTCGGATTTCCTGAGCACATTTAATCTCGTTCGTGATATGGGATTTGAAAACGTGAACGTCGATCTGATGCAGGCGATCCCTCATCAGACGATTGGCTCATGGAAGAAAGGTCTGATCGCCATATGTGCGTTAAGGCCTGAACATATCAGCGCTTACTCACTCATAATCGAGGAGGGTACTCCCTTTTACGAGGCTATGAATTCGGATAAACCGCTTCCTCTTCCGTCTGAGGATGAGGAGCGCGAGATCTATCATGCAACGAAGGAGATCCTTGAAGCAGCCGGTTACAAAAGGTACGAAATATCCAACTATGCGCTGGAGGGCTACAGCTGCAGGCATAACGAGGGTTACTGGCGCAGGGCAGATTACCTTGGACTTGGACTTGGTTCTTCTTCAAAAATCGGAAATACCCGCTGGAAGAATACTTCTGACATGCTTGAATATATCTCGGGCGGAGATATAAGGCGTGAGGTCGAGGAATTGTCGGTCAAGGATGCCCAGGCGGAATTCATGTTCTTAGGACTCAGAATGAGCTCCGGAGTTTCCAAAGAAGCCTTTATTGATGAGTTTGGAATTGATTATGATCTCGTCTACGGCGATGTTACGAGAAAATTCATAAAAGAAGGATTGCTTAAGATCGAGGAACTTGATAAAACCTACGTAAGACTTACTGATAAGGGCGTGGATCTGAGCAACAGGGTTTTTGCTGAATTTCTTCAGGATTAATATAAAAAACTTCTTGCATAGCAAATAAGGTTGTGCTAACATATCTTGCGTTGTGAAACAGATGGTCCGCTGTTACGAGGTGGTTTGACCGCCGGAAGAAGTATTAAGAACATCGAAATATTTGCTAAAGGAGGTCACGACAATGGATGATATCATCAAGAAGATCGAGGCAGGTCAGCTTAAGGAAAGCGTTGACGACTTCAATGTAGGTGATACTGTTAAAGTATCAGCCAAGATCAAGGAAGGTAACAGAGAGAGAATTCAGGTTTTCGAGGGCGTTGTCACCAAGAGACAGGGCGGAAGCTCACGCGAGACTTTCACGGTTAGAAAGACTTCTAACGGTGTTGGTGTTGAGAAGACCTGGCCACTGCACTCACCATCAGTTGTTTCTATCGATGTAGTTCGTAGAGGTAAGGTTCGCCGTGCTAAGCTGAACTACTTAAGAGACAGAGTAGGCAAGCGTGCTAAGGTTAAGGAAGTCGTAAGATAATTCGAATTTTTAACCATTATGGGGCAGTCATTTGACTGCCCCTTTTTCTATCTATACGGAGAATTTGACATAAATACGGCAGTTAGGCTATAATTACTTGATTTAAATATTTATCAAAAGGAATGCGTTAATGAATTTTCAGTGGTATCCGGGTCATATGACCAAAGCGAAAAGAGAAATGCAGGAGGACATCAAGCTGATAGATCTGGTGATCGAACTGCTTGACAGCCGTGTCCCTTTGGCCAGCCGTAATCCGGATATAGATGAGCTTGTCGGTAATAAATCGCGTCTCATCCTTCTTAATAAATCGGATATGTCAGATCCTGCCATTACACAGCGCTGGGCTGATTATTTCACATCTAAGGGCTTAAGCGTTTGCACGGTAAACTCCAGGAAAACCGCTGACATGAAGCAGATAAACGCTATCGTTCAGCAAGCCTGCGCGGCCAAGATCGAGCGCGATAAGAAGAGAGGCATCAGAAATCGTCCGGTCAGGGCAATGGTCGTCGGCATCCCCAATGTCGGCAAATCCACCTTTATCAATTCTTACGCCGGCAAGGCTTCTGCCAAAACCGGAAATAAGCCGGGAGTTACAAAGGGCAAGCAGTGGATACGCCTGAGCAATACGCTGGAACTTCTTGATACGCCGGGTATTCTCTGGCCGAAGTTTGAGGACCAGAGTGTGGGTCTGAAGCTGGCGCTTATCGGTTCGATCAAGGACGAGATCATCAATATTGAAGAACTCGCGCTTGAGCTTATCAAGGTTTTATACGAAAGATATCCGGGACTTTTGAGCAAAGTTTTTGAACTGGACGAAGATCCCGATCTATACAGGATGCTCGAAGCTATCGCGCTTAAACGCGGATGCCTTAAGAGCGGAGGAGTCCCTGATACAGAAAGGGCTGCCAACCAGCTTCTTGAGAATTTCAGAAACGGCAAATTAGGAAATATTTCATTGGAGGCACCGAATGAGTGAGAAGAAAAAGGGCTTCTTTGCCCGCTTATTTAACGGCTTTTCAGAGATAGATGAAGACTTTTACGATGAGCTTGAAGAACAGCTTATTTTGGGCGATATAGGCGCTTTAACGGCAGAAGAACTTGTTGATCATCTGCGCAAAGAAGTCAAGGCTGACAGAGCTAAGACTCAGCAGCAGGCACGTGAGATCATTATGTCAGATATTAATGAGATCATGGCACTTCCCGAGGGCGCATTCGATTTTGAAAAAGGCAAATGCGTTGTAATGATGATCGGCGTTAACGGCGTCGGCAAGACAACTTGTGTCGGAAAAATGGCCAAGCGCTATATGAACGAGGGCAAGAGCGTAATGATGGCGGGTGCTGATACCTTTCGTGCGGCGGCTATAGACCAGTTAAGAGTATGGTCAGAACGCACCGGCTGCTATATGGTAACAGGAAACGAGGGCGCAGATCCGGGTTCAGTGGTATTTGACGCAGCACGTTCGTGCAAAGCTAAAGGAACGGACATATTGTTGATCGACACAGCGGGTCGACTTCATAACAAGAAGAATCTTATGAACGAGCTCGGTAAGTTAGACAAGATCCTTTCCGCAGAACTGGCCGGCTACAGGAGGGAGAATCTCATAGTTCTTGACTCAACAACCGGACTTAACGCGCTCCAGCAGGCCAAGGAATTCAAAGAGGTCATGCATGTAGACGGTATCGTACTTACCAAGACTGACGGAACGGCCAAAGGCGGTATCGCTGTTGCGATCACCTCGCAGCTTGGGATACCGGTCAAATACATCGGCGTAGGTGAAGGAATCGATGATCTTAAGAAGTTTGATCCTGCCGAATTTACCGATGGATTGTTTGCAGAATAATTTAGACGAGAGCATTGAAAAACAGGGATAAAGATTCAAAACTGAATAAAATGTCCGCAGTAGCGCAGATAATTGCCGCTGTTTCTTTTGCGTGCATTATGCTGGTGCTTTGTCTTCTCGTTTTCACAAACGGAAATGATTTCTCCACGCTTGATTCTTCCGAATCTATAACAGAAAGCGAATCTGAAACTGAGCCGGAAAGTGAGTCTCGTGTGCCGGCCTGGTTTATCACAGAAAGCTCAAGCGGTCATGAAAGGACAAGCGTCCCTGAATGGTTTATCAAAAAATATCCGGAGCTTGTCATTCTTGATCCTGACGGAACTTACCGAATAAGGACGGCTGAAGACGATGAAACAGCGGAAACTTCTGATGGATCAGACGATACATCAGAGGAAGATACATCAGAGGAAGATACTGATGAGGCGGATACTGACGAGGAAGAATATACCGATTGGGAAGAGCCTTCTGACTGGGAAGACGATACAACCGATTGGGAAGAGCCTACCTGGCATGAAGAACCGACGGATCCGCCGACCACCACAACGAAAGCAACTGAGGCAACAGGTTCACTTCCGATCTCTTCGGATAATATTTACGGCCTGACAGAAGATGAGATCTATCATATGGCCAGAGTTGTCTACTACGAAGAGGCGATAGAAAGCCGTTCTTCAGACAGGTCGATATATTTGTGCGCTTGCGTTATGCTCAACAGAATGCTTGACTGGGGATATTCAAATATGCATGACGTGCTGAACGCTCCGGGGCAGTATGCTACGGGAAGCTGGTCTCTTCCTATTGAGTATGTCAATTCCAGAGCATGGGCGGGTGTAAGACAGGCACTGGATGATCTTGACAGGAATCCTCATTATCAGGCTAACGGAAGCTGGCTTGATTCAATGAATCTTGAACTTTATTACAGAGATCCTGTCACAAACGAAGTATTTTACTACTAGAGAGGTTTAGATATGAACGTTAATTACGAAGTAATATTTGAAAGACCAGTCGAAGATCTGGCATCTTACGCATATCTTTTAAAACATAAGAAAACGGGCGCGAGGATTTTTATTCTGTCAAATGACGATGACAATAAAGTATTTTCCATCGGCTTCAGAACTCCTCCTACAGACAGCACCGGTGTTCCTCATATCATGGAGCATTCGGTTCTGTGCGGCTCTGAAAAATATCCTGTTAAGGATCCTTTTATCGAACTTGCTAAGGGATCATTGAATACTTTCCTTAATGCGATGACTTATCCGGACAAGACGGTTTATCCGGTAGCAAGCCGTAACGATAAAGATTTTGCCAACCTTATGGGCGTGTACATGGATGCCGTTCTTAAACCAAATATCTATGTTCATCCCGAGATATTCAAGCAGGAAGGCTGGAGCTTAAGGATTGAAGATCCGGAAGAGCCAATAACCTACAACGGCGTTGTTTACAGCGAAATGAAGGGCGCATTTTCCTCGCCTGACGGTGTTCTGGACAGAGAAGTCGTGAATTCCCTGTTCCCTGATACGCCTTACGGAGTTGAATCGGGCGGAGATCCTGAATATATCCCGGACCTTACATACGAGCAGTTCATAGACTTCCACAAGCGTTATTATCATCCGTCCAACAGCTTTATTTACCTGTACGGCGATATGGATATCGATGAGCGTCTTACATGGCTTGATGAGGAATACTTAAGCAAATACGATTATCTGGCGATCGATTCTGCTATCCCGATGCAGAAAGCATTCGGGAAGACCAAAGAAACCGAAAAGTTTTACCCGATAACCGAAGAAGAGGAAGAAACAGAAAATACGTATCTTTCCTACAATATAGTCTGCGGAGATAACCTTGATCCGGAACGCTACTACGCATTCCAGATGATAGAATACGCGCTTCTGGATACGCAGGGCGCGCCTCTTCGCCAACGCCTTCTTGATGAAGGTATCGGCAAAGACGTTATGTCAGGATATGATACAAGCGTACTTCAGCCGTATTTCCAGATCGGTGTCAAGAATTCAGATAAGGACAAGAAAGATCAGTTCCTTTCGATCATCAGGGAAGAGCTTCAGAAGGCTGCTGATGGAGAACTCGATAAGAAATCGCTTCTTGCATGTTTGAATTCACTCAAATTCAAGTACAGAGAAGCTGATTTTGGCGGATACCCTAAGGGACTTATTTATTGTCTGAGCAGTTTTGACAGCTGGCTTTACAGTGATACAGAGCCGCTTATGCATATCGAATCCGAGGCGACCTTCAGGTCTCTTGAAGAGAAAATCGAGACTGATTATTTTGAGAAGCTGATAGCGGATTACCTCCTTAATGACGCTCATTCTTCGCTTGTGATCCTTTCGCCTAAGAAAGGACTTGCGGCACAGACAGAAGCCAATACCGCTGAAAAACTTGCCAAATATAAGGCAGGCTTAACACCTGAAGAAATCGAGACTCTTGTAGAAGAGACCAAGGCACTTGCAGCATATCAGGAGGAAGAAGATACAGAGGAAGCGTTGCTGTCGATCCCGCTTCTTTCACGCGAAGATATCAAGCGCGAGGCCGAAGAATACAGCAATATTGAAGAGTCTGTCGATGGAGTTCCGTTTATTTGTCATGATTATGTAACGAATGGAATAGCTTACGTTGACCTTTTCTTCGACAGCAACGACGTTTCGAAGGAAGAGCTGCCTTACTTAGGCCTTCTTAAGTCAATCGTAAGCTTCGTGGATACAGCTAATTATTCATATTCAGACCTCAATAACGAGATCAATATCGCGACCGGCGGACTTTATTTCGACAGTAATGTATTTTCATACAGGATCAAGAGAAATGAGATGAGCATCAGATCAACGCTCGGCATCCGCACGCTTTATGAGAACATTGACAAGTCATTTGACCTTATTGAGGAAGTACTTTTTACAGGCAAATACGACGACGCCAAGAGACTGTATGAGATCATAGCTGAGCTTAAGAGCAAGATGCAGGTCAATCTGATGTCTGCAGGTCACGCGGCAGCTGCAGGAAGAGCTAATTCATACTATTCAGAGGTTTCTGCGCTTAAAGAAGAGATCAACGGGATCGAGTTTTATAAATTCGTTGAGAATCTGGAGCATAATTTCGATGCTGAAAAAGACAAGCTTATCGCAAATACCAATGCTCTTATGAACAGGATAATCGCAGGCGACAATCTTATCGTAAGCTGCACGGCAGACAAGAAAGGCTGTGATGCAGTTGCCAAGAGGCTTTCAGCTTTCAAGAAGAAGCTCGATGAATTTTCAGTGGCTAATAATGCACTGCCTTCAGGCATTCCGGCAATCGATCGAAGGTTCGATTTCTATGGAAAAGGCCTTAAATTAGTGCAGAAGAACGAGGCGTTCAAGACCTCGGGAGCTGTAAATTATATTGCAAGAGCCGGACAATATATCGATGACGGTAATGACTATTCAGGCGCCGTTAATGTTTTCCATACGATCATGAGATATGGATATATGTGGTTCAATATCCGTGTTCAGGGCGGTGCTTACGGATGCATGTGCAACAGTTCAGTAAACGGAGACAGCTTCTACGTAACCTACAGAGACCCGAATATCGCAAGAAGCAATGATGTATTTGAAGGAATCGCTGATTATCTGGATGAATTTGATGCCGATGAAAGAGAAATGACCAAGTATGTGATCGGCACGATGAGCACGGTGGATCAGCCTCTTTCACCGCAGGGCAAGGGCGCAAGAGACATGGGAGCTTACTTTTCCGGGCTGGATGTCTGCGATATCCAAAAATCGCGTGAGCAGATCATCGACTGCACAGTTGAAGATATCAAGGCACTCGCTTCCGGCGTAAGACGCTCCATGAAGGCGGGTAATATCGCATGCGTCGGATGTGAAAGCAAAATTGAAGAAGACAAAGCATTATTTAAGACGGTAAGGAACCTTTTTGAGTAATATGGATAATGAGAATATCAAATCAGGATATGTAGCAATTATCGGAAGGCCTAATGTCGGCAAATCGACTCTGATGAACCGCATCATCGGACAGAAGATATCGATCACATCCAATAAACCGCAGACGACCAGAAATAAGATCCTGACGGTTTACACAGATGAGCGCGGTCAGATCGTTTTTTACGATACTCCGGGCATCAATAAGGCCAAAAATAAGCTTGGCGAATATATGCTGACATCCGCGCTCAGTTCGATCGCTGACGCCGATGTTGTAATGTGGCTTGTTGAGCCGAGCAATTTTATCGGAAAAGGCGAGCAATATATCATGGAAGAACTGAAGAAGGTGGATATTCCGGTATTGCTTGTTATGAACAAGATCGATTCGGTCGAGCATGATGATGTTTTCGGATTCATCGATACATATCGTAAAGCATATGATTTTGACGAGATCATTCCGATCTCCGCACGTGCCGGCACAAATGTTGACGAGCTTATGGAGTGTATTTATAAGTATCTTCCTTACGGACCGATGTATTACGACGAAGATACGCTCACAGATCAGCCGATGAAGCAGATAGTTGCCGAGGTGATCAGAGAGAAAGCTCTTTACTGCCTTGATAATGAAGTGCCTCACGGTATTGCTGTTGTGATCGATACATATCATGAACGCAAAGCCGCTGACGGACGCGACATTGTTGATATTGAGGCAACGATCATTTGCGAAAAAGAATCACACAAGGGCATAATTATCGGCAAAGGCGGCGCGATGCTTAAGAAGATCGGACAGCAGTCCCGCTATGATATCGAGCACCAGATCGAAATGTCAGTAAACCTCAAATTATGGGTAAAGGTGCGCAAGGAATGGCGCGATTCTGACACGCAGCTTAAGAATTTCGGATACGATAAGAAGAATATATGAACGAAGTTACAGCCACCGGCATAGTACTTGCAAGTGGACCGATCGGTGAATATGACAGGAGAGTGGAACTTCTGACCGGTGAGATGGGAAGGATCAGCGCGTTTGCGCGCGGAGCAAGAAGACCATCGTCATCACTTGTGGCTGTCAGCCGGGTCTTTGCATTCGGAACGTTCAAACTTATTCAGGGACGTGAGTCATATTCGCTAAGTTCTGCACAGATAACAAATTATTTTACCGAGTTATCCGCGGACTTTGAACTGTCGTGCTACGGATCGTATTTTCTGGAACTTGCCAGGTATTTTTCAAGAGAAAATATGGAAGCCAGGGAATCTTTGAACCTTTTGTATTTGTCTCTTAGGGCACTTTCACGTGAGATTGCAGACAATCGTCTCATAAGAGCCGTTTACGAGCTCAGAACGCTTGAAATAAACGGCATTTGCCCCTCAATTGATAAATTGCGCCTCGGAGAAGGAAGGTTCGGATTTGGGGCATCTATGAGCGCGGCAGCGTCATATGCATACGAATATGTTATTTCTTCACCGGTTGAAAAAGTGCTTAGTTTTTCGCTGAAAGAGGAAGCGCTCGTCGAATTTGCCTCTGTCTGCAAAAGACTTGTAAAAATGTTGACGGATAAGCAATTTAATTCGCTGATTCTGCTTGAATCATTTGAGTGAATAGTATAAACTACTGTTTTATAAAATTTCTAAAAAGGAAGTAAATGTCATGACTGAAAAAACAATGGACAAGATTGTAGGCCTGTGTAAGAACAGGGGTTTTATTTATCCCGGTTCAGAGATTTACGGAGGTCTTTCCAATACATGGGACTACGGCCCACTGGGTGTAGAACTCAAGAATAACGTTAAAAAAGCATGGTGGCAGAAGTTCGTTCAGGAAAGCCCGTACAATGTAGGCCTTGACTGCGCGATCCTTATGAATCCGAAGACATGGGAAGCATCCGGACATATCGGAAGTTTCTCGGATCCTCTTATGGACTGCCGTGAGTGCCACGAGCGCTTTCGTGCCGACAAGGTGATCGAAGATTTTGCTGCTGCAAACGGCATCACTCTTGACGGCTCAGTTGACGGCTGGTCAGATGAGAAAATGGAGCAGTTCATCAAGGATAATCAGGTTCCGTGCCCATCATGCGGAAAGTCTGATTTTACGCCTATCAGACATTTCAATCTTATGTTCAAGACCTTCCAGGGCGTAACAGAAGACGCAACAAGTATCGTATATCTTCGTCCTGAGACAGCACAGGGTATCTTCGTTAACTTTAAGAATGTTCAGAGAACTTCAAGAAAAAAGATCCCGTTCGGTATCTGTCAGATAGGTAAATCATTCAGAAACGAGATCACACCGGGCAACTTCACATTCCGTACACGTGAATTTGAACAGATGGAACTGGAATTCTTCTGCGAGCCTGATACAGATCTTGAGTGGTTCGAATATTGGGTAAATTACTGCAAGAAGTGGCTTCTTGATCTCGGTATCAAAGAGTCTGAACTTCGTCTTCGTGCTCATGATAAGGAAGAGCTTTCATTCTATTCCAAGGCTACGACAGACTTTGAGTTCACATTCCCGTTTGGCTGGGGCGAGCTTTGGGGCGTTGCCGACAGAACGAATTACGACCTTACTCAGCATCAGACATTCTCCGGAGAGGCAATGGATTACTTCGATGATGAGAAGGGCATCAAGTACATTCCTTACGTTGTTGAGCCGTCACTTGGCGCAGACCGTGTAACTCTTGCATTCCTTTGCTCGGCATACGAAGAGGAGAATCTCGGCAGTGAGGACAAACCTGATGTCAGAGTCGTTTTGAAGCTTCATCCGGCCCTTGCTCCTGTTAAGATCGCTGTTCTTCCTCTTTCCAAGAAGCTTACCGAGAAAGGTGAAGAGATTTATGCACAGCTTTCCAAGAAATATGTCTGCGATTTTGATGACCGTGGATCTATCGGAAAGAGATATCGCCGTCAGGATGAGGTCGGCACACCGTACTGCATTACAGTTGACTTCCAGACTGTTGGTGATGATAAGACTGAAGCAGATGGCTGCGTTACTATCCGTGAGCGTGATTCAATGGAGCAGGTACGAATTCCGATCGCTGAACTTGATTCATTCTTCGCAGGAAAATTCGAGTTCTGAGAATAACGTCATTTTAACATATCCGGCCGGTCCTTTTGGGACCGGCCTTTTATATAGCTTTATTTGATCTGTCAATTGACAAAAAGCCTATAAAATAGACATTTTTAGGGCTTTTTTCGGCAAAAATTAACTTCACTTTTTAGACACAAAATGTTAAAATAAACTCAAAGTTGGCTTTGAAATGTCAAGGCCGATAATTGATCCGCGAATACTTAAGGAAGGAGTCAGTTGTGTTTAATATCGGTGATTTGATAGTATATGGTACTACCGGTGTTTGCAGGGTGATCGAAATTGGCAAGCCTGCTTTATCCGGTGTCAATGACGGGAAAGACTACTATACTTTATCACCTTATTATCAGGCGGGAAGCCGTATATTTACTCCTTGCGACAATGACCGCATCGTTATGAGACCGATCATCAGTCGCAATGAGGCAGAGCAACTGATCAACAGCCTTGAGGAAATTGATTATCTTACAGTAACTGACGAGAAGCAACGAGAGAATACATATAAAGATACGATCAAATCCTGTGATCTGAGGTCGTTTGTGAGTATTCTGAAGACGATATACAAGCGAAAGACGCAAAGGATCGCCGAAGGCAAGAAGGTCACGGCCAGTGATGAGAAGTATTTCAATCTTGCTGAGGATAAGCTTTCCGGAGAACTTGCAATAGTTCTTGAACAGCCCAAAGAGATGATCAAAGAACATCTGATCAGCAAGGTTAAACTGATAGTAAATCTGTAAAAGTAAAGACCGCAGAAAGCGGTCTTTTTTTGTGCTATTTATATCTCTTCTTTGAAGTCTTGGAATCGTGCAGTTATAATGCCTGTCTCATGCGCATCACTTGACAGGACAAATCGCCCTCCGCGGGATCTGATGTATTCGCGGATGTCGGAGGCAGGGTAGGGCTCGCGGGATTTTCCTCGGGCGACTTGACTTGTGTTAATCTCAAAAGGTTTATTAAATGGTATCAGTTTATCAACGGCTGCTTTCCAGGCATTTATGTAGCGGGGATCCTTCGGATCGAAGAAACGGTTGCCCTGATTGAATTTGGCAAACAAGTCGAAATGTCCGATCAGATCAGCACTTGTTTTCCTGATAACATCAGAAACAGTCTTGAAATACTCACCGGCAAATGCATACACGTCGCCGTCAAAATATTCACTGATGATCCTTTTGAATTCTTCCGCAGACTCGTCGACCCCGACATATATTGTCTCACCGTTTTTCTCTATTGCGAGGTAGTGAACTGATCCGATCCTGTAATCAAGGTCAGCCTCAGGCTCTTCAGAATAGTAGTCCATCTCATGAGCACAGAATATGTCGATTATACCCGCATATGCCTTTTTTAGGGCGTTTACGGCGCTCACATAGTCATTCAGGCTTCCTTCTTTTATGCAATATCTCTGATCAAATTCTGTGAAAGAGTGATCCGAGATGCCGATCGCATCAAGGCCGAGCTCTATGGCGCGAAGGACCATTTCCTCCGGGGTGAAATCTCCGTCGCTGAATAGGGTATGCGTGTGAAAATCAAATCTGTATTCTTTTGGATCTTTCAAATAATCCTGCGCTTTCAAGACGTCATCTTCTCCTGTTTAACTTTCTTGTCGATAACGTGACGGCCTGCGAGTTCGTTGTGAATATCTTCAAGTGATATACCTGCCTCGATCATTAATACCATTGTGTGATAAGCCAGATCGGCGATCTCATAAATGGTTTCCTTCTTATCTTCGGCTTTGGCAGCGATAATTACCTCGGTGGATTCTTCGCCTATTTTCTTGAGGATCTTATCAAGACCTTTTTCAAAAAGGTATGTTGTATAAGAGCCTTCCTTCGGATCGGTCTTTCTTCCTTCGATCAGTTCAAGAAGCCCCTGATATGTGAATTCATGAAGAGTGTCGCTTTCCCAAAGAGTATTTTCAAAACAGGATGTCGTTCCGAGATGGCATGCAGGTCCGTCAGGCTCTACCTTGACAACAAGAGCGTCTTTGTCGCAGTCGGCGGTAATAGATACGATGTGCTGATAGTTACCGCTGGTTTCGCCCTTGAGCCAGAGCTCATTTCTTGAACGGCTCCAGAAACACGTGAGGCCTTTCTCCATTGAGATATTAAGGCTTTCCCTGTTCATGTAGGCAAGAGTAAGGACCTTTTGAGTTTTAGCGTCAACAACTATTGCGGGGATCAGCCCTTTTTCATCAAATTTAAGTTCGTCTATGTTAATCATTTTCTTTGTTCCTTCACGGAACATCCTTTCTAATAATATCTCGGTTAAACTTATTCAGCTATTTTAATTGCTTCATTAAGATCTATTGCGCCGGTGTAGTAAGCTTTGCCGATGATAGCGGCATAAAGGTCCATTTCACGCAGTGCCTTGACATCGGCGATAGAGGAGACACCACCGGATGCGGTTATATTTATATTGAACCTGGCCGACAGCTCTTTGTAAAGCTCTCTGTTGGTCCCTATCATTGCACCGTCTTTGGAAATATCGGTACAGATTATTGTCTTTACTCCGATTTCTTCCATTCTGCGGCAAAAATCAAACGCGTCTAACTCGGATTTCTCAAGCCAGCCTTTGATGGCGACAAAGCCATCCTTGATATCGACGCCGACTGCGATCCTTTCAGCGTATTTACCGATCGCTTCGGAAAGAAATGCAGGGTCATTAACTGCAGCGGTTCCTAAGATCACGCGGTCAATTCCGGCATCAAGATATCTTTCAACGATATCCATGCTGCGAATGCCGCCGCCTATTTCACAGAATAAGCCGCTTTGCCTTTTAATATCCAAGACTGTATCAATATTCGGCGTATCGCCGTCCCTTGCACCTTCCAGGTCCACGATATGTATGGCTTTGGCTCCTTTAGCGGCAAAATCCATTGCAATCTCGGCAGGACGATCCGAATAAACTGTCATTTGGTTGTAATCACCCTTGAAGAGCCGCACGGCTTTGCCGCCTACAAGGTCGATCGCCGGAAAAATAATCATAAAAAATCTCCAATTAAAATATCAATATGTCCTGTATCAATAGCCCTGTGCAGTATGAAGCAACATTTGCTCCTAGAACCACAAGGAAGAGCTTAAGCGAGCCATTAAATGCGCGGGCATAGATCAAGTATTCGACCGCAACCACCGCTGCCTCAAGGATGTAGATCACGAACATCTTTGGACGTGTTAAGGCTACGATCGCATTCAGCGTAACATTTGTTGCCACATTAGCAAGAATTACCAGTACTATTTCGTTCCACTTGCGATAGCCGAAAATCAAAAATATGGCAAGCTCGATTATTACTGTAAAAACACAGGCAAGAACCATTATTTGTTCCCGTTTGCGCGTTTTTTCTTGCCGGTAAATACGATGATCAGAATAATTCCCGGAACTACAAAGATCAGTACTAACAAAGCTATGATTATCCAAAGAATAAGTGACAGCCCGCCGCGTGCCGGAAATGAAACCACATCAGCATAAACAGGCATGATTGTTATTAACATTGCAAAAGCAAAAGCGATAAAAGGTGCTATTTTTTTCATAATTCTGTCTCCTTTTTCTTGTTGCGGGCCGGAAGTAGTATCCTGGCGCCGTAAATAATAGCAAATAAACCAAACATAAAACTGATCATAACGCAGATCCAAAGGTTCGGACCTGTAAGTAGCATCGATTGACCGATATACGTCCCCGGAAACAGGGCAGTAGCGGCAAGCCCGAAAGCAAAAGAGGGTCTTGTCGGCATTGCTCTTACAAGAAGCCATAAAGTTACCGGCATCGTAAGGTTAAGCAAAAACTGACCGATAAGTGACGGTACCATATAATCAGAGCAAAAAGCTATAAGCACTGCGGCCGGGAGAAGGCTGATTATTCCACTTGCGAGCGGACCGATCTTATCCATAATGAACCCGCCCAGGAATTTTCCGGCGAATACGCATCCTACAGTGATCAGCGTAAGCAATGTGCCTTGCTTCCAGGGGAATGACACAGCTGAGCCGCCAATGGCTCTGACGATTACAGCGCATGTCAGCAATACTATTGAAAGAACTACCGCGAAGATACTGCATTTTGGTCTAATGATCGCATATGCTGTAGGTCCGTCTGCTTCTGATGGGGCGTTTTGCATGAAAAGTATAGCTGCGCTGAGTACCATCATGGATATGGTTACATAAATGCCGATAGAAGGGAACAATGTTCCGAGTATTACTCCGAACGCGCCCGGTGCCACGAACATTCCAAGGTAGGATGCTTTTCCTTTGCTTCTCTCGATAACGAGCGTTCCGCCTGCTACGTGGAAAAGGCTGTTGCCAAGTCCGATAAGTATTATCTTGAGGATAGCCGGCCCCGGGATAAAGAACCCGGCGGCGAGCATGATCGCAGAAAGCGCAACTCCCTGAAAATGCATCATAAGCTTATCAGCCAAAAGCCCCACAAGACACTGCGTCACAAAAGCAAGTGTATTGTAAAGCATAACAAGAAATAATATATTCTCTTTGTCGATCAGCTGGCCGTAAATCGTTGCTGCGCAAATCGCGTCAGTAAGGAAATGGCAAATCGAAGAAAGCAGTATCGTCATGATCAAAGAACACCCTTTGTCGATGGAATCTCTTCTGCAAATGCGCTGTCTATTGCAACTGCTTTTCTAAGGCTTTGCGCAATCGATTTATAAGCGCATTCGATTATATGGTGAGAATTCGAGCCGGCAAACTGTATGACATGCAGCGTAATTTCTGCCTTTCTGGTAAAACCGAGCCAGAACTCCTGAACAAGCTCCGTATCAAATGTTCCGACTTTCTCAGTAGGTATATCGAGGTTAAAGTTGAGGAATGAACGCCCGGAGATATCAACAGCACTCATTACTAGCGATTCGTCCATCGGTGTGATCGCATCGCCGTATCTTACGATGCCTTTTTTGTTCCCGATTGCTTCGGAAAAAGCCTCACCAAGGGCAATTCCTATATCTTCAACTGTATGGTGATCGTCAACATATGTGTCGCCCTTGCAGGTGATGTTAAGGTCGAACCTGGCGTGCTTTGCGAGGAGAGTAAGCATGTGATCAAGGAAACCGCAGCCTGAGTCAACACTTGATGTGCCGGTCCCGTCCAGATTCAGGTGCACAGATATGTCAGTCTCGTTTGTTTTTCTGGTAATTGTCGATTCTCTCATTTCCGTCTCTCCTTTCATTGTTTACTGATTATATCAGATAAAACAGATATAAGGGTACGCATTTGTTCATCAGTTCCGATCGATATACGATTGTACTGACATATTCTTTTGGCCGAGAAATGTCTTACAAGAATACCTCGTTCCTTAAGCGTCAGGTATAACTTTTCACCGTCGATATCAGGATGCTTGGCAAATACGAAATTTGCCTTGGAGTCAAGCACTTCAAAGCCTAATTCGCGAAGCTTTTTCGTTGTCCATTCACGAGTGGCAATAACTTTTCTGCAGCATTCCTTCGTATATGCCTCATTATTCATAGATGCAAGACCTGCAGCAAGTGTCATGCTGTTGACGTTGTATGGATTTGTTGAATAACGGAGCGTTGTCAGATCTTTTATGAGCTCCGGACAACCGAACGCGAATCCGAGTCTTGCGCCGGCCATTGAACGCGATTTGCTGAATGTGGAAAGCACAAGAAGGTTATCGTATTTCTTAATGAGCGGAACGCAGGACGTGCCGCCGAAATCCACATATGCCTCGTCAATTACAACAACATTGTCCGGATTGCTCTTTACGATTTCTTCAATAGTTTCAACATCGAGGCTGAGACCTGTAGGGGCGTTGGGATTGGCGATAAAGATCGTCTTGTTGATGCCCATATAGTCAGTCGGGTCCAAAGAAAAATCATCTTTTAAAGGGATCTGTTCATACGGAACCCCTATAAAATCAGCAAATACCTGATAGAAACCATATGTGATGTCTGCGAAAACCGCAGGCGTTTTCTGATCACAGAAGGCCATAAATGCAAAATACAGAGCTTCGTCTGAACCATTGTGAATACTGATCTCATCAGGAGAAACGCCGTATACTTCGGCCATTTTAGCCCTAAGCAGCGAGCATGTCGGGTCAGAGTAGAGGAAGAGCCGTTCAGCACTCTCGGTTGCTGCCTTAACAACATCAGCCGGGGCCGGATATGGGTTCTCGTTGGTATTTAGCTTTATGTACTTCATATCCTTCGGCTGCTCGCCGGGTGTATAAGGAATGAGTGTTTTGAATTTGTCGATAAAGAATCTGCTCATTGTATGCCTCTTAATTAATCTTCAAGTCTTGTAAGAGCGCTCTTGGCATGCGCGGTAAGTCCTTCAGTCGTTGCGAAATATGCGATATCAACGGCAACTTCCCTTATTGCATCCTGAGTAAAGAATGTGTATTGAGATTTCTTGACAAAATCATCGACGGACAGAGGATTCGAGAATTTTGCCGTTCCCATGGTCGGAAGCGTATGATTAGGACCGGCAAGGTAATCTCCGAGTGCTTCCGGACAATATCTCCCCATGAATATAGAGCCTGCGTGACGAATTTTGTCAAGATAATCAAATGGATTGTCAACGACCAGTTCCAGGTGTTCCGGTGCTATCTCATTGGCTATATCAATAACAGTCATCAGATCATCGGCAATAATGATCTTGCCGTTAGTGTCTATCGAAGCTCTGGCAATTTCTTCGCGCTCAAGAAGAGGGATCTGACGCTCTAATTCGCTGCTGACAGCCTGGGCAAGTTCTTCGGAATCAGTAACAAGAACTGCGCTTGAAAGCTTGTCATGTTCAGCCTGGGAGAGGAGATCTGCAGCGACCCATTTCGGATTGGAAGCACCGTCTGCAACGACTAATATCTCACTCGGTCCTGCTATCATATCGATGGAAACCTGACCGAACACCTGCTTCTTAGCTTCCGCTACGAATGCATTGCCCGGGCCAACGATCTTGTCGACCTTAGGGATGGATTCGGTGCCGTATGCCAGAGCCGCGATCGCCTGTGCGCCGCCGACTTTATAGATTCGGTCGATTCCTGCGACCTTAGCTGCTGCAAGGATCGCCGGGTTTACTTTGCCGTTTTTGCCCGGAGGTGTGACCATTACGACCTGCTCAACGCCCGCGATCTTGGCCGGAATTGAATCCATAAGAACAGTAGAAGGGTAGGCTGCAGTGCCGCCCGGAACGTACAAGCCGGCTTTGTCAACAGGAGTGATCTTCTGCCCCATGACGCAGCCGTCGGCGCGTGTTATCCTGAAGCCTTCACGCTTTTGCTTTTCGTGAAATGCGCGGATATTTGCTGCGGCTTCTTCAAGCACTTCAAGAAGTCTGGGTTCAACGGTATTAAGAGCTTCGTCCATTTCTTCTTTAGACACGAGCAGACTATCAAGCACTACCTTATCAAACTTCTCAGTGTATTCGATAAGAGCTTTGTCGCCGTTATTCCTTACGTTGTCGATTATCTCCGTCACGATAGAGGCTATGTCAACCTTAGGCTCTACACGTGCAAATATTTCACTTGCCGGAACTTCACCGTATTTGTATATCTTAATCATTTTGAACTCCTTACCTGATGTTTCCTATTTCTTCCTGGATGGTGCGGATCAGCTCAGAATTGAATTTGTAACTTGCTTTATTTGCAATGAGCCTTGCACTGATCCCAACGATTTCCTCAACTACTTCAAGATTATTTTCTCTGAGCGTAGAGCCCGTCTCAACCAGATCGACAATTACGTCTGAAAGGCCAATGATGGGAGCGATTTCGATGGAACCGTTGAGGTGGATTATGTCTATGTCGCGTCCTTTGGAGGAGTAGAAGTCCTGAGCGATCGTGGCGAATTTGGTCGCTACACGAAGCGTCTTTGAAGTATCATCTTTGAATCCCCTCGGAGCAGCTACGCACATGCGGCATTTGCCGAAACCAAGGTCTGCAAGTTCATAAATGTCCGGTGTATATTCAAGCAGGATATCCTTGCCGGCAACTCCGATATCAGCTACGCCCCGCTCAACATATATTGCAACGTCTGACGGCTTTGCCCAGAAATATCTGACACCTTTTTCCGGATTTTCGAAGATAAGCTTCCTTGTGTTGTCAAGAATTGCAGGGCAGTCAAAGCCGGCACGGGCAAATATCTCATAAACCTTTTCGCCGAGTCTTCCTTTAGGAAGAGCAACTGTCAGGAACGGCTTCTCTTCGGCATCAGCTGCAGCTGCTTCAATGTCATCCAGCCTCTCCAAAGCATCAAGATATACAGCAAAACCGATTGCCTTTGAAGAACGGCCTATCTGCTTCATCAGCTTATCGTATTGGCCGCCTGAAAGTATCTTTCTTGATATGCCCTTGATGAAACCGTTAAACACGAGGCCGTTATAGTATTTCATGTCGGATGACACAGAAAGGTCGATCCTTAATGATGAAAATTCTGCCTGATCCGATAAAGCACTGATCTCATTTTCAAGCTCACACACAGCCTCCAGTGCACGTGGCCACGGACCAAGAAGATTCTTTAGCTCGGCAATTACCTCATTTGGCTCACCGTAGATAGCAAGGAGCTTGGCAAGAACCTCAGAGGCTGACGTCGGAACAGAGCATTTCTCACATATTTTAAGCAGTGTGTCTGCGTTTTTCTCTGCGAAACAACGAACTATTCCGTCTGCATAGTCTTTGGAAATACCAAGACTGTCTATGATACCGGACAGGATCCCTAAATGAGAAATCTCGAGGATTCCGTCGCCGCTGATGGTAGAAATGCTTTTAGCAGCAAGAAGAAGAACTTCGTTAATGTTGTCGGAATCGAGATTTCCGATGCATTCAAGACCGGTCTGCATGATCTCGCTGAATCTTTCACCACCGGCGGCACGATATACATTTTCATTGTAATAAAGCTTCTGAACCTTATCAGGCTCATCGGTGCTGCTTTTGATGATCGATAGAGTGACGTCAGGCTTTAATGCCATGAGTCGGCCATTAGTATCTGTAAATGTGATGATGTTGTCAGAAACAAGGAAATCCTTATTGCGGACATACATATCATATTCTTCGAATTTGCCCATTTTGAAGCGGGCATAGCCATACGCTTCGTAAAGAGAGCGCAGTCCGAAAATTATTTTCTCCTCATTGGAGAGAACGGAAAAATCGAAATTCATTTTTCAGTCTCCTTGCTGTTATCGATTGCTTTGCGATATCCGCCGCTTCCGTAATTAAGGCATCTGGATACACGGCCGATTGTAGCGGAACTGATGCCGACTTTGGCGGAAATCGCGTTGTAGCTTTCTCCGGCATCAAGCAAAAATGCCGCATCAAGCCTCTGGGCCATATCCAGAACTTCCTTGACTGTACATATATCAGTGAAAAAATCATAGCAGTCCTCAAGTGAATCAAGCTGCATGATTGTTTTAAACAGTCTGTCAACAGATTCTGTATGCATTGATGTCATAAGATTCCTCCTTGCTAAGTAGCTTTATATGCACGTTAGCAATTTATCACTTTATCACAGTAAAGTCAAGGAACAAATACAACAAAATAGCGGCAACCGTAAGGCTGCCGCTTGGTAATAGTTACCTATAATGTATTTATCAATCCGTGTAGTTATCAAAGTAACCCTGAATATAGATAAATGGTGTTCCCTTATCACCTGAGCCGCTTGTAAGGTCTGACAAAGAACCAAGAAGGTCGGTAAGCTGACGTGGGGTAGTGCCTTCAGTTGCCATTGTACCCTTAAGGTTAGCGTCTTTCTTACGGATAGCTTCGGAAATGGCTTCTTTAAGCTCATCGCCCTTAAGTCCGGCAAAATCGTTATCTGCAAGATATTTGAGCTTGAGCTCGTTAGGCTGTCCGATAAGTCCGTCTGTGTATCCCGGAGAAACAACAGGGTCAGCAAGCTCCCAGATCTTTCCGACAGGATCCTTGAAAGCGCCGTCGCCGTAAACCATGACTTCGATGGTCTTGCCTGTAAGGGCTTTGATATCAGCCTGAACGCCTTCGGCAAATTCCTTGCAGTTGATAGGGAAGAGCTTGATCGAATCTTCTGTTGCTTTGTTTGATCCTAAGATACCGTATGTCGGGTTGCATCCGGATCCGTCAACAGGAGCGCTCATAAGGTCGTCAAGACCAAGAACGATCTTGGCGCCGGCTTCCTTAACAAGTCTCTTGGAACGTGCACGGGTGTGAATGTCAGCACAGATAACAACGTCAGTGTAGTTAATAATCGTACGAGCGTTGTTAGCGAAAATGATCTCAGCCTCAGCACCTTCGTTCTCTATGAGCTCTTTGTAATAGTTTACATAATCGATGTCGGTAAAGGTGTGCTTTGATTTGCCGAATGTTCCCTCAAACTGAGCCTGGGTGAGAACATCTGTGTATGGATTGATGCCTGCCGCATCAAGCTTATCAAGGTCAAGCAGGTGATTGCCGACTTCATCACTTGGATAGCTGAGCATTAGAACAACTTTCTTGCAGCCGCGGGCAATACCCTTAAGACATATCGCGAATCTGTTCCTTGAAAGGATAGGGAAGATAACACCAACGGTCTCGCCGCCGGTTTTAGCTTTAACATCAGCAGCAAGCTGATCAACGGTTGCATAGTTTTTCTGTGAACGGGCCAGAATGGACTCAGTTACGGCTAAAACGTCCTTGCGTCCGATTTCGAAGTCGCCATTGTTGATACAATCCATAACAACGTCGACAACGATCTTGCGCAAATCATCGCCTTCCTTTACGATAGGACCACGGAGACCTCTTGAAACTGTTCCGATTCTTCTAGACATCTTTTTTCTCCTTATTATTGTGCGATACTTGACAAATACCGCAAATTACATTATCTTTCATGTGCTTGTCGGGCAGAACAAATAATCGGCTCAGCAAAAACACCTGAAGAAGTATATCACAACGCTTAGTCAATGCAAATAGAAATTTGAAATTGTTAAGAAAAAAACCAAATTATCTGTTGACATTGTCTAAAGAGGAGACTATAATCTTCAAGTCGTGAAAAACAAGAAGAGTATCCACTCTCACCTCGTCGCACGAAGCGCACGCTGGTTAATAAATCCGAAGATACGACCCAGGCAGGTCTGTAATCAAGCGGTTTTTATTCTGTGGATAACTTTTCGGTTATCCTTTTTTTATACCGTGATCACACAACTGGAGGTGAAATTAATCGACAATTTAATTAATGAACAGATTCAGGCTGATGAAGTCAGACTTATCGGTGAAGAAGGCCAGATGATAGGTGTTGTTTCTCTTCAGGAGGCACTTAGCAAGGCTGAGGAAGCCGGAGTCGATCTTGTGCTTATCGCACCGCAGGCAACTCCGCCTGTTTGCAGGATCATTGACTATGGCAAGTTCAAGTATGACCAGCTCCGCAAGGAGAAGGATGCCAAGAAGAAACAGAAGACCATTGAGGTCAAGGAAATTCGCCTTTCTCCGAATATCGATTTAAACGATATCAAGACCAAGGCCAACAATGCCAGGAAGTTCATTCAAGGTGGCGACAAAGTTAAGGTTTCACTGCGTTTCAGAGGCAGAGAAATGTCTCATATGCAGGAAAGCAAGCATGTACTGGATGATTTTGCACAGATGCTCGAGGACGTCGCTCAGATCGATAAAGCCCCTAAGGTTGAGGGCAGGAACATGGTAATGTTCATGACAGCTAAGAAGAAGTAATTTATTTTTAGGAGGGTATAGAAATGCCAAAGATTAAAACAAAAAGAGCTGCGGCTAAGCGTTTCAAGAAAACAGCTTCAGGTCAGCTGAAGAGAAACAAAGCTTACAAGAGCCATATCTTAACTAAGAAGACAACCAAGAGGAAGCGTAATCTGCGTAAGGCTACCATGACTGACGCCACCAACGTAAAGAACATGAAGAAGATCTTACCGTATCTGTAAGATTAGACTACGGCAAGACAAGGAGGATATATAAATGGCAAGAATTAAAGGTGGCTTAAACGCCAAGAAAAAGCATAATAGAACATTAAAGCTGGCTAAAGGTTACAGAGGAGCCAGATCAAAACAGTATAGAATCGCTAAGCAGTCTGTTATGAGAGCTCTTACCAGCGCATATGCAGGCAGAAAGCAGAGAAAGAGACAGTTCAGACAGCTTTGGATCGCTCGTATCAATGCAGCAGCAAGACTTAACGGCATGTCATACAGCACTCTTATGCACGGACTTAAGGTTGCCGGCGTAGAGATGAACAGAAAGATGCTTGCAGAGCTTGCAGTTAGCGATGCAGCAGCATTCACAGCTCTTTGCGACACAGCTAAGGCAGCTTTGAACTAATAGATTATTTACTGAAATCCATGCAGCGGCTTCGGTTTATTCCGAAGCCGTTTCTTTTTACAAATGGGGGTTTAAAATTAAATAATTTATCGTATAATACATATTTAAGAATTTACTCCCGACGGAGGCAGTTATGACAGAAACTATTTCAAGAAATTTTATCGAGATGGAAATCGACAAGGATCTGGAAAATGGCCGTTTTGATCATGTTATGACCCGTTTCCCGCCTGAGCCTAACGGATATCTGCATATCGGACATGCCAAGGCAATCCTTACCAACTATGGCATGGCTCAGCAGTATAACGGTCTTTTCAACCTCAGATTTGACGATACCAATCCTGTCAAGGAAGATACCGAGTTTGTTCAGTCGATCATGGCTGACGTTAAGTGGCTCGGCGCTGACTTTGAAGATCGTTTGTATTTCGCGTCCAACTATTTCGATAAGATGTATGAGGCAGCAATTATTCTTATCAACAAAGGCCTGGCATATTGTGATGATTTGTCAGCAGATGAGATCAAAGAATACAGAGGCTCCTGGAATGAGCCGGGCAAAAACAGCCCATATCGTGACAGAAGTATAGAGGAGAACCTTAAGCTTTTTGAAGAAATGAAGTCAGGCGTTATTCCTGATGGCGGACGTGTGCTTCGTGCCAAGATAGATATGGCATCACCTAATATGAACATGCGTGACCCGGTCATTTATCGTGTTGCACATGCTACTCATCACAATACCGGCGATAAATGGTGCATTTATCCGATGTATGACTTCGCTCATCCTCTCGAGGATGCTTTCGAAGGAATCACACATTCACTTTGCACCATGGAATTTGAGGATCATCGTCCAATCTACGAATGGGTAGTTAACAATGTAGGCCTGTTCAGCCAGCCGCCGAGGCAGATCGAATTCGCCAAGATGTATCTGACCGGTGTAATTACAGGCAAGAGATATATCAAGCAGCTGGTTCAGAAGAATATCGTAGACGGCTGGGATGATCCGCGTCTTGTTACGATCGCAGCACTTAGAAGACGTGGCTTCACACCTGAGTCGATCAGGATGTTTGTTGAACTTTCAGGCCTTTCCAAGGCTCAGAGCTCTTCTGATTACGCAATGCTTGAGTACTGCGCAAGGGAAGATCTTAAGGCTAAAGCACCGCGTGTCATGGCTGTTCTTGATCCGATCAAGGTCATCGTCGACAACTATCCTGAGGGAGAAGTTGAATGGTTCGATGTTCCGAATAACCCTGAAAATGAAGAACTCGGTTCCAGAAAGGTACCTTTCAGCCGTGAACTATATATCGACAGAGAAGATTTCATGGAAGAGCCTCCGAAGAAATATTTCAGACTTTTCCCGGGCAATGAAGTTCGCCTTATGAATGCTTACTTTATCAAATATGTAAGCCATTCCAAGGATGAAAACGGCCTTGTAAACGAGATCCATGTAACGTATGATCCTGAGACAAGAAGCGGTTCGGGCTTTGAAGGCCGTAAAGTTAAAGGAACGATCCACTGGGTAAGCGCTTCTCATGCTATCAAATGTGAAGCACGCCTGTACGATATGCTTGTTATGCCGGAGGGCGCGGACGATTCCGAGTGCGAGAAAGTAATGATCGGAACAGAGGAGATCTCCGTTAATCCGAAGTCTCTTGTCGTTATGGACAGCTGTTTCGTTGAGCCGTCACTTGCAGATGCCAAGATCCAGGACAAATTCCAGTTCGTCCGCAACGGATACTTCAGCGTTGATCCTAAGGACACAGTCGCGGGAACTAATCTCGTATTCAACAGAGTAGTATCCTTAAAGAGTTCATTTAAGTTGCCGTCATAAACACAAGAAAACTGCCGTTAACCGCGGCAGTTTTTGTGCAAAAAAGGGGTTTTAACTGTATCAGTTGAATTAGTGTTTTTTATTTGATAGACTATTAAAAATATTTTTTGAGGTGTGATCAATGGGAAGAATTATCGGTGAAGCTATAACATTTGATGATGTGCTTTTAGTTCCTCAGTATTCCGAGCATGTTGGAAGCCAGGTAGACATCAGCACAAAACTTACCAAAGAAATTACTCTTAATGTTCCGCTCATCAGCGCAGGCATGGACACCGTTACTGAGCATCGTATGGCAATTGCCATGGCTCGTCAGGGTGGTATCGGAATCATTCATAAGAACATGACTCCGGAACAGCAGGCAACTGAAGTAGATATGGTAAAACGTTCAGAAAACGGTGTTATCACAGATCCATTCTATCTTTCTCCGGATAATACAATCGGTGATGCCAATGCTTTGATGGCAAAATACCGCATTTCAGGTGTTCCTATCACAGTAGGAACAAAGCTTGTAGGTATCATCACAAACCGTGACCTTAAGTTTGAGACTGATATGTCCAAGAAGATCAAGGAACGCATGACCAGTCAGGAAGACGGACTTGTTACGGCTCTTGAAGGCGTTACACTTGATGAGGCTAAAGACATTCTTGCACAGGCAAGAAAAGAGAAGCTCCTTGTAGTTGACCTTGAAGGCAATCTAAAAGGACTCATTACGATTAAAGACATCGAGAAGCAGATCAAATATCCGAATTCTGCCAAGGATTCTCAGGGCAGACTCCTGTGTGGTGCCGCGATCGGAATTACAGCCAATGTTCTTGAACGTACCCAGGCTCTTGTGGACGCCAATGTTGACGTTGTTGTTCTTGACTCGGCACATGGCCATTCACTTAATGTCCTTAATACCCTTAAGACGATCAAGAGCGAATTCCCGAATCTTCCGGTTATCGCAGGAAATGTTGCTACAGCCGAAGGTGCTGAAGCCCTCATTAAAGCAGGCGCAGATTGCGTTAAGGTCGGTATCGGACCCGGTTCTATCTGCACAACACGTGTCGTAGCCGGCATCGGTGTTCCGCAGATCAGCGCAGTCATGAATTGTTATGAAGCAGCTAAGAAATATGATATTCCTATCATCGCTGATGGCGGTATCAAGTATTCAGGAGATATAACCAAGGCAATCGCAGCCGGTGCAAATATGGTTATGATCGGAAGTCTTTTCGCAGGCTGTGATGAGGCTCCCGGCGATTTTGAACTTTATCAGGGCAGAAAGTACAAAGTATACCGCGGCATGGGCTCTATCTCTGCTATGGAAGCCGGAAGCAAGGACCGTTACTTCCAGACAAATCTTCAGAAACTCGTTCCTGAAGGAGTTGAGGGCCGTGTTGCTTACAAGGGTTCTGTTGAAGATTCGATCTATCAGCTTATGGGCGGCTTGAGAAGCGGCATGGGTTATTGCGGAGTTACAACTATCGAAGAGCTCAAGGAGCGCGGTCAGTTCGTTAAGATGACAGCTGCAGCTCTCAGAGAGAGCCATCCTCATGACATTCAAATCACTAAGGAAGCTCCTAATTACTCATCTGATAAGTAATCATTCCATGAGTGAAAAAACGAGCCGGACGTATAGCGCGCCCGGCTCATTTTATGATATACTACATTGGTTGATTAACGATATTCGGAGGAAGAAATGCCAAACGTCAATATTAAAAAGCTGAAAGAGACTGCGATTTTACCTACATATGGCTCTGAACATGCTGCAGGCTGTGATCTTTATGCCTGCATCTGCAGCGATTTGGTACTTGCTCCGGGGCAAACCGTTCTTGTCCCTACCGGTCTTGCGATGGAAATTCCGGTTGGATACGTCGGACTGATATTTGCCAGAAGCGGTCTTGCGACCAAGCAGGGACTTGCGCCGGCCAACAAAGTCGGAGTGATCGACAGTGATTACCGCGGCGAAATAATGGTAGCTTTGCATAATCATTCACAGGAAGAAAGAACAATTGAAAATGGCGAGCGCGTTGCGCAGATGGTCATGGTTCCATATATCAAGGCTGAATGGAACGAAGTAGATGATCTGGAAGATACCGCAAGAGGTGCAGGCGGATTTGGCTCAACAGGAACCAAATAATCGATGAAAGATTTCAAAGTACTAAACAATAACGCATTAAAGCTTATAGCGCTTGTCGCAATGACATTTGACCACGTCGGAATGATGCTTTTCCCTGACGTTTTGTGGTTTCGCATTATCGGAAGGCTGGCCTTCCCGATTTTTGCTTATATGATTGCGGAAGGATGCTTTTACACCGGAAATCGTCTGAAGTATATTCTTCTTGTACTCGGAGTCGGTCTTTTCTGTCAGGCGGTATATATCATTGCTGATTTCAGCTTCTATCTGAATACTTTGCTGACATTCACTTTATCGATTCTTACGATATATACTATTGACAAAGCATTCAAAAAGAAGTCTTTATGGTGGGCCCTTTTGATCGCAATATTGCTGGCAGAAGTCTTTATCTGCAGAGTTTTGCCCGGACTTCTAGCTCCAAGCGGAATATTCTTTGATATCGATTACAGCCTGGCGGGAATCCTGATGCCTGTACTTATTTACATTCCGAACTACTTTACCAATGTAAATGAAGAGGAGAAGAGGCTTTATAAATTAATCCTGACCGCTTTAGGATGTGTTGCGACAACTCTCGGCAATTCGTGGTCCGTGCAGTGGTATTCGCTTCTTGCGATTATCCCGCTTGCGTTATATAATGGCCGCCGTGGTAAATTAAAGCTTAAATATTTATTCTACATTTATTATCCTGTACATTTCGGCGTCATAACACTTATTTCGATGCTGATCAAATAAGAAACTAATCCAAGATAGGAGGAAATATATATGGTTTACACAGCACAGGTTGAACACATGTGCCCGGTCGCATCCGGCGCGAATCATGGACCTGCGCCTATTCCGCAGGAAGGCGAATGGACAAAAGTCAAAGAAGTCAGTGATGTAAATGGATTTACTCACGGCGTTGGCTGGTGCGCTCCTCAGCAGGGTGCATGCAAATTATCACTTAACGTTAAAAACGGTATCATCCAGGAAGCTCTTGTTGAGACTTTGGGATGTTCCGGAATGACTCATTCGGCAGCTATGGCAGCTGAGATCCTTCCGGGCAAAACGATTCTTGAAGCACTCAATACAGACCTTGTATGCGATGCTATCAATACTGCAATGCGCGAGCTTTTCCTGCAGATCGTTTACGGCCGCAGCCAGAGTGCATTCTCAGAAGACGGTCTTTCAATAGGTGCCGGACTTGAAGATCTCGGTAAGGGACTCCGCAGCCAGATCGGAACAATGTACGGTACTCTCGAGAAAGGACCTCGTTACCTTGAAATGACTGAAGGTTATGTAACCGGTATCGCACTTGACGAGAACGATGAGATCATCGGTTACCAGTTTGTTAACCTTGGAAAGATGACAGACTTTATCAAGAAGGGCGATGACGCTAACACCGCATGGGAAAAGGCTAAAGGCCAGTATGGCCGCGTAGCTGACGCAGTTAAGATCATTGACCCTAGAGTTGATTAATGGAGGTAAGGATAATGGCATTATTTGAATCATATGAAAGAAGGATCAATCAGATAGAAGCCGTTCTTGCCAAATATGGTATCGGCTCAATCGAAGAAGCCCGCAAGATCACAGAAGACAAAGGGCTTGACGTATACGGAATAGTTAAAGGCATCCAGCCGATCTGTTTTGAAAACGCCTGCTGGGCATACATCGTAGGCGCAGCTATCGCGATCAAAAAGGGCGAGACAAGGGCTGCTGATATTGCTGCATCGATCGGCGAAGGTCTTCAGTCATTCTGCATTCCGGGCTCTGTTGCAGATCAGAGAAAGGTTGGCCTCGGACATGGCAATCTCGGTAAAATGCTTCTCGAGGAAGAGACAGAATGTTTCGCATTCCTTGCAGGACATGAGTCGTTTGCGGCCGCAGAAGGCGCTATAGGAATCGCCGAGAAGGCTAACCGCGTTCGCCAGAAACCTCTCCGTGTTATCCTTAACGGACTTGGCAAAGACGCAGCCAAAATTATTTCAAGGATCAACGGATTTACCTATGTTCAGACCGAGATGGATTACAAGACCGGCCAGGTAAAGGAAATCGGACGTACAGCATATTCAACAGGACTTCGTGCCAAAGTTAACTGCTACGGTGCAAATGACGTTACAGAAGGCGTTGCAATAATGCATAAGGAAGGCGTTGACGTTTCTATTACCGGTAACTCAACCAATCCTACACGTTTCCAGCATCCGGTTGCGGGCACATACAAGAAAGAATGTATAGAGATCGGCAAGAAGTACTTCTCAGTTGCATCAGGCGGCGGCACAGGACGTACGCTTCATCCGGATAACATGGCTGCAGGCCCTGCTTCTTACGGCATGACAGATACAATGGGAAGAATGCACTCAGACGCTCAGTTTGCAGGCTCATCCTCAGTTCCGGCTCATGTTGAGATGATGGGACTTATCGGAATGGGCAACAATCCTATGGTTGGTGCTACAGTTGCTGTAGCTGTTGCAGTTGCCGAGGCTATGACAAAATAAAACCACTAAAAGGGGATCGATATGAATAATTACGATGTAATCATTATCGGTGCAGGACCGGGAGGAATATTCTCGGCGTATGAACTGATCAAAATCAATCCCGAATTGAAGATAGCCGTTTTCGAATCGGGCTCTTCGCTTGATGAGCGCAAGTGCCCGATCGACGGTGATAAAATCAAGTCATGTATCGGCTGCAAGACCTGCGCCATTATGCATGGCTTTGGCGGAGCAGGCGCATTTTCCGACGGTAAGTACAACATTACTAACGATTTCGGCGGCAGTCTTCATGAATTTATCGGCAAAGACAAAGCGATCGAGCTTATGAAGTATGTCGATGAGATCAATATGGCGTGCGGCGGAGCTGGCTCCAAGCTTTATTCAACAACAAATACGCCTATCAAGAAGCTTTGCATGCAGAACCAGCTTCATCTGATGGACGCTTCCGTAAGGCATCTCGGAACTGACAAAAACTACGTCGTTATGGGCAATATCTACGACCGGTTGAAAGACAAAGTCACTTTCTTCTTCCATACACCGGTCGTTACAGTAAAAGCAGAAAAAGGCTCAGGCTATGAAATAGTCACTTCTGATGATTCATATCATGCAGACAAATGCATTATTTCCGTCGGCCGTTCAGGCAGCAAATGGATGGAAGGTCTGTGCAGTGATCTCAATATCAAGACCCTTTCAAATCGTGTGGATATAGGAGCCAGGGTAGAGCTTCCGGCTGAGATCTTCTCACATCTTACGGATGAGCTGTACGAAAGCAAGATCATTTACAGAACAGAGAAGTATGGCGATCTGGTAAGGACATTCTGCATGAACCCTTACGGTTCTGTCGTAAATGAGAACACAAACGGCATCGTTACGGTCAACGGTCACAGTTTTGAGGATCCTAAGCTTCACACTGCCAATACTAATTTCGCACTTCTTGTTTCTAAGCATTTTACTGAGCCTTTTAACGATTCAACAGCCTACGCTGAAAATATTGCAAAGCTTTCCAACATGCTCGGAGGCGGCGTGATCGTGCAGAGATTCGGCGACCTCATTGACGGTCACAGAAGCACTCAGAAGAGGATCGATGAATGCTTTACGCGGCCTACACTGAATGCGACACCAGGTGATCTTTCGCTTGTTATGCCAAAACGTATACTCGACGGAATAATCGAGATGATTTATGCGCTCGATAAGATCGCTCCCGGAACAGCCGGCATGGATACACTTCTTTACGGCGTTGAAGTTAAGTTTTATAACGTTCAGGTCGATCTTAACGATAACCTTGAATCGAAGGAATATCCGGGGTTGTATATCATCGGCGACGGCAGCGGCGTGACTCATTCACTTTCACATGCGTCGGCGAGCGGTGTATTTGTCGCAAGAGACATACTTGGCTAAACTGATCATTAGTTTCTTTAAAGCCTCCCGTAAAACGGAGGCTTTTCTATATCTTGTGACCGAACAATCAATATATTGTGGTCTGGAAACACTATATTGTGTAATCTGTTGAAAATAATCCACAATATATTGAGAAAATTATGCCATTTGTATGTAGATTTTATTGTTACCTTGTGATAATATTTTGAAGTGATTTTTGTTATATCGGCGCGTATTTTAGTTATTAAGACATTATTGTTCGTAACGGAGTAACGATATGAAAGCACTTGAAGACAAGATCAAAGCCGAGGGTAAGGTTTACCCGGGTAAAGTCCTTAAGGTCGGCAGATTCCTCAATCACCAGATTGATGTGCCATTTATGGCCAAACTCGGTGAAGAATTTTACAACCGATACAAGGACGATAACATTACTAAAATCTTAACAGTTGAAGCATCCGGCATAGGAATTGCTTGTTTGACGGCACAGTTTTTTAACGTGCCTGTTTTATTTGCCAAGAAAAGCAAAAGCAAGAATATCGGAGATGACTGCTTCGTTGTTCAGGTCACCAGCTATACCAAGGGCATCGTCAGCGATGTAATGATTGAAAAAGAACTGCTTGGACCTGAGGACCGCGTTCTTATCATCGACGACTTTCTGGCCAATGGATGTGCTCTTGAAGGACTTCTCAGTCTGTGCAAGCTGGCCGGAGCTACTGTGGCAGGAGCGGGCATCGTTATAGAGAAGGCTTTTCAGGACGGCGGCGCAAGGATCCGCGCGATGGGCGTTCGCGTTGAATCACTTTGCAGAGTCAAAGGCATGAGTCTCGATGGCGGGGTTGAGTTTTACGAGGACTGATATGTTCATAACCGGTTTACCGGAATGAAATAGATTATAATTTGTGAGGAAATCACATAGGAGGAGAAAATGAAAAAGATTGTTGCACTTCTTTTAGTTGCAGTTCTTGCAATCGGTATGCTTGCAGGCTGCGGCGGCTCCAAGGGTGGAGATGAAAAGGGCGGAAAGACTCTTAAAGTCGGCGCTATCCTTGTTGGTGATGAGACAGAAGGTTATTCACTGGCTCATATGGACGGTATGGAGAAGGCTATTGAAGAACTTAAGGCTGAAGGTATCAACGTTGAGCTTTCTTACAAGAAGAAAGTTCCTGAGTCTGATGAAGTCGGAACAAACGCTAAGGACCTTATCGCTGATGGCTGCACAGTTATCATAACCAACTCATACGGACATCAGTTCTATCTTGATGATGTTATCGCTGAGAATCCTGAAGTTCAGTTCACAGCTATGACAGGTGACCTTGCTGCTACCACAACTTTCAAGAACTACTCAAACGCTTTCACAAAGGTTTTTGAGAGCCGTTTCGCATCAGGTGTTGTTGCCGGTCTTAAGATCCAGGAACTCATCGACGCAGGCAAGCTTTCACCGGAAGTTCTTCCTTCAGCTTATGATGCTGACGGCAAGATTAAGATCGGTTACATCGGAGCTTTCGCTTATGCAGAAGTTGTTTCCGGTTACACCGCTTTCTTCCTTGGAATCAAGAGCGTTGTTGGCGATACTGTTGCTATGACAGTTAAGTACACCAACTCATGGTTCTCAGAGGAAAGAGAAGCAGCTGTTGGCGAATATCTATGCGATCAGGGCTGTGTTATTATCGGACAGCATGCTGACTCAACAGGTGGCCCTGCAGCTATCCAGGCTCGTCACAACCAGAATCCTGACCTTGTATGCTTCTCAGTTGGTTACAATGTATCAATGCTTGATGCAGCTCCTGATGTAGCTCTTACATCAGCTTCTAACAACTGGAACATATACTACAAGCTTCTGTTCAAGAACGCTGCAAACGGTGAGGCTATTCCTCAGAACTGGTCAGCAGGTTATGCTGATGATGCAGTTTGCATCACAGAACTTGGCAAAGCAGCTCCGGAAGGCGCAGCAGCTAAGGTTGATGAAGTTGTAGCTAAGATCAAAGACGGTTCTCTTAAGGTATTCGATTGCTCTACCTTCACAGTAGGCGGCGCTAACATTACTTCTTATGATCAGTCATACGGCTTCGAAGGCAACGAGTGCATCAAGTCAGAGAATGGCGTTTCGTTCTTCGATGAGTCTTCACTTCGTTCAGCTCCATACTTCGATCTTCGTATCGATGGTATCACAGAGATCGCATCTGATTACACTGATTGATATTTCTCACAGCTAATTTAAGAGGGAGGGCTTTTGTCCTCCCTCTTACTGGTTAGGGAATAAAAACGGAAAGGATATAATACATCATGAGTGATGCATTAGTAGAAGAAAGCGCTCGTAAGATCGCGCTTGAAATGAAAGGAATAACAAAATCCTTTGGTAGCCTTGTTGCCAATAAAGATGTCGATCTCACCGTATATTCGGGTGAGATTTTGGCGTTACTGGGCGAAAACGGAAGCGGCAAGACCACTTTGATGAATATGCTTTCCGGTATATATTTCCCTGATGCCGGCGAAATATTCGTTGACGGCCAAAAGGTCGAGATAAAGTCCCCTAAAGACGCATATGAGCTGAAAATCGGCATGATCCATCAGCATTTTAAGCTCATCGACGTTTTTACCGCCACCGAAAATGTCGCATTAGGAATTGACAACGGTTCCAGGTTCAATCTTAAGGAAACTGCCAAGGCTGTTAAGGAGATCGCTGACAGATACGGATTCCAGTTTAATCCGGATCAGAAGGTCTATGATATGAGCGTTTCCCAGAAACAGACGCTCGAGATCATCAAACAGCTCTACAGAGGAGCTAATATTCTTATTCTCGATGAGCCGACAGCAGTTCTTACGCCTCAGGAAACTGACAGACTTTTTGCTGTTATCCGCAATATGAAGGCTGACGGCAAGTCGATCATTATCATCACACACAAGCTGCAGGAAGTTTTGTCTGTTTCAGACAGAGTATCTATCCTGAGAAAAGGCCAGTACATCGGAACAGTTGATACAAAGGATGCCAATGAACTTTCACTTACCGAGATGATGGTCGGCAAGAAGGTCGAGCTCAATATCAGACGTCCAGACAGGATCAACCGCAGGGAGAGGATCCGCGTTGAGCATCTTTCCTGCAAGAATTCCGAAGGCTTATATGCTCTTAAAGACATCAATTTCACCGCATTTGGCGGAGAAATCTTGGGTATCGCAGGAATTTCCGGCTGCGGCCAGAAAGAGCTTTTAGAGGCTATTGCAGGCCTTCAGAAATGCGAAGACGATTCGTCTATCGTTTATATCAATGATGATGGTACTGAATCTCAGCTTATAGGGCTTGATCCGAGAAAGATACGCGATAAGGGCGTTTCACTGAGCTTTGTTCCTGAGGATCGTCTGGGCATGGGACTTGTAGGTTCCATGGGAATGACTGAGAATATGCTTCTTAGAAATTATTCCGAGGGCAATTCTATATTCACAACTTCCAACCGCAAAGCGTCTAAGAAGCTTGCCGAAGACATTATTCAGGAACTTGATGTTATGACGCCGAGTGTATCTACACCTGTAAGGAGACTTTCCGGCGGCAACGTCCAGAAGGTTCTGGTCGGACGTGAGATCGCATCATCACCTTCTGTCCTTATGACAGCTTATGCGGTACGTGGTCTCGATATCAATACATCATATACCATTTACGATCTTCTCAATCAGCAGAAAGAGCAGGGCGTTGCAGTCATCTTTGTAGGCGAGGATCTGGACGTTTTGCTGGCTCTTTCAGACCGTATCCTTGTTCTTTGCGGAGGCGAGGTCAGCGATATAGTTGACGGACGTTCTGTAACCAAGGAAGAAGTCGGAATGTTAATGACAAATAAGGCACAGGAGGAATGATCCGATGAAAATAGGAAATATCCACATTGCCAAGAATAATTCAATGCCTGCCTGGAAGGGCTGGGTCATCAGAGGCATCGCTCTTATCGCTGCTTTGCTTTTCTGCGGACTGTTCATCTATTTAGTCGGCGGCCTTTCACTTGGAAAAGCATTTTACGCGATGTTTAAGGGCACTTTCGGCGACTTTGCAAATGCGTCCTCAGTTCGTATCAAATGTTGGGATACCGGCATTTATGCGGCAAAACTTCTTTGCATAGCTGTTGCTCTGGCACCCGCATTCAAGATGAAGTTCTGGAATATCGGAGCAGAGGGACAGGTCGTTATAGGCGGTATGGCTACAGCACTTATTATGCGTCAGCTGGCCGGCAAAATGCCTGAGGGGCTTCTTATCGCTTTCATGCTTATATTTGCTGTAGTCATGGGCGCTATCTGGGGTCTTATTCCTGCTTTGTGCAAAGCAAAATGGGGCACAAACGAGACATTGTTCACCCTGATGATGAACTACATAGCTATCAAGATCATGGATTATTTCTATAATTCATGGCGCGGAACAGCTTCATCGCTTGACGTCATCAACAGAGAATCCAAGATCGGTTATCTTCCTAGCGTATTCGGAAGCGGAACTGCGATAAATATCATGGTATTCCTTCTCCTGGCTGTTCTCATGTTCTTCTACCTAAAGAAGACCAAGCAGGGCTACGAGATTTCCGTTGTCGGTGATTCACCTAACACAGCCCGTTATGCCGGAATCAACGTTAAGAAAGTCATTATCCGTACCATGCTTATCTCAGGTGCCATCTGCGGACTTTGCGGCGGACTTACCGTATGCGGACAGTCACATAGTATCGTACTGAGTACAAACGGAACAACGCTTGCAGGCGGCTACGGATTTACAGCCATCATCGTTTGCTGGCTGGCCAAATTCAACACTCTTGCAATGATCCCGATCGCACTGCTTATTATGTTCCTTGAAAAGGGAACAGCTCAGCTCGGCAATACATACGCTGCATTCTCAACAGGTGCTGGCGATGTTATGATCGGTCTTGTTCTTTTCTTCATTATTGCTAGTGAATTCTTCATCAACTACAAAGTCGTGATAAATCGCGACAAGGAGGTGGCATGATGATAGGTACAACGATTATTTCCTGGATCAACAGGGCTGCAATGTTCGGCGCCATCATTATGTTTGGCGCAATGGGCGAGACACTGACTGAGAAATCAGGCAATATGAACCTCGGTATTCCGGGCACAATGTGTGTTGGCGGTGCATGCGGATTCGTCGGAGCATATCTTTATGAATTGAGTACAGATACGCCGAGCGCACTTATGTGTATACTGTTGGCGCTCCTGTGCGCATTTGCCGGCGGATTTATCTGCGGCGCGTTATTCAGTCTTATAACCACTTCACTTAAAGCTAACCAGAATGTTACCGGCCTTGCACTTACCATTTTCGGTTCCGGACTCGCAAGATTCCTCGGAATGTACGTTATTCCGACAGGTACAACAACAGTTAAGGCCTTCTATACAAATACCGTTTTTTCAGCACGTCTGCCGATTGCCAATACAACAGGTATCTTCGGTAAATTAGTGCTTAACTACGGCTTCATGTTCTATCTTTCAATTGTGATCGCGATCATTCTTTCGATCGTTATCAAGAGAACCAAGACCGGACTTAATCTTCGTGCTGTCGGCGAAAATCCGGCTACGGCAGATGCAGCCGGAATCAACGTAACCCGTTATAAGTATCTTGCGACATGCCTTGGTGGCGGTATTGCGGGTCTTGGCGGTGTTTATTACATTCTTGAGTACAACTTCGGCGGTTGGAGCACATTTGCAGCAGAATCGATCGAAGCTCTCGGATGGCTTGCAGTTGCACTCGTTATTTTCGCTTCCTGGAAACCGCTCAATCTTCTGTGGGGCGCACTTATCTTTGGTGTAAGCTACTGGATGTACAATTATGTCTCCGCTTTCGGCTGGGAAGTTAATTCAGCAGTAAGCTCATTGCTCGAGGCTATTCCTTATATGGTCACCATTTTCGTTCTTCTTGGTGCATCAGCTCGTAAGAGCAAGGATAACCAGGGTCCGGCATCACTTGGACTTACATATTTCAGAGAAGACAGGTGATCTGATCATTTCATTCTCTATGCGGCAGCCTTTTCGGCTGCCGCTTTTTATTAGCAAAATATGCGTGACTTTTTTCATCGAATAGGGTATTATACCTCTTGCGTAAAGAGCAATCGGGGTATGGCTCAGTTTGGCTAGAGCGCACGGCTGGGGGCCGTGAGGTCGCAAGTTCAAATCTTGTTACCCCGACATATTTAAAGCCCGGAAGGTCTCTTCCGGGCTTTTCACATTTAATTCACAGGCAAGGCTATTGAAGCAATGCTGCATATGATATACAATACAGATGCAGATGACGATCTAACACATATAAAGGAGATAAAACATGAGTAAAGAAGATTGGAAAGAGACAGGCAAAGCACTCGGCGGAGCGTTTAAAATGCTTGGAAAATCAATTGTAAAGTCAATAGATTCAGCAACCGATGACGTTAAGGAATGGGCAAATAAAGATGATCAGGCTGAAGAAGCTAAAAAGGCTGAGGATGAACTGAACAAGGCTGCAGAAGACCTTAATAAATCAGCTGATGAACTCGCAGGCGCACTGAACGAGGCTGCAGATAAAATGGCCGAGGATATCAATGAGAAGGCCGAAAGGGCCGAGGATAAAGCTGAAGAGAAAGAAGCATGCCTGCGCGACAGCTGGTCGGCAACAGGTAAGGGGCTCGGCGCTGCATTTGCCTCACTTGGTAAATCGATCGTTAAAACAGTCGATTCTGCTACAGAAAGCGTAACAGACTGGGCCAAGAAGGATGACGATGACAAACCTGAAGAGAAGAAAGAAGAGACAGAAGAGGTAGAGCACGTTACAGGTACGGTTGAATAGTACCTGTACTTACACGCCGGGTAATGGAAACCCGCGTGATCATATACAGATGAGTCCGGAATCGTCCGGGCTCATTTTTTTATGCTTCGAATCCGTTAACTTATGCGTTCACACAACCATCTCGTGCCAAACGTATTGCATATTACGGTTTATGTGATACAGTTACCATCCAAACCGGTTTGAAAAAGTAAAAAGGAGCAAAGAATGACCATATCAATCAGATTCAGCGAGCTGGACGGTGTTCTACTGAGAAAATACGCGGAATTTCACAAACTGACTGTGTCCGATTTAGTGCGTGAAATTGTGTTCGAACGAATCGAGGAAGAATACAATGATTTGCTAAGGAAAGCGGAGGTGATGCGGCTGAAACAATAAAAACTCTTACTTAATCTCTGATATGTAATATGTAAACAAGCGAAATTATTTTCACATTTACGCCGGACCGGAAGCCGTAAATGCATCCGGCCCGGTGTTAGTAATATAAATCTTTATACTGTGTTAACTTGCATAAACAGTAACATAGTGATAGTATATATTGGAAAATTTGGGTGACTGGGCCCTTTCGCGAGAAAAGTCGCCTTAATCTATAGGAGGATCGTATGTTAACAGTATTAGATCATGCACTTATCAAACACAAATTGAGTATCATGCGTGAGGAGCAGACCTCAACGTATATATTCAAGCAGAACCTTGATGAAATCGCTAAGCTTATGGCTTACGAGGTTTCCAAAAATTTCCCTATAAAGGAACGTCCGATCAAGACACCTATCTGCGAGACAACAGGATATGAACTGGATCAGAAGATCGTTCTGGTTCCGATCCTCAGAGCAGGAATAGGTCTTGTTGACGGATTCCGTGATATCATTCCTACCGCTAAGATCGGTCACATCGGAATGTACCGTGATCACGTTACACTTGAGCCACATGAATATTACGCTAGATTTCCGAAGAATATGGAAGAAGCGATCGTTATAGTTACAGACCCTATGCTTGCTACAGGCGGTTCCGCTTCAGCAGCTATCACCAACATCAAGAAGCGCGGCGCAAAGAAGATCCTCCTTGTGTGCCTCGTAGGTGTTCCTGAGGGTGTTGCACGTATTGAGAAAGATCATCCGGACGTAGACATCACGCTGGCTGCACTCGATGAGAGACTTAATGAGAACGGTTATATTGTTCCGGGCCTTGGAGATGCCGGAGACAGACTGTTCGGTACTGACTGATATTATTTGCGAGGTAATTAATGGGATACATCACATATTTCGGACATGCAAGTTTTCGCGTTATTACGGAGTCCGGCCTTGTATTCTATATTGATCCGTATGTGGGAGATTATTCCGCACCTGCGGATGTTGTGTTGGTCACACACCAACATTTTGACCATAACAGAGTTGACAAGGTAAATCTTAAATCGGGAGCTTTAGTCATCACCAATGCCGAAGCGTTAGTTGACGGAGAATACAATTCTTTCCAGCTTGAAGACGTACTTGTTCGCGCCGTTCCTGCTTATAACAAGAACCATCCTAAGGATGAATGCGTCGGATATGTTATGGAATTTGACGGCAGGAAGATCTACTTTGCAGGCGATACCGGTCTCATCGATGAAATGAAGGATCTTGCTGAAGATAAACTTGATCTTGCTTTCATTCCGTGCGACGGTATCTTCACAATGTCTATGGAAGAAGCAGGCATGGCTGCATCTTGGACCGGCGCGCAGTTTGTTGCACCTATTCATATGTGCCCGCAGTATCAGAAGGATGATGATAAGCTTTTTGATCTTGAAAGAGCTCAGAGTTTTCCTGCTGAGAACAAGATTATTTGCAAACCTAACGAGAGTTTCGGACTGTAGTAGTATTTATGAATATCAGACAGAAGAGGGAATATTTCGAACAGCAGACTTTAAGCAAATACGCGACTTTGAGTGTTAATTCCAAAGGCCGCGATGTGGATATCGAGCCTTGCGAGATAAGGACTGTCTTTCAGCGCGACCGTGACAGGATCATTCACAGTAAGTCATTCAGGCGTCTTAAACACAAGACGCAGGTGTTCCTTGCTCCGACAAGCGATCATTACAGAACGAGACTTACTCATACACTGGAAGTATCGCAGATCGCGAGAACTATTGCCGCAAGTCTTTGGCTTAATGAAGATCTTACCGAAGCGATCGCACTTGGGCATGACCTTGGGCATACACCGTTTGGCCACGCCGGCGAGCGCGCTTTGAATTCCAAGTATCCTTTTAAGCACAATGAGCAGAGTCTCAGAGTTGTTGAAGTGCTTGAAAATAACGGTCAGGGCCTTAATCTGACATGGGAAGTAAGAGACGGCATTGTCAGCCATGGAATGAGCGGACGCGCTTCGACGCTTGAAGGAAGGATCGTTCGCCTGGCAGACAAGATTGCGTATATAAATCATGATATGGATGACGCGATCAGAGCCGGCATTTTGAAAGAAGAAGATATTCCTAAATCCATCACGGACATCCTTGGCAAAAAGCGAAAAGACCGTCTGGATCTTCTGGTCAAGAATATCGTTAATTCTTCAATGGATAAAGACGATATTTATATGGATCCGACCGTTTTTGACTCCATGGTGGAACTTCAGAAATGGCTGACAGAGAATCTGTATTTTGATTCGATCTGCAAAGTTGAAGAAATCAAGGTCGCACCGCTTATCAGTCAGCTCTATGACTACTATCTGGAGCACCTTACTGAGATACCGGAAGAGTATTTCAGTCTGATAGAAAAAAGAGGTGACGATCCCAGAAGGATTGTGTGTGATTATATTTCAGGTATGACGGATTTTTATGCGGTTGATGATTATCAGAGGCTCTTCATTCCGTCATTCTGGGGAAAATAAAGGAAAGGCTGACATTTGTTATATTCGCAGGAAATAATTGATCAGGTGATCGACGCGAACAATATCGTAGACGTGATCGGTTCATACGTGAAGCTGACAAAAAAGGGCAACACGTATTTTGGTCTGTGTCCTTTCCACAATGAGAAAACTCCTTCTTTTTCCGTAACTGATAACGGAGCCAAGCAGATGTTTTATTGCTTCGGCTGTCATAAAGGAGGAAGTGTTCTTACGTTTATTATGGAGTACGAAAGCTGCTCCTATACCGATGCCGTCAAGATGCTTGCTCAGCGCGCGGGAATCGCGCTTCCTGAGCCTGATTATTCCAAAGCAGAACTGGAACTTACCAAACGCAAGGCTGCTGTTTTACAGGTAAACAAAGAAGCTGCAATATATTTTTACAGATTACTTAAGTCTCAGCGTGGCACAAGAGCTCTGGAATACCTTAGAGGCAGAGGTTTGAGCGATGAAACTATTCGCAATTACGGTTTGGGTTTTGCGGATATTTATCGTGATGATTTATATAAGTACATCAAGAGCAAAGGCTTTTCCGATGAAGTCATGCGCGATTCGGGCCTTTTTTCAATAAAAGAATCCGACACCCACGACTTTTTCTGGAACCGTGCGATGTTTCCTGTCATGGACACGTCAAACCGTGTTATAGCTTTCGGCGGCAGAGTAATGGGTGATGGCGAGCCGAAGTATCTGAACACTTCGGAGACTATAGTATTTGACAAAAGCCGCACATTATTCGGCCTGAATGTTGCCAAGCGTCACAAGGGTAAGGAATTTATCCTATGCGAGGGATATATGGATGTAATATCTCTTCACCAGGCAGGATTTACAA
Source organism: Lachnospiraceae bacterium (assembly GCA_045627365.1). GTDB lineage: Bacteria > Bacillota > Clostridia > Lachnospirales > Lachnospiraceae > RGIG5612. The sequence continues at coordinate 45,897 of JAZQNN010000008.1, forward strand.
ACGCTGTTGCTTCTTTAGGAACTGCGTTTACCGCAAACCATGCGAACGTCCTTAAACGTTATGCGCAAAGCGTTGTTATATCCTATGATTCGGACCTTGCCGGTCAGGATGCGGCGCTCAGGGCGATCCCAAAATTAAGGGAAGCAGGCCTTATGGTAAGGGTAGCTGATCTGAAGCCTTACAAAGACCCGGATGAGCTGATCAAGGCGTGCGGCAATGAAGAATATGCCAAAAGGATCGCAGGGGCTGCCAATGCCCTGATATTTGAAATCAGAATTCTCAGGAATTCTTACAATTTGGATAACCCGGATGAGAAAACCAGATTTGACAACGAGGTCGCATCCAGGATATCAGTATTTGAAGACGACGCGGCCAGAGAAAATTACGCAAGAGCAGTTGCCAAAGAATTCGATCTGGATCTTGATACCCTTAGGGGCATCATTAAGCGTAAAGCACTTACAAGTGCGGGAATAAAAACAACGGATGTGCCGATAAGAAGCGGATTTAACAAGAAGACGGAGCTCCCGGACGGGCTGGCTCTTTGTCAGAAGATGTTGCTGGCATATCTGGCGGATGACAAGTCATTGTATGAAAAGACCAAGGGACATTTAAGCGAAGAGGACTTTAACATTCCGCCATATGACACCATTGCACGTATTCTATTTAATCAGCTTGAATCAGGAAGGCTCAATCCGTCAGGAATAATAAGTGCCTTTGAGGATGTTGAGGGTCAGGAAGCCGCTGCTTCTGTGCTACAGTATCACACTGAAGTAGACCAGACCCCGGAATCTTTAAGATCAGCGCTGAATGATTGCATCATCAGAATAAAAAATAACACTATCCAGCGTAGGCTGGCCCAAGAGAGTGATGTAATGACGATCATTGCGCTGAAAAAGGAGCAGGAAACCTTAAAGACATTGAAGATTCTATAGGCCATACCAATTTTTACAATCGAGGACAGTTTATGGATGAATTAGCTAATTTTGAAGAAATTTTAGACAAGATCGTCAAAGATGCCGAAAAGCACAATAATACGATCGTTTTCGACGAGATCGAAAAATATTTCCCGGATCTGGATCTGTCAACTGATATGCTCGAGGCTATTTCTGATTATATTCAGGACAAAGGCGTCGAGGTAATAATGTCTGATAATTCAGATGAAGAGGTCGAGATCAACGATGTTGACGAGCTTTTCCTGGATGATGACAGTTCTTTGCCGGATATTGAAGATGACTCTGAACCGTTTGACACAGAAAATCTTGACTTATCCGACCTTGAAAATAATGTCAACATAGAAGACCATGTCAGGATGTACCTGAAGGAGATCGGCAAAGTTCCTCTTCTTTCATCTGATGAGGAAGTCGAGCTTGCGATCCGTATGGAGCAGGGAGATCAGGAAGCCAAGACAAAGCTTGCAGAGGCCAATCTCCGTCTTGTTGTCAGCATAGCCAAAAGATATGTCGGCCGCGGAATGCAGCTGCTTGACCTTATTCAAGAAGGTAATCTCGGCCTTATGAAGGCTGTAGAGAAGTTCGACTACAAGAAGGGTTATAAGTTCTCCACATATGCAACATGGTGGATCCGTCAGGCTATAACCAGAGCCATCGCTGACCAGGCCAGAACGATAAGAATTCCTGTTCATATGGTTGAGACGATCAATAAACTCCTTCGTGTTTCAAGGCAGCTTCTTCAGGAACTCGGCCGTGAACCGACCAACGAAGAAATCGCTGAAAAGATGGATATTCCTGTAGCAAGAGTTCGCGAAATCATCAAGATCTCTCAGGAACCGATTTCTCTTGAAACACCTATAGGTGAAGAGGAAGACTCTCATCTCGGAGACTTCATCAAAGATGAGCAGGCAGCAAGCCCTGCTGACGCAGCTGCCAATGTTATTCTGAAAGAGCAGCTCTCTGAAGTCCTTGCTACGCTTACACCGAGGGAGCAGGAAGTTCTTAAGCTCAGATTCGGTCTTGAAGACGGCAGAACCAGGACTCTTGAAGAAGTAGGCAAAGAGTTCAACGTTACCCGTGAGCGTATCAGACAGATCGAGGCTAAGGCACTTCGCAAGCTCCGTCATCCGTCACGTTCACGCAAGCTGAAGGATTTTATCGATTAATGGGCATTTCAAAACGTTTGAAAACTATTGCAGATTTGGTGACGCCCGGGAGGGTGATCGCAGATATAGGCACAGACCATGGGTATGTGCCTATATATTTGCTGCGGAATGATATATGTCCAAAAGCTCTGGCATGTGACCTGAGCGCCGGATCTTTGGCCAAAGCAAAGGAAAACGCGGATTTCTTTCACCTTTCTGACAGAATTGAGTGCCGCCTTTCGGACGGATTTGACAAAATCATTCCCGGTGAGGTAAATGCTGCTGTTATTTCAGGCATGGGCGGCATACTTATGACGCGTATTTTGTCTGACGCTAAAGAGCATCTTGAATACATTGAAGAACTCGTACTGTCTCCGCACAGAGATGCCGGGCTGGTCAGAATTTTTCTTGCTGATAATGGCTTTGAAATAGTTAGTGACATTATTTTTGAAGACAAAGGCAAGAACTATGTGATCATTAAAGCATTGAAAAAATGCTGATTTATATGATAAAATAATTATTTGAGTAAAGCGAATGGTCGCGCTGGCCGATTATTCGGCGGTGAGGAAAGTCCGGGCTTCAAAGGGCAGGATGACGGATAACGTCCGCCGGGGGTGACCCCAGGAACAGTGCAACAGAAATATACCGCCTGCTTCAGGGCAGGTAAGGGTGAAATGGCAGTGTAAGAGACTACCGCCTGGCTGGTAACAGGCAGGGCACATGTAAACTCCATCCGAAGCAAAACCAAGCAGAGAGCGTTGAGGCGGCCCGCTTAGCTTTCAGGTAGGTTGCGACAGAGTTTGCCGGTAACGGCAAAACAAGATAGATGACCATTTAAAACAGAACCCGGCTTACGGCTTTACTCACAGCTTTTTTAAGCTGAACAGTACTTTACAAGGAGATTTATTATGGATTGGAAGACTCTTCAGTCAATGTCTCTGGATGAGCTATATGAGGCTTTTTTTGATGAGAAGCTGATCAAGAGCAAAAGAGAGATATTAAGACAGATCGGTGACAGACTGACTGACAAGATGATCACCGACTTTGCCGTTTCTCTTGACGTTTATATAGAGGAAGGACCTCTCGATGAGCGTTACCTTAATCTGATCAAATGCATGGATCAGATGGCAAGATTTGAAACAGAAGGACTGAGATAAGATGGGAATTTTATATAAGAGCACGAGAAATGACAGCATAAGGATGAGCGCTTCGGAAGCGATCCTTCAGGGACTTTCCAAAGACGGAGGTCTCTTTGTCCCGTCTGAGATCCCGGCGCTTGACGTGGATATTGAAGCATTAGCCGGAATGAACTACAAGGACATCGCTTATCTTGTTATGAGCAAATTCTTCACCGATTATACTGAAGAAGAACTGACTGACTGTATCAATAAAGCATACGACAGTAAGTTCGACACTGAAGAAATTGCCCCTGTAGTTAAGGCCGGAAATGCTTTCTACATGGAACTTTATCATGGAGCTACTATTGCATTCAAGGACATGGCTCTGTCTATTCTTCCGCATCTTCTTACAACTGCCGCCCGCAAGAACGGCATTACAGATGAAATAGTTATTCTCACCGCGACATCAGGTGACACGGGAAAGGCTGCTTTATCAGGATTTGCCGATGTTCCGGGGACAAAGATCGTCGTTTATTATCCTGCCGAAGGCGTTAGCAATATCCAAAGACTCCAGATGGTAACGCAAAGAGGTGACAACACCTGCGTTATCGGTGTTGAAGGTAATTTTGATGACTGCCAGAGCGCTGTAAAACGTATGTTTAATGATCCGACTCTTACGGGCAAGATGAAGGATGCTCATATGCGATTTTCATCTGCCAATTCTATAAATATCGGACGTCTTGTTCCTCAGGTCGCATATTATGTATGGGCTTATTCAAGACTTGTTAAATCCGGCGAGATCAAGGCCGGTGACGCGATCAATTTCGTTGTACCTACCGGTAATTTCGGTAATATTCTTGCAGGCTTCTATGCTAAGAAGATGGGACTTCCGGTCAACAAGCTTATCTGTGCGTCCAATGACAACAAAGTACTGTACGATTTCTTTAAGACCGGTACTTATGATAAGAACAGGGAATTCATCCTTACCACATCACCTTCAATGGATATTCTGGTTTCAAGTAATCTTGAAAGACTTATTTACTATGTGTCCGGAGAGGATTCCGCTAAGACCGCGCTTCTTATGTCAGAGCTTTCCTCCAAGGGCAGCTACACTGTTGATGAAGCAATGAAAGACGGCCTCGGCGATTTTGTTCCGGGCTGGGCAGATGAGGCAGAGAATACCATGGCGATCAAGAAAGTATACGAAGAAAACAACTATATCATCGATACGCACACGGGTGTTGCTGCATGTGTATATGATAAATATGTTGCCAAGACGGGCGATGTGACCCCTTCGGTCATAGTATCGACTGCAAGTCCTTTTAAGTTCCTGAAAGCGGTTCTTGAGGCTGTCAGACCGCATAATCTTCAGTATATGAGCGAACATGACATGATTTATGCTCTTGACGAGGAGATGGGCAAAGGCAAAATCCCTAACGCGATCAAGGAGATCCTTGCTTATCCGATCCGTCACAGGACTGTATGCGGTATCGACAAAATGGAGGAGAAACTGAAAAGCTTTCTTGGAATTGAGTAATTTATGAGCGATTTTATAGCAAGGATCACAGACATATTTGCCGGCTGGAATCCGAACATCGTTATCTTTATAATTTCACTTTTCCCTATCCTGGAACTCAGGGGAGGTCTGATAGCCGCAACGCTTCTTGACGTACCGTATCTTAGGGCGCTGATCATATGCGTTATCGGAAATATCATCCCGATCCCTTTTATCCTGCTTTTTATCAAGCAGATATTCCAGTGGCTTAAGAAGTTTAAACTTACAGGGCGCTTTGTTAACTGGCTGGAGAACAAAACACTTAAGAAGAGAGGGCAGATAGACAAACTCGGATTCTGGGGACTTATTCTTTTTGTAGGGATCCCGCTTCCGGGTACAGGCGGATGGACAGGAGCTCTTCTTGCAAGCCTTCTGGGCATTCCCGTAAAGAAGTCCTCGGTTGCTATCGGTATCGGGATTTTGCTTGCCGCAGCGATAATGAGTATAATCACATACGGAATACCATGGCTAGTAACAGTTTTCTCGTAAATTGAGTAAAAAAATGTCGTAAGATCTCTCTTACGACATTTTTGCTTTTATACGGTGTGAGGTGCCATATCGTCAGGTTCTTCCGCTTTTTCAGATTCATAAATCTCTTCCGTCCGCCGGTAATATTTCCTGAAGAGCTTGAAATATCCGGCATCCTCACGGTCTGTATAGTCATCTGATAGTTCTTCGTCAGCCAGAAGTTTACAAAAATTCCAGTTTCCGTTTACTTTCCACGGAGTAAGTATACCGGGCTTGATGGCATCATTTGGGCACGCCATTGCGCATCCCATGCACATGGTGCATTGATGGCCGAATTTCGGCTTGCCGTCAACAAGTGTTATATGACCGGCAGGGCAGACCTTTTCGCAAATTCCGCAGCCTGTACATTTGTCCTGATCGACTTTGTAAATAAGGCCCGAAAGCCATGCACCGAACCATTGGATTCTAAGCAGATACGACCAGTGAGTTGCGAAGACGTTAAACCTTAAAGGCTGCAGTCCGTGTATGGATACCTTGCGGCCGTTGATCATGTGGTCCTCAGCGATCTCTTTTACCCATTTGCCGATCAGTCCGGACATCTCTTCGGTATGAACATACATCTGCTTGGCCATTTCATCAGGATATCTGAACATGATGTTGTATGGCATCAGCATATGAAAATCCAGCTTTGGCTCGTATCCTTTGTGTCTGAGGGCCTTGCACAGACTGAAGCTTGAGGATGAATTGGCACCGAAAGGCTCACCTGATGTTTTGAAAATGAAAGCAGGCTTGTATTTCTCTTTGGAGTCAGGGAGCTGCTTTACAAAATCAAGAAACATCTTCGGCGTATTGAACGCGTGAATAGGGTAGCCAAATCCGATCACGTCGAAGTCGTTCGGATCAGGAACAGACTCATAGTTTCCCTGCTGCGTTTTGACTATCCTGCAAATCGTTGTGTCGACGCCGAATTTTACAGCATCTGCCGCAATCAGTTCACCGGCTTTGTATGTGTTGCCGGTTCCTGAAAAAATATAGATTATTGCTTTTTTCATAAACTTACGCTGTTATTTCTTGCGGTTTTTCCAACCGTCAGGATAACATCTCTTCATAGCTACCTGAATAGACTCAGCAACGCCGCCGCGCTCGTAACCGAACAGTTTGGAATTAGCTTCGATGACTTCCTCAGGTATATACATTTCCTCGTCCATGATATCGACCATCAGCTTGGAATAATCAAGACCGGCCTGTTTGCCTTCCTTGGCTTCTTTTTTGGCCAGTATAGCAGCGCCTGATCCACAGATCTTGCCGCTTGGCTGAACGATAGGTTTCTTCATTCCAAGGCCCTTCTTGAACTCCTGAAGCATCCATTTGAAAGGCATATTGAGGTCGCCGATAGGATATCTTCCGCCATGCTCGCCGTTTTCAATTGCTCCGGCAATCGCCTGTCCGACATGCTCTACGGAAATCATGGTCGTGCCTCCCTTAGGGAAGAAAATAGCAGGATATTTGAAGAATCTATCGATAAAAACATCCTTCCAGATAGGCATACGTTCAGGCATTGCTCCGAAAATATACGGAAGCTCAAGAACGATAATGTCCATACCTCCGTTTGCTGCACCGCCGCCGCATTCTTCCATCAGGCGAGCTGCCTGTTCAACGCGGGCTTTGATGTACGGATGGTACGTGGAAAGACCTTTTTCTGGATAGAGTCTGTCAAAATAAGCAAAATACGAGTTGTTGACGATACCTCTCTTAACGCCGGCTCTTCTTGCTGCGCGGAATACCTTGGAAGCGTCTTCTACAAGGTGACCGTGGAAGAAATCGTAAGACGGAGCGTCAGGAAGATATCTGTCGTCCGGTCCGACGGAGTAGATCATGCAATCATATCCTTCGAATACAGGGACAAGTTCGTCTTCGCTCATTTTAAAAATGTCGCCGTGGCTGACCTTGACTTCTTCAGGGAACCAACCTTCAAGGTTGACATCGTCAAGTGAAAATGAGCCGAATTCATAGCCTTTTTTCAGACCCGCCTGAATTGCGTAGTAGCCCAGAAAACCTGTGCCGCCAACTACCATTACTTTCATAACAAAACCTTCTTTCTCTATTATTTTGATTCCATCAGGAAATCAACAGTATCGATGATCGTTTTTTTGATCGGCCTTACTTTATAGCCAAATGCTTTGACCGCTTTCTCATGGGAAAAAGTCGTTCCGGCTTTTAAAAGGCCGATCGCATTGCCCGTAAGCAACGGTTTCCCAAGTTTCTTCTTGAAGTATATATTCGCAAACGGAGCAGCGGGGTAGAGAACTCCTGCCGGAAATGTAGCTATCGTCTTCTTCCTTCCCAGATATTCGGCCATAGTATCGAATACATCGGTCACAGAGATATATTCGCCGCTTAAGATGTATGCCTCGCCTTTTGGCGCTTTTTCCAGAGCATCCAGGATCCCTGCGCTCAGATCTCTGACATCAACAAAATCATATCCGCCCGAAATAGAAAACGGCGGGATCCCTTTGATATATGTCTGAAGCATGAAAGATACGAAACCGCGTCTGTCTCCGGGGCCTGTTACGGCCGAAGGCATAACGACTATTGCGTCGAGTCCTGATCTGGCTGCGGCCATGACCATCGCCGATGCTTCACATTTTGATCGTGCGTAATCAGAATCAGGCTTGCTCAGGTGAAATTTTTCAGGTTCAGATATGATTTTCCCGTCTCTTGGATTATAAAGAGCATCAACGCTGCCGATGTATACCAATCTCTTCACATTATGTTCACGGCATGCGCGTATTATGTTTCTTGTACCTTCAACGTTAGTGATGTAGGCTTTTTCATCTTTTTTCGCGACAGAAATATATGCCGCCGCATGTATCACATAAATATCGGCATTTTCGGGGTTGTCAAATAACTTATCGATTGATTCGGGCGCAAGAATATTGCCGGAATAGATCTCGGCTGTGGCAGGGAGCCGGGCGGCGCTTTCTTTGGATCTGGCAATAACTCTTACGGTTTCGCCCCGCTCGATAAGGTCCTTTGCGATCTGACCTCCGACAAAACCGGACGCTCCGGTGACGATGAAAATACGATTCATAATGACCTCTTTTCAACTAAAAAAACTACAGTCATTATAACACAAAATTCTTGCATAACAATTAAACAGGAAGTAAAATAAGCGTGGTTTTTTTGCGGAAGATTTTTGCAAAACTAAACACCGAAAGGAGTTAATATGGGCAAGTATTTCGGAACTGACGGCTTTAGAGGTAAGGCGGGCATTGAACTGACTGCTGCACACGCTTTTAAGATCGGAAGATATCTTGGATGGTATTACGGTCAGAAGTATAAAGGGGATGGCCGAGCCAGAATCCTTATCGGAAAAGATACAAGACGTTCTTCATATATGTTTGAGACAGCAATTGCATCAGGAATCCTCTCATCCGGTTCCGACGCGTTTTTGCTCCATGTAACGACTACACCAAGCGTTAGCTTTATTACGAAAGATGAGAAGTTTGCCTGTGGCGTCATGATCTCAGCCAGCCATAATCCGTTCTATGACAACGGAATCAAGCTTCTCAACGGAGACGGCGAGAAGATGGAAGACGAAGTTCAGGACGAGATCGAGAAATACCTGGACTCCGAAACTGACTATATCCCTCAGGTTAGTGATGATAAGATAGGTAAGCTTGAGGACTATTATTTTGGCAGAAACAAATATATCGGCCATCTGGTCAATCAGGCCGAGAAGTCTTTTGAAAACTGCAAGATAGCACTTGACTGCTCGAATGGTTCGGCATGGATGATCGCAAGAGCGGTTTTCGATGCTTTAGGCGCTAAGATCCATGTTATCAACAACACCCCTGACGGGCTTAACGTCAATATGAACTGTGGTTCGACTCATATTGAAGGTCTTGCCGCATATGTTGCCGAGCACAAGCTTGATGCGGGATTCGCATTTGACGGTGATGCCGACAGATGTCTTGCTGTTGACGAAAACGGCAACGTGATCAACGGTGACCAGATCATGTACATCTGCGGCAAATATATGCACGAGAAAGGCCAGCTTCCAAACGATACGATCGTTGCGACTAAAATGTCCAATTTCGGCTTCTTCAAGGCTTTGGACAGACTCGGGATCTCTTACGAGAAGACAGACGTCGGCGACAGATATGTATATGAGTGCATGAAGAAGAATGGCTTCGGCCTTGGAGGAGAGCAGTCCGGACATATTATTTTCGGCGAAAGGGCTCAGACAGGCGACGGAATTCTTACAGCGATAATGGTCATGAATGTTATCATCAAGACACATCTTCCGCTGTCTATCCTTGCACAGAATTGTCAGATGTATCCTCAGGTACTTAAGAACGTTGAAGTCGATGACAAGAAGGCAACGCTTGCGGATCCTACAGTTCAAAAAGCCGTTGAATTCTGCACAGAACGCCTTGGGCAGACCGGCCGTGTTCTTTTAAGAGCAAGCGGAACCGAGCCGGTATTGCGTGTAATGAGTGAGGCGGAATCTGACGAAATAGCTGAGGATAATGTTGATTACATCATCGGTGCGATGGCTCAGACCGGTCATCTGATCTCGATCAGGAAAAAATAACCCATAAGAGGATAAATATGAAGACTAAAATTACAGATCTTTTCGATCTTGAACACACACTTGCCGCTGATTATCTGAAAGGATTTGCATATCCGTGGGAGGCCCTGGCTGGTATTTCAGATCTGATCAAGGCTATCGGAGCAACTCTTCCGGAGGATGAATTTGATCACCCTTCAGATGATGTATGGATCGCCAAAGATGCCAAGATATTCCCGTATTCCAATATTTACGGCCCGTGTATCATCGGTCATGAGACCGAGGTGCGTCCTTCGGCTTTTATCAGAGGCAGTGCGCTTGTCGGCAATAACTGCGTAGTCGGCAATTCCACAGAACTTAAGAACGTTATTTTATTCGACAACGTTCAGGTACCGCACTATAATTACGTAGGTGATTCGATCCTCGGATACAAGGCACATATGGGAGCAGGTTCCATTACTTCTAACGTTAAGAGTGATAAACTTCTTGTCGTTATCAAAGACGGCGATGAGCAGATCGAATCAGGACGCAAGAAAGTAGGCGCCATGCTCGGCGACCGTGTCGAGGTTGGCTGTAACAGCGTGCTTAATCCGGGAACAATAATCGGTCGTGACAGCAATATTTATCCGACCAGCTGTGTTCGTGGTGTGATTCCGGAGAAGAGCATTTACAAGGACAAAGACAATATCATTTCAAAAAAATAAGGAGAGCAGATTATGAAGGTAATTATTGCCAAAGACAGCCAGGACGCTGCATGCAAGGCAGCTGATATTATCGAGAAAGTTGTTCGTGAAGAACCGGAGTGTACATTAGGTCTTGCAACCGGCTCATCTCCTGTCGGTATGTATAAAGAGCTTGCAAGAAGATGTGCTGAAGAAGGACTTGATTTTTCCAAGATCCATTCAGTAAATCTTGATGAATATGTCGGCCTCGAGCCTACTCATGATCAGAGTTATCGTTATTTTATGAACGACAATCTTTTTGATCACATCAACATTGACAAAGCCAATACTTATGTAGCAAAGGGCGTTGGCGATATAGATGAGAATCTTGCTGAATTTAACGAAATTCTGGACAAAACAGAGATCGCTGTTCAGGTCTTAGGTGTAGGTCCAGACGGACATCTCGGATTCAACGAGCCGGGCGCAACGCTTTATGATAAAGCTCACAAAGAAGTTCTTGACGATTCGACGATCGAGGCAAATAAGCGTTTCTTCGCATCCAAGGATGACGTTCCTCGTTACGCAGTAACTATGGGAATGGGCAATATTATGCGTGCTCGCAAACTCCTTATGATCATCGGCGGAAGCAAAGAAGAAGCTGCTACCAAGCTTCTCCTTGAAGATAAACTTGATCCAATGTGCCCGTGCACCTTTATGCGTATGCACAGGGATGCCGTTGTTATCATTGAGCAGGCACTTGCTGACAAGATAGGTTACAAGGGCTGATCATTATGAGTGATAAGAGTAATTTCTTCGCAATTTTATCCAGAATGAAGTATGTGAACCGCTGGAGTCTGATGCGTAATTCACGCACAGAATCACTATCGGATCACACAATGGACGTTGTTTTTATTTCACATGCTCTGGTCGTTATTGCGAATACCTATTTTGACGGCTGTCTGGACGAGGGAAGAGTTGCGCTCCTTGCCGCATTCCACGATGCACCGGAAGTTATCACGGGAGATCTTCCGACTCCTGTAAAGTATTTCGATCCTGAGATCAAAAAATCATATGACAGAGTTGAGCAGTCTACAAAGATGCGCATGATCGAACAGCTTCCTGAGGAAATGCAGCTCAGCTACGATCTTATTCTTAATGGCGATGATATGGAAGACGATGTTCTTCTCAGCTATGTTAAAGCTGCCGATAAGCTGTCCGCATTGATCAAATGCATCGAGGAAGAGCAGGCCGGCAATAAGGATTTTGTTAAAGCCAAGGAAGCCACTTTACGCACGATCGAGGCTATGAATATGCCGGAAGTTGATTTCTTTATTGATAATTTCCTGCCGGGATATTACCTTACGCTTGATGAGCAGACGACTCCTCTTGAATTCGATGAAGATGACGAGGAAGATGATTTTGATGAAGAATCAATAGACTACGATGTTGATGATGACGATTGTGACGATGATTGCTGCTGCGGCGAACACCATCATGATCATTCAGAAGGTCATCACTGCGATTGCTGCTGATAAAGGCTTGTCAATAATTTTTGCCCCGGATCGTTGTAGAAAATCCGGGGCTTTTTTTGTCTAAACTGCCCATTGTATATAATTGCCAAGCTATGTTATATTTCAGCTGCCCAAACGTGTGTATTGTTGTTTTGAACCTACATCGATTGAAACGGGAAACCTATATCTTTCAGCGGATGACATGCCTCGCCTACGGGAACCTGGACTTCAGAGGCTGATTTGCGGAAACCCACCTAGCTTGGCTAGGAATCAAAATTCAATATGCGTGCTTGGGAACGAATATTACGGGAGCCGGTATCGGCTCCCTCTTTGTTTTTCTTTTAAATATTTATATATAGTTGACTTAGTAGTGTATTTGTGTTAAAAAGTAGTTTGTGTATTCATGTTCTGGATACAGAAAGGAAGACGTTATGGAAGAATTACTGCTGAGCATCAAAGAAGAGGCCATTGCTAAGATGCAGGCCGCAGAATCTATGGATGCTCTTAATGAACTCAAGGTTTTCTACCTTGGTAAAAAAGGCAAAATGACCGAGATCCTTAAGTCCATGAAGGATGTTGCTCCGGAAGACAGACCAAAGGTAGGACAGATGGTCAACAATACCAGAAATGATATTGAAGGCTGCTTTGACGCTGTAAAGAACTCGCTTGAAAGCGCAGCTCTTTCCGCCAAGCTTAAGAATGAAGTTATCGATGTGACTTTGCCGGGCCAGATGAAGGTTTTAGGACACAAGCATCCGGCAACTCAGATCCTTGAAGAAGTTGAGAACATATTTATCGGCATGGGTTATGAAGTTGTTTCAGGCCCTGAAGTTGAATATGACTATTATAATTTTGAGGCGCTTAATATCCCTGCCAACCATCCGGCCAAGGATGAGCAGGACACATTCTACATTAACAGCGAAATCCTCTTAAGGACTCAGACATCATCCTGTCAGATCCATGAGATGGAGAAGGGCAAGCTCCCGATAAGAATGCTTGCTCCGGGACGCGTATTCAGAGCTGATGAGATCGATGCTACTCATTCTCCGTGCTTCCATCAGATCGAAGGCCTTGTAGTAGGTGAGGGAATTACTTTCGCAGATCTCAAGGGAACACTGGATGAATTCTGCAAGAAGTTCTTCGGTGAGAAGACCAGAATAAAGTTCCGTCCGCATCATTTTCCATTTACCGAGCCCTCTGCCGAAGTTGACGTCAGCTGCTTCAAATGCGGAGGCAAGGGCTGCAGCTTCTGCAAGGGTGAAGGCTGGATCGAGATCCTGGGCTGTGGAATGGTTCATCCGCATGTACTTGAGATGTGCGGCATAGATCCGGAGAAATATTCCGGCTTCGCATTCGGAGTTGGTCTTGAAAGACTTACGCTTCTCAAATATGAGATCGACGATTTACGTTTATTATACGAGAACGATTTACGTTTCTTGAATCAGTTCTAAGGAAAGGAGAGAAAAATGAACGCATCATTATCATGGATTAAAGCATATGTTCCGGATCTGGAATGCACGAATCAGGAATTTCGGGATGCAATGACACTCTCCGGAACCAAGGTCGAAAATTTCACCGCATTTGATAAAAATCTTGAGAATATCAAGATCGGCCGCATCGAGAAGATCGAAAAACACCCTGACGCAGACAAGCTCCTTGTCTGCCAGGTAAATGTCGGCGACGAAGTTACACAGATAGTAACCGGCGCACAGAATGTATTTGAAGGTGCTCTCGTTCCTGTTGTTCTTGTACCGGGTAAAGTAGCCGGCGGCCATGACGGAAGCGGCCCTGCTCCTGACGGAATCAAGATCAAGGACGGAAGCCTTCGCGGCGTTCCTTCTCACGGCATGATGTGCGCGATCGAAGAGCTCGGATCATCCACGCAGATGTACCCGGATGCTGCAGAAGACGGCATTTATATCCTTCCGGATGACGCTCCGATCGGCTCAGACGCGGTTGAATATCTCGGCCTTCATGATGCCAATTATGAATTTGAGATCACTTCCAACAGAGTTGACTGCTACAGCGTTCTTGGTATTGCCCGTGAAGCAGCTGCTACATTTGGCAAGCCATTTTACAATGTTGTTCCTGAGATCACCAAGCAGGAAGGTGACATCAACGATTTCCTGAAGGTAGAGGTTAAGGACACTGACCTTTGCAAACGTTACACCGCCAAGATGGTCAAGAACGTCCGTATCGCTCCTTCACCAAGGTGGCTTCGCCAGCGTCTTGCAAGTAACGGCATCAGACCGATCAACAATATCGTCGACATCACTAACTACGTAATGGAAGAGTTCGGTCAGCCGATGCACGCGTTCGATTATGATCAGATAGCAGGACAGAAAATCGTTGTTAAACGCGCAAATGACGGCGAGAAATTCGTCACACTCGACGGTCAGGAGCGTACTCTTGACGGAGAGATACTGATGATTTGCGACGCAGATAAGCCGATCGGCATCGCAGGCATCATGGGCGGTGAGAATTCCAAGATCACTGATGACGTTAAGACGCTTGTCTTCGAGAGCGCATGTTTCGATGGAACCAATAACCGTCTTTCATCCAAGAGACTTGGCCTTCGTACCGATGCTTCAGGCAAATACGAGAAAGGACTTGATCCTGAGAACGCAATGCCTGCAATCGAAAGAGCCTGCCAGCTGATCGAAATGCTCGATGCCGGTGACGTTGTAGGCGGTGTTATCGATATTTATCCTGAACCTGTTCAGAAAAAACAGATCCCTTTCAACTACGAGAAGATCAATGCATTCCTTGGAACTGATCTTACCAAGGAAGAGCAGCTTTCATTCTTCCCGGCACTTGAGATCGAGTATGATCCGGCTACTGAAATGCTGACCGTTCCGACATTCAGACAGGATCTTTTGAGAGAATGTGATATTGCTGAGGAAGTTGCAAGATTCTACGGCTATGCAAATGTTCCTTCCACACTTCCTGAAGGCTCGGAATTTTTCGGAAAGGTATCCTATGAGGAAGCTACCGACAAGGCAATTGCTGATGTTCTTCTTTCATACGGCTATTCAGAGTCCATGACATTCTCGTTCGAAAGTCCTAAGGTATTTGACAAGCTTCTCATACCTGCCGATGATAGCCTCAGAAACGTTGTTACTATCTCTAATCCGCTTGGTGAAGACTTCAGTATCATGAGAACATCTCTTCTCAATGGAATGCTTTCAGCACTTGCGACAAACTACAACCGCAGAAACAAGTCAGCAGCTTTGTTTGAGTGTGCTAACGTATATATTCCTAAGGCACTTCCGCTCACTGAGCTTCCTGACGAGCGCAAGACTGTTATTTTCGGTTTCTATGGCTCCGGCGATTTCTTCACATTGAAGGGCGCTTTAGAGGCTGTTCTTAACAAGATGGGACTTAAGGGCGTAAGAGAGTACACTAACGACTCATCCATGCCTTATATGCATCCGGGCCGCCAGGCAGTTGTTCTTCAGAACAAGAAGCAGATCGCAACACTTGGTGAGGTCCATCCTACGGTTGCTGCCAACTATGGACTGGGCACACGTGTATATATCTGCTCAATAGATGTGGCTGCGATTTACGAAATTGCTAACTTTGCCAAGAAGTACTCCGGAATTCCTAAATTCCCTGCAGTAAGCAGAGACCTGAGCCTTCTTATGAAGAAAGAGATCCCTGCAGGTGAAGTTGAAGCGCTTATCGGCAAATGCGCCGGCCGCCTCCTTGAATCGCTTGAGCTTTTCGACATCTATGAGGGTGAGAGGATCGCTCCGGATTGCAAGTCATTAGCATTTTCGCTTAGATTCAGAGCCAAAGACCATACTCTTACAGACGATGAGATCAATCCGATCATGGACAAGACCATCGCCAAGCTCAAAGATATGGGCGTTGATCTGAGAAGCTAATAATAAATCAGTTAATTAAAACCCGTTTCGGGGGATAAAAGAGGATAAAAATGAACAAAGTAAAAAGTTGGATAATTCTCGGCATCAGTGTACTGCTTATCGCATTTATGTGCGTTACTTCAGTAGTAGGTCTCGGTGCCGGCAAGAACGGATTTGCCAAAGACATCACATTGGGTCTTGACCTCAGAGGCGGCGCAAGCGTTACCTATGAAGTTCAGGAAGAATCATTCACCGCAACTGATATGAGTGACACCATCTATAAGCTCCAGCTTCGTGTTGCCGAGTACAGCACTGATGCTTCTGTTTATCAGGAAGGTGAGCGTAGGATCACAGTTGAGATCCCCGGCATCTTTGACACTCAGAAAGTAATTGATGAACTCGGAAGACCAGGTTCTCTTAAATTCGTAACATACGATAACCCTGATGATCCAAGCGAAGAGACTGTTTGGGTCACCGGCTCAGATGTTGCCAGCGCACAGGCAGGTTCAAGAGCTGACCAGAAGACAGGCAACAACGAATATATCGTTGCATTGACATTTAATGAGAGCGGTATCGCAAACTTCTCAGAAGCTACATCAACTCATATCGGCGATGTTATCTACATCATTTATGACGATGCTGTCGTAAGTTATCCGACGGTTCAGTCCGCTATTACTGACGGTTCATGTGAGATCAACGGAATGGGTTCATGGGAAGCAGCTGAGAATCTTGCTTCAACGATCCGTATCGGCTCACTTAGCCTGACTCTTAAGGAAGTATCATCCAAGGTCGTTTCAGCTAAACTCGGTGACAACGCTATTTCGACATCCCTGATTGCCGGTCTTATCGGTCTGGCTCTGATCATCATCTTCATGATAATCTACTACAGGGTTCCGGGTATTGCTGCAGCACTTTCAATGGTATTCTACACAGCAATGACTCTGCTTCTTCTTAATGCATTTGAGCTGACGCTCACCATTTCCGGTATAGCAGGTATTATCCTTTCGATAGGTATGGCTGTCGATGGTAACGTTATCATTAACGAACGTATCAAAGAAGAGCTGAAACTCGGAAGAAGCGTAGAGCAGGCAGTTAAGTATGGTTATAAGAAATCTCTGTCTGCCATTCTCGACGGCAATATCACAACTCTTATCGTTGCGATCGTTCTTCTGATCTTCGGTTCCGGATCAGTTAAAGGATTCGGAATGACACTGGCGATCGGTATTGTTCTGAGTGTAGTAACATCTCTGTTTGTAAGCAGACTTTTCGTTATCTGCCTCATGGGAATCGGACTCAATAAAGCCAAAAACTTCTTCACTCTTAAAGACAAAAAAGAGAAGAAAGTTTTCGATTTTGTCGGAAAGAAAGCCATCTGGCTCATCGTCGCACTCGCATGCATTATTGCAGGTGTCGTCGGAGTTATAGCAAATGCGGCTGCAGGCAAAGGTGCCCTCAATGAGAGCATCGAATTCAAGGGCGGCGTTTCAACAACAGTTGATTTCGCAACAGATTATTCAATCGACGAGTTCAATAATACAATCAAGCCTGAAATCGCGTCAGTTATCGGTAATAACGATATTGAAGGTCAGAAGGTTACCGGAACAACTCAGTATGTAATTAAGACTCAGGATCTTGATGTAGATACCCGTGAAGAACTGATCAACGTTCTGGTTGACAAATTTGATGCTGACAGAGAAAGCTTCGAAACAACATTTATCAGTTCATCTGTAAGCGCAGAGCTTCAAAGAGATGCATTCATTTCACTTGCGATCGCAACTGTATGCATGCTTCTTTATATCTGGGTAAGATTCCGCAAATTCAAAGTTGCTATTTCATCAGTAATCTGCCTGCTTCATGACGTTGCCATTGTTGTTTCGTTCTTCGCATTGTTCAGACTTTCAGTTGGCAACTCATTTATCGCCTGCATTCTGACTATCGTTGGTTACTCGATCAACGCAACTATCGTTATATTTGACAGAATCAGAGAGAATCTTTCAGCACCTGAATACAGCGGAGATCTTAAGGCAATCATCAATGCTTCGATTTCACAGACTATGACAAGAAGTATTTTTACTTCAGCTACGACATTTGTCACTGTTCTGTTCCTTTATATCCTCGGTGTTGAGGCAATGAAGGCATTTGCACTTCCTCTTGCAATCGGTATCATAGCCGGCGCATTCTCTTCAGTACTCATCTCCGGCAACCTTGTTTATATCTTCACCAAGAAGGAAGACAGATTGCCAAAGGCAGCAATTAAATCTGCCAAGAAAACTAAGTAAACGGAGTATTCATGATCCCTGCAATTATTACCCTTGTACTGGGTATCGCAATGTTTATATTAGATGTCAACCCGATAATAGAATTTATTATCGGGTTGGCTTGTTTGATTTTCGGCGGCGACAAATTCGTTGACGGAGCAGTCGGAATCGCCGAAAAACTTAAACTTCCCGAAATACTTATCGGTGCAACCATTGTTTCGATCGGAACTACGCTTCCTGAGGTAATGGTTTCGGCCTCAGCTGCCGCAACCGGGCACGGCCAGATCGCCTATGGCAATGCGATCGGCTCGATCATATGTAATACCGCTCTCATATGTGCCATAACCATGGCTATCAAGCCATGCAAAGCCGAAAAGAACGGCCTGAAGATCCCTGTATGCTTCTTTGGCGGAGCGATAATCCTATATCTTGTTTTCAGTTATGTATTTAAGGAATTCACAAGACTTTTCGGTATTATTTTACTGCTCGTTTTCGTTGTATATATGATAATCAGCGTACTTCAGAGCGTAAAAGCATCTAAAGAATCTGCAGAAACAGAATTACCTGCGGAAGATGAACCTAAAAAGCAAAAAAGCCTTCTGGTTTATATCATTTTCCTGATCGTAGGTGCTGCCAATATTGCTTTGGGAGCTGATCTGCTCGTTGATAACGGAACCTTGATCGCTGAGGCGCTCGGCGTTCCGGAATCAGTTATCGCACTGACATTCGTTGCACTTGGAACTTCGCTTCCTGAACTTGTTACGGCCATTACTTCTCTCGTAAAAGGGCATGGTGCAGTATCACTCGGAAATATAATCGGCGCAAATATGTTCAATATCATTCTTGTAAGCGGACTTGCTATTACTATCAATCCGTTTAATGTACCGGCTAGCAAGCTTATCGCAGGAATGAATGCGTCTCTCGTGATCGATCTTCCGCTGATGGTTTTAGTATCGCTCATTTTGCTTATACCGGCTCTTATTAAGGGCAAAGTGTTCAGGTGGCAGGGAATCGTTTTGTTGCTTTTGTATGCGGGATACTGCTATTTCCAGTTTGCTATGTAAGGAAATTTGTGTATGGAAAAATGGTTTTTGCATTGTAAGAAAGCTGACTTTCTGACAATCTCCAAAGAACTGAATATTTCTCCAATGCTGGCGAGAGTTCTGCGAAATCGTGGTCTGGTGACCGTTGATGAAATGAGAGCTTTCCTCAATAACGGTATTAAGGATATGTACGATCCATTCCTCATGAAAGACATGTCGCTGGGAATTGATTATGTACTAAGTGCCATAAACAGGCACCTGAAAATCCGTGTAATAGGTGACTACGATGTCGACGGACTGTGTGCCTCCTATATTTTGGACCAGACACTGCAATTCGCAGGAGCGGATGTTGATGTAAGACTTCCTGACCGTGTACTTGACGGATACGGAATGAATGAGAAAATGGCAATCGAAGCCAAAGAGAACGGTGTTTCTCTGATACTGACATGTGATAATGGAGTTTCGTCCATTGACGCTGTCAAAAAGGCTCGTGAACTCGGAATGACTGTTGTGGTCACGGATCACCATGAGTTGCCTGCAGTTTTCCCGGAAGCTAATGCAATAATCAATCCTAAAAGGCCTGACTGTTCATATCCGTATAAAGAGATCTGTGGAGCGGCTGTAGCTTATAAATTTGCGCAGGCTTTGATAAAGAGTATTCCTTTCGATAAACGCGAAGGTGCTGACGAACTCCTTGAAAAGCTTATGCAATTCGCCGGAATGGCAACGATCGCAGACATCGTACCGCTTCACGACGAGAACAGGATATTTGCCAAAGAGGGGCTTCATCAACTTAGAAAGACTGATAATATCGGCCTTAAGGCACTTATGGATGTCCGCAATATCCAACCGGAAAAATTGAAATCATATCATGTCGGATTTGTTCTATCACCATGTATCAATTCGGCGGGAAGATTGAAACACGCGAAATTTGCGTATGAACTGTTAAATGAAAAAGATCCTGAAAAAGCATTACAGATCGCGACGGAGCTTTCTGAGCTGAACGAAGAACGCAAGATGCTCACAATCACCCAGTATGATGTTGCCAAATCAATTCTGGAGAAAATGAGTGCAGAGCATGGTCTTGATAAAGTTCTGGTGATTTATCTTCCCGATGCGCACGAAAGCGTCGCCGGAATTATCGCCGGAAAGATCAAAGATGAGTACAACCGTCCGACACTCCTGATCACTAACTCAGAAGAGGGATATAAAGGCTCAGGGCGTTCTATCGATGCTTACAACATGTTTGAGGAATTCAGCAAATATCCGGAATTTTTTAAGAAATGCGGCGGACACGCCAAGGCGTCAGGCTTTACTTTAAATTGTACTCCGAATGAACTTGCTGAGGTGTTAAACAGAGATTGTACATTGACCGACACTGATCTTGATAAAAAGATATGGATCGATATGCAGCTTCCTTTCAGGTATGTAACAGAAGAATTCGCAGATGAACTTGACATTCTTGAGCCTTACGGAATGCTGAATGAAAAACCTGTTTTTGCCGAAAAAGATGTTTCTGTTCTGAGTTACAAAGTCGTCGGCAATTCACATAAGCTGATTACTTTTGACCTTAAGGACAATACAGGCTATATGATCAAGGGCGTTTATTTCGGAAATGATCAGGTAGTTTACAATTGTAATGATATGTTGAACAGCGCATATGAAAAATACGGAGATGATTTACGTTTATCATTACTTTTTTCTCCCGGGATCAATGAATTCAGAGGCGACAGGATCCCACAGGTAGTTATTCAGCATATAAAAATAGATAACGAATAGAGGCTATAAATTGACACAGAGAAGAGCAGGCTCGAATAATCCTAAATATCCGCTGTCCCAGAATTATTCTGACAGCCGCAAAATTTCGAGCAGACAAAGGTATACAGAAGAACCGATCATCAGAAGAGATCAATCCTTAAGCCGCAGCCAGAGCAACGCCAAAAGCAGAGCAAGAGCCCGCGCTGCAGCTAAAAGGCGCAAAAAGATCATCATCAGCAGGATCATCGCATGTTCGCTGCTTTTGATCTGTATCATCCTGATCATTGTTCTTGCTGTAAGATGCAGTAAGAATAAGGACAATAACCCTTCAGAGACAGGCAGTAACAAGCAGCACAATGAACAGCAATCGACCGGTTCAAAGGATAAGCCAAAAGAAAGCGAGGCTAAGCCTGTTGATTATGATGATACAGAGCCTCCTGAGCTTTCAGGGCCAAAGACGATATACGTTAATGTAGGTTCTACAGTTGCCTATAAATCTTATATTCAGGTTACCGATGACTGGGATGACGATCCGACTATCAAGGTAAACGCAGATGATGTCAATCTGGCCAAGCCCGGAACATATTTTGTTGAATATACAGCGATCGATGCTTCCGGCAATTATTCTACAAAGGAAATATCTGTTGAAGTTGAAGACAACGGATATGAAAATGTTGAAGAAGATGTCATTTACGACTATGTGAACAGTATTCTTTTTGGCGATGGCGACAAGGATGAGCCGAACGGCATCATTCAGCCTTGGATGAGCGATCTGCAGAAGGTATTCAGAATTTTCTACTATGTAAGAGATACCTTTGAATATGTGCCGGATTCTTCTTACATGGAATATAAGCAGGAAGCATACAAATTCCTGATGACGTACAAAGATAACTGTTATGCAAACGTATGCTTAAGCCAGCTTATGCTTGAGTGCTGCGGATTCCAAAGCTATCTTGCCGAAGGACCGATGTCTGAGAATTTCGGAGACGGCGGAGAAGAGCACTACTGGAATATGGTCAGCATCGACGGCGGTCAGAACTGGTACAGATACGATGCGGCATGGTGGAGCTGGATGTATTCCGAGTATCCGATGTGCATGATGACTGATGATTTTGCACAGGAAATATCGCAAAGACATGCCGGCATATATCCGAAAGCAAGTGCAAATTATCCTGCAACGCCAAAAGAAGATCTGTGGACACCGGATACGATGGATGCCCTTGGACTGAATAAAAATGATTTGAACTGAAAAGGAGATAAATAAATGTTTGACGAATTACTTGAAATACTTGAAGATCTTCACCCGGAAGTTGATTTCGATACTGAAGACAAGCTCATTGATGCCAAAATTCTTGACTCTTTCGATATCGTTACTATCGTAGCCGAGATTAATGACACTTTTGATGTTGCCATTCCGGCCGAGGAACTTATACCGGAAAACTTTAACTCAGCACAGGCTCTTTGGGCACTTGTAGAAAAATTACAGGACGAATAAAATGTCATTCACATCGATACCTTTTCTGCTTTTTCTGGCAGTACTGATAGTTTTATATTACGTTTTGCCTAAGAAGAACCAATGGATACTTCTTCTTGTCGGCAGCTATGTTTTCTATTATTTCGCAGGCCTTAAGTACTTTGCATTTATCCTGTTTACGACCATTACGACTTACCTTGTAACGATCTATATGGACAAAAACAATGCAAGGCAGGCTGAATACCTGGCTGAGCACAAAGCTGAACTCTCTAAAGAGGAGAAGAAGGCATACAAGGCAAAAATCAAGTCTAAAAACAGATTCTGGTTTGTTGTCACGATCGTTGTCAACTTCGGCATTCTGTTCTTCTGCAAAGCATGCCTTGTTGACCCGCTTCGCAGCATTATGTCCGGCAATGAAACGTTTTCTTTTATTACTTTTGGACTGCCGATGGGTATGTCATTTTACATGTTCCAGTCCATGGGATATGTGATCGATGTTTACAGAGGAAAAGCAGAGGCTCTTAAGAATCCTTTCAAAGTAGCACTTTTCACAGCATTCTTCCCGCAGCTCGTTCAGGGTCCTATCAGCAAATTCGATCAGCTAAGGGAAGACCTGTTCAGACCGCATACATTCGACTCAAAAACAGTTGGATTCGGTCTTCAGCGCATGCTTTGGGGTTACTTTAAGAAAATGGTCATTGCAGACAGGCTCGCTGTGGCGATCGGCGTTCTTAAAGCTCCGGAGTACACCGGCGTTGCATTTTTCATCTGTACTTTGTTCTACACAGCTCAGTTATATGCAGACTTTTCAGGCGGAATCGATATTGCGATCGGTGCAGCTCAGGCTCTTGACATAAAGCTTCCGGAGAACTTCATCAGACCATTCTTCTCGAAGAATATCGCAGAGTACTGGAGACGTTGGCATATATCTCTTAATGAGTGGATGCGCAGCTATATATTCTATCCGATCTCGGTTTCAGGACCGATGCTTAAGCTGGCTGTTAAGTCCCGCAAGAAATTCGGCCGTTTCGGAATGAGGCTTCCTATCTATGTGGGGTCGATCCTTTGCTGGCTCGGTACAGGCGTTTGGCATGGTTTCAATCTGAAATTCATCATCTGGGGACTCCTTAACTGCTTCGTTATCGTTATTTCCGAGGAACTGAACCCGGTATATGAGAAATTCCACGAAAAGACTCATCTTAAAGAGAAAAAAGGATACGGCATATTTGAAATCGTTCGCACTTTCCTTTTGATGAACCTGATCAGGGCTACGGATCTGTTCAATAACGTCGGAGAGTATTTCTCAAAGATCGGATCTTTAGCATATAAGTTCAACTTCTCGGTTCTTTCTGACGGCACGCTGATGAACGTCGGACTTACGGTTTCTGACTATATAATTGCCGGCTGCGGTATTGTACTGATGTTTATTGTCAGCCTTATCCAGGAAAAAGGAAGTGTCCGCGAAAAGCTGCAGGGCATTCCTCGTGTAGCGAGATATGCTATATTTATGGTCATATTATTTGCAATAATACTGTTTGGCAAATACGGCTTCGGCTTCGACGCTGCTGATTTTATTTACAATCAGTTCTAAGGTGACGCAATGAAGAAAAAAACACTGATAATATTTATTGTGACAATCCTTATATGCGGCGCACTTCTTTGGTTCGTTCAAAGACTTGTTGAACCTAAATACATGTCTGAGACTCCGGAAGGGGCGATGATTGCCGAATATTACGATAATTGTGAGAATAACGATATTATTTTTGTTGGCGACTGCGAAGTATATGAATATATTTCTCCGATCACATTATGGGAGAATTACGGAATCACATCATATATTCGCGGAAGCGCACAGCAGCTGGTTTGGCAGTCCTATTATCTGGTTGAGGACACATTCCGCCACGAAAAGCCTAAAGCTGTCATTTATAACGTTGGATCGATGATCCACGCTGACCCTGACAGCACTGATAAAGAAAGCGGAGCTGCCGGAACACGTGAAGCTTATAACCGTATGTCAATCGACGGAATGAAATGGTCATTTTCAAAACTCGGTGCGATCAGTTCTTCTATGACGACTAAGGAGAAGAACGGAGACGGTGCCTGGTCATATATTTTCCCGATCCTCAGATATCATGACAGATGGTCCGATCTTTCCGAAGAAGATTTCAAATTCTTTTTCAAGAGAGACCCTGTTACTGACAACGGATACCTGATGGAAGTTGCTAAAAGACCTGTCGAAGGATCCTACACAGATATGCCTAAGATCAGCTATGATTTCGGTGACTACGCAATGTCGTATCTGGAAAGGCTGACTGTGCTTTGTAAAGCAAACGGAGTAGAGCTGATACTCATGAAAGCTCCGTCGCTTTATCCGATCTGGCATGATGAATATGAAGAACAGATCCGCGCATATGCCGAAGAACATGATCTTACATATATCAATTGCTTTGAATATGAGGATGAGATCGGTATAGACTGGAGCAACGATACATACGACAAAGGTCTTCATCTCAATGTGTACGGTGCTGAGAAGATGGGTGATTTTCTAGGAAAATATTTATCTGAGGAACTTGGCTTTGAAAGTCATAAAAATGACACAGAAATATCTGATAATTGGCTGAAGAAAGCCGATGTATATTATGAAAGGAAAGCTGCTCTTGAAGCTGAGCAGAACAATTGATATAATATCGCGGAACTATTATATAATGAGGTATATAAAAATGAAGAAAATATTAGCAGTTATCGCAGTTATTTGCGCAGGAGCACTTCTTATGTGCGCATGCGGCGGCCAGAAGGAGAATCCTGATAAGCCATCAGATTCCGGCAAGGACACAGTTACTACTGAGAACGCCGGCGATGTTAAGGCCGATGGGGATGATTATTATTTCACATATAAGGGAACTGATATTCATACTCACGCAGAGGCAGCTGATATCATCGCAGCACTTGGCGAGCCTAAGGACAAACAGGAATCAGCAAGCTGCGCTTTTGAGGAGAATGATATCCAGTATTTTTACGGCAGCTTCTATCTTACGACCGGTACTCTGAAAGGCGTTGATTATATCACAGCTCTCTGGTTTGCTGATGATACTGTTGAGACCAATGAAGGCCTGTGCATCGGAGATTCCAAAGAAAAGGTAGAGAAGATCTACGGAACAGACGGATTTAACGGAACAAACGCATACGTCAACAAAAAGGGTGATATGGAATTGACCATTATCATAAAAGACGATGCAGTAAGCTCAATTCAGTACATCGCACTGTGGGATTGATCAGATAAGTTTTTTTATAGTTTTTACTAAAGAAAGAGTTGGTTTTGTACCAACTCTTTCTTTTTGCATAAGTAAGGGTTATACAAAAATGACATAACCTGATAATATATTGTCATTTTACAAGACTGCACAAAAAGCCGATAATTTTTAACAGATAACAGCCCCTGTTTCAGGGGCTGTGATTTTTTGCCTTTCTTCAAGTTGCCATTCATATTTATGTGTTTTATAATGACTGATGGTAATATTTTAGGAGGACAATATGAATAACGTTTTAGAATATCTTAAAGCATCTGCCGCTTCTTATCCGAATAAATTGGCTATTGCTGATATTGAGCATGGATATACTTTTTCAGAACTTTGGAATATATCCGGAGCTTTTGCCGGATACATATGTGATACATTTTTTTATAAGAATAGGGCAATCGGTGTCATAGCAGACAGAAACGCTGATACACTTGTTTATTTCATGGCTGCACTTATGAGCGGCAATTATTATGTTCCGATCGATCCGGAGATGCCTGAAGCCAAGATGAGCTCAGTCATCGAAACGAGCGAGATCGAACTTGTTCTCGGAAGAAAAGAAAGCTCTCAAATCGTTGAGAGACTTAATAAAGGCTTAAAATATGCTTCCCTTGATGATTGCGGCCCGAGTGATCACTCAAGTGTCTCTGAGACGCTCTCATTTGACGATTTCGACTCGTCATCTCCGCTTTACATAATTTATACATCCGGTTCAACAGGCACCCCTAAGGGCGTTTTAAAGAGCCACAAAGCATATATCAGCTTTATTGACGCATATGTTGATCAGTTTGGCTTTGACAGCAGCGAAGTTATCGGCAATCAGACGCCTTTCTATTTTGACGCTTCTGCTAAAGATATCTATCTGATGCTTAAGACCGGCGCAACCATGTATATTATTCCGACTGAATATTTTATGCTTACGCCTTCACTGATCAAATTTATGAACGAAAAGGGAATCACCTTCATATCATGGGTTCCTTCCGCGCTGGCTGTTGTTGTTCAGCTTAATACTTTTAAAGCCATCATGCCTACCACTTTGAAAAAGGTGTTCTTTATCGGCGAAGTTATGCCAATGAAACATCTTAACAGCTGGCGAGCCGCGCTTCCTGAGCTGAAATATGTCAACCTTTACGGCGCATCTGAGAATGCCGGATTCAGCTGTTATTATGAGGTAGAGAAGGAATTTGCCAATGACGAATCTCTTCCTATCGGTAAACCGCTCGGCAATTGCAAGGTATACCTTGTCGATAACGGTCAGATCGTAACCGAGCCCGGTAAGGTCGGCGAAATATATGTTGTTACGGATGCTCTGGCTACAGAATATTACAAAGATCCTGAAAAGACCGCATCTGTCTTTGTTCAGATGGACTTCGGTGAAGGTCCTGTAAGGACATACAAGAGCGGAGATCTTGCTTACTATGACAACGAGGGCAATCTCATCTTCGCCGCCCGTAATGACTCTCAGATCAAGCATATGGGACACAGGATCGAGCTTGGAGAAATCGATACGATAGCAGGCGCGCTTCCTGAGATCGACAGATGCTGCACGCTTTATAACAAAGAAAAAGGCAGAATAGTATTATTCTGCCAGTTAAATAAAGAATATTCTGAGTTAAAGGGTAATGACATCAAAGGACTTCTGGGCGGCAAATTATCCTCATACATGATTCCTAACAAAGTAGTGATCATGGACGACCTTCCTCTTAATGCCAACCGTAAGATCGACAGGGTCAAGCTGAAAGAACTGCTTTAATTGCTGTTCTTACCTGGAATGTTTCTCGGAAATCATGTCAAGAATATCCAGAAGTTCAGACCAGACAAATGCTTTATCAGCGTCATTGAATATCTCGTGACGCTGATTTTTATATAATTTGTAGCTGACGTCTGTATATCCTTCTGCTTTGAACATATCGACAGCCTTTAGTAATTTGGCTTTGTTACCCATGCAAGGATCTTTCTCGCCGGACATGAATCTTACCGGAATATCGGTATTTTTCTTGATCCAGGTCGAAGAGCCGTAAACGTTCTCCATAAGCTCCATCAAAGTGTAGAAACCGTTAAGAGTAAATATATATCCGCACTTAGGATCTGCCTCGTAAGCCTCCCATACGCTTGAATCACTTGCAAGCCATGCAAATTGCGATTCTTCATTCGGAAACGCTTTAGAGAATGGTCCATTTACAAGATTATTAATGAATTTTGAGCGATAATATTCGCCTTTGATCCCCTCGATAGCCTTGATCATGAGCTTGGCTACGCCCTTGGCAGGATTGTCGGTCGGAAGGCCTGAAAGAATCAGTCCGTCAACAAAATTATCGTACTTTTTGAAATACGATATGGAAACAAGAGTGCCCATGCTGTGCCCGAGCAGAACACATGGGACTCCCGGATATTCATCTTTGATATAAAGATTGATATCATGAATATCGCCCACAAGGTTGGATACGGCATTATCTCCGAAATAGCCAAGTTCTCCGGATCTTCTGATATTGTCTCCGTGTCCTCTTAAATCACTGGTTACAACAACATAACCGTTCTCGCTTAAATATTCCGCCAGAGCAGTGTACCTGAGCTGATGCTCGCACATACCATGAACGATCTGAAGAACACCTTTAACAGGCGTTCCGTAAGCAGGTTTGTAAACCTTTGCGAAGTCTGATAATGTTCTCATTTTAGTTCCTTTCTGCTGCAGCGATCAAATCCTGCAAAATACTTTCTGATATCATTAAATTACCGCGGCCTGTTCCCAGGTCAATGTCCGGTTTTGTAATTCCGTGAAAATCCGTTCCTCCGGTGATCGCCATGCCGAGTTCCTTGGCCATAGCTCGGAATTTCATCTCATCCCTGTAGGTGTTTTCAGAATAAATTGCTTCGATACCTTTTACGCCAAGTGCTCTTGCATAACTGAACAGATCCATGTATTCGTCATCGGTAAAATCATATTTGACGGGATGAGCAATAACAGCGGTCCCGCCTGCCGAGTAAATAAGGCGAAGCGCTTCTTCAAACTGAGGCTTATAACGCGGAATAAAGCAAGGACAGGTCACGCCGATATATTTGTCAAAGGCCTCTGATATTGAACTTACGTAGCCATTTGCAAGAAGATATCTGGCAATGTGATGTCTTGTCATGACAGCACTGTGATAACTGTCAGACAATTTCGCCATAGTAATATCGATTCCCTGGCGTCTTAAGAGAGCACACATCTTCTCATTACGGTCGAAGCTTGCTGCTTTTATTCCTCTGAGTTTTGTTCTGAGAGCGGAGTTATTGTAGTCAATGAAATACGCAAGTACATGTATCTCACTGTCTCCATAAAGCGTTGAAAGCTCAAGCCCCGGGGAGACTTTGATCGGCAGATAATCGGCCGCGCGCATCGCTTCCGCGATCCCGTTTACCGTATCGTGATCCGTAAGTGCGATCGCCTTAAGACCCTTTTCGCAGGCGTATTTTACGATTTCCGAAGGGGTGTAGCTTCCGTCTGATTCAGTTGAATGAACATGCAGGTCTATGTAGCCCATTATTCTTCCTCAAGATCCTCGTTTTCAATATCAGCCTTGTAAACTGTACGCTTTCTTGCGGCCTCATCTGCAGCAAGATATTCGTCATATGTGGTTACTTTATCGATCAATTTGCCGTCAACGATCTCCATGATCCTGTTGGCAGTCGTCTGTACAAACTGGTGGTCATGGCAGGAGAATATCTCAACACCCGGGAATTTTATCAATGCGTTGTTAAGCGCGGTGATCGATTCCATATCAAGATGGTTCGTCGGCTCATCGAGAAGCAGGACATTGCTTCCCATGATCATCATCTTAGAAAGAAGACATCTTACGCGCTCACCACCGGAAAGGACTCTGAGGCTCTTAACGCCGTCTTCACCCGCGAAAAGCATTCTCCCTAAGAATCCTCTTACGTAGGTAGCGTCTTTGATCTCAGAAAAACCGGTCAGCCATTCGGCAATTGTAAGATCGGAGTCGAATTCCTGTGTACTGTCCTTCGGGAAATATGCCTGAGAAGTTGTAACTCCCCATTTGAATGTTCCCTCGTCCGGAGTGATCTCGTAGGTCAGGATCTTGAAAAGTGTAGTCTTGGCAAGTTCATTAGAACCAACCAGAGCGACCTTATCATCATGACCCAGAGTAAATGAAATGTTATCAAGGACCTTTACACCGTCGATCGTCTTGGAAATACCTTCGACCTGAAGGACCTCATTACCGATAGTACGGTTAGGCCTGAAATCGATAAAAGGATATTTACGGCTTGAAGGACGGATCTCTTCAAGTTCGATCTTCTCAAGAGCTCTCTTACGTGAAGTTGCCTGCTTGGCCTTGGAAGCGTTTGCAGAGAATTTCTGAATGAATTCCTGAAGCTCCTTGATACGTTCTTCCTTCTTCTTGTTGGCTTCTTTCATCTGCTTGATGATGAGGGCAGAGGACTCGACCCAGAAATCGTAGTTTCCTGCATAAAGCTGGATCTTACCGTAATCGATATCCGCTATCTGAGTGCATACTTTGTTGAGGAAGTATCTGTCGTGAGAGACAACGATGACCGTGTTGTCAAAGTTGATCAGGAATTCTTCAAGCCAGGCAATAGCATCAAGATCAAGGTGGTTGGTCGGCTCGTCAAGAAGCAGAATATCGGGATTACCGAAAAGCGCCCTCGCAAGAAGAACTTTGACTTTAACTGAACCCGGAAGGTCACCCATCAAAGAGTAATGCATGTCATCTTCAACGCCCAGACCGTTAAGAAGAGTCTCCGCGTCGCTTTCTGCCATATACCCGTCCATATCGGCAAATTCGCCCTCAAGCTCACTGGCTTTGATGCCATCCTCTTCAGTGAAATCTTCCTTGGCGTAAAGTGCCTCTTTCTCCTTCATGATCTGATAAAGGCGGGCATTTCCCTGGATAACGGTGTCAAGTACGATCTGATCATCATATTTGAAATGGTCCTGCTCGAGGAATGACAGTCTCTGGCCGGGTGTAATGGTTACGTCACCTTTAGACGGTTCAAGCTGGCCGGTAAGGATCTTTAAAAATGTGGATTTGCCGGCGCCGTTTGCTCCGATGAGTCCGTAGCACTGTCCTTCAACAAACTTTATATTCACATCTTCGAATAAAGCTCTTTTTCCGAGACGCAGGGTTACATTGTTAGCACTGATCATATTAATTATTTCCTTTCAAATCTTTAACCAAAATATATTAACACCTTGAAGCAACTTAGTCAAAGTAGTATTATCGAGGCATGAAAAAAATAATATTAGCATCGGCTTCGCCGAGAAGAAGAGAAATTTTAAAGATGGTCGGACTGGATTTTGATGTGATCCCGTCCGCTTTTGACGAAAGAGCTGCAAATGCCGCAACACCTGCCGAGCTTGTTGAGAAGCTCTCGTTCGGGAAATGCAGCGACATCGCCGAAAAGCTTGATCCGGGGCATATCGTTATCGGCTCGGATACTATAGTTGTGCTGGACGGCGATATCCTTGAAAAGCCGGCTGACAAAGAAGAAGCCTTTACCATGATCAAAAGACTGACCGGCAATACACACACTGTATTTACCGGCGTAACGATCATCGAAACAACAACAGGCAAGACAGTTACTTTCCACGAAGAGACTTCAGTCACTATGTACGATTTCGACGACGAGGATATACGTGCGTATATCGAAACAGGCGATCCAATGGACAAAGCCGGTGCATACGGAGTTCAGGGCAGAGGAGCTTTCCTGGTAAAAGAGATACGCGGAGACTACTTCACAGTTGTCGGTCTTCCGGTCGCTCATTTGCTTAAGGAGCTCAAAAAATTCTAATTGTTAAGAATTCTACTGGATTGTTAAGAATTCTACTTTTTAGTATTGACACAAAAGGTTTACAAAAATTATAATCGATGTATGAACTACCAGAACAAAGAAAAAACAATATCAAAAGCAGTCATTTCCAGGCTTCCCAGATATTACAGGTATCTTCATGAACTGATCGAAGAGGGTGTTGAAAGGATATCCTCAGAAGAGCTGAGCAAAATGATGAAGGCTACGGCATCTCAGATCAGGCAGGATTTGAACCATTTCGGAGGATTTGGGCAGCAAGGATACGGTTACAATGTAAAGAGCCTTTATAATGAAATCGGCAAGATTCTGGGCGTTGAACAGTCCCACAATCTGATCGGAATCGGAGCAGGCAACCTGGGACGTGCTCTTGTCAGATACCAGGGATTTCCTGATCATGGCTTCACATTCAAAGCTTTATTTGATGTTGACGAACAGCTATGCGGTAAGAGCGTAAACGGCATAAAGATCAGACATATAGACGATGTCGGCCTTTATCCTGTCGATAATACGCTTGATATTATTGCGCTTTGCGTTCCGCGTGAAATCGCCAAGCATGTTGCCAGCAGTCTTTATGAGAAAGGCTTCAGGAATTTTTGGAATTTCGCTCAGACAGAGCTTGCGCTTCCGGCTGATGCGAATGTCAAAAACGTTCATTTATTAGACTCTTTGCTGGAGTTTTCATATACGATCAGTACCAAAGAAGACAAGAATGAATAATACATACTTTCGCGTCGTTTGCGACGTTGACCTGGATGCGATCAGGTCCAATATCAGCAAATTACAACAAAGGCTAAAGACCGGCACCCGTTCATGCGCAGTGATCAAAGCTGATGGATATGGACATGGTGCCGTTCCTATTGCCCGGAACATAGAAGACCTTGTTGACTTTTTCGCGGTTGCGACGATCGATGAGGCCTTGAAACTGCGCCAATCGGATATCGAAAAGCCTATCCTGGTCATTGGATATGTTGACCCGGAAAGTGCTTCACTTGCTATTCAAAACGATATCAGACTTACTGTGTTTGATATTAATACGGCAAAATGTATCTCCGAGGCAGCCGCTCGTTCCGGCAAAAACGCCTTGATCCACATTAAAATAGATACCGGCATGAGCAGGATCGGCTATACGCCATCAGACGATTCTCTTAAGGAGATCATCGCCATAAACAACCTTCCGAATATCGCGATAGAGGGCGTGTTTACGCACTTTTTTGCATCGGATGAGAAAGACAAATCCAAGGCCTATGCGCAGCTTGATCTATTCAAATCTTTTGCTAATAAGATAAAGAGTGCAGCTATAAATATTAAGATATTCCATTGCTCGAACAGTGCTGCGGCAACTGATATGCCTGAGGCCAATATGGACATGGTAAGACTCGGTATATCCATCTACGGGCTTTATCCTTCAGATGACGTAAGAAGCGTAACTCTTACACCGGCAATGTCTTTGAAGAGCCATGTTGTAATGGTCAAAGATCTGCCGAAGGGGCGAAGTATCGGCTATGGCGGAACATTTACTGCAAGGCACGATATGCGGATCGCCACGATACCTGTAGGCTATGCGGACGGTTATATGCGAGGCTTATCAAATAAAGGCTACGTTCTGATCCACGGCGCAAAAGCTCCGATCGTCGGTCGTGTATGCATGGATCAGATGATGGTCGACGTCACCGGGATCGAAGACGTCAGACAAAAGGACGAAGTCGTGCTCATCGGCAGACAGCTTGGGAACGTAATAACATTGGAAGAAATATCCACGCTTGCCGGAAGCTTCAATTACGAATTTGCCTGCGATATCAATCCAAGAGTTCCCAGAAGATACTTTTCAGAAGGCCGTCAGGTCGGATTTAAAGACTACTTTGACGAGCATTATTGATTATTTAAATAAAAAGTGTTAGAATAAATTGCTAAAATTTTTAACAAAGGAGTATACATGGAATCTGACAGTCGAGCGGGATTTTTCTCAAGATTATTCAAGCCCCGCGAAGAAACAGTAGAAGACGAAATAGTATCAATGCTTGAAGAGGGTCAGGACGCAGGTACTATTTTAGAGAGCGAAGCGGAGATGATCACCAATATTTTTGATCTTGATGATCTTGCAGCTTCAGACATAATGACCCACAGAAAGAACATCAGTGCCATTGACGGTGAATGGACGCTCTCACAGGCTATAGAGTTCATTGCCGAGGAGAATTTTTCAAGATTTCCGGTTTATAAAGACAGTATCGACAACATAATCGGAATCATACACATAAAAGACGCACTTAAGTTTTATATTAAGGACGAATACAGACAACTTAAAGTCTGTGAACTGACAGGTCTTATGCAGAAGGCTGCATTCGTTCCGGAAACCAGCAAGATCAACAGCATCTTTAAGAACATGCAGTCAAGCAAGGTCCACATACAGATCGTTGTTGATGAGTACGGCCAGACCGCCGGTCTTGTGGCAATGGAAGATATTCTTGAGGAAATTGTCGGAAATATCTTCGATGAACATGATGAAGTCCAGATCGACATAGTCAGGATCAATGACAGATCCTACAATGTTAAAGGGCTTACGGCCTTGGCGGATATCGAGGTCGAACTCGGCATCAGCTATCAGGACGAGGAAAATGACACTCTCAACGGATTCCTGATCTCGATGATGGACAGGATCCCCGATGATGACGTAGGTCTGAAGCTGGAGAAAGACGGTATAACATACACGATACTTAAGGTCGAGGATAAGACTATTGCGGAGGTTCGCATAGACCTTCCTTCCGACCCTGAATATACAGAATAATTTATAGTGAGGTTACATAAATGTCCGGACATTCAAAATTTGCTAACATCAAACACAAGAAAGAAAAGAATGACGCAGCTAAGGGTAAGATGTTTACTATGATCGGTAAGGAAATTGCCATCGCCGTTAAAGAAGGCGGAGCCGATCCTAACAACAACTCCAAGCTTCGTGACGTAATTGCCAAGGCAAAGGCCAACAATATGCCTAACGATACCATCGAGCGCGGTATCAAGAAGGCATCCGGCGAAGGCGGCAACGTTAACTACGAAGTTATCACATATGAAGGATACGGACCAAGCGGAATCGCAATTATCGTTAACACTCTTACTGATAACAAGAACCGTACAGCAGCCAATGTAAAACACGCATTTACCAAGGGCGGCGGAAATATCGGAACTCCGGGCTGCGTATCATATATGTTTGATAAAAAGGGCGTGATCATCATTGACAAGGAAGAGTATGAAGCCGATGACGCAGATGAGTTCATGATGAATCTGGTCGATGCAGGCGCGGAAGATTTCGAGGAAGACGATGATTCATATACGATCATTACAGCTCCTGACGATTTCGCAGCAGTTTGCGAATATCTCGAAAACGAGAAGATCGCAATGGCTGAGGCAGCTGTTAAGATGATCCCTCAGAACTACGTTGATCTGTCAAGCGATGACGACATCAACCAACTGAACAGAATACTTGATGCTCTTGATGAGGATGATGATGTTCAGGAAGTATTCCACAACTGGAATGAGTAATTAAATGTCAGATAATCATTTGATTGTGGGCGTGGAGAAACATTCCATCGCCCACAAATTGCATATTAGACCGAAGGACAAGCTCATCAGCGTAAACGGTGAGCCTGTCAGTGATGTTTTCGATTATCAATTTGCCGTCGATGATGAGTGCGTTTCGATCGAGATCGAGCGTCCGAACGGCAAAAGAAAGACCTTCGATATCGAAAAAGACGCAGGCGAGGATCTTGGACTATGTTTTGAATCATCATTAATGGATAACTACAGATCCTGCACAAATAAATGCATATTCTGCTTTATCGACCAGATGCCGCCTGGCATGAGGGATACGCTGTATTTCAAGGACGACGATTCAAGGCTTTCATTTCTTCAGGGCAATTACATTACGCTCACCAATATGAAAGAAGCGGATATCGACAGAATCATCAAATACCGCATGGAGCCGATAAATATCTCCATCCATACGACAGATCCGGCTTTAAGGTGCAGGATGTTGAACAACCGTTTTGCAGGCGACGTGCTCAGGTACATTGATAAACTGTACGATGCCGGTATTCAGATGAACGCCCAGATAGTCATGTGCAAGGGCGTAAACGATTCGGCCGAACTTGAAAAGACGATTCAGACACTTTCCGGATATGCTCCGGTACTTCAAAGCGTTTCGGTCGTTCCTGTAGGGCTTACGAAATACCGCGACGGCCTTTGTCAGCTTGAACCTGTTGATGCTGCATGTGCCGCTGAAGCGATCGATATTATCGAGAAATATCAGAAGGAAATGTTCAGTACTTGTAATCTTCATTTCATCCATGCAAGCGATGAATTGTACCTTCTTGCAGAGCGGGAGCTTCCCGAAGAAGACCGCTATGACGGTTATCTTCAGCTTGAAAACGGTGTCGGCATGCTGCGCCTTCTTATAAGTGAATTCGCAGAATGCATGCAAGACGAATATCTTGCCGAAGAAATTCCGGATACCGACAAGAGACGCATTTCTTTGGCGACAGGACTTCTTGCAGCGCCATTTGTAAAGAGTCTGGCTGATGATTTCAAGCAGAAATTCGGGACCGAGATCAACGTTTATCCGATAAGGAACGATTTCTTCGGCGAACTGATCACAGTGTCCGGACTTGTCTGCGGATGTGACCTGATCAAACAGCTTAAAGATGCGGACCTAGGCGATGAACTTCTGCTTCCGATCAATATGATGAGAAGCGGTGAAAGATATTTTCTGGATGACGTCACGGTAGACGAACTTGAGAAGGCACTTGGCGTTAAGGTGACGGTCGTACCAAACGGACATGACTGCCTGTTCAGGGCATTTGCCGGATTAACCAATGAGATTTTAGGGAGACAGATTTATGAGCAAACCGATAGTTGCGATTGTTGGCAGGCCTAACGTTGGCAAATCAACACTTTTCAACGCGCTTGCCGGAAGCAACATTTCAATAGTAAAAGACACCCCGGGTGTAACAAGAGACAGGATATATGCTGATGTATCCTGGCTCGATATGGATTTTACCCTGATCGATACAGGCGGAATCGAGCCGGAGACCAATGATATCATCCTTTCGCAGATGCGCGACCAGGCGCAGATCGCGATCGATACCGCCGATGTAATTATCTTTCTTACTGACGTTCAGCAGGGCCTCGTTGACTCAGATGACAAGGTCGCTGATATGTTAAGGCGCTCTCATAAGCCTATCGTTCTGGCAGTAAATAAGGTAGACGCACCGCTTAAGCAGCAAAATGACGTTTATGAATTCTACAATCTCGGACTGGGCGACCCGTTCCCGATCTCTTCTGCCAACAGAATGGGATTCGGCGAGCTTCTTGATGAAGTAACCAAGTATTTTGACAGAACATACCTCGAAGAAGAGGAGGACGAGCGTCCGAAGATCGCCATCATCGGCAAGCCGAATGTAGGCAAATCCTCAATGGTCAACGCATTCCTTGGCGAAGACCGAGTTATTGTTTCTGATATCCCGGGAACTACAAGAGATGCTGTCGATGCTCTGGTAAAGCATGACGGCAAAGAATATATTTTTATCGACACCGCCGGCTTAAGACGCAAGAGCAAGATCAAGGAAGACCTAGAAAGATACAGCATAATCCGTGCCGTATCAGCTGTTGAGCGTGCGGATGTTGTAATTCTTGTAATCGACGCGGTTGAAGGCGTAACTGAGCAGGATGCCAAAATCGCCGGCATTGCTCATGAGAGAGGAAAAGGCGTTATCGTAGCCGTTAACAAGTGGGATGCCATCGAAAAAGATGACAAGACCATCTACAAATATACAGAGCAAGTAAGACAGACACTTTCATTTATGCCGTATGCAAGGCTTCTTTTCGTGTCAGTAAAGACCGGTCAAAGGCTGAATAAACTGTTCGATCTGATCGATGTCGTAGTAGAGAATGCAGCCAGAAGGATCCCGACAGGTCTTCTTAACGAGATCATTTCCGAGGCAACAGCCATGGTTCAGCCGCCTACAGACAAAGGCAAGCGCCTGAAGATCTTCTACAGCACGCAGGCAGGAGTAAAGCCGCCGACATTTGTATATTTCGTTAACGATAAGGAACTGTTCCATTTTTCTTACCAAAGATATCTTGAGAATAAGATCCGGGAAGCCTTTGGATTTGAAGGAACTCCTTTGAAATTTATCATCAGAGAAAGAAGCGAAAAGTGAACCTCAGGCTAGTTTGTTTAATTTGCCTCGTCGGAGGCTATGTATTCGGCCTTTTTCAGACCGCATATATCATAGGTAAGATCAAAAAGGTCGACATACGCAAAAAGGGAAGCGGCAATCTGGGCGCGACCAATATGTTTCGCGTTCTTGGGATCAAGTCCGGCATTCTCACCTTTGCAGGAGACCTGCTCAAGGTATTTCTTGCCGAATTTGCAGCCTACATGATCGTTCTTGTATGGCTGAAACTGCCGATAGATAGGGTCGCTTTGTTCCTCTATACAGGCTTCGGCGTTATATTGGGACACGATTTTCCGTTCTATCTTAAGTTCAAAGGCGGCAAAGGCGTTGCGGCGACCGCGGCCATCCTTATCAGCATATGGGACTGGAAGATGGTTGTGCTCGGAATCCTTGTGTTCTTCGGCATCGCTGTCTTCACTCAGTATATTTCACTCGGTTCAATGTGCCTTATCATTACCGAGTTCATAGCATTTATCGTATTCACCCAGACCGGCCTTCTTGAACTTGATCCGGTCTGGCTCATTGACTGTTATATAATTATCGGCCTGATGATGGTTCTCATCATAGTCCGTCACAGAAGCAATATTGTAAAACTTTTCAAAGGGACAGAGAATAAGTTCCGCTTCATGAGTGAGAACGAGATCAAAGAGCAGGCTCAGCTTGTCGAGATCCCGGGTTCATCGATCAAGACCAAGCGAAATGCCACAATTGCAATACTTGGTGGTGGAAGCTGGGCGATGGCACTTGCTATTTTGCTGACTGATAATGGGAACAACGTAACCATGTGGAGCGCTGTTCCTTCAGAAATAGACATACTTGAAAAAGACAGGACCAATCCGGCATTTCTTCCGGACATCACACTGCCTGAGAGTGTGAAGCTTACCAAAGATATCAATGAATGCGTAAATGAAGCCGATGTGATCGTAATGGCAGTTGCGTCAGCTTACACACGTGCGACAGCCAAATTACTGAAAGGTCTTGTAACAAGAAAGCAGAAGATCCTCACGGTAGCTAAGGGAATTGAGGACAAGACTTTCAAGACACTCAGAGAGATCATCATTGAAGAGCTTCCGGGCATGGATGTGCTTGTTCTTTCAGGTCCTTCACATGCAGAAGAAGTTGCCAGAAAGCTTCCGACCGTTGTAACCATTGCGGGTGATAACCTCAAGAAGTGCAAATACCTTCAGGATATCTTCGCAAGTCCCGTATTCAGAGTATATACCAGCCTCGACTGGAGAGGACTTGAGCTCGGCGGTGCGCTCAAAAACGTTATTGCGCTTGCAGCCGGCATAGCTGACGGCTTAGGTTACGGAGATAATCTGAAAGCTGCGCTCATCACACGCGGAATCAAGGAGAT
Organism: Lachnospiraceae bacterium; assembly: GCA_045627365.1. GTDB lineage: Bacteria > Bacillota > Clostridia > Lachnospirales > Lachnospiraceae > RGIG5612. The sequence continues at coordinate 84,981 of JAZQNN010000008.1, forward strand.
CTCACGTCTTGCATTAAGACTCGGCGCAAGATATGACACGCTTTACGGTCTTTCAGGAATCGGCGATCTTATTGTTACCTGTGCGAGCGTTCACTCAAGGAACAGACGCTGCGGTTATCTGATCGGCCAGGGCATGTCTGCAGAGGAAGCCGTTAAGGAAGTCGGTATGGTCGTTGAGGGCTTTTACTCTGCAAAAGCAGCCAAGGCACTTGCCAAGAAAGTCGGCATTGAAATGCCTATCGTAAATGAAGTAAATAAGATCCTTTTTGACGGAGAAGATCCGAGAGATGCAGTCAACAAGCTTATGTTAAGGACCAAGGTTCGCGAATGACAGACACCGGCGCTGATAAATTCATATTAGATGACATAACCTGGAATGATCTTGACATGTCCAGGCTCTTCAAACGCCTTGATTCATCCCTTTCCTCAGTCGGCAGGGATTTCCTTAAAGAATCGCTAAAGACGCTTAATTCGACCGAATCTGAGCTTTTAAAGCGTTCTGAAAAAGCTGATTATCTTAGCAAAGATAAGGCATTTGCGGATAAGCTTGCCAAAGTTTTAAAAGGACTTGGCTTTACCAAGAAATTCTCCTTCAGAGATTACATTTTCAGGCTGAGTGAAGCGCAAAAGGGCAGTAATGTCATCCACTATATTCTGACCGTTCTTTTGCTGGCTTCGATTGCATTGATATTCGTCAAGCCGGTCATCGGCATCATTGCGCTCGTTGCAATGATCGTTGTAAATATTTCAACTTATTTCAGCTTCAAATCGCGCATCGAAGGATATTTTGCCAGTGTTAAATATCTGACGTCGATCGTCGTTGCCTCAGGTAAGCTCGGCAAATTAAGTTCGGATAGTCCACTGATCAATGAAGACCTTGCAGCACTTAAGGCTCTTTCAAAGGATTTTGCTCCTATGAAGAGGGGAAGCTGGCTTCTGACTAACAGCGTCTCAGGTTCACTAATCGATGTTCTTCTGGACTACGCAAGGATGCTGTTCCACGTTGATATCATCAAGTTTAACAACTGTCTGGCATTTGCAGATGCCAATAAAGAGGGCATAGAAAGGCTTTTTGAGCTTATAGGCGGTCTTGAGCTTGCAAGATGCATCGACATATACAGAGAGCAGAACAAAGATAATTACTGCCTTCCTGATTTCAAGGGACATCTCGAATTTGAAGATATCGTGCATCCGCTGATGTTGGGCAATGCTGTCCCCAACAGCTTAAATGCCGCAAAATCAATACTGCTGACCGGTTCCAACGCCTCCGGAAAATCCACATTTTTAAAATCCGTCGCACTTGCGCAGATCATGGCTCAGACCATCTACACCTGCCATGCTGCGTCTTATACAACTGATTTCTATAAAGTCATGTCTTCCATGGCTTTATCAGACAACCTGAAAGACGGCGAAAGCTATTTCGTTGTTGAGGTCAAGTCGCTTAGGAGAATATTTGACGAAATAGGGAATACACCGGTTCTGTGCTTCGTTGATGAGGTGCTGAGGGGCACCAATACCAAGGAGAGAATAGCAGCTTCAGGAACACTGCTTGAGGACCTTTCATCAAGAAACGCGCTTGTTTTTGCCGCGACCCACGATATTGAGCTTACGAAACTCCTTGAAGGCAAAATGCTTAATTACCACTTCAGTGAGACCGTGACAGAAGGAAGCGTTTCCTTTGATTACAAGCTTAAAGAGGGACCATCCAATACCAGAAACGCGATAAGACTGCTTAAGGTGTTCGGTTTTCCTGATAAACTCGTCGAAGATTCAGAAAATCTTTACGGCAGTCTTTAACTGAACTTTCGGTACTGAAATAAATCCACAAGATATTGATATTCGGTCTTTACTTTTCCACCATATGGTGTTATCTTATACAGGAGTTAAACATAGCCTTTAATTGATGGTACAGAGATGCCACGAAGGGACGTTCACCACAGGGATTGGGGTGGATTGTGTACGGAAGCGCCCGGCATCTGCCGCGGCGTTATTTTTATTAATTGGAGAAGATCATGGGATTCAAAGCGATTATCATGAATGAGCAGGAGATTGCAAGGGCGCTAAAACGCGTCTCTCATGAGATTCTCGAAAGAAACAACGGAACAGATGATTTATGTATTATCGGCATTAAGAGGAGAGGCATCCCTCTTGCCGATATTATTTCGTCTGACATCAAATCGATCGAGGGAAGTGCAGTTCCTGTTGGAACATTAGATATAGCTTTCTACAGAGATGACCTGACAATGGTTTCCGCAGATCCTGTCATTTCAGGTACAGACATTCCTTTTAGTATCACAAATAAAAAAGTTATCCTTGTTGACGATGTTTTATATACCGGAAGAACTGTTCGTGCCGCAATGGACGCGCTTATGCAGATAGGCCGTCCCGCATCGATCCAGCTGGCTGTTCTGATTGACAGAGGGCACCGCGAACTTCCGATCAGAGGCGATTTTGTCGGTAAGAACGTTCCGACATCCAAGAGCGAATACATCTCGGTCAAGTTACCACCATACGATGATATTACGGCCGTTGAGCTGTACGAATCATAAATAAGTTATTAATTTGCGTAAGACGCGCATTATAAGGGAGGATAAGTTATGAATCTTGTTTATCAAGTAGAAGACAAACCGGCTTTCGGTAAAGTCATCGTCTTCGCCATCCAGCAGCTGCTTGCTATCATGGCAGCTACTATCGCAGTTCCGTCGATCATCGGAAACGGAATGAGCCAGAGCGCAGCCCTTTTCGGAGCTGGTGTTGGTACGAACGTTTACTTACTGTTCACTAAGTTCAAGAGCCCTGTTTTCCTTGGATCATCATTCGCATTCATC
>JAZQNN010000009.1:0-78490 GCA_045627365.1 Lachnospiraceae bacterium
CCGATGCGCCTCTTATCATCGCAGGTGAAGATGACAAACGTGTTCCCATCGAGCGTTCTCTTGCACTTTCCGAATGTTTCCCGGGCGGCTGTCAGGTGCAGTCTGTTGCCGGGCTATCGCATAATGAATTCTCACGCGATGACCGCGTGCTCGCGATTATTGATGAATATCTGAAGGGTGAATAACGCCCACGCCCCCGGTGTCTCGGGTTCATTTCATTTCTCTTACTAACAAAAAACGGAGCCCTTCGGACTCCGTTTTTGTTAGTAGCGGGAGGGGGATTTGAACCCTCGACACCGCGGGTATGAACCGCGTGCTCTAGCCAACTGAGCTATCCCGCCATATTCGGTTAAATTATGGGGCCTATAGGGCTCGAACCTATGACCCCCTGCTTGTAAGGCAGGTGCTCTCCCAGCTGAGCTAAGACCCCATACGTTTTTAACACGCTCAGTTAGTTTAATCAACAAAAGCCGAATTGTCAACAACAATTTTTAAAGATTCCGTTTTTCTGAGTCGGACATCCATTTTTCGTTGGCCGGTTTGCCGTGTTTACCATTTTATCAGCTTTGTTGGGCCTGCTTGGCAAACCGTGCCGCAAAAGAAGGCAGCTACTCCACAGGTGGTCAAAAAAAGGACCGCCTTTAAGGCGGTCCTTCATGGTCTTATTAAGTAAGATTACTCAACGATCATAACAACGAGCATATCAGCGCAGCCCTTGCTGGTAACACGGATGCCTCTGAAAGCGCCCTTAGCGAAATGAACAGAGTCGCCAGGATTCATAACGAACTCTTCCTCAGCGATAACTTCGCCGTCTTCACCGGTCTTGCCTGATGCAGAAACAGGGATAGTGATCTGTCCGCTTACGCAGAAGTAGATCATTTCGAAGTTAGCTTCACGAATGAATGCGCCGCCGTTTGGCAGGAAATGGGTAAGTCCCATGGTGAGCTTGCAGCCTTCCATATCTGAGAAAGTGTGAAGTCTGGTTGCCTGGCAATTATAATGGCCTTTTCCTTCATACTCCCATGCGTCTTCAGCTTTGACATACTTGTACAACATTTCAAATTCCTCCTGATGATGAAATTATAAGTTTTTATAGATTCCTGCCCATAAAGCAGATATTTATACCAACGTCAAATATACCACAATGTATGTAAATAAACAAGCCGATTTGATCAATAAACCATCAGAAGCTCGATACTTACAACCACGTCGTCCTGAAGGATGACCTGCATCTGTGTGTCGCCGCGGACATAAGTCAGCTTGCTGAGTTCTTCTGTGTAATCTGTGCCATAGAGCTGCTCAACGGTTGCCCTGTCGTCACCGAGTGAAAGTCCCTCTTCTGTGAAAACATTCGGACTGAGGAAATAGATATCGAAAACCAGTTCTGTACCGGTGCTGGCATTAACAATAACCTCTATGTCTTCGCCGTATGTGTATATTGTATCGTTTCCTTCATACGCGCAGCTGGCAACTGAATATGAATCATCGGCTAAAGCTATCATTTCCTCGCTGATCGGCTGTCCCGGAACGAGTTTAGCACCTTTATACTTGTAGAAGAATACATCACCCGACTCCTCGCCTGCTGCCGCATTCTGCTCCTCAGTTGTTTCCTCTTCAAGCGTTTCTGTCGTGGTAGTTGCTTTGGTTATTTTTCGTTCGTCTTTGCCCTCTTCAACATCTTTTGAGCCGCATGCTGCCAGGCATAAAGCCATAATGCATATCAATAACAACGCTACTGTTTTTTTCATCTTAACACCTCTGTTTTATTTTATTCAGCCATTTTGGCCGCCTCATATTTGTCGGTCAGTTCATCATAAAGCGCACTCAGTTCCGCGTCAGCCCGGTGATCTTCAAGACCGTGTTCATCCGCCAGAATGTCCGCAAAATATGCCGAAAACTTCTCTGCTCCGTACAGGTTCAGATGCTGGCCCTGATCGATAGTATCCTGAGTAAAATCGATTCCGATCTCATCGATCAGCGCTGCGAAATTGTAGTATGACAGTCCGTTTTCCTCGGCGTATTCCGCTATCTGATCACTGTACTCATCGTACCAATACGGATATGCTCTCGGCGCCTTAAAGAGGATCAGATCGATGTCATTAGCTTTACATAACTCAGTGATCTTCTCCAGATATTCCCAGCAGTTATCGCTGAACGAATAATCCGCCAGCGGTCTTTTGGCCGGAAGCGATGTAAGCGGGTTAACGACCTTGCTCATCAGATAGCCATTGTAGGTCGTGTCCTTTCTCTTAAAAAGGTATTCAAAGTCCTCGTCCTTTAGTTCCGTTATTCTCGTGTGATATCTCAGAACCGGGAAAATGTAATCCCAAACGGTTTCCCCTTCGGTCAAAGATGCTTTGACCATCCTGTATTTGGTCGGCGACCATTTGAGCTTATCTATTGCCAGACGGTTATATGCCTCGTTATCCTGGAAAGGCTCGCGCATCGGATTCACTGTCACCACTACCGCCTTGGGAGTCTCATACCTGAGGGTTTCCTCGAGGATATAATACTCCTGCCACATCATCATCTGAGACGCGCCGCGTACATACGAGGTGATGCCCTTCTCCTGCCAGAGCACGACCGGAGAAAAATTCGAGTACACTTCGCAGTCACCGATAAAGATCACATCATGCTCTCCTGCCTCCTCGTAATACTGAGACAGCATACTTCCTTCTACAAGATCGGTCATGTACTTGGGCTGGACCAGCCTGTTCAGAAGCCAGAACGCCGCTGCGAAAACCACTACAGTCGCCGCAATGATGATTATTCTTTTTGCTTTCGTTTTTTTGTGCTGCATTTATCGTTAATGAATTTATTCTTCTTCGGATTCGTTGTTTTCTTCCTCGCTTGAAGGCTCCGTCGGCTCCTCACCTGAATGTTCGGTCGGTTCTTCTTCCGAAGGCTCTGAAGGTTCTTCGCCTGAAGGCTCAGTCGGGTCTTCTTCTGAAGGTTCGGTCTCCTCCGTGCTTTCAGTCTCTTTATTATTTGGGTTATTCGGATCATCCGGTCCATAACCCGGGTCATCGCCGCATGCAGGATATGCGCTGCGGTTCCAGTCACGCTGAACACCGTTATTGACCAATGTTGCGTATCTTTGCGCGTCATTCATCAGATCATATGTCTGATGAATACCCGGAGTAGCGTCAATATGCATCCATCCGGATCCGGTCATGACCAGACACCAATAGTGTCCCGGCACACCACCCGATCTTGGGAAGCCTATGATCTGAGCAGAATACCCCTTGACCTGCAGAAGTCTTAACAGGCAATAGGCATGGACTACACAGTCTCCTGACTTCTGAGTAAATCCGTACCAAACAGGATCAGAACCGCCGTCAGACGGGCCATACGCAATGGTGTTGCAGACAAAATTCTTTATCGAAACGAGGTCAGAGCCGCACTGAGCTGCCATTTGCCTAACGAGCTCATTCGTATCTTCACTGTCGTGATTAACAGTTACAGTCCTCTTTACAAATGTCGTATTGCCCATCGGGTCCTGGGATGTGTATCTGATGTAATACGTTCCCGCTTTGTCTGAATTGAATGCGGATGAATCGCACGTTACGCTGCACTCTCCGAACTTGGCATCGTACGCGTATACTCCGGACATGAAATCAGGTGACGTATATTTGTCAACGCTCATATCCCAAAGGCCGCTGATCTGCGGGCCAACGTCATCTTCCTTTACGACAAGATTAACAGACGCTTTCGTTTCATTTCCGGAAGGATCTTTGGACACAAATTTGACAGGATAGGTTCCTATTGTGCCGAATTTGATGTCACCGGTCATCGTAACCTCAGTGACCTCTGAAACGTCCCAGTCTACATCGATAAAATCTTCCTGTGTGCAGGTCTCCCACTCGTACAGATATACATCATGGACTTTCAGAGTAGGTGCTACCGTATCCTTAACGATGACCTTGCATGTTGCGGTCTTTCCCTGAAAAGTACTCTTGATCTCATATTCGCCGACGCCTGATTCGTTGATTTTATCGATATCTTCCTGATCAATCAGATTCTTATTTGCCTTCTTGCTGAGAAGTAGGTCTGTTACACTGAGTTTATCTCCGAGTTCGAGTATGTACTCGTCTTTAATCCAGATATATTTGAGGACGCTCTTGCCTTTTGTCTCATTGCCGGAGGCGTCGGTGACAACTATCTCCACCTCAAAGTCCTCATATTCGCCTGTCGGATTTATCTTGGATACAAAGCTTGCGGTCGTTTCCGAAAAATCCTCGACCGATTCGATAAAATCGTTGGGATCCGGCTTGTAATCGACATCACGGGTGATTGATTTGGCGAATTTAACCTTAGGAGCAGTGGTGTCAACGACCGTAAGAGTAACGGTCTCTATCTTTTTGCCATATGAAAGACGGATTCTGGTCTTGCCCACAGTCTCAAGACTGATCGTTGAAGGGTCCGTATCAAATCCTGCCTTATCAGGATTAGCATTTTCGTTTAAGAAATCATCTATTCCAATACTTTCCGTACCCAGCTCAACCGTCAGGTCGTGGAACATAGGTTCTTTATTCTTCTTACATGCTGACAGACAGCACAGAATGCCCAGGCATATTATCAGGCATATCCAGCCTTTTCTTTTCATCAGTATTGCCTCTTTTCTTCAGAGTTCAACCTTTCGGATGACTCCCAAATATATCCCCGCGGCGCCGGCCGCGCAAATGACCATCACCAGTATATATAGCCAGCCAAACGGATAGCTCAGTCCTGTCAGTGTCAGCACTACAGCCACTGCGTTGGCTGCCGCGTGCATTGCAATGCATGCCCAGAGGTTTCGGAACTTTTCATACACCAGACAGAGCAATATACCGAAAAATAATGCGTAAACACCTTGCGCAAGGTTCAGATGATATGCGCCGAAAAGCACACCACTTGCGATCGCCGAGATCCAGAAGCCTGCATATTTGCGGGTTCTGTTGAATACAAGCCCCCTGAAGCAGATCTCCTCTGCCACAGGCACGACGATCACAGTCTGAAGTATCGTTGCCACCACCCCGTCTGAGAAAATGGATTGCTCGGTCCGGGAATAGCTGCCTAAAATCCCATCAAGCGGAAGAAGCGATACCAGAAGGCTCAGCGCGTGTCCGGCAAGAATCCCGAATGCACAGATCGCGATGAAATATCTGCCGTTTTCCGGCAAATACTTCGACGAAATGACAAAATCTCTTTTGTAAAAAAAGAGGTACAGAATCACTCCGCCAAGAAGCGCGCCACCCATTGCGATATAGTTGTTGTTCGCACTCATAAAAGCATCAGCCCCAAATGGGTCCGCTGATGCCGATATGTATGTTAACAACACTATGAAATAAGATAACACGATCAGCCCAAGAAGGATCAGCGGAGGGTAAATGATCCTCCAGATCCTTTTGGGTATACTTTCATACATGTCAACTGAAGAAGCCGTTCAGTAAAGTAATCAGGATCGCGATAACAAGCAATGTCGCAATAACGATCGCGATAATGCTGCGTGTTGTCTTTTTCTTCTTTTCCTTCTGAAGATTCTCTTTACGGTTCTTCTTCTCTTCTTTGTACTGATCAACCTTGGCCTGGCTCATATCAATCTCCTCTTTATAACGTACTTGTATTTTATTTTTATAAGACAAAAAAATCAAGTGAACTTTCAATGAATTTGTCAAACAGATTTCCTGATCATATCAAAATCTTCAAGCTGAACTCCGAAATCGGCTCCGAATATCTGCCTTGCGTGCGGGCAAGATTCGATTCTGTTGCCCTCCTCATCTACAAGGCCTTTGACTGTTGCCTGAATGTTTCTTCCGTCCGGCTTCATGATCTCGATTTCGTCGCCTACGGAAAACTTATTTTTCTGCTCGAAGATATAATAATCCACTCCGTCTATCTGCCTCGTTCCGCGGCCTGCCTGGCCGAGGTATACCCACTCTTTAACGTATGTGTTGGCATCGTAGATCTGCGCTGAATTATCGGGCTTTCCGAAGAAAAATCCTGTGGTGTATTCGCGGTAGGTGCACTTGGATATCTCCTGTTTGTAAAAATCGAGCCTGCTTCTGTACAGTTCAGGATCAGCCAGATAATCGTCGATCGCCATCCTGTATGTACGGCCTACACTTGCGACATAGAGTGCGCTCTTCATACGTCCTTCGACCTTGAAGCTGTCGATACCGGCCTCGATCATCTCCGGGATATGCTCGATCATGCACAGATCCTTCGAATTGAAGATGTATGTGCCGCGCTCATTCTCAACGACCGGCATATACTCGCCCGGCCTTGTCTCCTCCATCAGCGCGTATTTCCATCTGCACGGATGCGTACATGCGCCCATATTTGCCGAGCGTCCTGTCATGTATGCGCTCAGGAGACATCTTCCCGAATAGGAGATGCACATCGCACCGTGAATGAAGCACTCAATCTCGCTGCCTTCCGGGATATGGCGCTTAAGGTCTGCTATCTCAGAGAGTGAAAGTTCCCTCGCGCAAACGACTCTCTTGGCCCCTTGCGCATACCAGAAATTGTATGTCCCGTAGTTGGTGTTATTGGCCTGCGTGCTGATGTGAACGTCGATCTCAGGAAGCACCTCGCGTGCCAGACAGAAGATACCGGGATCTGATATTATCAGCGCATCCGGCCCGACTTCTTTCAGTTCTTCAAAATAGTCTCTGGCTTCTTCAAGGTCTGCGTTGTGAGCGAGTATGTTGGCCGTGACGTATACCTTTACACCTCTTTCATGGGCAAATCTCACGCCCTCTTTCATATCCTCTATCGAGAAATTGTGCGCACCTGCCCTGAGTGAAAAAGCTTCTCCGCCGATGTAGACAGCATCTGCGCCGTACATTACCGCTACCTTCAGTACCGGAAGCGATCCTGCCGGCATCAGAAGTTCAGGTTTTCTTGTTCTTGATTCTGATTTATCCATAACTTTCCTTTGTGATTGGCTTCTATTTTCTGACGCTCAGTGTGATTCCGTCGCCGATCGTTACCAGACTTGTTTCAAGCTCATCCGTGTGCTTGACCTCCCAGATAAACTCGCGCATTCTCTCGTGAATAGTCCTCTGGCGTCTCGGCGTTACAAAACGTGACTCTATTATCTCTCCATCCTGAAGCACGTTATCCGCGATCAGGATCCCTCCTTCAGGAAGCAGCCTTAGTATATCCGAAAGCAAAGTAATATACTGCCCCTTGGCCGCGTCCAGGAATATCATGTCGTATGGTCCTTCCAGTCCGGCAAGCACCTTGACGGCATCGTCCTCGATCAGCTTTATGCGTCCTTCCAGGCCCCATGCACCGATATTTGCCTTAGCTTCGGCAATCCTCGGCGGGTAGTTTTCTATCGTTGTGATGGCGCACCGGGGTGCTGCATTTGCCATAAAGATCGCAGAATATCCGATAGCTGTTCCGATCTCCAGGATCCTTGCGGGACGCTTCATCTCAAGTATGACTTTAAGAAAGCTTTCCATCTCACGACGGATGATCGGCACATCATTCTCGGCAGCATACCGGCGAAGCTCTTCCAGCTTGGCATCCGGCTCCTGCTCCAGTGAGTGGATATATGAAGTTATGTTACCGTCTACGATCATTTTCCTCAAATAAAACAACAGGATTGTCACGAGCCGCAACAATCCTGATGTTATCCGTTTTCAGTTTTCGGCTACTCCTCGTTGTATTCGTAGCCTGACAAAATATTGATTATCTTCTCGGAATTGTACGACGCGCTTACCTTGTAGGTTCCCGGCATCCAATCTGCTTCAAATAACTTGCATCTGTATTTGAAAATAGTCGCATCCTCGACCAGATCCAGATTTTTGAGTGTCCTTGCGATCTCCTCGTTGGACTCATCACCGATGATGGTAATGTCGACCATTGTCGGATCGTTCGGCCTGTACGCCACGTCGTTACCTACTTCGTAGGCCATCTGATAGCCCTTTACGCACAGCTGATATCCGGCAAATGCAAGGAATATCCACAGCGCTATCGACGCGATCTTCCAACCGATCCAGCCGACTGACTTGAAACCGATCCAGATCCTGCCAGGAATACTGCGGTTCTTCCTGCGCGCCTTGATCCTCCACTTTCGGTAATCATAAGGATCAAACTCGTCAAGAAGGTTCTCGTACTCGTCTCTGCTCAGCTCTCCTGAAGGCACGTCGTCATACTCATCGTAATCGTCATACTCGTCGTATTCATCATACTCCGCATAATCGGCTTCATCTTCCCCTGCGAGTTCATCAAAATCTTCCTGAGCATCATCACGGAATTCATCGATAGGCAGTTCAAGCTCCTCTTCAGCCGGTTCTTCGGCTTCATCTACTTCAAAGATATCAAATACCCTTGTAGATGCGAGGTCTTCCTTATTTTTTTCTGACTTTCTTGTATACGTAGCCATTCCCGTCAGTAAATCTCCAAAATAAATGGTAATACCATAGGTCCTTTGTTGTTATAACGGGCCTTGATGTATCGTCTCATCTCGTCTGCGATGACCATCTTGGCCTTCCCGCGTGAGTAGTGATTATTCATCAGATACTTATCCAAGGCATTATAAATGATTTCCCTTATTTCTTCAATAAGATTTTCACTTGGTCCTTCATACGCCCAGCCGCGTGTAAATACCTCAGGTCCCGACACGATATAGTGATTCTCCGCATCTATGCAGACTGTAACGACCAGCACTCCGCGCTCGGAAAGGTCACGTCTGTCATCCAGAATGGTTCGTCCGACATCTGCGACTCCCGAGTTATCAACGTAGATGCCGCCGGCCTGGACGGTATCCACCACTTTGGCTTCCTTGGCGTCGATCTCAAGTATTTCGCCGATGTTCAGCATCGGAACGTTCTTCGTCTTGTAGCCCATGTCATAAGCTATCCCGGCATTGGCCTGGCGGTGTCTGTATTCGCCGTGCACCGGGATAACATATGTCGGTTTAAGAAGCGCGTATATGAGCTTGATCTCCTCCTGGCAGGCATGTCCTGAAACATGAGTCTGCTGGAAGATAACATTTGCTCCCGAATAGCTGAGCTCGTTCATGACGTTCGCAACGGCTTTCTCGTTTCCCGGGATCGGATGTGATGAGAAAACGATCACGTCCGATGATTTGACTCCGATCTTCTTGTGGGTTCCGGCCGCGATTCTTGAAAGAGAAGCCATGGTCTCGCCCTGACTGCCGGTCGTTATGATGCACAGATGACTGTCCGTGTACTGTCCCATCTCGTCGATGTCGATAAGCGTATTGGGCGGCATTTTAATATATCCAAGCTCAGTTGCGGTCTCGATGACCTGGACCATTGAACGTCCGTCAAGAACGACCTTGCGTCTGTATTTGTGAGCTGAATTGATCGCCTGCTGCACACGGTCAACATTGGAAGCAAATGTCGCGATTATCAGCCTGCTCTTGGGATTCTCCGCAAATATATGGTCGAATGTCTCGCCCACGGTCTTCTCAGACATCGTGAAGCCCTCGCGCTGCGCATTTGTCGAATCGCAAAGGACCGCAAGAACGCCCTGCTTTCCAAGCTCGGCAAACCGCCAAAGATCGATCGGATCTCCGTATATCGGCGTATAATCAACTTTAAAGTCGCCTGTATCTACGATGACACCGGCCGGTGTAGTCACAGCAATTGCAGCCGCGTCGGAGATTGAATGATTGGTCCTTACGAATTCCACAGACATCGGTCCTACCTTGATCTGCTGTCCGTAATCGACCACCTTGAGCGTTCCGATGTCAGCCATTTTGCGTTCTTCAAGTTTGCGTTTGATAAGCGCGAGCGAAAGCTTCGTTCCGTAAATAGGTACGTTTATTTCCTTCAGAATGTACGGAACTGCTCCGATGTGATCCTCATGTCCATGTGTGATGAACATTGCCTTGACTTTGTCCTTGTTCTGTCTCAGATATGTTATGTCCGGGATGATAAGGTCGATTCCAAGCAGCGTATCGTCAGCAAATGCCATGCCGCAGTCCAGCACGATTATCGTATCATCGAACTCTATTGCGGTCATGTTCATGCCGATATGGTCCAGTCCGCCCAGTGCGACGATCCTGACTTTACTGGGTTTCTTCGATTTTCTTGTTACTTTTCTTGCCAAAATTACCTCTCGTTTCTACACGCAACAAAAGAAAGCAGGTTCGCCTACTTTCCTACTCCGTGTGTTGAATTGTTCGATATACAGAAGCTCTCGCTTCATAATGCGGGTTGCTGCGCAGTTGCCGCATATACTCTTATTTGTCGGCGCTTACGAGTTCTTCGTCCTCATCAAGAAGATTCCTGAAAATACCTGCGATCAGGTTCATCTCTTCATCATCTTCCACGAATTCGTAAACTGCCTCTTCTGCGTCTTTCGCAGATACATCCTTGAGGATGTATGCCTCGGCCTCTTCTGCATCTTCGTCCTCATCGGATACAAGCAGATAATCCACGCCGTTAAGTGTGGTCTTCTCTATTACAAAGAACTCGATCTGAGTTCCGTCTTCTTCGGTCAAAATGATCTTATTTGTCTCTTCCATTTAAGTAATCCTGTAAAATATATGATGCAGCGATCTTGTCTACGTATGCCTTCATCTCGCGGCCCGGAACGCCCATCTTGGCCAGTACCTCAGACGCTTCAACAGTGCTGAGCCTCTCGTCCTGCATTATCACGGGAAGCTGTGTTCTCCTTGCGAGCATCTCCTTGAAAGCAAGCGCCTTCTCGGCTCTTTCACCGATGGAATCATCCATATTGAGCGGCAGCCCCAGAACGATCGTGTCTACCTGATACTGCGTGACTAATTCCTCTATTCTGGCGAGTGTCTGCCTGAGCTTGTCTTCACTTTTCCTGACAATCGTCTCAAGCGGCTGTGCCGTAATAAGTAATGCGTCGCTCATGGCCACGCCCACAGTCTTTGAGCCGTAATCAAGCCCCATTATCCTCATAGGGATCTCCTACATTGGTCTTTACTTCAGCTTGTTGTTGATGTAGTAGCGAAGCATCTCTTCGATGAGTTCGTCGCGCTCGACTTTAGTAACCAGGCCTCTTGCGTTCTTGAAGCTGGTGATGTAGGTCGGGTCTCCTGACATGATATAGCCGACGATCTGGTTTACCGGGTCATATCCTTTCTCTGCAAGTGCTTCGTATACCCTTCTGATGACCTCGTCAACGGTAGGTATCTCTTCCTTCGGGATCTTATAATGTTGTGTCAAACTGATGTCTTTGTTCATATCTTAATTTTATTACACAAAAATATACATGGCAAGTGTTAAATAATACGGCTCTGCCTTGCCCTTAAAATGGGGCCGACCAGGACCGGTCCGTCGGGCGTTTGCGTGATACGCTCCGGGATCACACCGGCTATTATGTTGGTAAGGTCTGCGCCGCCTACCTCGTCTGTCTCCACACCTATCCTGACATATTCGGGGGTGAAGCCGACCTGAAGCTTCCTGCCCTCCGCATCTTCGATCTGTTCTTCGAAAAGAACGCTTTGCACGCTGCCTAAGAGGCTTTCCATGAACTTAAGGTGCAGCTCGTCAGTCACCTCAAGCATCGCCTTAGAGCGAGCATCCTTGACCTTATTTGTCACCTGGTTCGGCGCTTTGTCAGCGTGTGTTCCCTCGCGCCTTGAATACTTGAAGACGTGGCTCTGCGTAAATTCCGCTCTCTTTGCGAACTGTAAGCTCTCGGCAAATTCCGCCTCGCTCTCGCCGGCAAATCCCACGATAATATCCGTCGTAACGCCCGGTTTTTCAAAGAAGCTCCTGATAAGCCGGATCTCTTCTAAGAAATCCTCTGCCTTATACTTGCGGTTCATACGCTTTAACGTTTCATCGCAGCCGCTTTGAAGAGAAAGATGAAAGTGCGGGCAGAACTTATAGCAGTCCTTAGCGCGTCTTAGGAACTCTTCCGTTATGATGCTGGCCTCAAGTGAGCCAAGCCTGATGCGGTCTATCCCGTCAACAAGCTGAACCTTCTCGATAAGCTCGGCAAGCGCCAGCGCAGGCACCTGCTCCGCAGAATCTTCAGGAGCAAATGTGCTGATGTCGATTCCTGTAAGGACAACTTCCTTGTAGCCTGCCCCGGCCAGTCCTCTTACCTCTTCAAGAATATCCGCCACAGCGCGGCTTCTTGACCTTCCTCTGACATAAGGAATGATGCAGTAGGAGCAGAATCTGTCGCACCCATCCTGGATCTTTACATATGTCCTGACATTCTCGCCCTGCGAGCTGATCCTTTGGGGCTCGAAGGCGCGGCATTTTGTAAGGTCGTCAACGAAGCATACCGCTTCGTGGCCGGCGGATTTGTTGTTAAGCATTTCAAATGCGAGATGAGCGATCTCACTTTTTCTATTATTACCTACAACGAGTCCGATAGACGGGTCTGATGAAAGCTCTTCAGGGGCTCTTTGCGCATAACAGCCGGCCGCGACGATCAGTGCATCCGGATTCAGCTTTCGGGCGCGGTGAAGCATTTGCCTGGACTTGTGCTCTGCCATCTGCGTTACTGAGCAGGTATTGACCACATACACATCGGCCGGCTCGGTAAAATCCACGATATCAAAACCAAGCCCCTTGAACTGCTCAAGGATGGCCTCTGTCTCGTATGAATTTACTTTACAGCCAAGTGTGTGGAATGCGGCTTTCATTTAAATATCGATTATCTCAACGCTGTCTATTGTCTGTTTGAACAGGTCTTCAATCTGTCCTTCAAGGAGTTTTTCGGATTTAACTATCTTGTCAAGACGCGGTTTGGTTACCGGGTGCTTTGCCACGAAGATCGTGCAGCAGTCCTCGTAAGGCAGGATTGATGTCTCGTACGCGCCTATCTTCTGGGAAATATCAACAATATCAAGCTTGTCAAAGCAGCAAAGCGGTCTGTAGACCGGCAGGCTGCACGGCTCGTTAGTTACTACAAGGCTCTGCATCGTCTGGCTTGCGACCTGTCCGATGCTCTCACCCGTTACCAGTCCCAGGCAGTCTCTTTCAATGGCAAAATGCTCCGCAATGCGCATCATGTATCTTCTCATGATGATCGTCAGCTCGTCGTGCGGGCATGTCTCGTAGATCTTCATCTGGATGTCGGTGAAGTTAACAACATGCATGCGGATAGGGCCGGTGTACGCGCTGATGATCTTGGCCAGATCTATGACCTTCTGCTTAGCGCGCTCGGACGTGTATGGGGGCGCATGGAAATAGATCGCATCCACGCTTGCTCCGCGCTTGGACATCAGATATCCCGCGACCGGGCTGTCGATGCCGCCTGAAAGAAGAAGCATTGCTTTGCCGGCGGATCCTACAGGCATTCCGCCAAGTCCCGGAATGATCTCGGAATAAATGTTGATGTCGTACGGGCGGATCTCGACGGTAAGCATTACCTCCGGCTCATGAACGTCTACCTTGGCATTTGGAAATGCGTCAAGGATCGCCTCTCCAAGGTCCATATTCACGTCCATGCTGCCTTCACCGAAGTCCTTGTCGGCACGGCGGCAGTGCACCTTAAATGTGAACTCGCTGTCTTCGTATGTATCCCAGACATACTGAACAACGTAGCGCTTGATCTGCAGCATTTCCTCTGTCAGATTCGGCTGACCTTTCATATTGGTGCCGTCCGCATTGATGCGTCTTTTGTACTGTGTAACCGGGCAGATCCCCGCGATTCCGAATACTTTCCTAAGCGCGTCCATGCACTCCTCGCCCTCGCTGTCAGCGCAGGTGATGTAGATACGTCCGTCTGCCTTGCGGACATAAGCGTCTTTAAGGTCTTTGATCGAATTTCTGATATTCCTGACCAGCATGTCTTCGAAAATGTGGCGGTTATTGCCCTTAACGCCGATCTCGGAATATTTGATTAAATACATCCTGTCCATATGTTCCCCTTTATCTGGCCACGAACCTTGAAAGCTGCGGAACCAGCTCCTTCAGTGTCCTTAGTGTGTAGTCTATTTCTTCTTCTTCTGTGTACCGGCAAAAACTGAATCTGAGCGTTGTATCCTGCTCCTTTTCGTTCAGTCCGATCGCCGCGAGCGTATGGCTTTTTTCTTTGCGGTTCGACGCGCAGGCGGAGCCTGCAGATACATAGATGCCTTTATCCTCCAGCGCGTGCAGGAGCACCTCGCTCTTGATCGGTGCAAATGTCGCGCTCACGATGTGCGGCGCACCAAGCTCTCCTTTGGCGCTGTTGATGCGCACCGGCGTTCCAAGGGCCAAAAGCCCGTCAATAAACCTGTCCTTGAGCGTTATAAGATGTGCTCTTTCCGCTTCCAAGTCGCCGTATATCTCAGCAGCTGCAACCGCGAGCCCTGCAACTCCCGGAACGTTGTCGGTTCCTGAACGCATGCCCTTTTGCTGACCTCCTCCGAGTATCAGGGGCCTTATCTTGACATTCGGTCCCACATACAGGAAACCGGCACCCTTAGGCCCGTGTATCTTATGTGCGCTGACAGAAAGCAGATCGATGCCCATCCTTGACGGGAAGATCTCGTATTTGCCGAAAGCCTGTACCGCGTCCACGTGGAAAAGCGTCTTAGGGTTGCACTCTTTTATAATTGCTCCGATCCTTGCAATATTCTGGACCGCGCCGATCTCGTTGTTGACAAACATCACGGAAACCAGGATCGTATCCGGTCTTATAAGACCTGCCAGTTCATCCGGGCTTATGTGACCTTCTGAGTCGACCGAAAGACGGCTTATTTCAAACCCTTCCTGCTCAAGATATCCCATCGGCTGAAGCACCGAATCATGCTCGAAAGCCGTAGTTATGATATGCTTACCCGCGCGGGCATTAGCCATTGCCGTGCCTATTATTGCCGTATTGTTGGACTCGGTTCCGCCGGAAGTAAAGATGATCTGCTTCTCCCAGTCGACCGGATTGCCGCCGAGTTTCAATATCCCCGCAAGCGTCTTCCTTGCATCCTTAATGTACTGCTCGGACCTGACACCCAGCATATGCTTTGACGAAGGATTGCCGAAATCCGCCTGCATGACCTTCGTCACTGTTTCGATTACTTTATCACTTACGCGTGTTGTCGCGCTGTTATCCAGATATACTTCCATTACTCCTCCAGCATGAATCCCAGTACGGAAAGAAGCATCAAAGGCGCTGTCTCGGTCCTTAAGATGCGGTTTCCGAGGCTGATCGCCTCAGCTCCCATTTCGCGTGCGGCATCAACTTCCGTCTCTTCAAATCCGCCTTCCGGTCCGACAAATATGCCGACGCTCATGCCCTTCTTTATTTTGCTCAGGATTTCCTTGGACGCCTTTACATCCTTGAAATTCTCGTAAGGAATCAGGTTCATATCAAGCGAGTCGGCATATTCAAGTGCCTCCTTGAAGGTCATCGGAGCCTTCACCTCAGGGATGATCCCCCTGCGTGACTGTTTGGCCGCTGACTCAGCGATCTTCTGCCACCTTTCCGTCTTCGAGTCTTTCTTCTTCTCATCGTATTTTACGACCGAGCGATGTGTCTGAACGGGTATCACCTCGTACACGCCAAGCTCCACGCCTTTCTGGATCACGTGCTCCATCTTGTCGGCCTTGGCAAGCCCCTGGAAAAGATAGAATCTTGCGCCCGGCTCCGTTCCTGAACTTTCTCTGCTTTCGATGTCGCAGATAACACAGTTGTCGCTAAGTGAGCTGATGCGGCACACATAGTCCTGTCCCTGACCATCGCTTAAGAGCAGCTGTTCGCCGATGCGCATTCTGAGGACGTTTCGGATGTGATTTACATCTGAACCCTCTATCACGGCCTGCTCGCCCGATATATTCGAAGGTGTTACGAAAAAGTGATACATCTCGCCTCTCCTTGGCTTTTTGCTATAACTGATTAAGTATAGCATTATTCATTTGATTTGGGAACATTGACTTCTTGCGTAAAAAAGGCTCCGATCGCTCGGAGCCTTAAAGTTGACATATAGTGCTTTTTACTTGAAAACGTATGAGTAATTCTTCGGATCTACCAGGATGGTCGCACCTGCGCCCGGTCCGTCGTAGTGATATCTTAACTTGCCGTTTTCAATGGTCTCAAGTCTTCCCCAGAAATACTCTCCGCCGGTGATTTCATTGATCCTTGCGATGGTCTTTCCTGACCAGTCGACTACGAAAAGGTCCGGTGTGTCGTATCCGCAGATATAGAACTTGCCGTCAAGCCATTCGAATGTTGCTCCCATTCCGCCGAAGTCTGAGTTGACCCATGCGACAGTGCCGTCCTTCATGCTGACAGCGGTAACGTTGCCGGCATCGTTGAATACATAGCAGTTGTTGGCAACGCCAAATCCTCTGAACGAATCAAACTGTGCAACGTAGCGCTTATGTGTCTGATATTCCCACTGCTTTTCGCCTGCGTCATTGTAGCCTGTGATCTTGAAGATCTGCGCCGCGTCAGCTGTATTGACGACCTCGGTCTTGACCCATGTTGCGTAATCCTGAACAGTGGTCTCCTCAGTTGTTGTTTCAGTCTCTTTCTTAGTCTCCTTGGTGGTCTCGGTCTCTTTGGTAGGCTTCTCAGTTTCTTTTGCAGTCTCGGTTTCCTTTGTAGTTTCTTTAGTCTCTTTGGATTCCTGGGTCTCTTTGGTCTCTTCTGTAGTCTTGCTTTCCTTGGACTCAGTCGTAGCCGATTCAGTTGCTTTCGTATTCTTCTCGATCTCGATCGAGCATGCGCACAGACTGAGCACTAACAACACAGTAAGTACGATTGATATGATCTTTTTCATGTCTTTGGTCCTTTCGTTTGCTGAAAACCTTCAGATAACATGTTTATTATAAACTACGGGCTTATATTTGTCTTTATTTTTTTCTGGCGATCACGCTGCGCCAGTCTCCGTCTTTTTCAACTCCCACAAATTCAAGTTTCGGATTGGCGTTGACCGCGTTGACGATGAGCTGTTCTTTGTTGTCAATGATTCCGCTTGATACGAAATATCCTCCCGGGACCATGTATTTGTCAACATCAGCCACGAGCGGTTCTATAACGTCAGCTAAAATGTTGGCGAGCACGATGTCCGCCGGCTTTCCGGCAATTTCCGCCTTGAAATTCTCATCCTGCAGAATATTTCCGACATAGAGCGAATAAAGTGAAGGATCGATTCCGTTAACGGCAAAGTTCTCTTCAGCGACCTCTACGGCCTTAGGGTCGATGTCAACGGCATTTGCGCAAGATGCCCCCTTCTTCAGGGCTGCGATCGAAAGGATGCCGCTGCCGGTTCCCATATCGAGCACCACATCGCCCGGCTTCATATAGTTCAATATTCCGCGCAGGCAAAGCTTTGTTGACTCGTGCATTCCTGTTCCGAATGCCATTCCCGGGTCGATTTCGATAAGCGTCGAATACTCGCTTCCTTCCGGGATCTCCTCCCAGGTCGGCTTGATCATTATGTCTTCAACGAAAAACGGTTTGAAATAGGCCTTCCATTTATTCTCCCAATCCGCGCTGTCGATGACCTCAAAGGTAAATTCGACGGGCTCAAGTCCGAACATCTCGCAGCCTTCTTTCAGCCCTTCGGAAACATTCCTGAAAAGTTCTTCCTGTGCGGCGATATTCTCCGGTGTGTCCTCATACTCGTTGAAGAAATTGATGAAGCTGATGCCGTCATCTTCCGGCATGTCAGTCACAAAAGCCGCATACAATTTATTCAGTTCCTCATCGCTGAGCTGAACGTTGTTCTCTATCTGAATGTCCACGATATCGTAATCCATCAGGATCGCTGCGATCATGTCCGCGTCTTTGGTCGTTGTTTTTATTCTGTACTTGGTCCAAATCATTCCTAAACTCCTATAACGCAATAGCAGAGCGTCTTTGATCCGCCCTGCCATTTATCTTACTTCATTGTATCGTCAAATGCCTTAAGCGCCGCCTTCTGTTTGGCATTCAGATGCTCCGGCACCTGAATGACGAGCGTCGTATACTGATCGCCGCGTCTGGTCTTGTCACTGACTGACGGCATTCCCTTGCCTTTCAGGCGGATCCTTGTGCCGGTCTGCGTGCCTGCCTTGATCGGGAACAAAACGTCTCCGTCGACGG
Organism: Lachnospiraceae bacterium; assembly: GCA_045627365.1. GTDB lineage: Bacteria > Bacillota > Clostridia > Lachnospirales > Lachnospiraceae > RGIG5612. The sequence goes on from JAZQNN010000009.1 coordinate 17,968, forward strand.
TCTTGATCTTAACATCTCCGCCAAGTGCTGCCTCCGCAAATGAGATCGGTGCCACCGAGTACAGTGTCATTCCGTCACGCTCGAAGGTCTTGCTCTCTGCAACGACTATCTCGACCAGAAGGTCTCCGCGTGGGCCGCCGTTTGTGCCCGGCTCGCCTTTGCCGCTTACGCGGATCTGCTGACCGGAGTCGATTCCCGCAGGGATCGTAAGAAGGATCTTCTTCTTAGTGTTCTTGTAGCCTGCGCCGCGGCAGTCAGGACATTTCTCTTTGTAGATCTTGCCTGTGCCCCCGCAGTCAGGACACGCCTGGACTTCGCGCATCACACCGAAAAGGCTCTGCCTCTGATATATGACCTGGCCGGTTCCGTTACACTTAGGACAGGTCTCCTGCGTCGTGCCCGGTTTGCCGCCCGTGCCGCCGCAGGTCTCGCATTCTTCCTTATAGGCGATCTCGAGCGTTTTCTCGCAGCCTGTAACGGCCTCTTCGAAGGTTATGCGGACTCTCGCGCCGACATTTGCACCCTTCTGCGGAGCGTTAGGATTGCGGGTCTGACGGCTGTATCTGCCGCCCATGCCGCCGAACAGATCTCCGAAAATATCTCCGAAACTGCTGAAGATATCATCCATGTTCATGTTCTGGTAGCTGTTGAATCCACCGGCGCCGCCCTGTTCAAAGGCCGCAAATCCAAAGCGGTCATACTGAGCCTTCTTCTCCGCGTCGCTCAGTATTCCGTATGCTTCAGACGCTTCCTTGAACTTGGCCTCTGCCTCCTTATCGCCGGGATTGGCATCAGGGTGGTACTTCTTGGCAAGCTGCCTGTACGCCTTCTTTATCGTGTCCTGGTCGGCGTCTTTGCTGACGCCCAGGACCTCGTAATAATCTCTTTTGTCTGCCATTAGATTTCCTTATAGTCTCCGTCTACAAAGTCGCCTTCCGGAGCGCTTCCCATGTCAGGACCTGCACCGCCTGCAAATCCGCCCATGTCAGGGCCTGCACCCGGGTTAGCCTGCTGGTAAGCTGCCTGAGCCTGCTCATACATCTTGGAGAATACTGTCTGTGAGCTCTGAAGGAGTTTTTCCTTAGCCTGCTTGATGCTGTCGATCTGCTCAGCTGAAAGTTCTGCGCCCGGATCTCCTGAAAGAAGAGCCTTAAGAGTTGCAAGGTCGTTCTCAACTGTCGCCTTGTCCTCTGCCGGGATCTTGTCGCCTGCTTCCTGAAGAGCCTTCTCGACCTGAACTGCGAGAGCGTCAGCTTCGTTTCTGGTGTCAATGCCTTCCTTGCGGGCTTTATCCTGTGCCTCGAATTCAGCTGCTTCTCTTACTGCCTTCTCGATGTCAGCGTCTGACATGCTTGAGCCTGAGGTGATGGTGATGTGCTGCTCTTTGCCGGTGCCGAGATCCTTAGCGGATACGTTTACGATACCGTTAGCGTCGATATCAAAGGTAACCTCGATCTGCGGGATTCCGCGAGGAGCCGGTGCGATTCCGTCAAGACGGAACTGTCCGAGTGTCTTATTGTCGCGGGCAAACTGTCTCTCGCCCTGTACTACGTGAATATCAACTGCGCTCTGATTGTCGGCTGCTGTTGAGAATACCTGGCTCTTCTTGGTAGGGATAGTGGTATTTCTCTCGATAAGTCTTGTAGCGATGCCGCCGAGAGTCTCGATCGAAAGTGAAAGCGGAGTTACATCAAGAAGAAGAACATCGCCTGCGCCTGCATCGCCTGCGAGCTTGCCACCCTGGATAGAAGCGCCGAGTGCTACGCATTCATCAGGGTTAAGGGACTTGGAAGGCTCCTGTCCGGTGAGCTGTTTAACCTTCTCCTGAACTGCCGGGATACGTGTGGATCCGCCGACAAGCAGAACCTTGCTGAGTTCTGATGCGCTGATGCCTGCATCCTTAAGTGCCTGCTGAACAGGGCCTGCTGTCATTTCTACGAGGTCATGAGTGAGCTCGTCGAACTTAGCTCTGGTGAGGTCCATATCGATATGCTTAGGTCCTTCATTCGTTGCGGTAATGAACGGAAGGTTGATGTTGGTTGTTGTGGAGCTTGAAAGCTCTTTCTTAGCCTTCTCAGCTGCTTCTCTGACACGCTGAAGAGCCATCTTATCATTGCTGATATCAACGCCTTCACGAGCCTTGAACTGAGCGATGATATAGTCGCTGACTCTCTTGTCGAAGTCATCTCCGCCGAGTCTGTTGTTGCCGGCTGTTGCAAGAACTTCTATAACGCCGTCACCGATCTCAATAACTGATACGTCGAATGTACCGCCGCCAAGGTCATAAACCATAATCTTCTGCTCGTTCTCATTGTCAAGGCCGTATGCAAGTGCTGCAGCTGTCGGCTCATTGATGATACGGTTAACGGTCATGCCGGCGATCTTGCCTGCGTCTTTGGTTGCCTGACGCTGAGCGTCGTTGAAATATGCAGGAACAGTGATAACTGCTTCTGTTACGGTCTCTCCCAGATGAGCTTCAGCATCAGCCTTAAGCTTCTGAAGGATCATAGCTGAGATCTCCTGCGGAGAATAGCTCTTTCCGTCGATGGTTACTCTGTAATTGGAGCCCATTTCTCTCTTGATAGATGAGATAGTCTTGTCAGCATTGGTAACTGCCTGACGTTTTGCGGCTTCGCCTACAAGCCTTTCTCCGTTTTTGGTAAATGCTACAACTGAAGGGGTCGTGCGAACGCCCTCAGCGTTAGCGATAACTACAGGCTTTCCGCCTTCCATAACTGCTACGCATGAGTTAGTAGTTCCAAGGTCAATTCCGATTATTTTAGACATTTTATTTCCTCCTGATTGTGGTTTTCTTTATGTTATTAGTTGGCCACCTTGACCATACTATATCTGACTACGCTGTCTTTATACATGTAACCCTTCTGGAATTCCTCAACGACGATGTTCTCGCCGACTGACTCGTCTTCCACATGCATTACTGCTTGGTGGAAATCCGTGTTGAATTCCTTGCCGACTGCCTCGATCGGCTTAACATTCAGCTCTTCGAGTGTGGTCATCAGCTGCTTGTAGATCTTATCCATTCCCTCTACAAATGGTGATGACTTCTCATCTTCCGGCACCAGTGCGAGTCCTCTTTCGAAGTTATCGACTACCGGCAATATCTTCTCTACGATCGCCTTCGCGCCGAAATCGTACATCTGAGCCTTTTCCTTCTCGCTGCGCTTTCTGAAATTGTCAAACTCAGCAAACAGTCTCGCATATTTGTCGTTCGTCTCTGCGACCTGAGCCTTGAGGCTCTCGATTTCCCCGGCCGCCGGGTCATCCTTGGCTTCTTCCGCCTTCTTGCCGCCCTTCTTGGCCCAGTTCATCTTGCGCTCTTTCTTAGGCTTCCCGTCGGCACCGGCTTCCGGCTCTTCGGTCTCTTCCGTTTCCGCCTCAGGGGCCTCAGTTTCTGTAGCCTCGGCTTCTTCAGCTTCTGCTTTCTCGAGCTCCGCCTCTTCGGCTTCTATATCTGCTATTGTTTCGTTAAGGCTCTTCTCTTCTTCCATATCCATCATTCTTCCTCTTCTTCAGGTGCCGCGAACTTCTTGTCAAATCCGCCCGTAACGTCCTTCAAAACTTCCAGCACCTTCTCATAGTCCATTCTCTTCGGGCCGATTACGCCGATCTTGCCGTAAACGCCGTCTTCGAATTCATACGTTGCGGTCACTACCGAACAATCCTTCATCGAATTAACTTCGGTCTCCTTGCCGATGTAGACCTGGATACCGGTCGTTCTGCCGCTGGCTTCGATGTCATCTACCAGAAGGTTTCCCAGCAGATCCTGTTCCTCCAGTGTCGAGATCAGCTCGCTTGCGCTTGATGAATCGCTGAGTTCCGGATACTTGAAAATATTAGTCGTGCCGCTGGTAAATATCTTGATTCCGTCCTCTGCTCCGATCGCTCCGACGATCGCATTCAGAATATCTGAAACCAGCTGCGCGTGCTCGCCTGCCTGACCGGCCATCTTGGCTGCCATGTCAAAATTGATCTGATTAAGTGTCAGCCCGTTCAATGTGTTATTGAACAATATATTCAGCTTCAGAAGTTCTTCCTGGCTCAGCTCGCCTTTGATCTTGATCAGCTCGTTCTTAACGATGTTGCCGTCCAGAACCGCCGTACACAAGAGCTTGTTGGCCTCAAGCTGCGTAAGCTGAACGAACTTGAGCTTGTTGCGGTTACTCTTGGGCATACTGACTACTGAAGTGTAGTTGGTGTTATTTGCCAGCATCTTGGCCATGTCCTTGAGGACTTCCTCGATCCTGTCCACACGCTTGGCCATAACATCCTGCATCGCGTCAAGCTCTCTTGCCTTGCCTGCGAGCTCTTCCTCCCTCGAGGCAAGCATGTCATCGACATACAGTCTGTAGCCTTCGTCTGTCGGGATGCGCCCTGCCGATGTATGCGGCTGGAAAATATAACCGAGCTCCTCAAGGTCGCTCATCTCATTCCTGATAGTTGCCGGACTCAGCTGCAGGTCCGTGTACTTGGAAATGGTTCGGCTTCCGACCGGCTCTCCTGTATCAAGGTAATTCTTGATAATGGCCTGAAGTATCTTCTTTTTTCTCTCGTCTAATTCCATTGATTCTCCCCCACGCGTCCGCTTCGGATCGTCTAAATCTGGACTATTGCTTCTCTGTGTTAGCACTCATATGTTTGGAGTGCTAACTATCATGTGTATATTAGCACTGGCACTCAGCACTGTCAACTGCTAATTAATATATAAATAGTGAAGATTTTGTGGATTTAATCAAAAAAACCGGCACCCGAAGGTGCCGGTAAAATCCACATTTATTAATCAGTCGTCATCCCCGAAAATGCTTGCCACAAAAGCGGCGCGCTCTTCGTCATTTATAGCCGGAGCTTTCTGCTCCTTGTGCTCAGAAGCGGATACGATCGCTTCTAACTCGGCAAGCGTCTTGTCGTCCTCATCCTCTGCATCGTCAAAGGAATAATCTTCCGGGGCATTCTCGTACTCGTCTGCCTCCGGAGCGGCCTCTTCAAATCCGTCTGCAGCTTCTTCGTAATCTTCGTTCTCGAAGTCGTCCAATTCGTCGATATCATCAGCGTCGTCATAATCGTCATCGCGGGCGGCTCTTGGTCCGAAGCTGTTCGGATCAATATCGTAGTAATCCGCGCGGTCACGCCAGTAATCACTTTCTCTGCAAGGAGGTTCGACATACAGCTGGCTTGGAGATGTCAGGAATACCATAACCAGCTCCAGGAACGCCAGCACTATAACGAGTGCAGAGAAAACGCCGACTCCGTACGCGTACGTCGGGACCTTATCACCTGCTGCTCCGACATATGTAAGGATCAGCTTTAAAGGCTTGATATGACCTACCGCCATCGCGATCGCATGAAGAATCAGGAAAATACGTCCGTAATGTCTGCCGTTGAATTTGCTGAACATTTTCTGGATGAAGATCAGCGCATATCCGACGACCGTTACTGCAAGGAAGTAGAAGAACGGTATCTTGGCAACCTTCACGATATCCTGAGATGTGATGGTGGCCGTGTTGGCGATCACATCCGGCGTTGCATCGCCTATGTATTCCTTGATGACTGAGCCTAAGGTCTGCCACATCGTGTTGCTGATGCTCTCAAAGAAATCGCTGAAACGCTGGCCCATTTGCTGCGTGAGCACAAGCATCAACGCAAGTATCATTCCGAAAAATATGGTAATGATCAAGTTAACGATATTTATTGTACGACCAAAGCCTCTGCATATTTTGAACTTAACCATCAATAGTCTCCTATTTATCTGCCAAAAGATCAGGGCGCCTTTCTCTGGTGCGCTCAAGTGAGCGCTCTCGGCGCCATTTTTCTACGTTGGCATGGTGTCCCGAAAGCAATATCTCCGGGACGGCGAGCCCCATATATTCCTGCGGGCGAGTATACTGCGGATACTCCAGCAGTCCGTCCATGAAGCTCTCGTCTTCGCCTGATTCGGCATTTGTCAGTACTCCCGGCACCATACGGCTGATCGCGTCCACCATAGCCACCGCCGGCATTTCGCCTCCGGTCAGCACATAATCCCCGATGGATACATCCTCCGCGCCTATCAACTGAAGAGCTCTTTCATCGACCCCTTCGTAGTGCCCGCAAAGTATTATTATGTCTTCTTCCAGGGCCAGTTCCTTGGCGTATTCCTGATTGAAGACTCTTCCGGCCGGCGAGGTGTACAGCACCTTCGGCTTACCTCTGCCCGCCTCTATTATCTCACTTAAGATATGCTTATAGCAATCATAAATTGGCTGGGCCTGCATGACCATGCCTGCCCCGCCCCCGTAAGGGTAATCATCCACGTGCCCGTGGATGTCATTTGTAAAATCCCTGATGTTCAGGGCACCCGCTGAAATGATCCCCGCTTCCCGGGCGCGTCCTAAAATACTTGTCGCCAGACAAGTCTCGACCATCTCGGGAAATAAAGTCATAATATGAAAATGCATCAGTCCAAAAGCCCTTTCATAATATGTACGGTTATCACGGACTTTTCTATGTCTACATTTTTGATACACTCGGGGATCACCGGCAAAAGTATCTCTTTGCCTTCCGGTGTATTTACGATATAGACATCATTTGCGCCTGTCTGAAGAACATCCTTGACTGTTCCGAGCGGCTTGCCCTCGTCGGTAATTACCTCGCAGTCGAGAAGATCCGCGATGTAATACTCGCCCGGTTTAAGCGGTGCGCCGTACTTTCTGTCGATCATGATGTCAGAGCCCGCCAGAGACTTGACCTCCTCGATATCATTGAAAGCGGCGAACTTCAAAATGACCAGATTTTTGAAAAACCTGACCCCTGTCACTTTTGTCTCAATGTCCCCCTTCGGGGCTTTGATGATCACGTCCTTAACGGTTTTGAACCTTGCCGGAGTGTCCGTGGTCGGGAAGACCTTGACCTCACCGGCAAGCCCGTGTGTGGTAGTGATCACACCGATTCGTAAAAACTGCTCCATGTTCGAAACCTTATTCTACGATATCAACAACAACTTTTTTGTCCTGCTTGACAGCAACTGTCTTGACTACTGTACGGATGGATTTTGCTATACGGCCTTTCTTGCCGATTACTTTTCCCATATCGTCTTTAGCAACGTTCAATTCGAGGACGATGGTTCCATCGTCTTCAATTCTCTCGTTCACGACAACTTCGTCGGGAGAATCAACAAGAGCCTTCGCGATAATCTCTACTAATTCTCTCATGAGCATCCTTCCTTATCGTGTACGAAATTATTTGATGATACCTTCGTTCTTGAACAGTCTGGTAACGACTTCTGTCGGCTGAGCGCCATTTGCAAGCCACTTTTCTGCTGCTTCTTTGTCAACTGTTACTGCAGATGGCTCCTGGTTAGGATCATATGTTCCGATCTCATCGATGAATCTTCCGTCACGTGGTGAACGTCCGTCAGAAACGATGATTCTGTAAATAGGTGCCTTCTTCTTGCCCATTCTTCTAAGTCTGATTTTAACTGCCATTTTCTTACCTCTTCTGTAAATTATGTTTGATTTTATCTGAAACGGCCGCAGCCGTTATCGACCATTAAAATTTCATGCCCTTCATGCCGTTGAAGCCCTTGAGCCCAGCAAACGGGTTCATGCTGTTGAAGCCTTTCCTGCCCTTCTTGCCGGTCAGGCCCATCTGCTTCATCACCTTCTGGGTCTGCTCGAACTGTTTGACCAGACGGTTGACCTCAGCGATATCAACTCCCGCGCCTTTGGCGATACGCATCTTCCTTGAAGGATTCATGAGTTTCGGGTTTTTGCGTTCCTTCGGAGTCATTGACTGGATGATTGCCTCGGTCCTTGCAAGCTTCTTCTCGTCAGGGAGCATCGACTCATTCACCTGCATTCCCATGCCCGGAAGCATCTTCATGACCTCGCCCATGCCGCCCATCTTGCGCATCTGCTGCATAGACATCAGGTAATCCTCGAAGTTGAATTCTGCCTTCCGCAGGCGCGCTTCCATCTCGGCTGCCTGTTCTTCATCGATCGCCTGCTCTGCTTTCTCGATAAGTGTGAGCACATCGCCCATACCGAGGATCCTTGAGGCCATGCGGTCCGGATAAAACTGCTCAAGATCAGAAAGCTTTTCGCCCATGCCGGCAAAGATGATAGGAACGCCTGTCGCGGATCTTACCGAAAGTGCCGCGCCGCCTCTTGAATCACCGTCAAGCTTAGTCAGGATAACTCCGTCAACTCCGATCCTGTCGTTAAAGCCGGACGCTATATTTACCGCGTCCTGACCTGTCATTGCGTCTACTACAAGAAGCGTCTTATTTATATCGACCGTGCGCTTGATTTCTTCAAGCTCAGCCATCATCTCCTCATCGATTGCCAGACGTCCGGCGGTATCGATGAAAATAATGTTGTAATTGTTCTCTTTGGCAAGCTTAAGACCCTCTGCCGCAATGTCGGCAGGCTTGGCGGATGTCCCCATGTCAAATACCGGAACTCCGACCTTCTCGCCGTTGACCTTCAACTGCTCGATAGCCGCAGGTCTGTAAACGTCACAGGCTACAAGGAGCGGTCTCTTGCCCTGACTCTTCAGCTTGGCTGCGATCTTGGCTGCGGTCGTTGTCTTACCGGAGCCCTGAAGGCCGACCATCATAATGACCGTCTTGGCCATGCCCGGCTCAAGTTCAAGCTCGCAAGGCTCACCGCCCATGAGGTTAACAAGCTCTTCATTAACGATCTTGATAACCATCTGGCCCGGCGTCAGGCTCTTCATTACGTCCTCGCCGACAGCCCTCTCCTTAACAGCCGCCGTAAACTTCTTAACTACCTTGAAGTTGACGTCCGCCTCCAAAAGGGCGAGCTTGACTTCCTTCATCGCCGAATCAACATCGGCCTCGGTCAGTCTGCCCTTACTGCGGAGATTTTTAAAAACACTCTGAAGTTTTTCAGTTAAATTCTCAAATGCCATATCTTAATTATAAAAGTTCGAGTATCTCGTCTGAGATCTTTCTGGCTTCTTCCAGGCTCTCGCAGCCGTCTATGTTCTGAACCTTCTGCTTGATCGTGAGGAATTTCTCGACCAGATGGAGCTTGTCCTCATATCCTTCCAGAAGCGCGTTGCACCTCTTGATCAGATCGTGCACGCCCTGCCTTGAAATGCCTTCATCCTCAGCGATCTCCGCCAAAGAAAGATTCTCAAGTGCATAAGCTTCGTATACGTCCTTCTGGTGACTGGTCAGCAGGTCGCCGTAAAAATCATATAACAGAGTCTGTTTTACGAAGCTTTCCATAGCCTGGGTATATTAGCATGACGAAAAAGGCTTGTCAAGTATTTTTACTTTACGCGTGAGTCAAATTTTGACTTGGTTTAAAGATTTAAATTATATATAATGAAAGTAATCTTTATTTTCGCATTTTGATACGGAGGATAGTATGAAACGCTCTGAAATCAACAAGGCGCTGAAGGAACTGGAGGCAATGTGTGAGAAATACTCCTGCTTTCTGCCGCCTTTTTGCCATTTTTCGCCGGAGGAGTGGCAAGGCAAAGGTCACGAATACGATGAAGTAAGAGAATGTGCCTTAGGCTGGGATATAACCGACTACGGACTGGGTGACTTTGACAAGGTCGGCTTTTCCCTTATCACCATCAGAAACGGCAACCGTCAAATGGCTGAAAAATACCCAAAGGTCTACGCGGAAAAGCTCCTCTATCTTAAAGAAGGTCAGTACGCGCCGAATCATTTTCACTGGTATAAGACGGAAGACATCATCAACCGTGGCGGCGGGAATGTGCTGATCCGCGTGTACAACTCTCTTCCCGATGAGGAAATTGACCGTGCAAGCGATGTTACCGTACACACCGACGGAAGGACCTACACTGTTCCTGCGGGAACGCAGATAAGGCTCACCCCGGGAGAAAGCATCCATATCCAGCAATATCTGTATCACGATTTTGAGGTGGAAGCAGGAACAGGGCCTGTGCTCCTGGGCGAGGTCAGCCAGTGCAACGATGACAATACCGATAACCGCTTCAATCCGCCGGTCGGACGTTTCCCGACCATTGAGGAGGACGAACCGGCATACAGGCTGCTGTGCAATGAATATCCCGCAGCCAGATAAGGAGTAACTATGACTAAAAAAGAACGCGTGATCGCAGCAATAAACGGCCAGAAGACCGACGGAGTTCCGTCCTGCTTTTCGCTGCATTTTCCAAAAGAGATCAACTCAGGTGTGGCAGGCATTAATGCCCATCTTAAGTTTTTTGAAGAGACCGATACTGACATTCTGAAGATAATGAATGAGAACCTCGTTCCTTATCTGGGGTCTTTCACTAAAGCCGCAGACTATTGCGGTGCGATCGAAGACGCATCCGCAAGCTGGGCTTTCGTGCCTGCTCAGATCGATTTTACCAAGCGCATCCTGGACAGGTGTGACACATCCGCATTCACCCTCGGCACGCTTCACGGCATCTGCGCATCGGGTATTCATCCGATCGAAGCAGGTCTTGGATATGAGCCTGCACGTCTGGCGCAGGTCAATTTCTTAAGGGTCGATGAGAATCGCACGCTTGATGCGATGCAGCGCATCACCGACGAGCTGTGCAAGCTGGCTTTTGAATATGTCCGTGCAGGCATCGACGGTGTGTTCTACGCATCCTTAGGCGGCGAGCCACGCTACTTCACTGATGAGGAATTTGACAAATGGATCGCTCCTTTTGACAAGCAGGTCATGGCCGCCATCAAAGAAGCCGGCGGATATTGCTTCCTTCATATCTGTAAGGACGGCCTGAATATGGCAAGGTACGCTTCCTACGCCGATCTCGCAGATGTTATTAACTGGGGCGTTTATGAGGCACCTTTCAGCCCTGAAGAAGGCCGCGCCCTCTTTCCGGACAAAACCCTCCTTGGCGGTCTGGCAAATCACCACGGCGCAATAGTTGACGGAACAGAAGAAGAAATTGCAAAAGACGTTTCCGAGTGTATTTCACGTTTCGGACGGGACCGTTTCATACTGGGTGCGGACTGCACTCTTTTCACAGATCAGGATACAGGAAGGATCCGCAGCGCAGTCAAGACCGCCAGGTCTCTTTAAATTGTGTTGATTTTGTGAACAACCCTCTGTATAATTGAGCTACTTTGCTGTAGCAAAACGCTAACAGTCATATTAACGCTTACCACTCGCAAAGGAGAAAAAGATGGGAAAAGACAGAAAAGACGGCAAGCGAGTTCCTGTTCCGGCACTGATGCAGTGCTGCATGGACCTGAAGCCCGGACGCGCTAACAGCGACGTATATATCAACCAGAAAATGGATCTGACCAATCTGGTGAAGTACATCGAAGGCAAGAAAGAAGCCGGCGCAAAGTACACATATTTTCAGGCATTTGTAATGGCTATCGGTAAGGTCATCTATAACAGGCCTAAGCTCAACAGATTCGTTGCAAACAGACATCTTTACGAGCACAACGACGTAACTCTTTCTTTCGTTGCCAAGATGGACCTCAACGACAAATCCGAGGAGCTGATGCTCATTATCGACATTCAGCCTGAAGATACTCTAGACACCCTCGCAGAGAAGCTCAAAGTCAAAATCGAAAAGCTTCGCACGCAGAGTATGGACAAGAAGGGTTCAAACAGTGCTATCGACACTCTCGCTAAACTTCCTAACTTCCTGAGAGTTCCTGTTATGGGCATTTTCAAATGGGCGGACGCAAGAGGACTTCTTCCTGCCTCCCTCACGGCAGATAACATTTATTACAGCAGCATGATCATTTCCAACCTCGGTTCGATCCACTGCGGAGCGATCTACCACAATCTTACCAATTTCGGTACATGCTCTTCACTGGCTGCAATGGGCGAGATCAAGCCTGAGAAGGTGCTTCAGCCGGACGGCAGCGAACAGATCCGCCAGATCTGCGAATTCGGCATTACGCTCGATGAACGTATCGCAGACGGCTACTACTTCTCCAAGAGTGCCAAGATGATCGAGTACATCCTCAATAATCCAGAGCTTCTCGAGGAGTGCGCAAGCACTCCTGTCGAGATTGGGGAAGTAAGATAATATATTCTGCATTGCAAAAGGGCCACGAAATCGTGGCCCTTTTTTTGTGAAATCGTGCAAAAGCCCCCGCCATCAGGCGGGGACTCTTTCTTAAGGTATTAGTTAATTTCATCGACCCTGCAGCATGATACGAAGTGTCCCGGTGATACCTCGCGAAGCTCCTGCGGCTGATTGCAGGCTTCCGTTGCATACGGGCATCTTGCGGCAAATCTGCATCCCGGCTTCGGGTTGATCGGGCTGGTGATCTCACCCTTAAGTGCAATACGCTGCATCGGCTTGTGAATATCTGTTGAAGGGATTGCCGAAAGCAGAGCCTTGGTATAAGGGTGAAGAGTGTTCTGGAAGAGTTCTTTTGTCGGGCTCTTCTCTACCAGCTGTCCAAGGTACATAACGCAGATATTATCTGAGATATGTCTTACAACCGAAAGGTCATGTGTTACAAACATATAAGCCATTCCCATATCTTCCTGCAACTCTTTAAGGAGGTTAAGAACTGCAGCCTGAATGGAAACGTCAAGTGCTGATACCGGCTCGTCGCAGACAACGAATTCCGGATTCAGTGCGAGTGCTCTGGCGATACAAACTCTCTGACGTCTTCCGCCGTCCAGCTCGTGCGGATAGCTCATACGAAGACGTTCATCGATTCCTACCAACTCCATAAGGCGGTTAGCCTCTGCTTTCATTTCTTTCTTGGAAGAAAATCTCTTGGAGTTGATAAGCGGCTCAAGAACGGTGTTCTCGATACGCAGACGTGGGTTAAGGCTTGAATACGGATCCTGGAATACGATCTGCATTCTCTCCCTTGCCTTCTTGAGCTCATGTCCCTTGATATCGGTGATGTCCTTGCCGTCAAAGTAAACTTTGCCGTCTGTAGCATCCTGAAGTCTTATAAGAGTACGTCCGAGCGTGCTCTTGCCGCAGCCGGACTCGCCTACTACACCGAGTGTCTCTCCTCTGGAAATCGTGAAGGAAACATCGTCTACAGCATGATTCATACCGGCAGGAACCTTAAAGAATTTTTTAAGGTGTTCGACCCTAATCAATACATCATCAGACATTTTCTATTCCTCCTTCCAGAACGCACTGGCAGAAGTGGCCCGGTGTAAGCTCCTGTACAGGAATCTCACCCGAACGGCATCTGTCCGTTGCATACGGGCATCTAGGTGCAAATGCACAGCCCTCCGGCAGATTGGTTGGATCTGGCGGCATGCCTATGATAGGCTTAAGTTTCTCGCCATCGTTTACCATACTTGGAAGGGAATCGAAAAGTCCCTTAGTGTAAGGATGTGACGGATGGTCGAAAATATCTTCTTTTGTTCCGCTCTCAACGATCTTGCCGGCATAAATAACAGCAACTGTATCACATGTCTGAGCAACAACGCCCAGGTCGTGAGTGATAAGGATCATTGATGTCTGGAACTGAACTTTAAGGTTATTGATCAGCTCAAGCACCTGTGCCTGAATGGTAACGTCAAGCGCGGTAGTCGGCTCGTCTGCAAGCAGGAGCTCAGGGTCGCATGCAAGTGCCATTGCAATGACTACCCTCTGCTTCATTCCGCCTGAGAACTGGTGAGGATACTCACCGTAACGTTCTGCAGGAATACCTACTGTTTCGAGCATCTCTGCTGCTTTAGCCATACCCTCGGCCTTGCCGTAGCTGTTGTGCAAAAGCAGAACCTCTAATATCTGATCGCCAACTGTCATCAGCGGGTTAAGTGCTGTCATAGGATCCTGGAAGATCATGGCTACCTTACCGCCGCGGATCTGAAGCATATCTTCATCAGGCTTATCGAGAAGGTTTTCACCATCTAACCAGATCTCGCCTGCACTGATCTTGGCAGGAGGATCAGGAAGGATCCTCATAATAGCCTTGGCTATTGTGGTCTTACCGGCACCGGTCTCACCAACCAGTCCTAAGGTCGATCCCTTAGGCAGGGAAAGAGAAACGCCGTTTACGGCATGAACGACCTTCTTGGCCTGAGTGTAGTACACTTCAAGGTCTTTTACTTGTAAGAAATCATTTGCGCTCATTGTGTCTTCCCCCTTTCATCAGTCTCTGAGCTTAGGATCTAAGGCATCACGGATACCATCACCTAAGAGGTTAATTGAGAATACGGTAAGGGCAATAACGATACCCGGGACCAGGATAAGGTGCGGATATACTCTTATGTAAGAACGCCCGTCAGCAAGCATAGCGCCCCATTCAGGTGATGGAGGCTGAATTCCCAATCCGATGTATGACAGGGATGCTGCCTGGATCATCGTTGAGCCGATACCCATTGTAGTCATAACGATCTGCGGCTGGATAACGTTCGGCAGCAAATGCTTGAACATGATCTTCATGTCTGAGCTGTTGATAGACTGTGCTGCCTCAATATACTCCTTGGTACGCTCTGCCAATATCTGTCCACGGATGATACGTGTGGAACCGGGTACGCCGCCGACGGTCAGAGCTATGACCGTTGCGAAGAATCCACGTCCCATAAGGGATGAGATAAGGATACACAGAAGTGTTCCCGGAAGTGCCTGCCAAACGTCCATCAATCTCATGATAAGAGTCTCGACTATGCCGCCGAAATAACCGGCGCATGAACCGATAACGACTCCGAGGAACGCTCCGAAAAGGGATGCGCAGATACCGATCGCAAGTGAATAACGTCCGCCGTACATAATACGTGTGAGCATGTCACGGCCCATGGAATCGCATCCTAAGATGTGTCCCTTCATCGGTCCTTCGTTCATGAGGCTCAGGTCGATCTCATTGATTCCATACGGCGAAAGAAGCGGGCCTACTAAAACGAAAAGAATGATGAATAACAGCAGCGCAAGACCAAACTTGGCTGAAAATGACTTAGTTGCTCTTTGGAAAAACTCAAGCAAAGGGCTGGATTTACGAATCTTCATGCTTTCTGCAACCCCCTCTTCTTCTTAGGCTTGTTATACTGAGCCTTGATACGCGGATCAAGGAAAGCATACGCAAGGTCCATGATGATAATTACGATTGATGAGTAGATCGCAAAGAATATTACGCACGCACGAACTACCGGGTAGTCATGCTGGTTGATTCCTGTCAGCAGGTAAGTACCAACGCCGGGAATCGAGAATACAGTCTCCATAACCGGTGAGCCGCCGAGAACGTGAGCAAGACCTCCGCCGACACCTGTGATGATAGGCATCATTGCGTTAGGAAGCATATGTTTTCTGGTGATGATCTTCTCACGCTGACCTTTGGCGCGTGCAGTCGTAACAAAGTCTGCCCTGATAACCTCAAGTACGCTGGATCTGGCCTGTCTTGCGTTAACTGCCAGGCCGCCCAAGGAGCTTGCGATTATAGGCATTATATAACTTGCAAATCCGTTATCGATACCGTAAGCCGGAAGCAAGTGTAAAGTCGATGAGAATAAAAGTATAAGCAGTAATGCCACGAAGAAGTCAGGCGCCGATATGAAAATCATCGCGATCATCATAACAAAGGAATCCTGCCATTTGCCCTCGTGAGTGCCGGCCATAATACCGAGTATTGTACCAAGAACTACGTTGAATATAAGTGCCGGAAGGCCTACTGTAAGTGTTCGTGGAATTCGAACAAGAAGTTCGTCCAAAACCGAAGAGTTGAACTTCCAGGAATTGCCGAGGTCGAACTTGATAAAGGTATTGAACATAAATTCGCCAAGCTGAGGCAGATATGGTTTGTCAATACCCATCGCCACTTCCTTTTTTGCAATATCTTCCGGAAGGGCGTCAGATCCGAGTAATATCTGTGCAGGATTACCCGGAGTGAAGTAAGTTAATGTAAAGATAACGATCGCTGCACACCACAGGATCACTATCAACATTAACAGTCTTTTGATGACGTATCTAATCATTTAAATATCCTCCGATAGGTGGATTAAACGGAGGGACCCTTAAGGCCCCTCCGTCAAAAAGGTCAATCACTGACCAACAAATTTAGATGATGCAGGCATGAAGTAACCTTCGCGGTAATAAATCTCTGCGCAATCCTTGGTGTAAACCAGAGCGGTAGAGGTATTAACCATTGACTGAACATAGCCCTGCTCAACAGCATAATCAAGAGTAGCTCTCATATGCTCTGCGTCATGAGTAGCGTCTGACATTGCAGCGCCAACAAGCTCTTTAAGCTTAGGATCATCAATGTATCCATTGGTCTTGCCCTGTCTTGATTCATCATTAAGGGTCATTCCCCAAGAACCAACCATGTTAGGTCCGCCGATGCAGTTAAGCTGGAACTCCCAAGCTGTAGGATCATCAGTAGTAGTTCTCTTCATATCATTTGAAAGAGCGTTGATCTCAGACTTGATACCAACCTGCTCCCAAAGGGTCTGAAGCATTGTAGCTGCCTGCTTGTCAGCCTCAGAAGTACCGCATACGATTGAAAGGGTCTCTCCCTTGTAATCAGACTTAGCAAGGTACTCTTTAGCCTTCTCAGGATCGTAATCTGTGAAGTAAGTATCCTTCATAACAAGTGACTCATCATAGTCAACGAAAGATGAGTTACCAAGTGTATCAGATGGAACATACTGTCCGCCCATTGCCTTGGCAATAGCTGCCTTGTCCATTGCATAGAATGCAGCAATACGAAGGTTTGCATCTGTAGTAGTTACGTTAGGGATGATTACCCAGTAGTCACCCTGTACAAGGATTTCGGTGTTGTACTTGTCTGCGTACTTGCCGCCTTCCTGGAACTCATCAACCATAGCAAGCTGGATGTATGAGCAGAAGTCGATTGTGCCGTTCTCAAGACCGATAGCTGCAGTAGCTGCCTCAGCAACTGTCTGAAGTTCGATTTCCTGAACTGTAGCAACGTGGCACTGTGAAAGGCCTTCAAGGCCGAGTCCCCAGTAATCGTCGTTAGCTTCAAGAACGAGCTTGGAGCCGTTAACGTACTCTTTAACCTTCATGCAGCCGGTACCAACGCACTCTTTTGCAAATCCGGCATCACCCTTCTCCTCATAAGACTTCTGTGAGAAGATGATCGTTCTGGTCATGATGAACTCAAGGTCATTAAGAGCCTTAGGAACATCATTGAAGCTGATCTTTACGTGGCTGTCATCAACTGCTTCGATTCCATCATAAAGATTGAATCTGATGGTGTTGCCTGTGTTAACAAGATAATCATAGCTGTACTTAACGTCATTAGCTGTGATCGCATTGCCATTCCAGTCCTTAACGCCGTCACGGATCTTGATTAACCAAGCCTTGCCGCCGTCAACTTCTTCGTAGCTTTCAGCGATGCAAGGACGGAATCCCTGTCCAAGACCGATCTCGTTATCGAACAGTGTCTCGTATACAAGGGAGATCCAGTTAAAACGAGGGCCTCCGTTGTATCCGTCCGGTTCAAGATCTTCAGGACCTTCCTGAAGAGCCATGATAACTTTGTCATAACGACCGTTATCAAGGATTCTTGAAGCAGATGCCTCGGTCTCTTTGTCACCACCAGTGGTGCCACCGCAGGCTGCCAGAGAGAGCACGAGAACGATAGATAAAACAAGTGCTATCCATTTTTTCATTTTCTTTTCTCCTTTTCTGGAAAATACTATTTCAAATGCTCCTTATGGAACATTTTGCAACAAATTGATCGCTGCTACATGGTGTAGCTGCCCTCTTCCTGCTGTCCCGTCGTGGACAGGGCGCCTTTCTGTTTAAGATACCTGAGACGGTATTCGGTAAACCAGGTTGCACCTGCTGCCAAAGCAGCCGCAAGGAAGTTGAATATTGATAATAAATCTTTCCTATCGAACTCCGGATGGATCAGTATATATACCAGACTTCCAATACATCCGAGAAAAGCCATTCCGGCCATTATCAAAGCCTTGACCTTGGTGCTTCCGGATGAAGCCTTATACTGACCTATCGTCTGAACTTTAGGAGACGGAAGGTAATTAACAAATAATGTGTACCCGTATATGAATATCATCAGCGCCATACCGAACTCAGGAGCCGCAACGTACCACATCCTGTCGCTTTCCCGCGCCATTAATGCCAGATTGACGAGAAACGCTGTGTAAATAAGAAACAGGACAACGTAAGCTATCTTGAGGAGTACTGACCTTCTGCCTTCCAGATCCCTCGTATACCAGTCACCGGTATAATTCCTGAAGATCCTGGTACGTCCATTCTCATCGGTGACCTTGGTCTCTGAATAATCCTCAAAATACCTATGATAGCTTCCGCTATGGTAACTTCTGGCAGTAGCGTCCTGTTTCATAAGACGCTGCCTGAGTCTGCGGTTGGTTTTTCTGATAAAATCTTTATTTGCCATTTGAAAACAGAAATAGCATATCTGAATGGATATGCTATTTCGCAGTTATTGTACTATATTGTCAATCGATCATCGAAGTATTCTGCCTCGGGTGAGCCTTGATCCATTTCTTGGCGAAAGCCACAAAATCCTGTGTTACCCGATTCTGCTTGATATCGTAACGATAACACATACTGATGACGCAGGACATTTCCGGTCTTATCGGTATTACCCTGATTCCCGGTCTTTCAGGAATATTTTCATATGTGCCGTGGATCAGTGCCATTCCTATATTCTCTCTCACAGCTTTAAGCAAATCATTTCCCATCGGGACGGTCATTGCCAGCTTCCTGGTAAATGATACTTTTGAAAAACTGCCGCTGAATGACACTTCAAAAGCGGTATCCTGAGACAGGCTGATGAAAAGCTCGTCCTTGAGTTCTTCAAGCGTTACAGATTCCCTTCCCGCCAGATGATGATCTTCGCTGACAAGTGCCAGGAGCTCGTTCTTGAAGAATGGTGTGATATCAAGATTGTTCTCAGAATTGATCGGTCTTCCGATGAAACCAACATCAAGCAAACCCTTTTGAAGCCTCTCTTCGATATTGCCCTCAACAATGTTATCGATATAGTACTCCGGGTAAGCCTTCTTGAAATCGAGCATCAAGTCAGTGACTTTACCGTCAGCGGAAATCCTTACCGTATTGTTCTCTTCTTCTTCGTCATGAAGATCTCTGAAGCATTTGTCCTGTGCAGCAACCAGGTTCTGTGCGAAAGGAAGGAATACCTTACCCTTTTCGTTAAGCACGAAGCCAAGCCTCGTCCTGTCAAACAACATACAACCATACTCAGACTCGATTGCCTGAATGTGCCTTATCAGAGTTGACTGAGAGACGAAGAGTTTCTCAGCGGCAGCATAAGAGCTGCCCAGTTCTGCCAAGGCAAGGAAATACTGAATGTCTCTGGTATCCATACACAACTCCTTATTTCGCTGGTTTTCTTAGTTGTTGCAATTTTAGCATATCCTTATTCAGTTTTCAATCTGCATACACTTACAAGCGTCTGACTAGAAAAACAGCTTATCCAGCCAGTCTGCTGCGTAATCAAATGTGTTCTTAACTGTATCTCCGAACTCTCCCGGGAATTTCTCAGCTTCTTTTACCGGGAAGAAGTTGTGTGATGCACCCTCAACAAATACAAGAGTCTTGTTCTCACAGTTAACAGCTGCCTCGTAGATCTGCTCTGCCGCCAGGAATTCATATCCGCCGGCCATACCCATGAGAAGTGTAGGCATCTTAACGTACTTGATGTTGCCTGCCGGTGTGCAGTAGCATGAATCCCAGTCGATACCGTACATACGGCTTTCGTCATAATGGAAATCCTTCGTGCGGAGTCCGCAGTTGGTAAGGAATGACTTTACGGTTGAATTGAGTGTTGCCCAACGCATCTGAGTTGTCGGATTCTTTCCGCCGCGAGGAAGTCTTCTGGTGTATACGACCTCATTGGTGATAGAACCGTCCGCATGGATCAAAGGCCACTCGTTGATGGTATGTGACAGAAGACGAACATCCTGTGGGAACATCTTATTGCAAGGTCCGAGCTGTGATGCAGCCGGAACAATAAACGGCTCGTCATCATCGTAATTGCCCTGGCCTGCTTCAATCAGTTTCAGTCTTTCTATAGCTGCATCTACGATCTTTTCATTCCTTGCGGCCTGCGCCTTCTGGAACTTGGCAACAAATTCATCTGAATAATGACTTCCGTCCTCACTGAATCCATTGGCAGGATTATAAAGATCAAGCTCTTCATTGAGATTGCGTGCGGAATTCTCGTCTGTGATAGCCGGATCAACGCTGATAAGTGTCATAACACCATTTCCCCAGTTAGCATCCAGGATCATCATTGCATCCGGAAGCGGAAGAGGCTTTACGTTGCCCATCTTGATTATTCTGTGGTCATCCCGGAAAATCTCCGGACCATTCTCTGCAACAGCTGCGTAGCAAGTCATAAGAGTTGCGCCGCCTGAATGGCCAAGGATTACTATCTTTTCTATTCCCGGAAGGCTCTTAACAAAATTGATGACATCGCCTACATCCTCGATCTTTTTATCGAGAGTTGAACGTGAGTCATTAACTTTTGACCCGAAAGTCGTATATCCTCTTTTGGCAAGTTCAGGGCCTGGGGTGAATCCGTAGTAATCTCCGTCAGAGTGCAGAAGCACAACAGCTACCTTGCTCTTCTCGCTCTCTTCTATCGGCTGATATAAAACGCCGCCGAGTCCGAAGTTTATCTTGTAATAGGTGTTCTTGATTTCATAATATTTGTCAGACATAATACTGACCTCCTAGTAGATCTTACGGGTATATTACCAAACAAGATTTTAGCTGCATAAACCATAAAACGATTTAGCAAATCATATTGTGCATTGTGTCGTTAAACGTGACATATTAAGAGGCTGGAATTTGTTCAATTTGCTCATGAACAATGGCCGCACAAGATGACTTGTTATCGCAATTATTATGGTGTAGAATAACTATGTATATTTAAAAATAAACAAAAGAAATGGCTTTACAATGACTACTTATTCACCCAAATCACATAACTCAGAAAGAGCCGAGTCGATCTACAGAGCAGACTACACCGGCCGCAGTTCTTCGGGAAGTTCTTCAAGGACTTCTTCTGTCAGAAGTTCTTCAGGATCTTCTTACCGGGGAAGTTCTTCCGGAAGCCGCCCGTCCTCTTCCTACAATCGCAGGAAGAAGCGCCGCACCAACTGGGGCAAGATCATTATCGCAATACTTATTCTCGCCGCTGTTATCACCGGCGTTATCCTTATTCTTACTCAGTGCAGGAAGGCTGCAGCCGATAAGGCAAATGCCGCCAAGGTCAGATATGTCGCAAGCGAAGTCGAAACTGTACCTCTCTGGCAGCTTGACGAAGAAGCCGAAGAACCTGTGATCCGAAAGATCGACAAGACCATTGCCCGCGGAACATGCATTCAGGGGCTTGGCAAGACTTACACCCAGGACGAACAGTCTTTCGTCACCATCACTATTGGTGAGGAGAAATATCTTATCGATACCGACTGCCTGCGTGAAACTGACGACGAGCTCGTACTTGAAAGTGAGATCTGGGTGCGCACTTCTTCAACTGTTTACGCAGAGAAAGACAGTGCGAAGATCGCGTCATTTGCCTACAAGGGAACGCATCTGGATATTGTCGGATATGACGAACTGCTCGAAGACGGCTCTGTAAATATGTATGAAGTGCGCTTTGACAGTCCGGAGGACGGAAGCGTGACAGGCTGGGTCTACAGCAAATACTTAGTCCGCACCGAGGAATCTGCCCTCGCGGTCAACGAAGAGATCAATGAGATCCACAAAGACCGCATTTACACCGAACTCGAGCTCAACGGCGGCGACCCGCAGAATCTTGACTGGTATCCGGTTGAAAAACCCGCATTTGAAGATAATCCGATCCTCAAGGAAGCCCGCGGAATGTATGTTTACGGCGGCGTATTCGGAAGGATCGACGAGTACCTCGAAGTTGCCAAGGCAAACGGCGTCAACTGCTTCGTTATGGACATTAAGGACGGCTGCCTTTCATGCCCGATGGAATGTGCCAAGGAGCTTGCGCCTTCAGCTTATGAAGACTACTCCAACTCAGTCGAGGAGGCTCAGGCAGTTGCCAAGAAGATAAAGGATGCCGGCATGTATCTCATCTGCCGAATCGTCGTATTCAACGACGGCTGGTACGGTGTTGATCATCCGGACGAGTGTATCGAGTCAGATTCCGCGACCCAGCTGTGGCCATCGGCTTACAGCCGCAACTGCTGGTATTACAACGTTCGCCTGGCTGAAGAGTCAATCGAACTTTTCCAGCCTAATGAAATACAGTTCGACTACGTACGTTTCCCGGAAGAAGCTTACGGCATGTCGCTTGATCCGACCACGGATTTCAAGAACAGATATGACGAAGATAAGAACGAGTGCATCCAGAACTTCCTGCTCTATGCAGGTGATGTTATCCACCGCCACAATGTTTACCTTAGCGCCGATGTCTTCGGCGAATGCTCCGGACGCTACGTAACAGCCTACGGACAGTACTGGCCTGCGATTTCAAATGTTGTCGATGCGATCAGCTCAATGCCGTATACCGATCATTTCGGAAGAGGTAACGATACATGGTCAGACCCATATCAGACGATCAGTGACTGGGCTGCAGCCGCTCACAACAGACAGACAGAGATCCCAAGCCCTGCTATCGCCCGTACCTGGATCACCGGTTGGGATGTTCCGTTCTGGGATCCTTATATCACATGTGACGGTGATTATATCGCCGAGCAGGTCAACGCGCTGTATGACGAGGAGCTGCCGGGCGGCTTCATAATCTGGCACGGCAATTCGTCCCTGACGCTTTACAAGCAGTATGCGGACGGATGGTCCCGCCATTATACCGATAATCCGGATTATTGATCGTAACACTTAAGGAAGCAACTAACTATGC
Organism: Lachnospiraceae bacterium; assembly: GCA_045627365.1. Classification (GTDB taxonomy): domain Bacteria; phylum Bacillota; class Clostridia; order Lachnospirales; family Lachnospiraceae; genus RGIG5612. Next base: position 40,748 of record JAZQNN010000009.1, read on the forward strand.
CAACTACTTCAGATAGAAGAAACTTAAATTACAGACAGGGCTCCGCCGGCAGACGCCGCAAGAAAAGACGTATTGCCTGGGGCAGGATCATATTGATCGTACTCATTTTCGCGGCCGTTATTACAGGCGTCATACTTTTGCTCACGCACTGCCATAAATCGCCCGGCAAAGGGCAGGAAACAGTCCAAGTCAAATACATCGCAGGCACCTCCTCATACGCTGACACCTGGTATTACGACGATTACGAGCAGCGTCTTATGAAAGTCAATCACGTCATCCCGCGCGGCACCGAGATCGAGCCGCCAAAGGAGACATACACGGAGAACGGCCGCACATATCTCGTCACCGAGTATAACGGTGAGAAATACTATATCCACGACGATTGCCTTGTTGACAGCACTGATGACCTGGTCCAGGAAACTGACGTCTGGGTGCGCACTTCAGCAACGATCTACAAAGATACAGATTCGCCTAAGATCGCCTCATGGGCACGCAAAGGCACCAACCTCAACGTTATCGGCTTTGATAAACTTCTTGATGACGGCTCCGTTAACATGTACAAGGTCCAGTTTAACAGCGAAGTTGACGGCAATGTCACAGGCTGGGTGTACGGCAAATACATGACCGACTCCGAGGAGAAAGCCCTGGCGGTCAACGAAGAGATCAACGAGCTTCACAAAGACCGTGTTTACAAATATTCCGACCTCGGCGGCGGCTTGCCTACAACGCTTGACTGGTTCCCGGTCGAGAAGCCGCAATTTGAAGATAATCCCATCCTTCAGGAAGCCCGTGCCATGTACCTGTACGCGGAGGTTTTCCCGAACATCGACGATTACATACAGCTGGCGCTTGACAACAACGTCAACTGCATGTGCATGGACGTTAAAGGCTCTGCTCTTTCGTGCCAGTACGATGCCGCTGCTGAGTACGCTCCTTTTGCGAATGAAAAGATCTGGACATCTCAGGCCAAGGTCGAAGCCGTTGCCCAGAAGATCAAAGACGCGGGGCTGTATCTGATCTGCAGAATAGTCATCTTCAATGACAGCTGTTTCGCTCATGACCACCCCGAAGAGTGTATCGAATCAGAATCAGCATCACAGCTGTGGCCGTCCGGTTTCAGCCGCGCGTGCTGGGAATACAACCTTACTCTGGCAGAAGAAGTCATTGAAAGATATCACCCGAATGAGATCCAGTTCGACTACGTACGTTTCCCTGAAGAAGCCTACGCAATGAGTCAGGATGAAACTACGGACTTCAAGAACAGATATAACGAAGAAAAGGCCGAGGCCATCCAGAATTTCCTGTTTTATGCAACTGACATAATACATCGCCACAACGTATACCTGAGCGCAGACGTATTCGGAGAGTGCTCCGGCAAATACGTGACCGCATACGGCCAGTACTTCCCGGCTATTTCCAACGTTGTTGACGCGATCAGTTCCATGCCTTACGTTGACCACTTTGGCTTCTCTACCGACACATGGACAGATGCCTATACGACCATGCGCGACTGGGCAGAAGCTGCCCACAACAGGCAGTCAGAAATCGCAACTCCGGCGATCGCTCGCACCTGGGTAACAGGCTGGAACGTTCCGTGGTGGGCACCGACGATCACCTGCGACGGAGATTATATCTATCAGCAGGTCAAGGCGCTTTATGACATGGATCTGCCGGGCGGATTCCTTGTATGGAACGGCATATCCAGTATGGTGATTTATGAACAATGTGCCGACGGCTGGGCACGGCATTATACGGATAATCCGGATTTTGCCCCGGTGCAAACCGAATCGGCGGATATATCAGAAGAAACTGAAGAAGGGGAAACCTCATGAAAAAGCATTTCAGATTATTCCTGCTTTTGGCACTGATCGTAACTGTTTTTGCGCTTACCGGATGCCTCGGCGGCATCTTCGGCGGAAAGGATGACGAGCCGGAAAGCGGCAAGTCCGAGACTACTACAGCCGCTCCAAAGCCGGTGGCCGAACAGATCACCCTAACCGATGCTTATCTTGCCTCGGAAGGCGGTATGATCACGCTCTACACTACCGAGGAGCGAACAGTCGAAGAGCTTGTTGAGACCGAAGAGACTGAAGCCTCTGCCGAAGAGACCGGGAAAAAGGAGAAAAACGAGGATACAGAGCCTTCAGAAACTGAGGCGCCTCAGCCTGTCTACAGGCAGGTTCAGAAGGATTTTCTTGTCAGCGCGCTTGAGCTTCCGCGAGGAACTCAGGTTTCGTCAACGAACCGCATCATCAGCGTTGACGGTTCAACAGGCGCACTTCTTACCACCTTCAACAGCGCGATGAATGAATTTGTCGATGATGGCTATGTCATCAAATGTCCTGACTTCTTCGCCGAGTTTGTTACCCAGTACCAGGAAGTTGAGTACGACGGTTCAACATATCTTATCCTTCCGGGATTTCTGACAGATGACCGCTCCAAGCTGATCCATGAAGAGACGATGTACGTACGCACCTCCGCAACGATCTACGAGGACGCGGAAGGTCCGGCTATCGCTTCATGGGCCCGCAAAGGAACCGCGCTTGATATCGTTGATTTCGACTACTGCCTGGAAACCGGCGCGGTTCATAAATACAAAGTCAGTTTCTGCAGTGATGTTGACGGCGACGTGACAGGCTGGGTTTACGCCAAATACTTGGTAGACAACCAGGAAGATGCCGACGCGCCGTACAACGAAAACGGTACTTTCGACATCCATAAAGACAGACATTACTCTTATGATCTGTGGGGCGGCTCGCCGGCTACGCTTGACTACTATCCGTATGAGCGCACCACATTTGACACCCACGAAATGCTTAAGGATGCGATGTGCATGTACCTTAACTGCGCAGCCGCCCGCTACTGCGACAACTACGTGGAAGCTGCTGTTGATTTCGGCTGCAATTCAGTCGTTGTCGACCTCAAGGACGGCGTGCTGGCATACGAGTCTGAAGTTGCCAGAGAATACTGCCCGACAGCATACAACTCGTCCTACTGCCCTGTTGACGAATACGCCGCTTCCATCCAGCAAATGCACGACGCCGGCCTTTACGTTATCGGACGAATCGTAGTCTTTAACGACGGTGATTTTGCTGCTGATTACTGGGAGGAGACGATCGATTCCGTTTACACATCAGGTACCTGGCCTTCGGCTTTCAGCCGTGCCTGCTGGGAGTACAATGTACGTCTTGCACAGGAAGCGATCGAGCTTTTTGGTCTGGATGAGATCCAGTTTGACTATGTAAGATTCCCTGAAAGCTCATGGTCCATTTCCGAATACGACGGCAATGCCAACTTCCGCAACAGATACGGTGAGGAGAAGGCCGAGGGCGTTCAGAACTTCCTCTTCTACGCAACTGACCAGATCCACGAAGCAGGCGCATACTTCTCAGTCGATGTTTTCGGCGAGTGCGCTTCAGACTATGTAACAGCCTACGGTCAGTACTGGCCTGCTATCTCCAATATCGTTGACGCAGTCAGCGCAATGCCATACACAGACCACTACGGACGTAGCCAGGATACATGGTCATATCCGTATTCGATCATGGCTTCATTTGCATCTGACGCCGCCGCACGTCAGGAAGAGATCCCGACTCCGGGTATCCCGCGTACCTGGGTCACCGGCTACAACACACCGTACTGGGATCCGGTCGTTTTCTACGGCAGCGATAAACTGATCTCGCAGGTTCAGGCACTTTATGACAATGGCCTGACAGGCGGTTTCATTCCGTGGAACGGACCTTCAAGTCTCGGCAAATATTACGACTATGCAGGAGCATGGTCATACGATTATCAATAACAAAAAGGCTCCTAAGGATACCTAATAAGAAGGAAGGATCAAGTCATGGCACACGATGTTTTTATCAGTTACAGTCATAAGGACAGCAATATTGCGGATGCCGTATGCAACCGTCTTGAAAGCGGCGGCATCAGATGCTGGTACGCGCCCAGAAACATCCAGCCCGGACACGAATGGGCTGAAGATATCATAAACGCGCTGGGTCAGAGCAAGATCATGATCCTTATCTTCACTGACTCTTCAAATGAATCCACGCAGGTAAAGCGTGAAGTCAGCACGGCTGTCTCCTCAGGCGTTACGATAATCCCGTTCAAATGTACTGAATCAGAGCCGTCCGGCAGTATGCAATATTATCTTTCCACGCTGCACTGGATGGATGCAATGACAGACACTCTTGATGCCTCGATCGCAAAGCTGTATGACGAATGCAGACGTATCCTCGGTTTCCCTGAGAATCTGACTCCGGTCGAGCCTGTGAAGGCCGCTCCCGAAGTGACGAAGAAAGAAGGCAAAAAGTTTCCTGTTTGGGCAGCGATCATCGGCGCGGCTATCATCATCGCAGCGGTTCTGTGCATAGTGCTCATTCCTAAAGGAGAAAACGAAAAGGAAAACGACTACGTTCCCGCTGTCGCAAAAAAGGAGACAGAAGAGGCCGTTGTCGTATATACAGAGCCGACAGAATCGACAGAGCCGACCGAGACCACTACGTCTGCTCCGTATGTTCCGGTCGATCCTACTGAATTCGGCGACAATCCCGACAATGATTCACCGGGGGCAGAATTCTACCTTTATGATGTAAGCAGTGTTTACAGCGATGTATATGAAAAGGGCGTATGCCTTCAGAAATATTTCGGTGATCCGGCCGAGGTGATCGAACTGCCCAAGGTTATCGACGGATGGCCTGTGACCTCCACCGGAGAGAAATGTTTTGAAGACCTGAATACAGTTAAAAAAGTCATTCTTCCTGAAACAATAGAGACTATTGGTTACCGTTCATTTTACGGCTGCAGCAGCCTGACGGACATCAATTTCCCGGATTCACTGAGAAGAACCGGAGGATGGGTATTTGCTCACACAGGACTGACCGAATTTATCGCTCCGGTCAATTTCACAGAGCTTGGTTACGGATCATTTTACAGCTGCGAAAGTCTGAAGACCGTGGTGCTGACACCGGCAGTTTCATATCTTGGTTCTGATACTTTTGCATATATTGCCCATGGTGCCACCGTTACTGTACCGAGCCCTGATGTTGAGGTCGACATAAAAGCTTTCCGTGAGGATCAGCTTGTTACTGTCATCGCACCGGAATCTTCATATCTGAAAACATACGCAAAGGCCATGAACATAGGCTTCCAGCCGATGGAATAATCATATGAGCATACCTGTTGTTGTCGGCGTGACGGGCCACCGTGATATAAGGGAGACAGACTATCCTTTTCTGAAAAAGGCCGTACACGACGCACTCTTCGATCTAAAAAACGAATATTCCGATTCACCTTTTATCATGCTGAATTCTCTGGCTTCCGGCGCGGATACGCTCTGCGCCGAAGTCGGGATCTCGCTCGGTATGTCTTTGGTATGCCCTCTTCCTCTCGAAATAGATGAATACAGGAAGGATTTCCCGGATGATTCGCAATTTGATAGGCTGATCCAACAGGCGAGCGAGGTGTTTGTCGCTGACCACACCGAAAAACCGGGCGCAGACCTGACTGACGAACAGATGAGGGACTTTGCCTACCGTCAGGCAGGCATATATGTTGCCTCGCACAGTCACGTGCTTCTGGCGCTCTGGGACGGTAAGAAAGGGCCCGCCCATGGCTGCGGAGCGGCAGAGACAGTCGGTTTTGCGCTGAAAGGGAATTACAAAGACGGAAAGGCGATCCTTAAAGGCACAAACGACGGTGCCGTTTTACATATAAAAACCCCGCGTCAGGGAAGTTCAGATGGCCCGGAAGAAGCTCTCCTCCTCGAAAATGAACGCGGATCGCTGAAAAGCATCCTTTCGCTGACAAATGATTTCAACCGTGAATGTGCCGGTCTCCCGGATCAGCGGCCTGATAATGATCTTATCCCTGAACAGTATCTGAAGGAAGACAGGCGGCTTGCGCGCATTCATGATGTTTACTTAAAAGCAAATGCCCTCTCACTCAGGCTGCAGGAGCGTTATCTGAGGACGATGAAATGCTTTTCTGTCTTCGGGGTGCTTCTGGTGCTTGCCTTTCTCCTATATGATGAAATGGACTCCGATATTTTCCTTCCGATATACGGGCTGATAATGATCCTGTATCTGGTGATTTATCTGATCTCGAAAAAGCACGGCGCACATATGAAATACCTGCAATACCGTATTCTGGCAGAGTCTATGAGGGTGCAGCTGTTTTTATGCGCGGCCGGGATCAATGAAAATATAGGTGATTCATTTACATGGACCCAGAAGCATGAGGCAACATGGGTCAAGGAAGCAACCGGCGCCCTTTTGGCAGGCATATCCAAAGCGCAGATCCCGGACGAGGTGATCAAAAAATGCTGGATCTATGATCAGCTTGAATATCATCGGAAAGCACTGAAGAAAAACGGCAGAAAGCTTAAGATAAACGAAAATACGGCGCGTGGAATGCTTATCGCATCGGCCTTTTTGTTTCTGGTCGTCTTTGCTTTCGAATTCTTTGCAAAAGGTCTTATGACACATGTGCTTATCCAAGAGCTGCCTGAAATATTCCTTATCCACGCAGGTCAGGAATTTACCGTGAGATCACTTATGATGGTCCTGCTTGGAGTTGTCTCCGCCGTTACGGTATTTTTGTCCAATTATTACGATAAGCTTTCCTTTGGCAGAAAGACCGAAGATCATGAAAAAATGGCGCGGCTTTACCAGGCTGCCGATGAACGATATGAGGAAAGCAATAAAGATGAGCTGCTGCTTTCGCTGGCTCGCGAAGAGATAATAGAAAACGGGAACTGGATGTCATATTGCAGGGAAAACGCACCGACATTCAATCTGTAATGTTTGAGAAGGAGTATGATACATGGATCTTAAAAAAAGCGCTGTCAGATTTATCCGCGAAAGATGTGAGGGGCTTGGATATGACCTGGCAGTTGACGCACGTGAAAAAGCCGAAGGGATCTTCTTGGGGACCGGACTTAAAAAGAACCAGGTCCCGTATTCCATGCAGCAGGATACAGACCGCAGATGTCTGGAAGTAGCCGTTTCACGTTTTCTTGATTCCGGAATAGCCAAAGACGCGTTCGACGTATATTTCTGTTATATGGAGATCTTCATAGGTAAGTACGGAAAAACGAGGCGTATGATCGAGCAGCTTTCGGAATTCGAAAACAACGGAAGCTCGCTTCTCATGAAGCACAGGGACCATTATGCGCATTCGGTTTATGTGTTCATTCTGGGCCTGGCCATATTTGAAACGAACACAAAATACAGGAAGATCTACGCCGTACACTACGGCCTTGACGAAGGCCCGGACTCAGCCTCCGCCGCACATCATTTCTTAAAGTACTGGGGACTTGCCGCTCTTTTCCATGACATAGGATATCCTTTCGAGATCCCGTTTGAGCAGGTCGCTTCGTACTTTGAGGTGGACAATGAAAAGCGTGAGGAACGTCCTTACCTGGCATATCACGGACTCAGTTCATATACCGGAAAGAGTGCGGAGATATTTGCGGAAAATCTGGCTGATAAACTGGGAAGCACATATAACTTTGACAAAGACTATATCCTGAAAAAAATAAACGACAAACCAAGGCATCCGGAGGCATTCAACCATTTCATGGACCATGCTTTCTTCAGCGCGTCGGTGCTTTACAAACGCCTTTATGAAGACGAGGGCTTACAGGCGGAAAAGCCGGACGTTGATGCCCTCTGCGCGGTCCTTATACACAACAGTATGTATAAATTCGTTATCGCGAATTATAAAGATCCGGGCAACATTCCATTCAAGGCTGAACTGATGCCTCTCGCTTATATGCTTATGCTCTGCGATGAGCTGCAGTGCTGGGACCGCACGGCTTACGGAAGAAACTCACGTCTGGAACTCCACCCTATGGACTGCAGCTTTGAGTTTGAAAACGGAGCCATAAGTGCAGCTTATATCTATGATGAATCGCAGCGTTTCAAGGAGGCAAACCTCAAGAAAAAGGCACCGGGCAAGCCTGCTTTTGACGCTGATATCGCAAGTATAGTGGACTTAAGCCTTGTGGGGCTGACCTCCTCGATCCTCTGGGAGAAAAACGAAAGAAGCAAAAAACGCACATACCTTTCAGACAGCAGCTTCTTAAGCCTATACAACTTCGCAGTGGCTTTAAACGGAAGATGGCTTCTTACGGATGGCTGGGAGCAGGCCAAAGCAGCCGGTACCTCGCGTGAGTATCTGGATGCAAATATGGGCGCTTTTGCCGAAGCCTTTGAAAATCTTTCCCTTGAGTACAAGCTTTCAAACATCAACCAGGCCAAGAGTTTCGATTACTACCTGAATGAGATCGGTGCATTTTATACGGACCGCCCGGTGGATTTCCCTCTCCTTGAAGAGTTTTCGGAAAAAGAGTGCAGGATCATCGGACCTCTTGAGCATGGCAGATGGCTTAGGGATCATCTGGAAATGGGCTGGAAGCAGGGAGACTTTACAGGCGATGAGCGTGAGCTTATGCGTGCGCACCGCGATATGATAGATGATTCATTTCTTGTTAAGGGTGAGCTGACGCAGGAGGCGTGCTCGCTGCACTACAAGATGCTGAATAAAGAAGAACAGGACAAAGACGTGAAGCCAATGAACGCCATGCTTGACCTTCTGAATATCTTTGACGGAGTGAGAGTTTACAGACTGAAATAAATATACGTATCACGCAAAAAGGGAGGCTCTTGAGCCTCCCTTTCTTTATGCTTTTGGTTCACTTCTTATCAGTCTAACGGATTGCCTTCCTGATCGAAAAGAGGAAGATGGCCCAGGCATGTAAGGTCGAATTTCTTCTCTGCATCGCCTTCTGCCAGGATGCACATACGTCCCACGATCTCAGCGCCGGCCTCTGTAACGAGCTGCTCTACTCCGCGAAGTGATTCGCCGGTCGAAATAACGTCATCGACGATAATGACCTTCTTGCCCTTGATGGCTCTTGCGTCCTTGCCGTCCATGTAAAGACTCTGAACAGCCTCGGTCGTGATTGAGCGTACCTTGGTCTCGAAAACGCCGTCCATATAAAGCTTCTTGGCTTTGCGAACGAGGCAATAGGTGTTGCGTCCGCTCTGACGTGCCATCTCGTGGATCAGCGGAATGGCTTTGGCCTCCGGAGCAACCATGTAATCAAAATCTGCCGGAGCCTTCTTCAGAAGTTCCGCTGCGCATGCGCATGTAAGCTCTACATCGCCGAAAATAACGAAGCCGGCGATCACCAGGTCATCTGATGCCTTGCAGATAGGGAGGGCCCTTTTACAGCCTGCTATGGTCATTTCATAAGTTGTTTTCATATCACGTCCTCCAGTTCAGCCTTTACCGGGTATATTATTTCTCTTTAAGTGAAAGCAGTACATCTACGCCTGCAGCCAGCTTATCTCCATTGTCAACTGCTTCGAACTTTCCTGCGTCTGCAAGCTGAGCCTTGGCCGGCTCGATCGGAAGCTTGCCGAATACAGGGATATTAAGTCCTGCTGCGATCTCATCGATCTTGCTCTCGCCGAAAATATTGACCTTCTTGCCGCAGTCCGGGCACTCAAAATAGCTGAAGTTCTCAACGATTCCAAGTACAGGAACTTTGACCTGCTTAGCCATATTGTAAGCCTTCTTAACGATCATGGTTACAAGGCTCTGCGGTGATGTAACGATCACGATGCCGTCAAGCGGAACTGACTGGAATACTGTCAGAGGAACATCGCCTGTTCCCGGAGGCATATCGACCAGAAGGTAATCAATATCGCCCCAGACAACATCGCTCCAGAACTGCTTAACAACGCCTGCCAGAACAGGACCTCTCCAGATTACAGGAGTCTCTTCATTGTCAAGGAGCATGTTAATGCCGATAATGCGGATTCCGCCCGGGGTCTCCATCGGATAGATGCCGTTCTCATCGCCGTACATATCGCCCTTTACGCCGAACATCTTCTGGATCGAAGGTCCGGTGATATCTGCGTCCATAATGCCTACCTTGTAGCCCTGACGTGCAAGTTCAACTGCGAGGGAACCGGTTACAAGTGATTTGCCAACGCCGCCCTTGCCGCTAACGATTCCGATAACGTGCTTGATGGAGCTTGATGCGTTTGCCGGCTCTAAGAGGCTTTCCGGTGCCTTATTGCTGCTGCATGTGCTTGCATGTGCACAGCCTGCACAGGCTTCTGCTGAGCAGCCTTCCTGCTCTAAATTCTTATCATCTGCCATATTTCTAATCTCACTTTCAGATTTAATATTTATTCGTCTGCTTTGTCAGCGTCTGTTAATAATACCATCAATTTGTTGCTTCGTGCAATGAATTTTGTCAAATCCTCCGCTTTCATAGAACCGCCTGCGATGCGCGCGAGATCATAAAGCTGTTCAAGCACAAGTCCTGTATTGGCATCCTCATCTGCTGCCTCAACATGCTTCATCAGGTACTGAACCAGGTTGTTGTTGGCGTTAAGGACTAATGTTCCCGGACGGCGCATCTGCTCGATCTGATCGGAATCCAGACCCATCTGGGCCATCATCAGCTCCATACGCTTGTCCTCTTCTGCGACTGTCAGCATGGACGCGGTCTCGGCGTTCTTCAGATTCTGGACCTTGACCTCTACGCCTTCCTTGCCGGTGATCTCGGCAAGACGCGCTTTGATCAGCTCAGCCGTCTTATCAAGCTCTTCCTGGTCCTTCTTGCTTGTCCTCTTGGCAAATGCCTTATCAACGCCCGAGTCAACGCGCAGGAACTTCACGCCCTCATTCTTACTCTCGACATGCTCAATGAACGATGTGTCGATGACAGTCTCCATGTAAACCGCGTCGACCTTATATTTCCTGAACATCTCAGTGTACTGAGCCTGACCGCGTTTGTTCGTTACGTAGAAAACGGTGTTCTCGTGCTTCTCTTTATTCTCCTCGAGGAGGTCGGCAAGTGTCAGATATTTGTCGTCGAGATTCTTGTAGAGGATGTACTCGTCCATTTTCTCGGCAAATTTCTCATCGCGGATGCAGCCGTACTTGATGAACGGATGAATGTCGTCCCAGTATTTCTCATAATTCTCGCGGTCTGTCTTGAACATGCCTGAGAGTTTGTCGGCTACTTTCTTGGTGATGTAATCGCTGATCTTCTTAACGAAGCCGTCATTCTGAAGAGCGCTTCTGGATACATTGAGAGGAAGGTCCGGGCAGTCGATCACTCCCTTAAGGAGCATCAGGAATTCCGGAATAACTTCCTTGATGTTGTCGGCGATGAAAACCTGGTTGTTGTACAGCTTGATCACGCCCTCGAGCGAATCGTACTGGTTGGTCATCTGCGGGAAGTACAGGATGCCCTTGAGATTGAACGGGTAGTCCATGTTGAGATGGATCCAGAACAGAGGCTCCTTGTAGTCGTTAAAGACCTTGCGGTAGAAGTCCTTGTACTCTTCCTCTGTGCAGTCGTTCGGATGCTTGGTCCAAAGCGGCTTTGGGTCATTAAGAGGCTTCGGAGCGTCGACCGTCTCGTCTTCTTTAGCTACCGTGTCAGTATTTACGAAATAGATCTCCTCCGGCATGAATGAGCAATATTTGCCGATGACTTCCTTGACGCGGTATTCGTTGGAATACTCGTAGCAGTCCTCATTGAGGTAGAGGGTGATCTCTGTGCCGACGTCTTCCTTATCGGAAGCTTCCATCTTAAACTCCGAGCCGCCGTCGCACTCCCAGTAAACCGCCTCAGCGCCCTTCTGGTATGACAAAGTCTCGATCGTAACCTTGTCGGCAACCATGAACGCGCTGTAGAATCCCAATCCGAAATGGCCGATTATCTGATCTTCGTTGGCCTTGTCCTTATACTTGTTGAGGAAGTCTGTAGCGCCTGAAAAAGCGATCTGATTGATGTATTCCTTAACTTCATCGGCAGTCATTCCGAGGCCGTTGTCGATGAATGTAAGCGTTTTCTTGGTCGGGTTGGCGATGACCTGGATGCTGAACTTCTGGTCAGCGTCAAACTGGACTTCGCCCATGATCTCAAGCTTCCTGAGCTTGGTGATGGCGTCGCATCCGTTGGAGATCAGCTCTCGGATGAAGATGTCCTGGTCCGAATACAGCCACTTCTTGATGATCGGGAAAATATTCTCGCTGTTGATCGATAAATTGCCTTGTTCCATATATATCAACTCCTTTGGATTAATTATCTAATGTTATTTTAGCCCTCGGGGATGGCAAAGTCAATAATAAATCAGCACTCTCGTGCGTAGAGTGCTAATAAAAGCTTTTACTGGGTTACGTGATGAAATATTGTTGTTGAATTTGCTAAGCTTTTGTGGTATCTTGTTGCAGTACGCTTCCGTAGCTCAGCAGGTAGAGCACTTCACTCGTAATGAAGGGGTCAGGAGTTCGAGTCTCCTCGGGAGCTTACCATAGAAGGAGTTTGAAGTTTTTTCAGACTCCTTCTTTTTTTTGGTTTATTTCAGTTGTCTATTTTTTTGTAGACAGCTGAAGCTTACTGCCTCGGAAAATCACAGCATTTTCCCCGCAAACGCATCCCACACCTCTTCAAGGCTCCTATCCATCGTGAAAACTTTAAGAGAAGTTCCGGTCACCGCGGACAGCTTTCCTGACTCGTATTTGATGTTCAGGAATAAGGCATTGACATCCTCCGGCCTGTAATTGACCTGCGCATTACTGATCAGGTTCCTGACCAGTCTTTCAGGCAGCATGAAAACGATTTTGAATCTGAGCGGCAGACGCTTTCCTTTGAGGATCTCGAAGCACAGAGGTTTCGCTTTGGCCCAGCTGATAACGCCCGACTGAAATGTGACTTTCTGTTTCTCCTCTTCTGTCAGGAATTCTTCATGAGCGTGGCCGTCGATCGTCACATCTATAAGCGTTGAGAACGCCGCCTCCACCATCGGGAATTCGTCGAAATCAGTCCCGACGAAAAGCCTTTGGGTGAAGTTCTTTATATTATCTATTTCGTAGAGTTTCATTGGTTGTCCCTTCTCTCTCAAAGTTCCGCCCAGCCACCGGCCTTAAGGATCCTGTCGCGTATCTTCAGAGCATTTTCAAATCCCATGTCTTTCAGTTCGCGTGCCGACTCGTTCAACGCATTTTCGAAATTATCTGTCATCTTGTCAAGTATACTCAGCGCCGGCTTTTGTCCCATTCCGATAAGGTCCGCACTCTCGGCAAATGACGCCCTGCCTATCTCGCTGAGATCCCATTTTCCGCCGATGCTGATCGCCATATCGCGTGTGGAGCTTTCGTATATCGCGGTGCTCAGTATGTCGTACGCCGGAGCCAGCCGGACGGACTTCAGATTCTCGCTGTAAAGAAGGCCTATGTTCTTGATGTGATTGTCCGTGTTGCCCACGAGCCAGTCGAAGCAGAGGATCGACCAAAGCCTCATCCTGTCCTCTATCGGGTTGGCGCTGTATGATGTGATCAGCTTGAAAATCGCCTGCATGTACGCATTCGGCTCGTGCTCGTATTTGTCCCTGGCCGCGATAGCAAGCGCCTGTGCAAAGTCCTCCTGGTGCAGCCTCAATGGCCTTATCAGCCCGCTGAGCCGCTCTCCGTCTTCCGGTATCTTCCTGTCATACCTTTCGGTCGCAAGCAACACGTCTCCGTCGTCCGCCGCGCCCATATTGATGATATGGCAGGGCTGAGTTTTGATTCCCAGTTTGCCGGCTGCCATCAGGCAAAGTTGTTCGTTGACAACTATTCCGTCGAGCCTTACGTGACTCTGCTTTACTATGTGAGTGCTTGGTGCATCGCCTTGCGGGCGGTACCATTTGCCGGACGGCTTGTCCAGGTACAATCCGACCTTACCGCTCGCGCCCGTGAGCGACAGGTGCGACTTGACCACGAGTTCCGTCGACTTGGTGGTCCCTTCAGCGGCAAGCGCCCTGACCTCATCCCCAGTCAGCTCATCGTAATAATCCGGCTCATCAACAGCACCATCTTCGGCGATCTTGATCGCGCCGAGGCATTCTTTGCCAAGACCGGCCAGGATCGATAAATAGTCAGTCTCCTCTGCCCTCAGGAACTTGGCAACTGACTTCCTTGTGAAGCCCTCCGGAAGCATCCCTTCAAAAAAGTTTCTGGTTGCGGCGGCGCTGAATCTTTCGTTCGTCAGCGGCAAACTGACCGAGATCGGCCTTCCATCCGCCCGCTTCGCGTAGGCGCCGTCGTACCTGAAGCCCGCGTCAAGCTCGTTCGTGCCCTCGATGTCCCCGACATATTCCAGGCTCCCCTTTATTTCGATGAAAACGTTGAGATGTCTCATATCATTCACCTCTCACGCTCAGACTGCAGTCGAGCCCAAGTATGTTGGCCAGGTACAAAGCCTTCTCCAGCTCTGCGGTCTTCTTGCCCTGCTCGAGATCCGAGATAAAGCTGACGCTCAGCCCGCAAAGTTCGGCAAGCGTTCCCTGGGTTATTTTCAGTTCTTTTCTTCTTTTTCTGATAGCGGCTCCAAAGCCCTGTGAATCGTTGATTTTCATAGTTTTGTTGGTTGTACTTTGCCTTTTTTGTGCGTACGGCGTTATTTCTATTGTTGTGAGTATTTTTGTGCGCACGGCGTTATTTCTCGAATTACCGTGATTTTGGTTCGTACGGCTTAATTATATCTTTTTGTTTTGTGCGAGTCAAGTCTGCTTAATTACATAAAACATCGATCATTTTCTGCACATATACCGAATCCAGAGGCACACCATCCTCCTCAAAAGTCAAAATATAATCCCGATATGGTAACATCCCCGCATCAGTAAAAGCGTTGATTTTCCAACGTGCCTCCCTAAGATAATCCGGATCGTCCAGCCCTAAGTGCTCCCACCATTTTAACTTGATTTGAGCATTTCTCCATAGCGCAAGTGTGTAGTCAGTCGATATCATTTTTCCTGCAAAATACTGATCCCATTCGTATCGGAAGGCGATTCCGTTGTCTATCAGGCAATCGCCTATCACACACTCGCTCTTTGATCTAACCAGAACTCCGTTTTTCAATCGACGTTTTCGATTTTCCGGATAAGGAGCATTTGATGGGTAGTCCGCGTTCATCCAGATCCGCAGGTCCTCGTTTTCCATCTCCGGCAGTTCGCTGTAGAGTATGCCTATTTCGTCCGGACATTCATCCATATATTTGTCAAGTTGCAGTTCTGCTCCGCGCAAAATATCCGCCGCAGCCCCGATCATGTCACGTTCGATCGTTATGTCGTTCAGACTCTTCTCCTGGTATTTTCGTCGGAGGAGCTCTATTACTAAATCGTGATCTTTCTCCACCGAAAGATGCCTGCGTTCGCCATCAACATACCCGCGCAGGTACTTTCTGTTACCTGCCGCATACGACGTTATCGTTCCTTTGGCCAGATGTTTTAGTTCTTCTCTGGTTTCCCTTATTTTTGCATCCAAAATATTCAGTTGTTTGTCAAAATACTCTATTTTCTGCATTTTTTCTCCCCCTTACTCATTGTTCTAAAAATGTTATTCTCCCCCTTCAACGTATTTATCATATCTGTTATGGTATCTTGGCGAACTGGTCGCCGTCCTTTCCTGCAAAGATGCCTTCTTTTTCTTGGCCTTTCTCCCCCTCCAACGAAAGATTGGCGTTTTCCCGTATATGCTGGCGAAATATAAGTCTAAATAGACTGGTTATATCCTTCAAAAATCTTCTCCCTCTACAAAACTCATCGACTTTTTCGCCAGCGCCTACGATAAAATCAGCATTCTTGCTACTAGGGGGAGAATCCACATATCAAATCCGGAAGCCGCAGCGTCGAATCCGGAAGCCGCAGCGTCGAAACGCCCCTCCGGCAGGCCTGAACGCTCGTAATACGTAATACAGCGCATAAAAAAACTCCCCGATGATCTCGGGGAGTTGTCTTTTCAATATGTAACTGTCTGTTTCGTTTCTTATGCACGTAGGTATTTTCACATAGCCATGCACGGATGTCAACCTAGATTCTGTGGATGAACAGACCGCTCTGCAGCTTCGGCTCAAACCAGGTGGACTTAGGCGGCATGACCTTGCCCTCGTCCGTAACGCGGATGATCTCGTCCATTGAGGTCGGATAAAGTGCAAATGCGACCTGCATATCCTCGCTGCATCTTTTCTCAAGTTCAGCGTAGCCGCGCACGCCGCCGACAAAATCGATACGCGCGTCCTTTCGCGGATCTTCGATACCAAGTATCGGACCGAGCACATTGTCCTGCAGAAGTGATACGTCAAGTCCGCCGATCGCGTCATCCTTGAGTATCGCCTCGCGCGCATCCAGCGTGTACCAGCAGCCGTCAAGGAACATATCTATCTCGCCTTTGCGGCGGGTCGTGCATACATCGCGTTCCTTGATCATCTCGAGCTTATCAGGCGCGATTTCCTCGATCCTGAAAAGGTCGTTCAGCTTATCTAAGAACTCTTCGCTGCTGAGTCCGTTAAGATCGCGTACAACTCGGTAGTAAGGCATTATCAGCAGCTCGTCGTGCGGAAATGCAACTGCCAGGAAGTAGTTGAATTCCTCATCACCGGTGAATCCTGCCTCGCGCCTCTTTTGGCAAACGCTCGCTGCCGACGCGCTCCTGTGATGTCCGTCCGCGATATACAGGCTTTCAAGTTCACCGAAAACCGTGGTGATCGTCTCGACCATATCAGGGTCAGAGACTTTCCAGACGGTCTGCCGCACATCGTCTTCTGAAACGAAATCGCAAAGCGGCTCGCCTTCCGCGATCTGTGCCAGGATTATCCGGATCTCAGGTTTTGACTGAAATGCCAGAAAGACAAGTCCGGTCTGCGCTGAGCAGATATCGATATGCCTGGTTCTGTCATCTTCTTTGTCCTGACGGGTGAACTCGTGACGCTTTATAACACCATTCAGATAGTCATCAACACAGAAGCATGCAACAAGGCCTGTCTGCGCTCTGCCGTTCCTGATTTCGCGGTAAATATAGTAGCAATCCACATCGTCTTTCACGAAAACGCCTTTGGCCAGATTCTCATCGATCAATGCCTTGGCATGCTCGTATACTTCGTTAGAAGCCGGGTCGGTTCCCAGTGGAAAATCTACCTCCGGACGCACGATCCTTAAGAACGAATTCTCGTTCTCTGATGCGCGCCGTCTGGCCTCTTCCTCAGAATAAACATCATACGGAAGTGTCGAAACTGACTTTACGAGATCTTCGCGAGGCCTGATAGCCTTGAACGGTTTAACTCCTGCCATACTTACCTCACGCTATGCTGCGGAATCTGATCACGCCTTCAAGAGCTTCAAATGCGCATTTAACGCAGCCGTCTCCAACTGCATCAAACATCGAATATGAGTACTCTCCGCGTGTCTTGCTTACCATATCGGTGATGTCAAGGCCTGCTGCCTTAACTGCATTTGCAACATCAGTTACGTCAAGAGAAGCCTTGTGAAGTACGCAGATCCTCTTGCTGCCTGCCTTCTTCGGGCCAAGTGTTGCAGCCGGGAAGTTAACGCTGTTTCTGATATTTCCGTTCTCAAGGAAATCAACGATCTCCTGAACTGCCATGATCGCACAGTTGTCTTCGGATTCTTCGGTAGAAGCTCCAAGGTGCGGGATCAGGATCGTGTTAGGAAGATCTGAGGTCTCGCCTGTCGGGAAGTCGCAGATGTATTTCGCAACTTTGCCGCTCTCAAGAGCTGCGCGAATATCCTCTGTATTAACCAGCAGATCGCGGGCGAGGTTGATAACGACCAGTCCGTCCTTGGCGTTTGCAAGGAGTGCTGCATTGATCATTCCGTTGGTTGCAGGCATTGCAGGAACATGGATCGTGATCATGTCAGCTGCTGCAACAACTTCTTCGTTGGATGCTGCGATCACTACGTTAGGATCAAGCGCAGCGCGCATATTGTCATTTAAGAATGCGTCGAATCCGACGACCTTCATGCCGAGCTGAATAGCTACATTGGCGACCTTGATGCCGATTGCTCCGAGGCCGATAACGCCAAGGGTCTTTCCGGTGATTTCGTGTCCGACGAATCTCTTCTTTTCTTTCTCTGTAAGGGCTGCAATGTCAGCATTGCCTGCCTGTGATGCGGTCCAGTTTATGCCGCCAACGACATCACGAAGGCCTAAGATAGCCGCGAAGATAAAGAGCTCTTTAACTCCGTTGGCATTGGCACCCGGGGTGTTGAAAACAACGATTCCCTGCTCTGCGCAACGCTCAAGCGGAATATTGTTTACTCCGGCTCCGGCGCGGGCGATACACTGTACGCTCGGCTCGAACTCCATGTCATGCATCTTGGCGCTTCTGACTAAGATGGCGTCTGCTGCTTCATTTTCAGCGACCTGAACATAATCCGCGCTGAAATTGTCAAGACCGATCTTGGCAATAGGATTTAAGCACTTGTAGTTAAACATTACGCATTCTCCTTCTCGAATTTCTCCATAAATGCAACAAGGGCTTCAACGCCTGCGTAAGGCATTGCGTTGTAGATAGAAGCTCTCATTCCGCCTACTGTTCTGTGGCCCTTCAGCTGAACAAGGCCTGCAGCTGTGGACTCTTTTACAAATTTAGCATCAAGCTCTTCTGAGCCTGTAACGAACGGAACATTCATGATCGAACGGTCCTCAGGAACAACGGTTCCCTTGAACAGTTTGCTTGAATCAAGATATTCATAAAGGAATTTAGCCTTCTTGATGTTTCTCTCCTGCATAGCCTCAAGGCCGCCCATTGACTTGAGCCACTTAAATACCTTACCGCAGATGTAGATGCCGTATGCGTTCGGGGTATTGTAAAGAGAATCATTATCAGCATGAGTTTTGTATTTGAGCATAGTCGGTGTGCCTGCAAGAACGTTCTCTGTGATGAGGTCTTTTCTGACAATGACTACAACCAGACCTGCCGGTCCGATGTTCTTCTGTGCGCCTGCAAAGATAAGGCCGTACTTGGTAACGTCACATGGCTCCGAAAGGAACATAGAGCTCTGGTCAGCTACAAGGAGCTTGCCCTTTGTATTCGGAAGTGTCCGGAACTTGGTTCCGTAAATCGTATTGTTCTCGCAGATATAAACGTAATCGGCGTTATCATGGATCGGAAGATCTGAACAATCCGGAATGTATGAGAAGGTCTTGTCTTCACTGGTTGCGATCTTGTACGCGTCGCCGTAGATCTTGCCTTCAGAAAATGCCTTTTTAGCCCACTGTCCGGTAACGATATAATCAGCTACCTTATTCTTCATCAGGTTCATAGGAACTGCTGCAAACTGCTGTGAAGCGCCGCCCTGAACGAAGAGCACTTCGTACTCTTCAGGAATGTTCAGAAGGTCGATCAGATCCTGCTTGGCATCTGCGATGATCTTGGCAAACTCTTTGCTTCTGTGGGACATTTCCATAACGCCCAATCCGGCTCCCCTGTAATCGAGCATTTCATCTGCTGCTTCCTTCAAAACTTCCTCCGGCAGTGTGGCCGGTCCTGCTGCGAAATTGTATACTCTGCTCATTTTCCTTTTCTCCTTATTCAAACAACGAATCTGTTGTTTTATTCTTTATTTTGCCTGCTTTAGTGAATTAAACCGCTAAATCAAGTTATTTCAGTGATTGTAAACCCGCTATATAGTTTTTTCAATGCTAAGAATGACCTTACTTTATTAACGCGTTAAAACGTTTTTTGTTAATTATATACAAAAAGGGGAGCCATCCGGCTCCCCTCGTAGATTGCACTTGAATGTACCTGAATTAATCTTCAGTCTTCGGTGCCTCTGCTTCAGCCGGTGCTGCGCTTTCAGCCTCTGATGATGAAGATGAACATGATGATGAGATTTCTGCCTTAGCAGCTGCTGCTTCGGCCTGTGCCTGAGCTTCTTCAGCCTCGGCCTTCTTTCTTCCGAAGAACTTCTTCTTCGGCTCTTCAGCCGGTGCTGCCTGAGGTGCTGCATATGCTGCATTGGCTTTCTCAACCTGTGATATAGCCTGCTTGCTCATTGGGATACGGCAGTTCTTGTTGTTGCCGAACTCAACGATTACTGTATCACCATTAATAGCTACGATTGTTCCATAGAATCCGCTGGTAGTCAGAACGCTGTCGCCCGGCTCCATTGCATTCATTGTATCCTGTTGCTGCTGTCTCTGCTTCTTCTGCGGACGGATCATCAGGAAGTAAATAATTGCTGCGAATATAACAAGGTATATTACGATGATCCACCAGTTGCCGCCCTGCTGTGTTCCGTCAGCTGCAGCGGTAGCTGTGGTTGCCGGTGCTCCAAAGCAAAGTACGTAGTTAATAAAATCCATTTTCAATCCTCCTGGATAAGTACTGTATGGTAGTATCTCACAAAAGCCCCATACTATCAAGCACATATTTCAATAATTATCGGAATTTATAAGCCTAATTCTTCAAATCCGTCCAGCATTTCCTTCTTGTATGCCGCAAAACGTCCCTCAAGGATCGCGTTCCTCGCATCCGCTGCCAGCTTGTTGTAAAAATGCAGGTTGTGCATTACGCAAAGTCTGAGTCCCAGCATCTCTTTGGCTTTCAGCAAATGCCTTATGTACGCCCTTGAATAATGCCTGCATGCCGGGCAGTCGCAGCCTTCTTCTATAGGCCTCTCGTCCAGCTCGTACCGGGCATTGAAAAGGTTCAGTTTTCCGCTCTTTGTATACACATGACCGTGGCGGCCGTTTCTTGAAGGATATACACAATCGAAGAAGTCAACGCCTCTTTCTATGCCCTCTAAGATATTGGCCGGTGTTCCGACGCCCATAAGGTATGTCGGCTTGTTTTGAGGCAAATGCGGCACCGTAGCGTCAAGTATCGCATACATCTGCTCGTGGCTTTCGCCGACTGCCAGACCGCCTACCGCGTAACCTGCCATGTCAAGGCTTGAGATATAATCGGCGTTTCGTACTCTGATGTCCTCGAAGCACGCGCCCTGGTTGATCCCGAAAAGGAGCTGGTTCTTATTTATCGTGTCTTCAAGACTGTTCAGACGATTCATCTCATCGATACTTCTGATGAGCCATCTTTCGGTCCGTTCTACGCTCTTTTCAACGTATTTGCGCTCGGCGACGCTGGAAGGGCATTCATCGAACGCCATGGCGATCGTGCTCGCCAGATGTGACTGTATCTGCATACTCTCTTCCGGGCCCATAAATATCTTGTGTCCGTCGATATGAGAGTTGAAAGTCACGCCTTCTTCCTTTATCTTGCGAAGAGTCGCCAAAGAGAACACCTGAAATCCGCCGCAGTCGGTAAGTGTCGGTCTGTCCCAGTTCGTGAACTTTTGAAGACCGCCGAGTTTCTTGATGATCTCATCGCCCGTACGCACGTGCAGATGGTATGTATTGCAAAGCATCACCTGCGTGCCGAGTTCCTTGAGGTCAGCCGTGGAAACAGCACCTTTGATCGCAGCAACAGTCGCAACATTCATGAATACCGGTGTCTGGACCTTGCCGTGGACCGTCTCGAATGTAGCCGCCTTGGCTTTGCCGTCTATGTTGTCGATGGTATATGTCGCCATTTATTTCTCCTGAAGTCTGTTCAGTGTATCTTTAAGTGCATCTGAGATATAACCGATCTTGCATGAGCCCTTGCCGCCCGGAACCATTCCGGCCTTTATGGTCGTCTCAGCAAGCATTTTGAGTGTCTCATCGTCCTTGATATATCCGCCGTCACAGATGATGCTCGCGTCGTGATTGAGCACGATCGTTGTTCCTGCCTTTGAGCATTCCTTAAGCTCTGCGCCGAGCGAATTGTACAGCTCTCCGCCGATACCGATCAGCGCCAGGTCGCCGATCCTTACGTAGTGCATCCTGATATCATAGGTTTCCTCTGAGTCCGTCTTAGGTGCTCTTGCCCAGTCGATACCGGTCTGAATTTCCGCGCTGCCTGTAGTGCATGCCAGAGTCCTTATAACTTCCTTGATATCTGCAAAATGCCTTGCCGCCAGCGCCAGCATGATCCTGTCTGCTACGCTGCCGTCCGCGATGTCGTATTTGCAGGCCTTACCGGTTTCGGGGTCAGGATAAAAGACTTCATTGCCTACGAGTGGATTGATGTTGCCTGCCGCACCGCTGGTCCAGAGTGCGACCGCACCCGGATACTTAGCCTCGATGTATGTGGAAACATTGCCCGCAATGTCGCCGCTGATGCCCATCCTGCCCTGCTCGTCGAACTTGTTTAAGAACATCGTACAGCAATGAACAGGATAATTGACCAGAAATGCGATAGGCTGGCCTTCAAGGGTTTCTGCCTTCAGCACAAACAGAGTCGGGTCGACCGGCTTCTTGGATGCGCCCTGAGTCAGGAACGGCGTTACATTGCCGTCCTCATCCTCGTAGTAATATGTGGCATTACGCATCACGTTGATGTAGCTTGTGCCTTCTGCCCAGCCGATACGTGCCGGCTTAAGGTCAGCCAGCGCACGGCCTACAGCGCCGGTCAGCTGCTCAAGGACAAATGCCTCATATGCAGCCATCGCTGACTTCTGTGCGTCCGTGTACTCGCATTTTCTCTCACTTGGTCTGAATGTTGTAAGCGGAGCTGAATGCGTATGTGTTCCGACGTAAATGATATTCTCCTCAGGGATGTCAAACTTTGCTGACAGGATGGCCAGCCATTCCTTTGGATTCGGTGATTTGTCCAGATCAAATGAAATGATCAGGACTTTGCTCTCGCCGTTATCGATCGCCAGCACGCGGAGCGCCAGTGTGTCCCAGATGCCGCCGTATGGTATTCCCATCAGCGCGTAAAGGTCCGGCACAAGTTTCTCGTCAGGCGTGATATCAGCCTTCGCTGCCGCGCATTTCAACACATTCTTATTCATTCAGCATTCCCCTCTATGATTATTCCTCTACAGGAATCGTGTCTATGTAAAGTTCTTCAAGCTGCTTAGCATCTACCGTTGAAGGTGCGCCTGTCATCAGGCAGGATGCGTCCTTGACCTTCGGGAATGCGATAACGTCACGGATGGACTCGCAGCCGAGCATCAGCATTACAACTCTGTCAAGACCGTATGCAAGTCCTGCATGAGGCGGAACACCGTATTTGAATGCGTCAAGCAGGAAACCGAAGCGCTCATATGCCTCTTCCTTGGTAAAGCCGAGTGCCGCAAACATCTTCTCCTGGATCTCAGGATTGTAGATCCTTTCTGATCCGCCGCCAAGCTCAACACCGTTAAGAACGATATCGTATGCCTTAGCACGTGCCTGCCATGGCTCATCGTCAAGGAATCTGACGTCTTCATCCATAGGCATTGTGAACGGATGGTGCATTGCTACCCAACGTTCCTGCTCGTCAGAGTACTCGAAAAGCGGGAACTCTACGACCCAGAGGAAGTTGAATTTGCTGTGATCGATAAGGCCCATTTCCTCGCCGAGTCTCAAGCGGAGTGCTCCCAGAGATGCCCAAACTGTCTTATTTCTGTCTGCTGCGAAAAGAAGGAGGTCGCCTTTTTCTGCTTTCATTTCTTCAATGATCGCTGCAAGCTCTTCCTCGCTCATGAATTTAGCAAATGATGACTTGTAGGAACCATCCTCGTTGATCGCGAGGTATGCCAGTCCGCCTGCGCCCTGTCCTTTGGCGTACTCAACGAGTGCGTCGATCTTCTTACGAGGCATGTCGGCCTGTCCTTTTGCGTTGATACCGCGTACTGAACCGCCCTTGGCGATCGCACCCGAAAATACGCTGAACGCGGAATCCTTTACGATGTGGCTGATATCCGTAAGTTCCATACCGAAACGTGTATCAGGCTTATCTGAACCGTAGCGGTCCATTGCCTCCTGCCAGGTCATTCTCTGGATAGGAAGCTCAACATCGTAACCAAGGCACTCCTTGAATACGTGCTGAAGGAGACGCTCGTTTACGTCCATTACTGTTTCTGAATCAGCAAATGAGAACTCCATATCGATCTGGGTGAACTCAGGCTGACGGTCAGCACGAAGGTCTTCATCTCTGAAGCATCTTGCGAGCTGGAAATATCTGTCATATCCGGAGCACATAAGAAGCTGCTTGAACAGCTGCGGGCTCTGCGGAAGTGCGTAAAAGCTTCCCGGATGAACACGGCTCGGAACAAGGAAGTCCCTTGCGCCCTCCGGTGTGCTCTTGCACAGCATCGGTGTCTCTATCTCAAGAAATCCTTCACTGTAAAGGAAATCACGTACGCTCTTGGAAACTTTGCTTCTGAACATGATGTTGCGCTGAAGGTCCGGACGGCGAAGGTCGAGATATCTGTATTTAAGACGCAGCTCGTCCTTGGTCTGGCTGTTCTCTTCGATATGGAAAGGAGGGGTCTGAGCCTCGGAAAGGATCCTGAGTTCAAATGCCTTGATCTCGATGTCTCCGGTCGCCATATTCTCGTTTACGGCGCCTTCTCTTGCCTGAACAAAGCCTCTGACAGCGATAACATATTCGTTTCTTAAGGACTGAGCTTTCTCATAGCCCTCGCTTCCGATATTGTTCTCGTCAAAGAGGATCTGGATAAGTCCGCTTCTGTCTCTTAAATCAACGAAGATCAAGCTTCCGAGGTTACGTCTTTTGTTGACCCAGCCCATGAGAGTTACGCTCTCGCCGATCATTTCATTAGTTACTTCTGTACATCTGTGGCTTCTTGTCAGGCCACTCATAAGTTCTGCCATTTTTTCTTCTTTCCGCGCGGAATGCCACGCTTATTTGATCACTTTCGCTATATCGCTTATTGCACATTCTGTCTGGCTGCCGTCAGCCATGTTTTTGATATTAACTGAACCTTTTGCGATCTCATCGCCGCCTAAGATGGCAACATATGGCGCGTTCAGCTTATTTGCGTATTTCATCTGAGCCTTAATTGACTTGCCCATGTAGTCGGTCTCTACAGCAACGCCCTGAGCTCTGAGGCTCTGGATGATCTTGTAGGCCTCAGCCTTAACGTCTGCGGTAAATCCGACGTAAATATCTGGTGGAGTTACGCTTCCTAAATTCTTGCCTTCAAGGTCGAGGAAGTAAAGGATCCTTTCAAGTCCGAGTCCGAAGCCTGCTGCCGGGATATCCTGCTTCTCGTCTATCTCGCTGACAAGCTTGTCGTAACGGCCGCCGCCGCACAGTGTGAAGCCGTCCTTGTTGACAAATTCGAAAACTGTCTTGGTGTAATAATCAAGTCCTCTTACAATGCCGGTATCGATCGAATACTTGATGCCGATACCGTCTAAGAGTTTCCGGAGTTCCTCGAAATGATTCCTGCAGTCATCGCAAAGATAATCGATGGTACGCGGCGCACCGGCAACTACTTCCTTGCAGGAATCGTTCTTGCAGTCGATGACTCTCAGAGGGTTCCTCTCCATTCTGTCAAGGCAGGTCGGGCAAAGCTTGTCCTCGTGCTCTTTAAGGTATGCCAGAAGCGCTTTATTGTATTCTTTACGGCACTCGGCGCAGCCGATCGAATTGATGTGTACTTCGATGTCGGAAAGGCCTAATTTGCCGATGATCGTTGTGACCAGGCTGATAAGCTCGGCCTCTACAAGCGGGCTCTCGCTTCCGATGAACTCAACGCCGAACTGGTGGTGCTGGCGCAGACGTCCGCCCTGCGGCTTCTCATAACGGAAGCACGGGGTGATATAGAAGAGCTTGGTAAGTCCGCTCTCAGCGTACATGCTGTGCTCAAGGTATGCACGGATGGTGCCTGCTGTCCCTTCAGGCTTGAGGGAGATCATTCTTCCTCCCTTGTCCTCGAAGGTATACATTTCCTTCTGGACTACGTCAGTGGTCTCACCGACACCTCTCTGGAAAAGCACGGTGTGCTCAAACATAGGTGTCATGATCTGCTTGATGTTGTACAGATTGGCTGCATCCTTGCAGATATCTTCAATAACTTCTCTCTGGTACATTTTATCGCCGTACCAGTCGGCAGTTCCTCTCGGAGCCTGTGTAATCATGTTGTCCTCCAATATGTAAAGCGGTCTCAGGCATTGTAGCCGTGGGTTATACGCTCATTTGCAATATTTGTTGCCATATCATGTCCCGGGTAACATATCGTCTCCGGATCAAGCGGCAGAAGTTTCTCACGTATTCCTTTCATCAGAGCATCATAATCTCCTCCGAAAAGATCCGTACGGCCGTACGAATGATAGAACATCGTGTCGCCGCAGAAGCACATCTTAGCTTCTCGAAGCAGGTAGCAAACGCCTCCTCTTGTATGTCCCGGTGTATGAAGCACTTCGATCTTCATCCCGCCGATCTCGATCGTCTCGCCGCCTTTGAGCTTCACGTCCTTTTCTCTCATCTCGATCGAAACACCGCCGTAATTGAGGCGTCCGTCTGCCAGCATAACGGCATCTTCTTCGTGGACGTAAAGCGGTATGTCATGAAGCCTGAGAAGGCCAGGCACTCCCTGGATATGGTCAGCATGGGCATGTGTCAGGAAAATCGCTGCCGGTCTGACCCCCAGATTGGCAAGGCACCTGTCGATAAAATCGGCATTGTCGCCCGGATCGATAATCACGGCTTCCTTGACCTCGCTGTCATAAACTATATAGCAATTCGTCTGCAGCATGCCTACACGCACGCAGTTCATTTTTATCTCGCCCATTTTATCCCCTCGTTCTGGTTATGTCTGTTATTCCGTCGATCGTCTTGAGCTTGGTGATGATCCTGTTAAGCTCGTCGTTGGACGAAACCTTGAAGCCCATATCGATAGTCGCAAGCTGCTGCTTGTTGACGCGTACATTCAGGCTCGTTACGTCCAGATCGTTCTCTGACATGATCTTGGAAATATCAACCAGCATACCTGTTCTGTTGACCGCGTACATGCTGATCTCAGCCATGTACTTCTCTGTGGTGAATTCCGTTGTCAGCTTATCCCACTGAGCGTCTATCAGTCTGTCTCTTTCGGCGCGGTTAAGATTTACGATATTTACGCAGTCTGTCCTGTGGATCGTAACGCCTCTTCCTCTTGTGACAAATCCCACGATATCGTCGCCCGGTACCGGTGAGCAGCACATCGCGAATCTGACTGCAACATCATGTATCCCTTTGACCATGATGCCGCTCTTGTGTTTGGCTTCTTTGTAGATCTCGTCCGGATTGCCCTTGGCCGTTTCCAGGACATCTTCATCGGTGACATTCGGGATCTTGTTCTTCTTGTTGTATTCGCCGAGAAGCCTGTTGATGACCTGGCCTTCCTTGAGTCCGCCGTGCCCGATCGCTGCAAGTACCGAATCCCAGTCTTTGATACTGTACTTGGCCATTACGAGATTCTCGTATTCCGGAGCGAAAATGCCCATCTCCGTGATGCCGTGGGACTTCATGTATTTTTCAACAAGTTCGCGGCCCTTGGCGATGTTGTCGTCCTTCTGTGTGGACTTGAACCACTGATTGATCTTGGTTCTTGCCTGCGTGCTCTTGACGATATTGAGCCAGTCAAGGCTCGGTCCCTTGGAGTTCTGAGAAGTAATGATCTCGACCCGGTCACCGTTTTGCAGTTCGTAATCGATCGTTACGATACGGTCATTTACACGCGCGCCTATCATCTTGTTGCCGACAGCCGAATGGATGCTGTAAGCAAAATCTATCGGCGTAGAGCCGACCGGCAGCGTCTTTACATCGCCGTCCGGCGTGAAGCAGAATACGTCGTCCGAGAAGAGGTCCAGATCGCTCCTTAAAAGATCCATGAACTCTTTATTGTCAGACATTTCCGACTGCAGGTCCAGTATCTGCCTGAGCCAGGCAAGTTTCTCCTCCTCTGTCCTGGAAATGCTCTTGTCCAAGGCAGCTTTGCCTTCTTTGTATTTCCAGTGAGCAGCGATACCGTACTCGGCGGTATTGTGCATGTCCACAGTCCTTATCTGCACTTCAAAAGGCATGCCCGAATGGCTTATAAGGGTCGTATGCAAAGACTGGTACAGATTGGCCTTAGGCATCGCGATATAATCCTTGAACCTGCCCGGAATAGGCTTGTAGATCTCATGAATAACACCCAGTGCCGCATAGCAGTCCTTGATCGAATCAACGATTATTCTTACGGCAAAAAGGTCATATATCTGATCCACGGACTTGTCCTGGACGACCATTTTCTTGTAAATGCTGAAAAGATGCTTTCTTCTTCCGTAGATCTCCGCATCGATCGCGGCATCTTTCATATATCCGGTGATGTCATGGACCATTTCATTGATGAAGTCACCGCTGGCTTTCATCTTCTCATCGACAGCTGCCGAGAGATTGAAATAAACGTCCGGATTCGTATATTTGAGTGCCAGATCGTCCAGCTCGACCTTGATCTTGCTCATTCCGAGCCTCTGGGCTATCGGGGCATATATGTCCATGGTCTCTTTGGCTTTCTCAAGCTGCTTCTTACGCGTCATATACTGGAGCGTACGCATGTTGTGAAGCCTGTCGGCGAGCTTGATAACGATAACTCTGATATCCTTGGCCATGGCAAGGAACATCTTTCTGAAGTTCTCCGCCTGAACATCAAGCTTGTCGGATGTGTACTTGATCTGTGTCAGTTTGGTAACGCCGTCTACAAGGTCAGCGACCTCTTCACCGAATTCGGCTTTGATCTCATCCAGCGTGGTCGGCGTATCCTCAACGACGTCATGGAGCATTCCGGCAATAGTCGTATCCATATCAAGATCGATCTGCGCGAGGATGATCGCAACGTGGATCGGATGGATGATATAAGGCTCTCCGGAGTGACGTTTCTGGTCCTTATGAGCATTAAGTGCGAGCTGATATGCCTTCTCCAGCATCGTCAGGTCTTCGCCGGGACGCTCCTTCTGTACCGTCTCGATAAGTACTTTGTGAAGCTGCTCGGGATCTTCCGGCTCTGCAGGCTGGCTGAGCTTCTCAAGGTTACGCTCGCTCTCGGCTTTTGTGCGCGCTTTAACAGAATCCGCGCCGGTCCATTCAAAGGCCTTGGCTGACTCTTCCGCACTGATGTAATGGTTCTCTTCGACAAAGGCGTCAGATTCCATATCGTTATTCAGTTTCTCTGCTTCAAGCTCGCTCATTTTGTATAAATCAAGTCAAAAAGATTTCAAAAACAGTTTGACATTGCCGCTGACGTTGTGATATAAACTATTGGTGCTCAGGGGAATCATACAGCGGCAGTATGGCGGTCTCCAAAACCGCTCACGGGAGTTCGAATCTCTCTTCCCCTGTTTTTTTGCGCCCTTTTTTCTGAAACGACGCTAAGAATTATACATCACCAACGCGCATTTATCTATATATAAATCAAATAAGGGATTCCCTCATTTACCGTCTTTTTTTGTTGCTTTTTCCGCAAGAGCCCTGGCTGCTTTGATAGCTTCCTGAACACTTGAAACGCCTATCAGCTCGATTCCCTGAGTATTCTTGAGCGTATTCATTGCGCCCTTCGGGATGATGCATCTGGCAAATCCAAGCTTCTTCGCCTCATTTATCCTGGCTTCGATCTGGTTCACATTCCTGGTCTCTCCGGAAAGGCCCACTTCGCCGACGACAAGCGTATCGGCCGGGATGACCATATCCATATAACCGGAAGCCACTGCCAGTACTACCGGAAGGTCGAGGGCAGTTTCGCTGATCTTCAGTCCGCCTACGATATTAACGTAAACATCGCACTCGGACATATGGAAGCCGAGGCGTTTTTCGAGTACGGCGATAAGGAGATTCAGTCTGTTGTAATCTATGCCCGCCGCGCTCCTTCTCGGTGTTGCAAGGCCTGATTTGCAGGCAAGGGCCTGGATCTCGACAAGGATCGGCCTAGAGCCCTCAATCGTGCAGGAAACGACCGATCCGGACGCATCCTCAGGACGGCCCGTCAGCATGAACTCAGACGGGTTTTTGACCTGATTCAGGCCGTCTGAGCGCATTTCAAAAACGCCGATCTCATTGGTCGAGCCGAATCTGTTCTTCACGCCGCGCAGTATGCGGTAAGCGCCCTGCGAATCGCCCTCAAAATACAGGACCGTGTCCACCATATGCTCAAGGAGTCTCGGGCCAGCTACCACACCTTCTTTGGTCACGTGGCCGACCACGAATATAGCAACGCCCAGACCTTTGGCAAGGCCAAGCAGCATGTTAGTGGATTCCCTGACCTGGGAAGTGCTTCCCGGAGCTCCGCTCACATCCGGGCGGTACATCGTTTGGATGGAGTCGATGATGCATACGTCCGGCATTTCGCTTGAAATAACGTTCTCGATCCGGTCAAGGTCCGTCTCGCACAGAAGCTTCATGTAAGAGGTGAATTCGCCGAGCCTTGCGGCACGCAGTTTGATCTGCCTGAGCGATTCCTCGCCCGAGATATAAAGTACTTTTACCGAGCGCTCGCTCAGCCTGCGACATACCTGGGTAAGGAGGGTCGATTTGCCGATGCCGGGATCTCCGCCCACCAGGACCAAAGAGCCCTTGATGATGCCTCCGCCCAACACACGGTCGAACTCCTCGATGCCCGTCGCTATGCGCTCGTCCTCCATCACGGATACCTCATCCAGCGTGCACGGTGCGGTGTCGGCAAACACTTTGCCGAGGGCCGGCTTCCTGACAAGCGCCTTTAGCGGGCCTTCGGTCTGTGCGGGTGCTTCAACCATCGTATTCCACGATTTGCACGCGGGACACTGCCCGCTCCACTTCGGTGATTCAAATCCGCATTCGCTGCAGAAAAAAGCGGTATCTTTAGCCTTCGCCATGTATTACTTCTCTTTCTTGACCTTAAACGTCAGCTTCTTATCATCAGCAGAAACAGTTACGCTGTCTCCCGGTCTGATGCGGCCTGCAAGGATCTCCTCAGCCATCTCATCCTCCAGAGCGGTCTGGACCTTGCGTTTGAGCGAACGTGCGCCGTACTTAGGATCAAAGCCCTGATCTACCAGCCATGTCTTGGCCTTGTCTGTCAGCCTGAGAGTGATATTCATCTGCTCCCCGGCTCTGGATGCGATATCTGCTGCCAATATGTTAATGATACCCTTCATGTTGTCCTTGGTAAGGGACTCGAAGACAATGATCTCGTCAACACGGTTGATAAACTCCGGCCTGAACAGATGCTTGACCTCGTCCATGACCGCTTCCTTCATCACGTTGTAATCATGCTTGACGGACGTATCCGTTGCAAATCCAAGCGCCTTGGGCTCCGTGATCCTCGTAGCTCCTGCGTTACTTGTCATGATGATGATCGTGTTCTTGAAATCCGCAACTCTTCCGTGCGAATCCGTGATACGGCCGTCATCCAGTACCTGCAGCAGAATATTGAAAACATCCGGATGAGCTTTCTCTATCTCATCAAAAAGGATGATCGAATACGGTTTTCTTCTTACCTGCTCGCTGAGCTGGCCGCCCTCGTCATATCCGACGTATCCGGGAGGTGAACCGATGAGCTTGGATACGCTGTGTTTTTCCATATATTCGGACATATCTACGCGGATGATCGCATCTTCCGAATCGAAAAGTGCCTCAGCCAAAGCCTTGGACAGCTCTGTTTTGCCGACGCCTGTAGGGCCGAGGAAAAGGAACGAGCCGATAGGCTTCTTAGGATCTTTAAGTCCTACTCTGCCGCGCCTTATAGCCTTGGCAAGAGCATTGATCGCTTCGTCCTGAGCAATGACTCTCTTGTGGAGGGTCTTCTCTAATTTCCTGAGTTTTTCGCCCTCCTCTTCCGCGAGTTTCTTGACCGGGATCTTGGTCCAGCGGCTTACAACGTCGGCGATGTCGTCCTCGGTCACTTTAAGCTTCCTGGACTGGTTTTTTCTTGCAAGGCGGCGTCTTGACTCTTCGGCTTCGGCCTTTGCAAGCCTGATATCCACGCGGATCGCGGACGCCTCCTGAAGGCGGCCTTTCTTAAGTGCCGTCTCAAGGGCTGATTCCAGATTCTTGACTTCCTCTTCCTTGCTCGTCACATCAGCCGGAAGGATGTAGGATGAGAGTTTGACTTTGGAGGAAGCTTCATCGATCAGGTCGATCGCCTTGTCCGGAAGGAATCTGTCATTGATATATCTTGAGGACATGACTACTGCCGCTTCGAGCGCTTCATCAGTGATCACTACCTCGTGGTGCTCTTCGTATTTGGGGCGGAGTCCCTTAAGGATCGCGAGGGTCTCCTCCTTGCTTGGCTGCTCAACGTAGACCGGTTGGAAACGTCTTTCAAGAGCCGCGTCTTTCTCGAAATATTTGCGGTATTCCTCCTGAGTAGTCGCGCCGATGATCTGGATCTGACCTTTGGCAAGCGCCGGCTTAAGGATATTGGCCGCGTCTATAGAACCTTCCGAGCCGCCGGCTCCGATCATCGTGTGTATCTCATCCATGAACAGGATGATGTGGCCGTCCTCTTCGACTTCATTTATGACGCGTTTGATGCGTTCCTCGAAATCGCCTCTGTATTTGCTGCCTGCGACCATTGCCGGAAGGTCAAGAGAAAGTACTCTCTTGTCGGCCACCGGGCCGGTGATCTCGCCGGCAACTATCTTGCTTGCAAGTCCTTCCGCGATGGCGGTCTTGCCTACGCCGGGCTCTCCTACCAGGCACGGATTGTTCTTGGTCCTGCGGCTTAAGATCTGAATGATCCTTGCGACCTCTTCCTCCCTGCCGATCATCGGATCGAGGCGTCCTTCCCTTGCTGCCTGACACAGATCTTTGCTGTAGTTCGGCAAAATACCGTCCGCTGTGCCCTGACCGCCCGGGGTCTTGTCCGGTCCCAGTTCGGATTTATGCTTTCTTACATCCTCGCCCATGGCTGCCAATATATCGGCAAATATCTTCTGCCTGTTTGCACCCATTCCGCTGATTATGCGCACTGCGGTGCTGTCTTCCTGCTTGAGGAGCGCGATAAGCAAATGCTCCGTTCCGATCTGATTTGCCTTATAGCGGTCCGCCTCAAATGCTGCCCCGTCGATAACTGCCTCAGCTCTTGGCGTATAGCTGTCAGCGTCGCTGACGATCACGCCGGCGGTCGTTGTGATGGACTTGCTGATCATATTGCGCACGCCCTCGGATGTGACTCCGCGGCTGTTAAGTACTCTCTTGGATGCTGAGCCTTCCACCTCAGCCAGCCCTATAAGCAGATGTTCCGTGCCTATATAGCTGTGGTGAAGCTCGCTTGCGGCCTCCGCTGCCGCGTCGATGACCTGACGCGCAGGTTTTGTAAATGCTTTCATATATTTCTCCGTTTCTTAGCCAAGTTCATCGTAGATCTCGCCGACAAGGGCCATGGTCTCTTCTTTGGACAGACCTTTTACCATACCGGCGGCTATGATCGGTCTTAAATATCCCGTCATGGCCTCCATTGCCCTCATCTTATCAACATCAACGGCTACGACCGCACCGCGACGTCTGTCGACCCGCACAAAGCCATCCTGCTTCAGGATAGTGTATGCCTTGTTAACGGTATGCATGTTGATGCCGATCTCCTCCGCCATCGCGCGAACCGAAGGCAGGGTCTGGCCCTCCTTTATCTGGTCCGTTGCAATGCCGAAGATGATCTGGTTCCTCAGCTGAACATATAACGCTTCATCGCTGTTGAAATCAATTTCAATAAACATCCGATTTCTCCATATATAATCTCAAATCACCTGACGGATGTGATCCCGCACAGGTCCTTGATAACTTCCCCTGCCATTATCATTCCGGCCACAGGCGGAACGAATGAAACACTTCCCGGAGTCCTTCCCTCCGTCTTCACGGGCTCTTCCCGTGAGTATACGACTTTCAGTTTTTCTATCCCGCGCTTCTTAAGCTCATGGCGCATCACCTTGGCAAGCGGGCACACACTCGTTGCGTAAATGTCCGCCACCTCAAATGCGGTCGGGTCAAATTTGTTGCCCGTTCCCATGCAGCTGATGATCGGCACAGAAGCTTTCCGGGCCGCCTCCGCCAGCGCGATTTTGGCAGATACGGTATCCACCGCGTCCACCACGTATGAATATCCGGAAAAGTCGAATTCTTCCGCATTTTCAGGGAGGAAGAAACACTCCCTTGCCTCTACCTCGGCCTCCGGATTGATATCCAGGATCCGCGCCTTCATTACCTGAACTTTGGAAAGACCCACGGTACTTTCAAGCGCTATGATCTGGCGGTTGATATTGGAAATGCTTACCCGGTCACTGTCGACCAGAGTAAGCGCTCCTACGCCTGCGCGCGCCAAAGCCTCGGCCACGTATCCGCCAACGCCGCCTATTCCGAAAACAGCGACCCTGGCTTGCGCCAGGGTCTTCATATTATCTTGTCCTAAGAGCATAGTGCTCCTTGCCCATCTTTCAGACATATGTCTCTCTCGATCAGTCGTTATGCCTTGGAGTGCCGCATTTCGGGCAGAATCTGAAATCCTTGCCGACCTTGGCTCCGCAGCTCTCGCAGTAATAGAAATCCTGCTCAACAGGCGCTGCCGGTGCGGGCTGAGCCTTGCGTGTCTTAGCCGGTTTAACGGTCTGTTCCTTCTCGCCTGCGTCTCCGAAAAGATTAGCGATAGGGTCGATCACAAACTCCTCGCCCTTGAAGACGAATGTGCTTACAGCCCATGCTGCGATCACTAAAAGCTCGCCGATAAGTACAAGCCAGAATCCGGCGCCGGTTTTGATAATTCCATATCCCGAGCTTGAAACTGCGATCCCCTGGATAAGCGTGATGAGGAAGCACAGTGAAGCTGTAGCTGCTGCCCAGAATTTGCGTCCGAAGAACAGCAGAGGAATGATCACAAATAATGTCAGAAGAAATACGATCCAGCCCCAGAATGTTGCAAGGCAGCATATTCCCTCTTTATAACCAAGCACGTCGATCCTTGCCAGTGCGAAGAACGATCCGAGAAACATCAGGAATGTTCCGAAAAGACCGCCGAGTGTCAGGCCTTCTGCCGGCAGCTGCCCGAGACGTCCTTTGTAGTCGTAGTCCTTTACACCTTTTACAGTAGATATCAAACCATTGATTTCTGCTTTGAAGTCCATAATATCCTCCTAGAAAATTAAACAATATGCTTACCCCAGAATGCGGCTGCTTTCCTGATCCAGCCCTCACATTCGTATCCGGTGCCGACTCCGACTCCGTGGGGAACATTTTCAAAACATGTATATTCGTACGGTACTCCGGCCTTCTTAAGAGCCGTCGCCATGATACGGCTGTTATCCGGCCTTACCGTCTCATCCGCGTCACTGTTCCAGATGAATGTGGCGGGATAATTGCTGCCGATATGCTGCTCTACGCTCCAGCGGTTGACCGACTCAGATGTTGGGTGCGGTCCGAGAAAAAGCTTCCTGCTTCTTTCGTGCGCGCCGTCTCCCATCGTGATCACCGGATATGCCAGAACAACTGCTGCCGGCCGCGGAAGTCTGTAATGCATCCATCCGTTAAGCTCTGTTCCGAAGCATCCGGCCAGATGGCCTCCTGCAGATGAGCCCCAGACGGAGTAGCCTTCTTTGTAAACGTTGTATTTGTCAGCACTCTTGAGAATAGTCCTCAAGGCTCTTGCCAGGTCGTCAATGGGTTTCGGAGATGCCGCATGCAGCCCGTGATGGTACCTGAGTACGAATGCTGTGTAGCCCAGCCTGTTAAGCTCTTTGGCGTATGGCACGCCTTCTATCTCACTTGCACACAGGGCGTATGCTCCGCCCGGGCAAATAACTGCAAAATGCGACTTGCCGCCGCCCGGTGCCGGATAATACTCCAGCGCATACTCTATTATCGGCAGCACGTCGTATGTCGACCGTGATGCCTTGCGGAAAGCTTCCGACAATTTCAAAACTACAATCCTCCATCCTACAAACGCCTAATTATTCTATTACAGCTATCACAATAAATCAAGCTATATAAATAACAGCAGTGCAAGTAACAGGCAGCCACCTTCTGTCGCTTATCAACGATGTCCTTGACATGTCACGCGTGGAATCCGGCAATATCAAGGTCGAAGAAGAGGCGCTCTTCATGGATACCGTCAAAGACAATCTGTACAGCATCCTCGCAGGCGGCGCAGAGGCCAAGGGCATTGACTTCAATCTGACGATCAGTCCGTCGCTTGAACATCACTGGTTCTATGCCGACAGGCTTCTGACGATGCGTGTTCTTACAAATATCGTTTCCAATTCCGTAAAGTACACTAACGCGGGCGGGAAGATTGACTTTGATATCGAGGAGCTGCCGTGCGAACGCGAGGGATATGCACACTTCCGTTATACCATCGCGGATACCGGAATCGGCATGAGCAAAGAGTTCCTCGAGCATCTTTTCGAGCCTTTCTCAAGAGCTGAAACTTCCACCGTCAGCGGCGTTACAGGGACCGGTCTCGGTATGTCGATCTCCAAGTCTTTGATCGATCTTATGGGCGGCACGATCGATGTCGAAAGCGAGCCCGGCATCGGTACGACGGTTCGTATCGATTTTGATAACCGGGTAGCTGAATCGGTATCTCCGGTTTCCCGGCTTCGAAGTGACAGAAGCAAGGACCTGTCCGGCAAAAAGATCCTGCTCGTTGAAGATAACGAGCTCAATATGGAGATCGCGGTCGAGATCCTTGAAGACGAAGGCATTATCGTTGATACAGCATCTGACGGTGATATCGCCGTTGATAAGATCAAAAATGCCGTGGCCGGCAGTTACGACCTTATCCTCATGGACATCCAGATGCCGCATATGAACGGCTACGAAGCGACACGTGCGATCAGGGCGCTGCCTAATGATTTTGCCTCATCGATCCCGATCATAGCAATGACTGCCAACGCATTTGATGAAGACAAGAGGAACGCATTCGATGCCGGCATGAACGATCATATTGCCAAGCCGATCAATGTCGAGCTGCTCTTGCGTACGCTGTCGAAATACCTCAAATAGAATTTACTTTACATGATAAAACAGGGCATAAGCCGCAGCTTATGCCCTGTTTGTTTTTGTTGATTTTAAGGTATTAATCCCACGTACGGCAGACCGTCTCCAAGAGGCTGGAGTCATAGGGCTGGGCTGCCAGGCGTGCTCTGATGGGACGACTTTGTTACGTTTCTTTAGAACCTGCCGAAAAACGACAGAAATGGCAGGTCCGCAAACGCATTAAAAAGGCGAAATTTTTCTGTTTTGGGGAAAGCGAAAAATCCTGCGAAAATAGTGGCTTTGCTAGCCTGCCATCTCTCCGAAAATTCGGCAGGTTTTGTGCAGAACGCGAGATGTGGCTCAGAATGGTGGCTGTTATGTTGTAAAAGCAAATAAGAAGCGGCCCCAAACAAGACTTTGTTACGTTTTATACGAACCTGCCGAAAAGCGGGAGAGACGGCAGGCTCGCGAGCGCACTAAAATGATATAATTTTTCTCTTTTGGAAAAAGGGGCAAAAAAAAGACTCCTCGAGTGTGATTTTGTTGAGCAATGGGATCCGGACCTCCTTGCCATGGTTACGAACCGGACTCTTAACATGGCGCTGGCAGCTTTCCCTCTGCGCTACGATACGAAGGGGCTGAACATCTTCCCTATCATCGATGAATACGTCTGCGCAGTCGTAAGCTCAAGGCACCCTCTGGCGCAGAAAAAGTCGCTCTCCTTAGATGATCTGAAAAACGAGAAAATCGTCACGACTTCGCCTCATTCGGGCCTTCACAGACTGATGATGGAGGAATTTGCCGCCTCCGGCATCACCGCGCCCGTCACGATGAACATCATTGCTGTTGACGGCCGAATGTCTATGGTTTCAGGCGGCGCCGTCACCTTCGTAATGCACCGGCAGTTCAAGTACTACGAAAATGATTCCGTCTGCGTCATTCCGATCGAGCCGAAGATCTATAGGACTCTGGCGGTCGTCACACCGTCCGACAGGGCGCTTAGCGTGGAGGAAAAAGTGCTCATCAACCTTGTACGGCAGACCGTCTCCAAGAGGCTGGAGTCATAGGGCTGGGCTGCCAGGCGTGCTCTGATGGGACGACTTTGTTACGTTTCTTTAGAACCTGCCGAAAAA
>JAZQNN010000010.1:0-15562 GCA_045627365.1 Lachnospiraceae bacterium
TTGCCGCTTTCGATTCTCTTCTTGTTGCCATACAGGTACGCTCCTTTTTTTACATGTTTAAATATATACAAAGAAGCGTGTTTGTTCAAGTTTTTTAGCGAGATGCGCTCACATCCGGCAATCTTGTTTTTTTATCGAAAAAAATGTAAAATGCATGAGTAACAGTAAACCACTAAAATGAGGAAAAAACATGAACTCCAGAAAAATACATCCGCTGTTGAATCTGTTGTTTATTCCGGGCGCTGCGCTTGTGGATATCATCATACTCTTTG
Organism: Lachnospiraceae bacterium; assembly: GCA_045627365.1. Taxonomy (GTDB): domain Bacteria; phylum Bacillota; class Clostridia; order Lachnospirales; family Lachnospiraceae; genus RGIG5612. The sequence continues at coordinate 273 of JAZQNN010000010.1, forward strand.
TGGCTATTTTGATCGACTCCTCGAAGATGCCGGACGCAGGCGGACAAGGACACGCCATGCCCGCTTTTACTATCATCGCTTTTTTCCTGATCATTATCGTTTCTGTCGCGGGAGTTGTTCTGGCGATCGTTTTGACCATAACCAAGTCCGCGAAGAAGAAAAAGGCCAAAGCCGCTGCTGCAGCTGTTTTTGAGACAGCATCCGTTGCAATACCGGCTCAAACAGAAGAAAAAAAGAAGAACCCTAAGGCTCTTCTCTTTCTGCTTATCGGTCCTACGCAGGCTGCCATCGCATATATATTCTGTATGCTGTGCGTATTCCTTGAGCTTTCGCTTGAGGAACCGCCCCAGATCGGTTTCCCGATTCCGGTGTTCTCGATCATACTGATAATCATCTGCGCTATTTTAACGGTTATTGCCGTTATTGTTTCCGTCATCCTCACGATCGTATTCTTCAACAAAAGGAAGAAATAGGTCCTCGGATCATTTGCACTGTTCAGCTAATTCTCTGACTGCATCCGCGAAAAGCTTATCTGAATCGCATGGGTAAGCTTCTCCGAAATGCTGGAACGTCTTGTGAGTATTGCTCTCTGTATCCTGGATATAACCGCATCTTAAACCATGTCCGCCTGCGATTGCCAGAACTACCGCGTTCTCCCATGGGCAGGTGTTTTTAATGATTTTGCCAAGTTTATTGTAAAGCTCTGCCGCAACGGAAACGATCGCAAGACCACCGATCCTGAACATGAGAACTTCACAGTCTCGGTAGTTGCCGTTGAATTCGAAATCCTCCAGATGTCTTCCAACGATCTGCCTGTCAACAACCATCTCAGGGGCCATTCTTGCAACGGTCTCCACGTTATTCTGTGCGAGATTGATATTGAGCCAGAAGTTAACTCCTGCCGGCACGGACTGCTGCGGGATCGCAACATCTGTCTTGGCAGACTTTATCTGAACAGGCTCCGGGCTGCAGTTGATTTTGTTCAGAACGCGGACAGCGTCGAAAGCGTGTCTTTCGCCCAGATACTGTGCGTAATGATATCTGAATCCATCCGGAAGCAGGCTGACGGAGCCGGCGTTCTCGCTGATTTCCTCGTAATGCTGCTTTCCTGAATAGCAGAACAGCGCATTCTGATCACCTGCTGCTCCGCTGGTCCAAAGAACGACCGATCCCGGATACTTCTTCTCAAGATAATCGCAGGTAAAGCCCGGAAAATCCGCTGATGTCTTCATCTTGCCGTCAACGTCTGTCGCGCAGATAGTTGTATTGGCGTGAGTGCAGTGATTAAGTATAGCTGCGACCAGATTGCCGTCTTCGTCCTCAAACTTGATAACAGCCAGCGTCTTGTCGCTTGGTCCGTTGAAGTTCTGGCCTTCTGAATAATATCCGTCATCATTCGGCAGGTCTCTGTTTACGTTGATGTAGCTGGTTCCCTCACCGAAGCCCATGTTGGCCGGCTTCATACAGGAAAGGGCCTCACTTACAGCCTGGAAGCTCTTTTCGAAAATCTCCTTACCGAGGCGCACCTGATTATCCGCATATGAATGAACGCTCTTCTGTCCGTCATCCCTGAGCACAGTCAAAGGAGAGCTGACGCTGCCATGATTGTGGGTCTGACAGTAGATCTGATTTTCCCACGGAATGCCGAAAGCATTCTTAACTCGCTCTTTCAGCGCGTCGGTGCCGTTGTTGTTTTCAAACGCTCCGATTACGAACTTCTGAGCTCCGTCATCGATAGCGATTACTCGGATATATTCCTTGAAATATACGCCTTCGATCTTGATTCCCGCTTCCAGATAAGACGGTCCGTCAAATGGGAACATATCCTCGCTTGGCGAAATACACACCTTCGATGTGCCGATTTTGAAACTTGCCATGACTTCCTCCTCTATTATTCAGTTGTTTACTGTATTACAGGCTTCTCATCGCTGCCAGCGCTTCCTCAAGCTTATCGCATGGAAGCACCAGCGCAAATCTTACGTACCCCTCACCCAGGGTTCCGAATGCCGTACCCGGTGTACATACTACACCGCATTTCTTGATCATTTCGACGCAGAAGTCTTCGGAGCCGCCATGTCCTTCAGGAATCTTAGCCCAGACGAACATTGTGCCTTCGGAACGTTTTACGCCAAAACCCAGCTTTGCAAGGCCGTCGCACAAGGTATTCCTTCTGCGCTCATATTCGGCGCGCTGCTCCTCAACGCACTCCTGAGGACCGTTCAGTGCTGTAATTGCTGCTATCTGTGACAGGTGGCTCATACCGTAATCGAGCTGGCTTCTGAGTGCGTTAAATTTCTCGACAACCTCTTTGTTGCCGAGAAGGAATGATATTCTGAGTCCCGTAAGATCATAGGACTTGGAGAGCGAATTGAATTCGACCGCTACGTCTTTTGCGCCTTCCAGACTCAGTACCGAAAAGCTCTTGTTGGCATCGTACATTATCTCTGAATAAGCGTTGTCGTTGACGATCAGTATGTTGTGCTTTTGGGCAAACCTAATCAGCTCCTCGTAAAATGAAACCGGGAGTGTCGTGCATGTCGGGTTAAGCGGTGATGATACGACGAACATCTTCGTTTTATCAAGCACGTCCTCCGGGATCAGGCTCAGATCAGGGACATAATTATTCTCCGGAAGGAGATCATAATATCTGACGTCAGCGCCGCAAAGGAACGGGCCCACCTCAAAAATCGGATATCCCGGATTCGGAACAAATACGATATCTCCCGGATTGCACACGGTAAGCGCAACTCTGCTCATTCCCTCCTGGGTACCCAGAACTGTCATTATTTCACCGTCTTCAAGCTGAACGCCGTAGCGCCTTGCGTACCAGTTCTTCACAGCCTCCTTCAGTTCGGCTGTGTCGCCCATCGAATATTTGTACTTTTCAGGATTCTTAGCTGCCTCGGAAACTGCCTCCATGACCCAGCTCGAAGGCTTAAAATCCGGCGTTCCTATCGACAGATTGTAGACTTTTCTGCCCTCGGCAAGGACTTTTTTCTTCTCATCGTCCAGTATATTAAAAATATTCGGGCCAAAAGCATTGGCCCGGTCAGAAAAAACAAAACTCATTTCTTTTCCTCTTTTTTCGTCGCTTTTGCGTCGATATTATACAACTAAACAAGACGCGCCGTAAACACTGCTATTGCGTTTGTTTGGCTTTTCTCGCCGTGATAATCTCAAAAACCGTGTAGATAATGACTCCGACCCAGATAAAGCAGAAGCTGAGGAGCTTCTGGCCGTCCAGACTCTCTCCCATGAAAAGCCCGCAGATTATGCATAAAGACGGCGAAAGATACTGCATTATCCCCGCCATCGACAGCGGGATATGCTCCACGCCTATTGCGAAGAACACCATCGGGATACCGGTCACCAGTCCGCTTCCTATAAGGAACATCTGCCGTCCGAACGTCAGCCCGAGCATCGCATCGCTTGTCCAGCCAAAGGTCGCTATGTATATGAGCGCCACAGGCAGCATCATCAGTATTTCCGCTGTCGTGCTGACTATCGAGTCGATCGTCAGGCTCTTCTTCAGCGCAGAATAAATGGCAAAGCACACCGCCAGGAGAATGGTCACGTAAGGAAAACCGCCGAACCCTCCTGCGCTGAGCACGATACCGACCGCAATGACTGCTAACGCGAGGATGTGATACCAGTACATTTTCTCGTGGAAAATCAGTGCTCCGAAGGCAAACATCACTATCGGCAGGATGTAGTAACCCATCGAGGCCTCCATAACTTTTCCGTATATGACTGCGAAAAGATATATTCCCCAGTCCGCGAGAAGAAGTGCGGACGCCGGTATCTCCCTGGCAAGCACTTTTCTGTCTTTAAAAACCGCCCAGAGTTCGCCGAGCTTTCCCTGGATTGCCAGGATCACAATGCATGAAACGGAAGCCCACACGATCCTGCAGGCGAGAAGAAACAGGATATTTATCTCCTCGTCGATAACAAAATACAACGGCTGAAAGCCCCATATCAGGTAGCAGACAGCCATTGCAATCAAACCTTTTCTTAAGTTGCCGGTTTTGGTCTTTTTCATAAAACCAGTGAGGATCAATCTTCAGCAGCTTTGTACTTCTGAGCGAGGACATATCCGTTCACCAGAAGGTGTCCTGCGCTGAAGTTCTGCATATTATCAAATAACAGCGTGAAAATTTCGCATGCAGCTTCATCGCCGTCAAAAAGAGCTAATGCGCCCTGGTATGCTGCTTCTCCATAGGCCAGGATCTTTGAGAAAGTCCTGAGAACAGCACCGCCGCAGTACTCATACGTAACTGTGTACTTGCCGTCTGCGCCCTGTGCAGCGTCACTTACGTTGCAGAAAACCTCAAGGTTAAGTCCTGCGTCCGCTGAGATAAGGCTCTTCAGTGTCTCGGCTTTTGCCTCTGCCTCTTCAGCTGCGTCAAATGAGTATGACAGGGATTTCATTTCGTAAGCAGCGTTTCTGTCCGGGAACATCTCCCCAAAGAGTGATGCGTATTTAGCGAGTACATCCTTTGAAGTGCAGGTGTAGTCATCACGGTTCTTAAGATTTGCGATCTCCTTCTTTATGCTGATCGCATCGCTGATATCTTTGGTGATGTCCTTTCCGTATCTTGCGAACTTTTCATTGGCAAAAGGCATCAGATCAACATAGAAATCATTGCTGTCAAAAACGTTGAATATAGTCTTATATTCAGCAGCATCCGCAGCTGCGGTCACTGCCATTGCGTTGAATGTGTAGGTGAATGTTTTTGCTGAGCCTTCCTTCTCATACATTGCTCCGAGTACGTTGGCCTGTGAGCCTCCGCGAGAATGTCCCGTTATCAGAATAGTGTTCGGAACGTCCGGATCATCGTATTTTCCGATAAAGCTGTCGATGAATTCCTTGGCTCTGTTCAGGCTGATATCGTATCCCTTTAATGTGTCCGTATTCTGCCACTCAGCGTGTTCTCCGGTAAGGCCGGCGTATGCCTGGTCTTCTGCGCCCGGATCAAATGCGCTTTCCCACTCACCTGCTGAAAAGCAACCGCGAAGGACAACTGCGAAAACATCGGTTTTGCCGTATTTGCAATATCCCAAATTCATCGTAGCACTGTCGTTGGTATCTGCCGAATATTCCTTGGCCTTATATGTCTCAATATGCTCGGTCTCGGTAAATCCGTAAGCCTTAAGAAGTGCCGTAGCCTCGTATGCCGCATCCGCAGCTTCCTTGTCAGCGAGATTCGGCGCGAAAACGACCCTGTTTGCGCTTCCTTTTTCTACATCCTTCTCGCGGAAGTAGCTGTCTGCGCACAGAAGAGCACAGCTCGTTGCCAGTTTCGAATTAAAGGCTTTGTTATCTCCCTTGGTGAGCAGTTCCATATAGAACTGTACTTCCGTTTCGATCGCGTCATCAGCCTTTCCGCCGAAAATAGCGCCCTCTACCATGACCTCTTTGTCAGTTGAATCACCGCAGCCCGTAAAAATGCAGAGCACCATAACCAGTATAAGCAATATTGATGTGATTTTCTTCATAAGCAATTACTCCGTTTCTTATATAAAGCCCCGCATTTTACGCGGGGCAATGATTATAGATTATTGGATGCCGTTGACCTTTACTCCGTTTTCGGAAAGGTATTTCTTCAGTTCCGGGATCTCTATCTCCTTGAAGTGGAACAGTGAAGCCGCAAGTGCGACTTCTGCCTTACCTGTCGTAAGAGCCTCAAGGAAGTCTTCTTTCTTACCTGCGCCGCCGGATGCGATGACCGGGATATTTACTGCCTCAGCGATTGCTGCTGTCAGCGGAATATCGTAACCCTCCTTGGTTCCGTCAGCGTCCTTGCTCGTTACCAGAAGAGCTCCGGCTCCTAAGGCTTCGCATTTCCTTGCCCACTCAACAGCATCGATTCCCGAATCACGATTTCCGCCGTGTGTGATCACGCTCCAGCCATTTCCATCGGCCTTCTTATTAACATCGATTGCAATAACGACTTTCTCGCTGCCGTATTTTCCGGAAACTTCCCTGATCAGCTCAGGATCGGCAACTGCTGCAGAGTTGATCGAAACCTTGCTTGCACCGGCTTCAAGGGCCTTTCCGAACTCTTCAGCCGTGCGGATCCCGCCTCCGACCGAAAGCGGAATGGTGATCGCAGAGGAAACCTTGGCTACCAGGTCATAGAAATTCTCTCTGCCCTCTGTCGTTGCGGTTATATCAAGCATCGCAAGTTCATCCGCGCCGGCTGCTTCATAAGCCTTGGCAGCCTCTACAGGATCGCCCGCATCTTTTAAATCAACAAACTTCACACCTTTGACAACACGGCCTTTATTTATATCCAGGCACGGCATGATTTTTTTAGCTTCCATTAATTAGATCCTTCCTGACATCAAGTGAAGTCATTCCCAGACTCCACAATTCAAATTAAAAACATAAGGAATAATATATCTTTTTTCTGTTTTCAGTCAACTGTCAAATTAAAAAAAGCCCGGAAATGCTTTAAAAAGCATCCCCGGACTTTATATATGGCCGAAACGATAACTTACGCTATCATTCGAGTCACTTTGCAAGTTCCTTTACAGCTGCAACGATGTCGCTTGTTCTCGGTGGGAAGTTAGCGTGGATATCCGGACCGGTCAGACGGCTGATCTTGACATTTGCCAGATCTTTGCTTGCTTCAACGATCTGAGCCATAACTTCTGCGCCGTATCCGCCGGTTTTCCTTGACTCGTGAAGTACAAGTACTTTACCTGTCTTATTGAGAGATTCCATAACTGTATCGATATCCAGTGGAAGGATCGTTCTCAAGTCAACAACTTCAACGCTGATGTTCTCTTTTGCCAGTTCGTCAGCAGCTTCAAGAGCACGATTTACCATGTTGCTCCATGAAACGATAGTAACGTCCTTGCCTTCCTTCTTAACGTCAGCCTTTCCAAGCGGAGTGTAGTATTCTTCGTCTGCTACATCGCGTGGGATCTGAGTGTCATGAAGTACTGCATTGTGCATTAAGAACAGAACAGGATAATCATCACGAATTGATGACTTCATCAGTCCGTATGCATCCTCTGCGCATGAAGGCATAACGATCTTCAGACCAGGTGTGCTTGTATAAGGTGGCTCAACGCTGTCCTGCTGTGCCGGCTCAGCTTCTCTGGTGCCACCGCACGGAGCCATAACTACCATAGGAGCCTTAACTCCGGTGTTATGAGCTGCGCCACGGCTTCCGCCGTAAAGCAGATGCTCTGCTGCAGTAATGATAAAGTCACCAACCATAACTTCTGCGATAGGACGCATGCCAAACATTGCTGCGCCTACACTTGATCCGAGAATTGTTGACTCAGCGATAGGAGTCTCAATTACTCTCTTTTCTGTGAACTCGTCTAACAGGCCTGCGCAAACACGGTTCTGTCCTGATCTGTGACGATAAATACCGATGTCCTCACCGATGCAATAAACGGTCGGATCCTTACGCATTTCTTCTTTGATAGCTCTGTTTATAGCTTCTGCATATGTCAGTTTCATCCGTCTTACCTCCACATCTTTTCAATTACAGACTGCTGCTCTGCAAGCACTTCGTCGCTCTCGATTGCCGGACGGCTGAGTGCCCACTCTGCTGCTGCCTCAACTTCATCCAGGCAATTCTTCTTCATTTCAGCAATCTTTTCCTCGCTGTAACCGAGATCTAACAGATGCTTCTCCATGATCAGGAGAGGATCATGCTCTACCCAGTAGCTGCGGTCTACATCTGCACGATATTCATCTTCATCATCAAGAGTATGAGGAGCCATACGGAAGGTCTTGGCAACGATTGCAAATGGGCCTTCTCCGCTTCTTGCCTTCTCAGCAGCAAAAGCAACTGCATTTGCAACTTCAACTGCATCGTTACCATCGATCTGTACGCATGGAATGTGGAATAATGCAGGAAGATCTGTGAAAGATTCTACTGCAATATTTCTATCCATTGTGGTAGACATTGCATAGTTGTTATTTCTGATGAGAATAACAAGCGGTAATTTCTGAAGCTTAGCAAAGTTCATTGTCTCATAGAACTCGCCCTTACTTGTAGCTCCGTCACCTGACAGGAAGAGAACAACTTTTCCTGATTCCTGAATCTTCTGAGTCAGTGCAACACCGGCGGAAATAACAGCATCCGCACCGATAAGTGAACTTGTGGTTCCGATAACTCCATGCTCAACGTCAGTCCATGAGTTCGGATATGCAAATGTTGTAGGGGTGTTCTCGCCTTTGCGCAGCAGCCAGCCTGCCAGAAGGTCTTTCATTGAATAAGCGCCCCTGATCCTGAGGTTTGATGCATCTCCTCTGAAATAGCAGGTGATAATGTCATCATCGTTCAATCCATAAAGTGAGCCGATAGGAATAGCTTCCTCGCCCGTGTCACGTACGCAGCGGCCACCTACTGCTTTGATTTTTTCCTGAATAGCTCTGCTCTTTACCATTTCGCAAAACAACTGAGCTTTTTTCTCACAATCCAGTTTTTCTGCCTGTAATGCCATTTTATAGTTTGCCTCCTTTTAAAAGTGTTCAGTTGAAACAACCTTAGTGTAATTATAGTATTAAGAAATATTTTTGAATAATAACTACACTTAATATAGTGATTACCAACAGGAATAACACGAAACCCCGCATCGCTGCGGGGTTTCGTGTTATTTATCGGATTTGATTTTAAGCAAATAGCTTCCAGTTAAAGTTTGACAACTGCCTCTTTATTTATGTGCTTTATGTCAGGTGACCCGGTTCTGGCCATGGCAGCTCTCAGCTCATCCGTCATACGCGTAATGTGATCCGCAACACCCTGAGCTCCGCCTTCCTTAAAGCTTTCCCTTAACGGGCGGGCAACGAGTACTGCGTCCGCGCCGAATGCTAAAGCCTTGAAAACGTCGTAACCCGACAGCAGTCCGCAATCTACGAAAATCTCCAGTGCGTCTCCGACAGCTTTTCTTATCTCAGGAAGGATTTTTACCGGCGGAACCGACCACGGGAACATGTTCTGATGGTGGCTCACTATGATTCCTTTAACTCCCGCCTCGGCGCAGATTTCAGCGTCCTTGACCGAGAGCACTCCCTTAGGGTAAAACGGAAGCGAGGTGCTTTCCTGGTATTTTCGAAGTGAATCGCGTGTCTGTACGACGAGCTTGTTTCCGAAGAAGTCATCTACGGAGCCGTTCTTCTTAAATACATGGTCAATGTCCATGGCGAATGCAGCTGCGCCTGCCTGTTCATCATGCTTTATTGCCTGAAGCACCAGATTCTCGTCTTCAAAAGGCTTGATGATCCTGCCAGAGGGTGCGCCAACAGCGATGACATTTTCCAGGTCTTCTTCCGTGCTCATGCCGATCCACATAGCCGTACCGGCCATCCTGGCACCCTCGGCAAAAAGCCGGCTGCCGCCCTCGTTAAGTTTCTCGTAAAAAGCCATTCCTCCGCACATTATAGGAGTTTTAAGCTGTGCGTCGAGAAGCTCACACTCGGTTGTAGCCTCGGTTATCTCCAGGTGACGCCACTCAATGACAAACCTGTCCAGGTAGCTTCTTGTAAGCTCATCAGAATTTCCGTTCATGTTGTTTTCTTTCCTTTTTTTGTTTTTATTATACAATGCCTGTTGTCTTTTTTCTATTTTTCGTTTTGTTTTCCCTTCGATCTACTCGGTCGAGGATAAGATTAAGACAAAGCTTTCATGATTTCTGCAGGCTTCATGCCATTTCGGCTCATTTCCATGATCTGCCCAAGAATGGGCACGGCATGCGTGAAGAATGCTTTCACCCCTTTGCAAAGATAATATTGCCCCTCTTCACCGGATTCAGACTGTCCAAAGCGGTCCTTAAGGCACCCTCCGCCGCAAAATCTAAGGTAAGGACAAGCTTTACACTCTGATGTCAGGGTGTCTTTTTTGGCGTTTCCGAAAGCGATCTGGAAATCGCTGTCTGCCATTTCTTTGAGGTTCGCATTGTGCAGAATCACCTGACTGTCAGCCTTGCCATGCTTTCTGCCATATGTATGGTCTGAACTTGCAAGATATCCCAGTCTATGCTCACTGTCAACAAAATGGTCGCACGAATAGATGGCACCATCCTCTTCCGCAATCAGCGCCCTGCCGCATGTCTCGCTCATCCAGCACAGGCTCGGCCCCCCGCCTGCCATAATGCGGGCAAGCTCCGCAAAGAGCTGAACATCCATTCTGCCAAGGTCATGGTGGATCCACTCATCAAATATCGTGATCAGAAACCGGCCGTATTCTTCCGGCTTCACCGACTCTTTTGAAAAGCTGCCGTCAGGGCGCTTTGCAACTATCGGTATAAACTGACACCATGTGCAGCCCGTTCCCCTTACAGCGCGATATACTTCAAGCGGATCTTCACATGACAAGGCATTTACGGTACACAATATGTCCGGCTCTATGTCATAAGCACGGAGTCTTTGTATGGATCTGGTCACGCGCTCCCAGGTACTGCCTCCGCCCTTTGCATCATGGCGGTGCTTGTCATGGACTCTTTGTGAACCGTCCATGCTTACCCCGACATCAAAATGATTTTCTTTCAGGAAGGAACACCACAGATCATTCATCATATATCCATTAGTCTGCAGATTGTTCCAGGCGACCCAGCCGGAAGGAAGATATTTCCGTTCCAGCTCTACAGCCTTCTTATAGAAGTCCAGGCCGGCCAGAGTAGGTTCTCCGCCATGCCAGACAAAAGAGATGACCGGCCCGTCTGCACAGGCAATAGCTTCCTGAATGAGCTTTTCTAATAATTCAAAGCTCATTCGGGTCTGCCTGTCATGCTCTGAATACCGCCCCTTATCCAGATAGTAGCAGTAATTGCAGCGCATGTTGCAGCGTGAGCCGACCGGTTTAGCCATTACGACAAATGGCTTGTTTTCATGTTCCATATTATTTCAGATGCTTATCGAAGAATTCCAGCGTTTTGTTCCAGGAGTCCATTGCAGCCTCCTGTCTGTACATAGGCTTGTCATAATACCAGATGCCATGACCCGCCCCGTCGTAACGATAGAACTCATAATCCTTACCCAGGTCCTTCAACACCTTCTCAGTCCTGTCCACTTCTTCAGGTCCCGGATTCTTGTCATCATTTCCGAAGATTCCAAGGATCGGACACTTGATGCCTTCTGCCAGCTCAAGTGGCGCTATCGGACGCGCAGGCGTAGCTGCCTCAGGCGCAGCCCCTACTCCGCCGCCCCAGCAGTCAACTGCTGCATCGATACCATCCAGAGTAGCTGCTGCCAGAAATGTATGGCGTCCGCCGGAGCACATTCCGATGACACCTGCTTTGCCATTGGATGTTACCTGGTTGCGCAGGAATGCAAGAGATGCTTCCACGTCTCCCATAACGCTGCCGTCATGAACACCACCTGCTTCTTTCATACGTCCTGACACCTCGACCGGAGTTCCGTCGCCAAAATCCTCATAGATATTAGGACAGATGCAATTATAACCATGCGCCGCGAATCGGCGTGCGGTCTCTCTGCACCATTCATCCCATCCGGGCATATGCGGTATCAGAGTGATACCCGGGAAAGGCCCGGCTCCCAGCGGTCTGGCAACGTATGCCTTAACAGACTTGCCATCGTGTCCGGTGATGCGGGTCGTTTCGGCTATCATTCCTTCATAATTCGCGGTATTAAAACTATTCCACATGTTATCTCCTCCTTTCATACTTCGCGTTTTTACCTTTTAACAGTTTTGTGTGACGATGCAAAAAGAATCAATGCTGCGGACAGAATTGCGATTAAGGCATACAAAAACGCATTGCTTTCATCACCTGTCTCAGGTACGGTCGGATCTGCAGGATCTGTCGGCGGCTCCTCGGGAGCTTCGGATGGAGTGATTTCAAAAGAAGCGGAAATCTCGACCTCTTCACTATTTCTGTAGGAGAGACGTGCAATATATTTTCCTGCATTCGTCGGTGCCTCAGAGCTTTCATAATCGTTATCCGTTCCTGCATAATTAATCAATGGCTCTTCCGCAAAGAAATCCGCGCCTTCTATGGTTGCCTCCTTTGGAGTGCCGTCACATTCCGCGTCGGAAGCTGTTATGCTGACGGTTCCGGACATGCCGCAGATCGTGCAGGTTGCCGTAAGACTGTTTTCATCTATTTGCGCTGCAGTTACACTACCATGCGGACATGGATAAAAATAAACTTCACAGTTAATACCCGGCGTTGAAACGTCTGATGAGCATTCATATACGACCCATGCATTAACCGCACCAACGGAACCATCCGGCAAATAACAGGTTTTATCACACGGAACCATGTACCCCGGTTCATCAATTACCTCACCACCGGAATACTTATGTTCTGCAGCATCTGCCGCGGTATCGCAATAGCATATCCGTACTACATTCTCCGGGAAGGTACAAAAGTAGCAATCAGAAAACACTACATCGCCGGCATGAAGCGAGTCGGGCGATACCGCGATCTCGGAATCTTTAAAAGTTGAATATGCCATCGTTGGAATCGCCCAGAAAATGGTCATAACAGCAATAACAACTATATATGCAAGCCATTTCTTTGGTTGTTTCTTCATTTTATTCTCCACCATCGTTGATTTACTTACTGCTCTAAGTGTTTTGTGTCATCTCTTAACCCTAAGCCTGAAAGAAAGGATGAAGATACTGACGCAGGAAATGAACAGCGCCAGAATCATCATGAAAGGCCGGGAATTGTCACCCGTGTTTGGTACGTCCGGAATCAGCGTATAAACGTTGCTGAAGGTTCTTTCATTTCCGTCCTCATAATCGGCCGTAAGTTCGCCATTTTCATTGAAATCTACCTTCACTATGACAGAACGGGACACCTCGTCAAGTTTCCAATAAGTACTGTCAAAAATCTCCTGCTTCATGGTGAACACGATCTCACCCGGCTGAGAAACAGTTTCCGAAAGCAGAATGGATCCCCCATTCTTCGCGGTCCGGTCAACTTGTGCGATATCGTTCACGTAGGGCGTAAATGTGAAGTCGACATCGGGCACCGCAGCGTTCGGATTTTCATTGTGAACCGTTACATTGAACTTGCCCTGAACCGTAACGGGATCAAACACGTGCTTATAAGAAACATAGAATACGGGATCGTCACCCGTAGGTGTGGCTTCGATCGTATCCGTCTCCTCGTTATAATGCACAGACAGTATTATGTCTTTTTTCTCACTGTCTGCCGTCCAGCGATCATCATCTGCAACCGGCATCATGCGGAGCTCATAGTTTTCATCCGCCAGTGACTTTTTCTCAAACTCAAGCCAAAAAGGAGCCGGGCTGACATTCTGCTTCACCGTGCATTCCCGGGTAGCTACCTCAGTCCCTTTACTATCCACCAGGGTCACGGTAAACGTTTTTTCGGGATGGAATCCTTCATCCTCTACGCTGATCGTGAAAGGAACGCAGGCCATCGCGGGTTCCATAACGATTTTGACAGTACCGGAACATTTGAAATTGTTGCCGCCGATCGGAGCAGGCTTGGTGATTGCTGCGCCGGCCGCACCGGGTATTTTGCTGATATCAACAGCCAGATGAAAATCACGCCGTGTTTCGGGATCATCGTTGATGATACCAAACGGAATGGTGCCAAAGTCAAATCGATCGTCATCTAAATCCACGGTCGCTTCGGCGCCGTTGATGATCCACTGCGAATCATCCTGTCCGTACACTCTCTCTAGCAGAGTGACCTGCGGATCTTCCTTGATCCACGACGGACGTTCGATCGGTATTTGGGAGGCATTGTCATACCATCTAAAGAATCCGAAAACTGTTCCTGTTCTGATAAATGCGATATCAAACCCGTTAACGATGGCAGTATAACCGGACGGAACATCGCCGTCTATTGCAATGGAGTAATAGTAAGGATTTTCGCTTTCATCCGTACTGTCACGCAATCCGAAATCAACCGTATCCCGCATGCGTTTATTGCCGCCTGCGGGGCGTGTAGCTACCGTTTCTTTCCCGTTGGAAAGCGCGATCGTTACGGTCGGATGCTTAGTGGTTCTGGGTTCTCCGTCGTACCAGTACACATTGCCCTTGATTGCAAAATTATTCTGCTTTGTGCATACGAAGGTGACTGATCTTCCGTCGTCGCTGACAATCGGCCCTTCGTACTTGTAAGTAGCCGGAAGATTCCGAATGCTTGCCGTCCAGTTGTCCTTATTGTCGTCGTTTAAAAACCTGGTGCTCCCATGCGACCAGCCTTCCGCTGCCGTGACTTCTGTACTCCACAGGAACGAGCCTGTACTTTTCTTGTGCACATTAATATCCAGAGAGGAGGGACGATAGCTGGTATCCGTTTCGTCACCCACCCATTCGATCCTGATATTGGATAAGGGATGCTGTCTAAGTGTAAACGTTGAAGTGAATTGATTGCCGTTCTTTTCATGGGTAACGGTATATCTCGACCATCCGGTATCATAATTGATAGGATCATCCCAAAGATTCCATGTAAGATCGTATTCTCCGTACTTTACGGGAAGGTATTTCCTTTCCCAGCTGGTATTCGCGCAGTCAAAAAACAGACGCTCCTCGAAGATGACCGAGTCTTCAGACCCCGCGCCGGACTTTGTCCCCGTAGCGATCAAATGGATCGGGTATTCTTTTCCCCGCATGCCGGCTTCATCATTATTATCGTCAAAAATGACCGTTCCTTTCAAATTAACGAAATCGCCGCCGTTATGCAATGTGAAGATCCATGAAAGCAGACCTTCCTTCTGCTTATCCGCTGTCTGATCATACCGGTAGGCCACTGCGCCGCCGCTGGGATTGATGTCAATATTGATCTCCCCGTGCGTGTTGTCATAAGGCAGGAGGTGCAGATAAAGAACCGTCTCATCTCCGGCATTTTTCTCTACCCGGATGTCCGCGGGCGAGATGACGCATTCTGTACCATCAGCATATTTCGCTGTCAGAAATTTGTTTTTGAGGATATCGATTGCCGGCGGTTCCGTGTAATCCCATTTCAGCGCGACCTTGATTTCATCGTAAACATCGCAGCGCCAGTGATTTTTTTCCAAATGTACAAATGTTACCGTGACAGGATATTTCCTCGCCCAAATTGAAGAACTTGGGCTGACCGTTATGTCAAGTGAGCCTGCTTCCAGCTTTTCAGCTGTTTCGGGAAGCAGATCCAGATAAGCCTGCTGTTCAGTTGACATGTCGCCGTTGCAGGGATAAGTCTTTCCGCCGATCATGATTTTCGAGGCAATATCATTTGATTCATCCCAGTTAATATCAACTATCACTGCAGTGGTCGTTGTTTCGTTAGATACATAGTCCGCAAAAACACCCATCGGCGAAAGCGACAGGCAGATAATAATGCTG
>JAZQNN010000011.1:0-30068 GCA_045627365.1 Lachnospiraceae bacterium
GTCCCAAGGGTTGGGCTGTTCGCCCATTAAAGCGGTACGCGAGCTGGGTTCAGAACGTCGTGAGACAGTTCGGTCCCTATCCGGCGTGGGCGTAGGATATTTGAGAGGAGCTGCCCTTAGTACGAGAGGACCGGGGTGGACTGACCTCTGGTGCAGCTGTTGCGTCACCAGGCGCATAGCAGCGTAGCCATGTCGGGACGGGATAAACGCTGAAGGCATCTAAGCGTGAAGCCCCCCTCAAGATGAGATATCCCATCGCAAGAGTAAGACCCCTTGAAGACGACAAGGTTGATAGGTCGGAGGTGTAAGTGCAGTGATGTACGTAGCTGACCGATACTAATAGGTCGAGGAGTTGACCAACAGGCCGTTGGAGACTGATCTGGTGAAGACAGATCATTGAAGATATTCGGTGTGGTTTTGAAGGCGTAAGTCTTTACAGTGGCCCAGTGGTTCAGTTGGTTAGAACGCCGCCCTGTCACGGCGGAGGTCAGGGGTTCGAGTCCCCTCTGGGTCGTAAATCCGGTAATTACAGAGTACTTGTATTATCCGGATATTTGATGTATATTGACAATATAACAATGTTATGGGGTCTTAGCTCAGCTGGGAGAGCACCTGCCTTACAAGCAGGGGGTCATAGGTTCGAGCCCTATAGGCCCCATTCGTGGGGAGATTCCCGAGTGGCCAAAGGGGACAGACTGTAAATCTGCTAGCAATGCTTTCGATGGTTCGAATCCATCTCTCCCCATTCCAGGTTGTTGCCTTAGAGCGACCCTGATGTAGTGACGCGGGGTAGAGCAGTTCGGAAGCTCGTCGGGCTCATAACCCGGAGGTCGCAGGTTCAAATCCTGCCCCCGCTACTTTTTTTGGACAAGCGTTTTCAAGTGTCCGCCACAAGCGCCCACTCATTCCGATTGGTTGTGCATTGATACTATTCGCCCAGATAGCTCAGTTGGTAGAGCAGAGGACTGAAAATCCTCGTGTCACTGGTTCGACTCCGGTTCTGGGCACTAAAGAGAGGTTTCACCTCTCTTTTTTTTGCCCTCAAATTGTAATTTGATTTTCTACAGATCGATTTTCTCAAAGCTTCTGATCGAAGCATATAGACTCAGCAATGTGATACCCACATAGATTACGATGCCGATGACGAGTACGATAAGCTGCGCGGTATTCGGCGTTGTATCGTTAAGCAGCTGCATGCCCGGAAAGAAATGGATTGCTTCGCATACGGCGATGATCAGCATTGATATGCCGCAAAATACGAAGAACGGAACGCCGATGTTATACGCCGTTTTGAAGAAGGTACGCACAAACACCAGATTGAACGCGGCGTAGATCATCAGCAAATACCCAAGATACGCGAGATTGGCGTTCATCAGCGTATTGTTAGCGTAAGCCGGCGAGCCGGACATAAAGCATATCCTGACAACGGTAAGAATCGCTGCCAACGCGAATCCGGCCATTTGGATAAATACGCAGAACGCGAATCTTGCGCGCACTACATCAGACTTTCTGACCGGCAGCATTGCGGTGTAGATCACATCGCCCGCTTCGCGTCCCGCCTGAAAGGTGTGAAAAATCCCAAAGCAGATAAAGAAGCCTGCAAGCAGGATCGGATATTGCGGAATAAGCGCCATTACGCCGAACAATATAAAAAGATATGACAGAGGAGAGGCTGTCAGCTTCAGCTCCTTATTTAACAATTTGCTCATAACTATTCCTTTACAGATCTATTTCTTCGTGTTCGAGTCTGACCATGATCTCCTCGAGCGTTCCGCCGCCCTGAGCGCTTATAAAATCGCTAAGCAGGCCGGTTCCTACGATTTTTCCGTCTTTAATGTATGTAATGCTGTTGGCACATTTTTCCAGATCGCTCGTGATGTGAGTCGAGAAAAGGATCGACGTGCCCTTCGCTGCTAATTTGCGGAAAATAGTAAGAAGCTCATCTCTGGAAACCGGATCCAGGCCGCTTGTAGGCTCATCGAGGATCAAAAATTTGGCTCCGTGCGAAAGGGCAAGCGCAAGGTGGTATTTCACCTTCATTCCTTCGCTCAGCTCTTTGTATTTCTTGGCTTCATCGAGCTTGAAGACTGACATATAGTGCGCATAGGCTTCGCTGTCCCAGTGCTCGTAGAAGGTCTTTGTGATCGCGGTGATCTGGGACAGGCGTTTGCCCGGATAATAATTAACGCCGCCCGCCGCGTAGCCGATACGCTGCTTTATGCCGGCTTCGTTCTCCCTGATCGATCCACCAAAAAAGTATATCTCGCCATCGGCGTGAACCAGATTAAGAAGCGACTTGATGGTCGTAGTCTTGCCGGCACCGTTTCTTCCGATAAAGCCCATGATTGAACCCTCGTTAACGGTAAAAGAAACATCCTTCAGCTCAAAAGATGGGTATTTTTTGCATAGATTCTTAACGGAGAGGACTTCATTCATTGCCATCGCCTCCTTTATCTGCAAAAATTCTGGCCGCCATATCGCTGACCAGTGAAGACGGCATAATCGCGATGCCCTTGGCTGTGTCTGCCAAAAGCACAAGCGTGTCACCGGGCTTAATGTTAAAGACTTCACGCGCCTGCTTGGGGATCACGATCTGTCCTTTTTCACCGACTGTCGCTGTCCAAGCGTATTGATTTAACTCGTTTTTCATATAATACTCCAAACATAGAAAGTATATTTTGTTGGAAAAATCATACCAAATCAGACGAATTTAGTCAATAATTTAATAAAAAGAGGGTTTTATTTTAATATTTTAACTTTTTTGAAACATATATGATATAATCTATTATGTATGCAAATGTGCTTACTAACACAAACATATAAGAAAGAGGTAAAAAATGAAAAAAATTGCATTTATTCTTGCATTAGTACTTGTAGTCGGATGTTTTGCAGCATGCGGAAAGAGCGATGTAAAAGGAACTGACACTGAGCCATCAAGTGAAGAAATCATCGGCGGTGGAGTAGAAGGCGGAGTTGTAGGCGGCTGGACATTCCAGGACATCACCACTCCTATTGAGATCCCTGAAGATGCAAAGGCAGCTCTTGACAAGGCTCTTGAAGGCTTTGGCGGATCCAGCATCGAGCCGATCGCTCTTCTTGAGACCCAGGTAGTTGCAGGAAGCAATCTGGCATTCCTTGCCAAGGTTACTCCGGTCGTTCCTAACGCAGTTGGACACTACGCAATCGTATATGTTTACAAGGACCTTCAGGGCGGTGCTGAAATCACTAACATCGCAGACCTTATCCCCGGCGATTTAGCTGAAATGGCAGTTGAATTCAAAGAAGACGTCGTTGGCGGATGGACAATGGCTGAATTCGATATCCCGGTTGGCAACGATATGGCAAGCAGAGCTCTTGGAAAAGCAACTGAAGGCCTTTCAGGAGCAAACTTTGAGCCGATCGGATGCATGGCTACTCAGGTAGTTGCCGGAACCAATTACTGCATCTTCTGCCGTCAAACACTCATGTCAGCTTCTATGAATCAGAAGTACGTGCTTGCTTACGTTTACGAAGATCTTCAGGGCGAATGCTCCGCAAAATTTGCTGACATTGATGTAGCTGAACTTTCAAAGAAAGCTGAATAACGAATGCCCGAAACAAACGCATTGGATAAGAAAGGATCTCTGGCAACAGAGATCCTGATGTATTCAAGAAACACATTACTGGTCAATCTCAGATTCCTTGACGCGGCGCTCAATCAGTTTACGCTGACGGCTGGAAAGAGCGGTACGTTTGAGACCGATGGAGAGAATCTTTTCTTCACGCCGGCTCACGTACTGGAGACCTATAAAACAGAAATGACCCTGGTAACAAGGGATTTTCTGCATATCATTCTGCACTGCGTATTCCAGCATATGTATCTGGCCGGGGAACACGAGAGCAAGGCATGGGATCTGGCCTGCGACATCGCGGTTGAGAACGCCATGACCGAGCTTAATATGGTCGTTATCTCCTCCAAGAGAGAACTGAAGCAGGCTGAGATCCTGGAGCGTTTTAAGCGCGAAATCGGCGTTTTAACAGCGGAGAAGATCTACAGATATATCATGCGCGGACAACCGTGGCTCGACGGGATGGATGAGCTTTACACAGCTTTCAAAGTCGACGAGCACGATATCTGGCGCAGCGCACTCATCAAAGAAGATGAACTTGAAGCAGAGGCCGTGAATGCGGCCTCTGAAAAGTGGCACGAGATCGCAAGACGTATGCAGGTCGACATGGAGACCTTCGGACACAAGCAGGGCGATCGTGCCGCTGCAATGATGAACAATCTTCGCGGCGTTAACCGCGAAAGTGTCGATTATACGGGTAATATCAAGCGATTTGCCTCGCGTAACGAGCCTATGAAGCTTGACCCGGACGAATTCGACAGCATTATTTACACCTACGGAATGAGCCTTCTGGGCAATACTCCGCTTATTGAGCCGGTGGAGTACAAGAATGTCGCCCGCATCAGAGATTACGTTGTTGCGGTCGATCTTTTTGATCTGGTAAGCAAAAAGGAGGCGGTCAGCTTCCTCCACAAGACGTGGGATGTGCTCAAATCGACCGAAACACATGCCAAAAAGGTCAATTTTCACCTTTTGCTCGTGCTTCGAGCCGGACTTGAAATGAGATTGATTGAAAGCCTCAGTGAACTGGATGAGGTGCTCGACGCGGCGAAACTCCTGAAGCCGTCCGATACACCTGATTTCAGAGCGGCTTTCCTTAAGATAGATGAAATGGTTGCAAAAAGAGAGTTTCACGAGCTGAAGGGTTTCATCTATTTCACGGATGGAGTCGGAGCTTTTCCGGCGTACAAGCCCGTGTATGAAACGATGTTTGTATTTGTTAACGATAATTATGCAGTCCCCGCTGTGCCGCCATGGGCTATGAGACTGGTGTTACAGGAGGATGAAATAGAATGATGGATTTTGTGATCGAAAACGGAGTTCTGGTCCAGTATTCAGGAGACGCAGCAGAAGTGAGCGTCCCTGAGGGCGTAAGCGTAATCGGAGAAAAAGCATTTTCAGATTGCAAAACGCTGACATCGATAACACTTCCGGAGAGAGTAACATCCCTTGACAGAAGCGCATTTGCAAGCTGCGTAAATCTGACAGAAGCGCATCTTCCGAAGAGCCTTGAGACGATAGGCGAATTCGCTTTCTATAACTGCGGGTTTACGGATCTTCCGAAGATTCCGGGCGTTAAGCGTCTGATGAAGAGCGCTTTCTCCAAGAGCAAAGGACTGACGAAAGTTACAGTGTATGAGGGAATTGAGACGCTTGAGCGCGGTGTGTTCTTCGGCTGCCCGAACCTGGTCGAGGTGACTTTGCCAAAGGATATGAAAAGCGTTGATAAGGACGCATTTCTGGAAAGTGATAACCTCTCGGCGATCCGTGTAGCTCAGGACAACCCGTATTTCAGCGAGCTTGACGGGATCCTTTACAGCAAGGACGGAAAGACGCTTGTAATATGCCCGAACAGCCTTACAAAAGTGGTCATTCCGGAAGGCGTTGAGGCGATAGGACCAAATGCTTTCGCAGGCAACAGATTCCTTGAGGAAGTTACGCTCCCGAGCACATTAAAGACCATAGGCCATCACGCATTCAGCGGATGTTTCAAACTTTCGGAGCTTGAATATCCGGCATCACTTGAAACTATTGAGGAAGCAGCTTTTGAGAGCTGCAGAAGGTTCAAACATCTGATCTTCTCGGACGATCTGAAAGAGATCAGGGGCGGCGCATTTTTCAAGGCCTGGGACCTTCAGTGGATACGCATTCCGGAAGATATCGAATTCGATCTTCACTGGTTCGTCGACCCGAACGATTCCAAGTGCTGGGGCGCTGACCAGACATCAGTTCCTTTCGTTACGAACAGACCATTTGAACAGATCGCGTCAAATATGGGACGCCACTATGCTTCATTTGGATATATCCTTGCTGATATCGCCAATATTGAAATAAGACCGGAGATCGCGGAAGGGTACAGGAAGTACATCAAAGAGAATCTGGAAGCCTTTCATGATGATATGCTGGGAGACGTTGAGATCCTTCAGTGGATGTTTGACCACGATATGATCACACAGGATATGATCAGCCCACTGCTTGGCAAGGCGTCTGTCGGCGGATATACCGCGGCATCAGCAGCACTTCTTGATTACCAGAGCAAGACCTTCCAGCCGAAAGATTCGGACAGCCTGCTGAACATGCAGTTTGACCTTTTTGAGGACGCTTTGTCGCTATAAGTTGATTCGTAAAAACAATCAAAGGAGATTTTGACATAAAATGAATATCAAAGAAGCAAAAGAGGAGATCAGAAATGCGATCTTCACGTACTTCACCAAAGATGAATTCGGCGAATATGAGCTCCCACCCGAGAAGCAAAGGCCTGTATTTCTGATGGGCCCTCCGGGTATCGGTAAGACGGCAGTTATGGAGCAGATCGCCCAGGAGCTCGGCGTCGGCCTGGTAAGCTATTCCATCAGCCACCACACACGTCAGAGCGCGCTTGGTCTTCCTTACATCGTAAAGAAGGTTTATGACGGCAAAGAAGTAAGCGTATCCGAATACACGATGAGTGAGATCATCGCATCCGTTTACGACATGATCGCCGAGACCGGACTCAAGGAAGGCATCCTGTTCCTTGACGAGATCAACTGCGTTTCAGAGACTCTGGCACCTGCAATGCTTCAGCTTCTTCAGTATAAGACATTCGGCAAACATCAGGTGCCGGGCGGCTGGATCTTAGTTACTGCCGGCAACCCGCCTGAGTACAACAATTCCGTAAGGGAATTCGACGTTGTTACTCTTGACCGTATAAAGAGGATCGATATCGAGCCGGATTACGAGGCATGGAAAGAATACGCCGTAAACTGCGGAGTTCACCCTGCTGTTACGACCTACCTTGATATCAAGAAGAACGATTTCTATAAAGTTGAATCAACACTCGACGGCAAGAGTTTCGCAACAGCAAGAGGATGGACCGACCTTTCAAGCGTTATGCGTCTGTACGAAAGACGCGGTCTTCCGATTACCAGAGGCCTTGTTGAGCAGTACCTTCAGGACAAAGAGATCGCCAAGAATTTCGCGATCTATTATGACCTTTTCAACAAATACCGTTCGGACTACCAGGTAGACAAGATCCTGGACGGCGAGATCGATATGGACGTTCGCGCCCGTGCCAAGAAGGCCAAATTCGACGAGAGACTGAGCCTTTTAGGACTCCTTCTCGATGCCGTTTCACTCAGCCTTAAGAAGACCTGCCTTGAAGAGGATGTGGTTCAGGAGCTGATCCCGCTTCTTAAGAAGGTACGCGCTGACCTGGCAGCAGGCAAAGACGCAGTAGAATCTCTTAACGAGCAGATCGCAGCCAATGAGCAGACGATCGAAACCGGTAAGAGAGCATCCACACTTTCGGAAGACAGACTTTACGTTCTGCGCAGGATCGGACAGATCCTTGAAGAGGACAAAAAGAATGTTGCAGCCGGCGCTGTAACGACCGGCGACGGTGCGTTTGCAGTTATCAAAGCTGATTTCGACAAGCGCGTTGCATCCCTTAAGGAGCTGGCACTTTCGACCAGAAAGAAGATAACGAACCTCTATACATTCGGCGATGGTGTATTCGGAAAGAGCCAGGAAATGATCATTTTAGAGACCGAGATGACCATCAACAATTACGCTTCGAGATTCATCAGCCGTTACGGCTCGGATGAATATTTCTCACATAACTCAGACCTTCTGTTCTACGAAAGACAGATGGAGATCGCCAGCAAAATGGACGAAGTCGAGGCGGAAAAGTAACAGATTTTTATTTTGTCAGGGATATTGTATAATAACTATAGTTTGCAAGTCAGTATCATTTATCAGATGAGGAACCGGTGCCATGGAAAGAAATACAAAACACAACAATGACCAGTTCTTAAACGAACTTACAGGCAATTCAATGTCCAGATCACAGGTCAGGTCGTCTCTTAGAAATTCGGAAGATGACGCAGACAGACCGAGAAGATCTTTTGAGGCAAAGGCAGCAGGTGAAAGCAACAGCGAAACTGCCGACAGGATGAGAAAAGAGCGCCAGGCAAGAGCTCTGAAAGCAAAGCAGGAACGTCAGCGCAAGACCAAAAGGAATATCCTGATCGCGGTGATCGCGGTGGCTATTATTGTGCTGATAATACTGATAGCGACCAGGTGCGATAAGAAACGCGAGGTCGTTGTCGATGAAGGTCCGATCAAGACTATCAAGGTAGAGCGCGAGGCGTGCGAGATCCTGGAGCTTTACACATTCGGAACGCACCTTAACATGAGCGGCAATCTGCCGAGCGGGATAGAACCATCAACGTCTGATATAGACTTGATTCTTCTTGGCGCAGAGACGATCTCTATCCCTATCGAGATTTTGCCGTCAGGCTCGTTCAGGATTTCCGAGCTCCTCAATGACGGATATTATCTGGATCCGACTCCGTGCGGCGAGTACAACATGTATATCAGGGTAGCGCCTAAGGCTTCGGGGAGCGCTGAAAACGCCGATGCGGACGAGAAAGGATATTTTGCCGGCATCAAGGAACCGGATTATACATACTATCCGCTCGATAATAATTCCGGATATCCGGAGACTGTTTATTATACGATGAGCAGTTACGGCAATGTCATCATCATCAAGGATTCGGACGGCAGCTTCAGTGAAGAATATCTGGCTTCTTTGACGGCAGAGACCGAAGCAACCGGAAAGAACAAGAAGAAGGCCGAGGAGCAGAAGAAAGAAGAAGCGATGAAAGCTGCAGCAGAGAGCAAGGCGGCTGAAAAAGCTCAGAAGAAGAATAAGAAGAACACCGACGAGCCGGAGACCGAGGAAGACCTTTCCTACACGACAATAAAGATGACCGTACAGGAAAGCACCAACGACGGAGTCTATGATATCGTTATCGACCCGGGACACGGCGGGGAAGACCTCGGAGCTCCAAACTACGGCAATTTCGAATATAATGAGATCGACCTGAACACACCTCTGGCGGAAAAAATCAAGGAACTCCTGGAAGCCGAGGGCGTTAAGGTCAAACTGACAAGGGAAGCAGACCAGCTTGCAGAAGATGAGCAGCTTCCGAACTACGGAGTGCACGGCAGGACAGTTATTTCGGGAGAAGTTAAGGCTAAATATCTGATTTCCCTGCATATGAACAGCAAGGAAGGCATGGACGGCCTTGAACTGTACACGCCGGGCAATATCAATTATGATTTTGCACGCACGCTGGGCGAGAATATCCAGAACGCAACAGGGCTTGGAACATCGCCGGATCCGGCATTCTGCTATGAGGATTTCCTGTATACCAGAATGTTTGACGCAGACGATGTGGCGGAAAGCATTGCCGAGGACAGAAACGCGGGGCTCAGCCCGTTTGAATACACGACAAAAGCAGTTTACTATTATATCATCCGTGAGCCGGGCGGAATCGTGACCGGAGCTTACCACGATGAGCGCCAGGGCGAGGAACAGTACAACCCGTACTGGAACTCCAATACAGGCTGCGAGGCGTACATCACAGAGTTGGGGTTCATTGTTAACCAGGGTGATGTGGATCTGATGGTGAACAAGATGGATGAATACGCCAAGGCGATCGCGGACAGCATTCTGGCGGTGTATAGATAAGAATAAGACAACAAAAATATGGGGTTGTCGCATTAGATTGATGCGACACCCCCTTTTTTTATATCGCCAGCCACGAAAAAAACATTCAAAATCGAAAAAGAGAAAAAATTGCTCAATTTAGTGCGTTTGCGGGCCTGCCGTCTCTCCGGCTTTTCGGCAGGTTCGTAGAAAACGTAACAATGTCACCAAATCCGATATGATTTCTGTTGCAATTACAAAATATCAACGTTTTGCTAAGCGGACGACATGAAAAGTCAAAAAATGCGGAGAGGCAAACGCCTCGCAAACCTACTAAAATCGTCAGATTTTTCTCTTTTTGAAAAAAGGGCGATTTTTAGTTCTTAGAAGGCCGCAACTTCATGCAAAAAAGTTTCTTGATAAACACATCACGTTGTACAAAATAAATACAAAAAATCCTGCTCGAGCGAGCAGGGTTTTTTGTATTTATTTTCGTCTTGTATATGTGTAAAAACTGTATTCCAGATCTTCGCTGACGGTCGCTCTGGGATCGTCTGCCGGGTGGTAGATGAATCTGTCCCCGCCTGAGGCGATCTCCCATTCGGGATCCTCGTCGAGATTCGGGAAGAAGACGTCCGCATCGAATTCGTGATTGATCTTGGTGATATAGGCTGTGTCGCAGGCATCGAGCAACTGCCTGTAAATGCTTGCTCCGCCTATTACAAATGCCTCATCCGGTTCTGTCAGTACATTCTCCAGCTCATCGATATCGTGAATAATGATCAGAGAGCGGTCAGGCCATTCGTTCTCTTCGCCTGCACGGTAAGACGTGTCGGACGTGATGACGATATTGGTGCGGCCCTTAAGCGGCTTGCCTCCCGGGAAGCTTTCCAGAGTTTTGCGTCCCATTATGACGGTCGCGCCTTTGGTCGTTTCACGGAAAAACTTCATGTCCTCAGGGATGCTGACCAATAGTCCCCCATCCTTGCCAATGGCCCAGTTTCTGTCAACTGCTACTATCAGCTTCATGCGCGTACCTCAGACAGCGATCGGGATGTTCAGAATCTGCGGCCCTGCCATGTAATCATCGAGGCGAACATCGTCCTTCGTGAAATCGTAGAAGTTGTGGATGTCCGGATTCAGCCAGAACTTAGGTGCCGGGTACGGTTCGCGTTTGATAAGTTCCTTGATGATCGGAATATGGCGGTCGTAGATATGGCAGTCTGCTATCACGTGTACGAATTCACCGACCTGCATGTCGCATACCTGCGCGATCATGTGAAGGAGAACAGAGTACTGGCATACATTCCATGCGTTGGCGGCAAGGATGTCCTGAGAACGCTGGTTCAGGATGCCGTTAAGGACGAGCTTGTCATCGCCCGGCTTCTTGGTAACGTTGAAGGTCATGCTGTATGCGCAAGGATACAGATGCATCTCGTGAAGATCCTGATGAACGTAGATGTTGGTCAGAATACGGCGGCTGTACGGGTTGTTCTTAAGGTCCCAGATCACGCGGTCAACCTGGTCGAACATGCCTTCTGCGTACTGGTGCTTAACGCTCATCTGGTAGCCGTACGCTTTGCCGATGGAGCCAGTCTCATCAGCCCATTCGTCCCAGACGTGGCTTCCGAGGTCGTTGATGTTGTTGGACTTCTTCTGCCAGATCCAGAGCATTTCGTCGGTGCAGCTCTTGATAGGGGTCTTACGCAGCGTCAGTGCGGGAAATTCTTCGGCAAGATTGTAACGGTTAACCTGGCAGAATTTCTTGATCGTATAAGCAGGGGTTCCGTCTTCCCAGACAGGGCGAACCTTCTCGCCTTCGGTGCTTGTGCCATTCTCGAGGATGTCGGTACACATATCTATAAAAACTTTATCAGCGTAACTCATGAGGGCCTCCTTAAGTTTTTTTCTATTATAGATTCCGGGGGCCGATTATTCAAGAGCAGATAAGAGAAGACACCGACAATTCACATGTCTTGACATCTGGGCGGGCGAACTCTACAATTCAATGCATGAGTCGTTATTATAATGAAAAAAGAATACCTGAGATACTGGCACCGGCGGGCACGATAGAGGCGCTGGAGGCTGCGGTAAAGGCGGGCGCAGACGCTGTGTATGTAGGCGGGAGCCTTTATTCGGCGAGGGCATTTGCGGGCAATTTCGGGCCGGAGGAGATGCTTCGGGCGATAGACTTCTGCCATCTGTACGGGGCAAAACTTTACATGGCGGTAAACACGCTTCTTAAGACTGATGAGATAGGGCAGCTCAGCGAATATATGAGGCCTTACTACTCGGCGGGCGTGGACGGCGTGATCGTGCAGGATATGGGCGTGGCTAAGGTTTTGCACGAGGCGTATCCGGACCTTCCGCTTCACGGTTCGACCCAGATGAGCGTGTCATCGAGGTGGGGCGCATCGTTCCTCAAGGACTGCGGTTTTACGCGCGTGGTTCCGGCGAGGGAACTGTCGCTTGAAGAGATAAAACAGATCAAAAACGCGACAGATATTGAGATAGAGAGCTTCGTTCACGGAGCGATGTGTTTTGCTTACTCGGGCAAATGCCTGATGAGTTCATTTATCGGCGGCAGAAGCGGCAATCGCGGACGCTGCGCGCAGCCGTGCAGACAATGCTACGAGATTGACCGAAAGAGCAAGGCCTATATTCTGAGCCTTAAGGATATGTGTACGCTGCGCGAATTGCCGGAGCTGATCGATGCGGGGATCGATTCATTCAAGATCGAAGGACGCATGAAAAAGCCAGAGTACGTTGCGGCGACGACTGACGCGTACAGAAGGGCAAGAGACATGTATCTTGAAGGCCGCTGGGACGATTCTGTGATCGAGAAAATGATCCTGGATATGCAGGATATATACAACAGGGGCGGATTCTCAAACGGATACTATTACAGGAAGAACGGGCAGGCGATGTTTGCCGACAGACGGCCGAATCACACAGGCGTGATGGTCGGAAAGGTAAGCAAAGTCGAACCGCCGAAGGTCATGATCAGTCTTGAACGGGCTGTGAACGCGCAGGACGTGCTTGAGATACGCGGGGCGCAGGACCGGGCAGAGGGCGTCGAACTTACAAGCCCCGTAAGCGCAGCGGCCGGAACTCAACTGACACTTAACGGCAAAGAATTCAAGAAGATCAAAGCCGGTGCCGAGGTATACAGAACCAGAAACAATCAGCTGATCGACGAGATCAGAGAGAAGATAATCGAGCCTGAGATCACCAGAGAGGCCACGGCTCATGTCACGGCGCACATCGGTGAGCCTTTGACGATAGTGCTTAGCTGCGTAAGCGGCGGCGGTGAGGTATCCGTGAGCGTGGAAGGCGGGACCGTGCAGGCAGCGGCCAGGAAGGCGACCGGGCCGGCTGACGTTCTTGAGAAAATGGGAAAGACCGGTGGAAGCGGCCTGACGCTTGAGGTAACGTGCGACATGGACGAAGGCGTGTTCCTTCCGATGAGCGAATTAAACGAGCTCAGACGCAGAGCAATGGATGAACTTAAGGCGAATATCGCCGACAGATACAGAAGATGAATTTTTATATCAGAGTAAAAACTGAAGAACAGCTGCGCGCCGCACTGGATGCCGACGTGCTGCAGACGGGGACATATGTGATCGATTATGCATGCTTTCTGGCGGGCGTTGATCCGGCGCCGCTGGCAGGTGGCGGCCGAAAAGTCTGGCTGGCCTTGCCCGACGTTGCAAGGCAGAAGGACAGCGAGGTGCTGAAAGAGCTTATGAGTGCAATATCCGCATTCGACGGCGTGTGCGTCAAATCAGTCGATGAGCTCGGAATGCTTAAGGCGGCGGACTACAAAGGGCAGGTCATCGGCGATGCGTTTATGTATGCGTACAATCCGGAGGCGATTGCTTTTTATGAGGCGGTATTCCCGGGCACGATATATATGCTCAGCGATGAGCTGACCGACGATGAGGCGCTGCGACTTGCCAAAGAGAGCGGGCTAGGAAAGGACCGCTTCATATACAAACTTTACGGCCATCAGCCGGTGATGCTGACCGCGCAGTGTATGAACCTCAACAACGGCGGCCGCTGCGGGGAACGCTGCGTGCGGAGATTTGCCGATGATAAGGGCGACGCTTTCCTTTCTGTTAATGAATGCCGGCTCTGCCTGAACACGATCTATCAGGCGCAGCCCGTGAGCATGACCGATAAACCAGATAGCCTGTCATGGGGCAATTATCTTATTGACTTTACGGTCGAGGGCGCTGAGGAGGTAAGGACGGTGCTTGGCTGCGCTAAGGAGCGCCTGGCTGTGCCGAATTCGTCGCGCGGGCACCATTTCAGGGGAATCGACTGATGATAGAAGTAATTTGCAACGCGGAAACATACAGATACAATTCTTATCATATGGTGAAGGCCTTCTGGCCGGATGAGGACGTGGCGTCGCTCCTTGATGAGGAGCAGCAGGCGGCGATATGGGTGCGTTCGGCTAAGCAGGACCTTTCTGTGATGGTCGACGCGGATCCCGATAAACTTGAGGTCGAAAGAGCACTTTACAGGGTGCTTTCTTCTTTTGCCGGAAAGAGCCTCCCGTGGGGGATACTGACGGGCGTGCGACCGACAAAACTTGCAACCGGGCAGCTTGTGGCCGGGATGAGTAAGGCGGAGTTTGCCGCCTGGTTCAGGCATGAGCGCATGGTGTCCGAAGAGAAAGCTGATCTTGCCTGGGATGTTGCCGAGGCCGAGCAGGGCGTTATACGAAGAGCCCTTGCAGGGAGATCTGCGGCTGACACGTACAGCCTGTACATAGGGATACCATTCTGCCCAAGCATATGCTCTTATTGTTCGTTCAGCTCGGGCGCGATCGCGGATTATTCGGGCCGCGTGGATGCTTATGTGGACGCTTTGTGCGGAGAGCTAAGGCGCAAAGCAGACGAACAGAAAGGACGCCATCTTTCAACTGTTTACATAGGCGGCGGGACTCCGACAACGCTTTGTGCCGGCCAGCTTGAGAAGCTTCTTGCCTGCGTGGACGAGAACTTTGATATGGACTCAGTCTGTGAGTTTACGCTGGAGGCGGGAAGGCCGGACAGCATCGACAGGGACAAGCTTCAGGTGGCGCTTGATCACCGCGTGAGCCGCATCTCGATCAACCCGCAGAGCATGCAGCAGAAGACCCTCGACGTGATAGGCAGAAAGCACATGGTCGGGCAGATTTTGCAGGCGTTCGCACTGGCCCGTGAAATGGGCTTTGACAACATAAATATGGATATAATCGCGGGACTTCCCGGCGAGACGCTTGCCGATATGGAAGACACGCTGAGGCAGATCGAAGCGCTCGGTCCTGACAGCCTGACGGTGCATTCGCTTGCGATAAAAAGGACCGCGGCATTGAATCAGTCCCGCTATGCACACAGCGAGGAAATAGCGGCCATGATAGAGGCAGCGGCACATTCCGCACGTGTGCAGGGAATGCATCCGTATTATCTTTACCGGCAAAAGGGAATCGCCGGAAACTTTGAAAATGTCGGCTATGCGAGGGACGGCCGAGAGGGTCTATATAACGTGCTGATAATGGAAGAAATTCAAAGCATCATCGCGTGCGGCGCGGGCGCGCAGTCCAAAATCGTTCTCAGCCAACCGGTCCAGAACCCGACACGAAAGAACGGTCAGATGACCAACATACTGCGCACGGCAAATCCTAAAAATATTGAAGAGTACATACTCAGAAACAGCTGACAGAAATTGAGTTTCTTCGCAGAAAAAGCTTTGACATAGCAAAGCCCTTGTGATAATATACCAAAGTGCCTTGAGAAAGGTAACATGCGGATATGGCGGAATAGGCAGACGCGCATGGTTCAGGTCCATGTGAGGTAACACTCATGCAGGTTCAACTCCTGTTATCCGCACGCAAGCTACAAGCGGTGCGAAAAAGAGCATTTGCACAGAGCCGCGAACTTGTTCGCGAGACTGTGCAAATGCTCTTTTTCATACGGCGACAGCCGTGGAGCAAGGCGCGACAGCGGCTTGCGGGCACCGCTTGAAATAATCTATTGGGGAGACAAAATGGATAAATCAATCTTAACCGGTCATTCACTGGTTCTCACTAATGGCGACAACATAATAATTAACGATAAGAAGGGCATCGCGCCGATGCTGGAAGTGATCGCATCCGGAGCTGATGTTTGCGGATACCAGGCTGCCGATATAATAGTCGGAAAAGCTGCGGCAATGCTATTTGCACTCGCAGGCATAAAGGAAGTATACGCCGAGGTCCTCTCCGAAAAAGGCGCCGAGACACTTGAAAAATACGGTATTCCATTCGAGTACGGACAGCTCGTGCCGTACATTATCAATCGCACGAAAGACGGTATGTGCCCGATGGAGATGACGGTCGCAGATATTGATGACCTCGAAGAGGCGCACGAGGCACTCCTTAAGAAATTTGAGCAGCTTTCCGGAAGAAAACTGTAAGCGTCATCCCATTTTGAGAGTCTGTCACCGCATTTTCGTATTATCGATTCTCCCCCTCTAACGAAGAATAACCATTTGTGCAGGGTGGTTGGCGAAACAGACATTGTCTAAAATGATCAAAAGGCGTTTCCTTTCGCGGAAGCGCCTTTTTGCTTGCAAATATTTCGCCAGCCTCGACGTATTTATAGGCAATTCAGGGGCTGACGGGAGAAAGTTCGCACGCATTAGAAGTAAAATGAATGGAAGTCCAGCAAAAATGGAAAGACGCTTCGCCAGCGCGAACGAAAAATCAACGTTTGCGGCCACCTGGGGGAGAATCGAACGATCAAAAACGGAAATCAAAAACGGAATCCGCACATAAAAACACCCCGGAAACATTTCCGGGGTGTAAGTAACTTATTCGGTTCTGAGCGCGACGACAGGGTCTTTCTTGGCGGCACTCTTCGACGGGATGATGCCGGCGATCAATGTCAGCAGCATCGAGATCGCGATCAGGATGAGAGCGGCCTGCCATGGAAGGAAGGCACGCAGCGCCTGGATCTTCGTCAGAGCACGCAGTATCAGATTAATGGGTACGCACAGAATCACTGTGACACCGACGCCGATCACGCCGGAGATGAAACCGATGATGAGGGTCTCAGCATTGAAAAGTCCGGCAACATTCTTCTTTGAAGCGCCGATCGCGCGGAGAATACCGATCTCCTTCGTGCGCTCCTGAACGGAAATCAGCGTGATAACACCGATCATTATGGACGATACGATTAGCGAGATAGCTACGAAAGCGATCAGGACATAGGTGATCGCGTCGATGATCGTGGTGACAGAACTCAGAACGATGCCTACATAGTCGGTGTATTTGATCTTCTCGAGTTCATCCAGACCTTCGTTGTATTCGTCGATGATCGACTGTATGTAATCTTTGTTCTCAAATGACGATGCATAGATATTGATAGTCGCTGGATCGTTGATGTCTACATAACCGAGCTCCAGCAGATTATCATCATATGTGGAATCCGAGAAGGTCAGGATCTCATCGTAGTAGCGCGCACATTCAGCGTCGGTGTAATCGGCCATTGCCATATCAAGCATCATGACTTTCTGCTCATCGGGAACCATGGCCATCTGCTCTGCGACGCTCGCAGCGTACTGCATCTTGACCTGCTCGCCGATCATTTGCTCGAAGATGGAATCCATGTCCTCATCGCTCATGTTCTGAACGTAGTTAAGAACGGTGGACTCATCCATGCCCATTTGTTCGACAAGAGCAGTGACCATTGTGTCCTCTTTATCTTCACGCGTCATTGCAAAGAGAGCATTATCAACATTCTCGGCCACAAAATCCTCAGATGGGATGCTCATTATCTCAACATATTTGAGGGCCTTTTCGCTATCACTCAACCCGTCTATGTAAGAGCGGAACTCATCAGCCTTGACATCGTCCTTGAGGTTGCCGGTATTTTCCTGGAAAGGAAGACCGGTAAGGATGTCGGTCGAAGGATCGGCGATCTGCGCGTCGATGGCAGCAGATGAGCGGGACTCTTCGATGATGTGCTCGGTCAGTTTGCTGGTGTATGCGATCGAGCCGGAGAGCATGGATGAGGAGGCGTCCTCATTGGCCCTGATGATTCCGGAGATCTTAAGATCCATGCCGTTATCATAAAGATATTTCATTCCGGCATCGCTCTTCCTGAGATCGGTATAGAAGCCGGTCTTCTCATCATATGAGTAGCAGTCGGAGTTGAAGACAACGCGGTAGGTGCGGCCGCAGACTTCCTCGAAAGACCAGCTCTTTCGCTGGCGTCTCTCATCATCGTCATCCACATCATCCATTATCTCTTCAATTTCATCATCTGAGATCAGGCCCATAGCGTAAAGTGTCAGGTCGTCAAGCTCGTTGCGTTTGCCGACAAGAAGCACGATCTCATCGTAATCGTTCGGCCAGCTGCCGTAGATCAAATCGTACTGATCCTTGAGCACGTCGCTGACGAGCGAGCCGTCTTTGCCCGGGAGCATCTCACACCACATGTTAACTGAATCAGACATATTGGTGGCGTACGAATTCATGAGAACGTTGCCGCCCATGGCCTCTGTGTCGTAGTTCATGCCCATGTATTTGGCCATGATATTGGAAAGGTGCTCGACGGTGTCCGCGTGGGTAATGCCGCCGTCGATGTTCTGCGTATAAACAACGAGCGGCAGATCATATGTATAACGAATGCCGCTGATCGCATCGTAAAGGGATTTCTCCGAAGAATCGTCTTCCAGCTTCGCCTCCAGGAACTTCTTAAATGAAGCAAGGTCGTTCTCTTCGGTCTCCAGATGGCTGGTCGCGCTCATCATATCGAAAAGAGCAGAGCGCTCAAAGATCCGGTTCTGATCCAGCTCCTCCTCGCCGCTCGGCTCACGGCCCATGAAGGTCTTCATAAGCGATGAAAGAGAGATGGTCGAACGCTCAAGCGTGATCGGATATGATGTCAGAGTATCTTCCTGAACATCATTGATATAAGCCGTGGTTCCTTCGGATACGGACAGAATCAGCGCAATTCCGATAATGCCGATACTGCCTGCGAATGCCGTAAGAATAGTCCTTCCCTTCTTGGAGAAAAGGTTCTTGAGGGAAAGAGCAAATGAAGTTCCCAAAGACATCGAAGGCTTCCCGGAGCGCTTCTTGCCTGAATCGGCAAGAACAGCGGCGTCCTCTGCCTGCATCTTAGCCACTTCCTCAGGAGTAACAGGACGGGAATCACCGGTGATAAGGCCGTCAAGCATATTGATGATCCTTGTGGAATAGCGCTCGGCAAGGTCAGGGTTATGCGTAACCATGATGACGAGGCGGTCTTTGGAAACCTCTTTCAGGATATCCATGACCTGGATGCTCGTCTCGGTATCCAGTGCGCCGGTCGGCTCATCAGCGAGAATAATATCCGGGTTGGTTACAAGAGCACGGGCGATGGCCACACGCTGCATCTGACCGCCCGACATTTCAGAAGGTTTCTTCCTTAATTGGTCGCCAAGGCCGACTGCCTCCAGGGCTTCTTTGGCGCGGCGGCGCCTTTCTGCTTTGCCGACGCCGGAAAGAGTGAGGGCAAGCTCAACATTGGAAAGAACGTTCTGATGCGGGATCAGATTGTAAGTCTGGAAAACAAATCCGATGGAATGATTCCTGTAGGTGTCCCAATCGCGGTCCTTGTAAGCTTTGGTCGATACTCCGTTGATCACAAGGTCGCCGGTCGTATACTGATCAAGTCCGCCGATAATATTCAGAAGGGTCGTCTTGCCGCAGCCTGACGGTCCCAGGATAGATACAAAATCGCTCTTCCTGAAATCTAATGAAATGCCTTTCAGTGCATGAACTGTGCCTGATCCGGCCGGATAGTCTTTAACTATATTCTTTAATTGAAGCATATCAATCACCTTTTATTTATAATATTGAGGATTATAGAACAATATGTGAAGCCAATTCAATAAGTGAACAACAAATTCACAAAAGATTCAAGAAAATCGGAAGAGTGTTCTTTAATAAAAACGTATTTGCCGTTGACAATAAGAATATGATGCCTTAAAATATCTTTCGCTGTGACGGGCCAAGTCCGCGGAACGTCCAGCCGTAGAGCTTCAAGGTCCACACTCTCTCAGGGCCGAGAGGCGAACATGGCTTTCATAGAAATGTGGAGGTAAAAAATGGCTAACATTAAATCAGCTAAGAAGAGAGTTTTAGTAGCAGAGAAGAAGACCGAAAGAAATAAGGCCATCAAGTCTCGTGTTAAGACTTTCATTAAGAAGGTATATGCTGCAATCGAAGCAGGCGACAAGGCTGCTGCACAGGAAGCATTACGTCTTGCAACAGCTGAACTGGACAAGGCAGCAACCAAGGGCGTATATCATAAGAACATGACCGCTCGTAAGGTTTCTCGCATGGCTCAGGCTGTTAACGCTATGGAATAATCCGCAAGTCGGACCATAGAAGGACAAACTTAAAAGGTGCTCCAAATTTTGCGAGCACCTTTTTGCACTCTTTCAAATGTTAAAGTAGTAACGATGGGTTGTTATTTCGGCATAAGGGTGTACTATTAAGTTACAAAAACATGGCGCGAGTGCGTCATGTCATACACATCTTAACTTAAGAGGGGGTAAAAGATGTTAACATCAATGGACTGGAAGCCGCTGTTGTGGTGCGGAATAGGTGCAGGTGTTTTTGCACTCATCTATGCGCTTATACTGGCGGTGACCGTATCTAAGAAGGATGCCGGCACTGATCGAATGAAGGAGATCGCGAAAGCTATTTCGGACGGTGCGAAGGCATTTTTGTTTTCAGAGTACAAGATCCTTGTAATTTTCGTAGCTGTTTTGGGACTCATTATCGGCTTCGTTCCGGGACTCGGCTGGGTGACTGCACTGTGCTTCCTTGCAGGAGCACTCTTTTCAGTACTTGCCGGCTTTTTCGGAATGACGGTTGCGACCAGGGCCAACGTAAGAACGGCAGCTGCAGCAAGGCACGGCGGAATGAATGAAGCCTTAGGCGTTGCCTTCAAGGGCGGCACTGTAATGGGCATGTGCGTTGCAGGACTTGGATGCTTCGGCGTCAGCGCGATCTATTTCCTGACAGGAAATGTTGACGTTATGTTCGGCTTCAGCCTGGGAGCTTCATCCATCGCACTTTTTGCACGTGTGGGCGGTGGTATCTATACCAAGGCAGCAGACGTTGGCGCAGACCTTGTCGGCAAAGTTGAAGCAGGCATCCCTGAGGATGACCCGCGTAATCCGGCCGTTATCGCAGATAACGTTGGTGATAATGTAGGTGACGTTGCGGGAATGGGCGCGGACCTTTTCGAGAGCTATGTCGGCTCACTTATTTCCGCGATCACGCTGGGTGTTGTATTTGCTACCAAGAATAATCAAGGCAATGTTATTGGCAGCCCATATGTAATATTCCCGGTACTCGTTTCAGCACTTGGACTTATCGCATCTATCATCGGAACATTCTTTGTTCGTACCAAGAAGGACGGCAATCCGCAGGCAGCGCTGAATGCAGGTACATATGTTTCTGCGGCAGTAGTTATTGTTGGCTCTGTTCTTTTCTCTATTTTCGGATTGCACGATATCGGACCGGCCATCGCAATAATTGCCGGAATCATCGTAGGACTGCTGATCGGTACGTTGACAGAAGTTTATACATCTGACAAATACAAATTCGTTAAGGAAATCGCAGACGCTTCACAGACGGGCTCGGCGACAACTATCATCAGCGGAATCTCGGTCGGCATGAGATCGACCCTGCTTCCGATCATTCTCATATGCGTTGGTATTATGGTATCGTTCCTTGTTATGGGAGGAACGAAGAACCCGGGCGGCGGAGTATTCGGAATTGCTCTTGCAGCAGTAGGAATGCTCTCAACAACAGGCATTACGGTAGCAGTTGACGCATATGGCCCTATCGCGGACAATGCGGGCGGAATCGCAGAAATGAGCGGCCTTGAAGAAGGCGTACGTAACATAACAGACAAACTTGACTCAGTTGGTAATACGACTGCTGCGATCGGAAAAGGATTTGCGATCGGAAGCGCAGCCCTTACGGCTTTGGCTCTTTTCACTTCCTACTCCGATAAGGTTGACCAGTACATGGGCAGCGGACATCTGACAGTTGATATCCTTTCAAGCGACGTTACGATCGGACTGTTCATTGGCGGTATGCTGACATTCATTTTCACAGCACTTACGATGTCTTCTGTATCCGAGGCAGCTAACCATATGATAGAGGAAGTACGCCGTCAGTTCAGAGAGATACCGGGTATCCTGGAAGGCAAAGCAAGTCCTGACTACAAGACATGTGTTGCCATCTCGACAAATGCCGCACTCAGACAGATGATCGTACCCGGCGTCATTGCTATTGCCGCACCGATAGCAATAGGATTTATTCTCGGCGTAAGAGCATTGGGAGGAACACTTGCAGGTTCATTGATCACCGGTGTTCTGCTTGCAATATTCATGTCAAATTCGGGCGGTGCCTGGGACAATGCCAAGAAGTATATTGAAGGCGGTAAGTTCGGCGGCAAAGGATCCGGAGCTCACGCGGCTGCAGTTGTCGGCGATACTGTAGGCGATCCGTTCAAGGACACATCAGGCCCGTCGATCAACATTCTGATCAAGCTGATGACCATTGTATCACTGGTATTTGCTCCGGCGTTCATGGCAGTAGGAGACGGAATCGGAATCCTGAATATGCTGATCAAATAATCAACAACAGACAAAACAAAAGGGGCTGCGCACACGGCGCAGCCCCTTAATTTTTATATGCGCAAGATGCTGTCAGAAATACGGATTGTAGTCATCATCGCCGCTTCTCTTGCGGACAACTTTAAACATACCGAAAGCAATTATGATAACGATGATAACGATGAGGATGAGCTTCTTGTCAGTTTCCGGAGTCATGATGGAATCGGCGCTTTGAGCGTAAACAACAGGCCATACATCACATTTCTGGTCTTCCTTAACGTGCGGATACATCGATGCGATGTTCTGGTTGATATATTCAAGTGATTTGTCGTCGATTACGACTGCCGCGTCTGTGCCGACATGGGAAGCAACTATAAAGTTATCACCTGTGTCATAGAAAACGGTCAGGATGTGTCCCTGGTCGGAGAACTTCTCACCATAGAATTCCTCGGCTTTTGCATTGATATCTGCTTCAGTAAATATTCCTGCTCCGGTGAGGTCCAGAAAATATGGCTCAACACCTGTCGTCTTTGCAAAAAGCTCCATAGACAGCTGGAGGTCTTCTTTGCTCTCGGTCCAGACAGATGAGCCCTCAAAGAGCGTTCCTGCGCTTGTATAAAGACCGTCTGCCATAGGCTGCTTCTGATCGCCGTTCTTGGTTTTGATGCTGGAGTAGATGAAGCAAACAGCCATGATCAGGATCAAAGCACCTATCGAAATAAGTGTGCTTCGCATTCCGGGCGTCAGACCCTTTTTACTATTGCTTTGAGATTTCGTATCATCGGCGAATTCTTCGTCAAATTGTTCGTTGTTATAGTCGTTCATTTCAGTGGTTTACACCCTTCTTTTATTTTTTGCAATCATTATAAAGGGACGGTTTGAATTCGTCAAATAGTACATAGAATGTTCAAAAAAAGCTTGCACCAAGTGTATTGAAAAAAAGCCCTCTGCAGTATATAATTGTTCAGTCACGATCCAGTAAAGTGGCATAGTGGCGTTTATCAGAGAGTAAGATTCATTTTCGGAAGGAATATATATGGCAGGTTCAGATATCGGAGTTGATTTAGGTACAGCCAGCGTTCTTGTATATATCTCAGGCAAGGGCGTTGTATTAAAAGAGCCCTCAGTTGTAGCATTTGACAGGGACACTAAGAAGATAGTTGCGATCGGGGAAGAAGCCAGAAAGATGATCGGCAGGACCCCGGCAAATATTGTAGCGATCAGACCGCTCCGCCAGGGCGTTATTTCGGATTACACGGTAACCGAGAAGATGCTTAAGCACTTCATTCAGAAGGCGATCGGCCGCAGAACTTTCAAGAAGCCGAGAATAAGCGTTTGCGTTCCGAGCCGTGTAACCGAGGTCGAGAAGAAGGCAGTTGAAGATGCAGCTTACCAGGCAGGCGCAAGAGAGGTTGCTGTTATCGAGGAGCCTATCGCAGCAGCGATCGGTGCAGGCGTTGACATCACGAAGCCTTGCGGCAATATGATCGTTGATATCGGCGGCGGCACGACTGATATTGCCGTTATTTCTCTTGGCGGTGTTGTAGCAAGCACATCTGTAAAGATCGCGGGAGATGACTTCGACGATGCTATCGTTAAGTACATGAGAAAGAAACACAATCTCCTTATCGGCGAACGTATGGCTGAGGAGATCAAGATCAAGATAGGAACATGTTACCCTTCAGGTGAGGAAGCAACGATGGAAGTAAGAGGACGTAACCTCGTTTCAGGTCTTCCACGTAAGGTGACGGTCACCTCAACGGAGACAGAAGAAGCTTTGAGAGAGCCGGTTGCGCAGATCGTTGAAGCAGTCCATGAGGTTCTTGAGAAGACACCACCTGAGCTGGCAGCGGATATCGCAGATCGAGGCATTGTAATGACCGGAGGCGGATGCCTGCTCAGAGGTCTGGAAGACATTATCGAAGACCGTATCGGCATAAATGCCATGACAGCAGAGGATCCTATGCTCGCAGTTGCAATTGGAACCGGCATGTTCATCGAATATCTTGGCGGCGACACATCTATCGGACAGTAAGGAAACAGGCGGCGGGATTGCCAGAACAGGGCTTTATCCCGCCGATTTTGACTGGATTGGAAGAGATAAAGGGATACGTTGACAAAATCATATATCGGAACGATGATAACGGCTACACCGTACTGAACCTGGAGAACAACGGGTGCGAAACAGTATGCGTAGGCGTTTTTCATTATGTCGAAGAGGGCGAATATGTCAGACTGACCGGTGAGTTCGTCAACCATTCCAGTTACGGCGAGCAGTTCAAGGTAGATCACTGCGAACAGATCGTGCCTGAGGATATCGCCTCGATAGAAAGATACCTCGGAAGCGGCGCGATCAAAGGGATCGGCGGAGTAACTGCCAAAAGGATCGTTGAAAAATTCGGCGACGACGCGCTCAGGATCATCGATGAGGAACCGGAGCGTCTGGCTGAGATAAAAGGCATTTCCCTGAAGAAAGCGCAGGAGATAGCGATCCAGCAGGAAGAAAAACGCGAACTCAGATCGATACTGATCACACTGGGCGACTACGGCATATCGAACTCCATATCGGTCAAACTTTATAACCAATATGGTGCGGACGTTATCGATCTGATAAGAACCAACCCGTATCGGCTGGCAGATGACATCACCGGGATCGGCTTCAGAAAGGCGGACGAGATCGCTTTTGCCGTTGGTATCTCGCCATCGTCTGATTTCAGGATCAAGAGCTGCATTACGCATACGCTGGTCCAGGCTGCCGGCGAGGGGCATGTTTATTTGCCGGATGCGGAGCTTAAAGAGCGTGTCATGAATACGCTTCAGCCGCTGACCGTGGATGATATCGCGGACATCGAGATGGCCGATATTGAGCGCTGCACGATGGACCTGGCAATCGACTGCAAACTCGTTCTCAAGGAGACCGAGGAAGGCAGACAGGTCTTCTATTCGCATTACTATTACACCGAGCTAAACACGGCGGCAATGCTTTGGAAGCTGAACCGCAAGGGCAAGATAAGCTCCGATGAGATCAGCAGAAGGATCGAACAGATAGAGCACGACGGAGATATCGAACTGGACGAGATGCAAAAGCACGCCATTGAGCTGGCTGCCAACTCGGGAGTTCTTGTGATCACGGGTGGCCCCGGAACGGGAAAAACGACCACAATAAACGCGATCATCAGATATTTCCAGAACGAATACGAAAACATCCTTCTTGCCGCGCCGACAGGCCGCGCCGCGAAAAGAATGACCGAGGCGACCGGCTGGGAGGCAAGGACTCTTCACAGGATGCTGGAGCTTTCAGGTGAGCTTGAGGACACATCAAAAGGCGCGAGATTTGATCGGAACGAGGAGAATCCCCTTGAGGCCGATCTCATTATCGTTGACGAGATGTCGATGGTCGACATCTTCCTGATGAATGCATTTGTCAGAGCCATTGCGCCCGGAACAAGAGTGATCCTGGTAGGCGATGTAGACCAGCTTCCATCCGTCGGACCCGGCAATGTTCTCAAAGATATAATAGATTCAGGATGCTTTACAACGATCAAGCTGACGAAGATATTCCGCCAGGCGGAGCAGAGCGATATCGTAGTCAATGCTCATATGATCAACCGCGGCGAGCACATGCAGCTGCGTCCTGACAGCAAGGACTTTATTTTTATCCAGAGGGAGAATCCCGAGGCCATTCTGAAGGCACTCCTGGGCCTGGTAAGAGACAAGCTTCCCGGATACGTAAATGCGCCTGTCAGGGATATTCAGGTGCTTACGCCGGTGAAAAAAGGCCCATTGGGAGTTGAACGTATCAACACATATCTTCAGGAGAATCTTAACCCGCCTGACAGAGCCAAGAAGGAGCTTGCAGTACGCGACTTTATCCTCAGAGAGGGCGATAAAGTCATGCATATCAAGAACAACTACGAGCTCGAGTGGGAACTCAAGACGGGCAACGGATTTGTATACGAAACAGGCAAGGGCGTCTTCAACGGAGACATCGGAATCGTAGAGAAGATCAACGAATATAACCACCTGACAGAGGTGCGTTTTGATGACGGCAAATACGTCATATATGAGCAGGACGACCTTGATGAACTGGTGCTGGCGTACGCCGCGACCATTCACAAGGCGCAGGGAAGCGAGTACCCGGCTGTTGTGCTGCCGCTTCTTACCGGCCCTCAGGTGCTGATGAACAGAAATGTGCTTTACACGGCCGTAACCAGGGCAAAACAGTGCGTTTGCGTCGTCGGACGGGCAGCATCTGTCCACGGCATGATAGACAACGTAAGAGAGACAAAACGTTATTCCGGACTTAAAGAGAGAATCGTGGAAATGAAAGGCAGAGTGCATTAAATGGGAAGCCTTAAGGAATCTTTGCTTAATATGCTGTATCCGAGGGTATGCCCTATATGCGGGCAGATCCTGGTCAGGGCACGTGTCAGAAACCATGACGAGGATCTGCCGAAACGAGGAAATCTTCTTGCCGGAATACGCGCGGAAACGGGCTTCACGGGAGATGACAATCCGTATATCTGCAGCGCATGCTATAAGAAACTTGATTTTATCGACGGACCAAGGTGCCCTGTTTGCTCTAAACCCGTCGAAGAGGATGGCGGGCTGTGCAGTGACTGCCGCGATAAAAAGAGGGATTTTGACGGCGGTGTGGCGCTCATGAACCACAATGAACCGGCCAGAAATATCATATATGACTATAAGTTCCGCGGACGCAGAGACAATGCGGATTTCCTTGCATACGAAGCTGCCAGGCGTTTCGGCAGAATGCTTGAAGAATGGCAGATCGACGCCATAATTCCGGTCCCGCTCCATCCTTCGAGAAAGAGAGAACGCGGGTTTAATCAGGCGGAGCTTTTGGCGGTCAAATTTGCCGGATTCTGTGCCGGGGAAGGTCATCCGGAGATTCCGGTGATAACGGAGTGCCTCGTAAGAAGCGTAAAGACCGCACCGCAGAAAGACATTGAACCGGATAAGAGGATACCGAATGTCAGCGGGGCATTTGCCGTAAACAGTGAGGCTCAGACGCTTCTTTACAAGAACATCCTTATCGTGGATGATATTTTCACGTCCGGGGCGACCGTCAATTCGTGCGCACGCACGCTCAAAGAAGCCGGAGCTGAGAAAGTTTATTTCCTGACCATGTCATGCGGTCAGTAGGAAAGAACAAAAAACTTACATTTTCAGCTTAAAAATCGGTTGACAACCCCACTATATTTAAATATAATAGCAAAGCACGCGCTAAAAAGCGCACGTTTTTGTTGTGCAAAATTCATCAGAAAGGAGAATAATATGCCGACATTTAATCAATTGGTTAGAAAAGGAAGAGAGACATCTGTAAAGAAGTCAACTGCTCCTGCTCTTCAGAAGAACTACAACTCTCTGAGAAAGAAGACAACCGACTCACCTTCACCACAGAAGAGAGGCGTTTGTACAGCAGTTAAGACAGCAACCCCTAAGAAGCCTAACTCAGCTCTTAGAAAGATTGCCAGAGTACGTCTTTCCAACGGTATCGAAGTAACAAGCTACAGCCCTGGCGAAGTACACAACCTTCAGGAGCATAGCGTTGTTCTTATCAGAGGCGGTCGTGTAAAGGACCTTCCTGGTACCAGATACCACATCATCAGAGGCACACTCGATACCGCAGGTGTTGCAGACCGTAAGCAGGCTCGTTCTAAATACGGCGCAAAGAGACCTAAGGTTAAGAAATAATCAGCCGATGATCCTAACTCAGGTCTTCGTCTGAAGACCAAAACTTACAATTGAATGATGGCCGGATAATAATTATTATTCTCATCAAATAAATTCTATTATGTCCGGCATGAACACATCACATGTGAGTACCGATGATTTAATTTTTTAGTTAAGGAGGGAAGAAACGTGCCACGTAAAGGACATACCCCAAAAAGAGAAGTACTGGCGGATCCGCTGTACGGAAGCATTATCGTAACAAAGCTTATCAACAACATCATGTTGGATGGTAAGAAGGGCGTAGCGCAGAAGATCGTTTATGGTGCGTTTGCAAAGGTCGAGGAAAAGACAGGTAAGCCTGCTCTCGACGTTTTTGAGCAAGCCATGAACAATATCATGCCAACTCTTGAAGTTAAGGCAAGAAGAGTCGGCGGCGCTACTTATCAGGTACCTATGGAAGTAAGACCTGAAAGACGTCAGGCTCTTGGCCTTCGTTGGCTTACCATGTTCTCACGTAAGAGAAGTGAGAAGACTATGGAAGACAGACTGGCCAATGAGATTATGGATGCAGCAAATGAGACTGGTTCATCCGTAAAGAGAAAAGAAGACATGCACAAGATGGCAGAAGCCAACAAGGCATTTGCACATTACAGATTCTAATCAGGAGGAAAGACTTTGGCTGGAAGAGAATATCCACTGGAGCGCACAAGAAATATCGGTATTATGGCGCATATTGACGCCGGTAAGACGACACTTTCCGAGCGTATCCTTTTCTACACCGGTGTGAATTATAAGCTCGGTGAGACCCATGACGGCTCTGCCACCATGGACTGGATGGAGCAGGAGCAGGAGCGTGGTATTACTATCACTTCTGCCGCTACAACTTGCCATTGGACCCTTCAGAAGGAGACAAAACCTGCACCGGGAGCTCTCGAGCATCGTATCAATATCATTGACACACCGGGGCATGTTGATTTCACCGTAGAAGTTGAGCGTTCACTCAGAGTGCTTGACGGAGCGATCGGTGTATTCTGTGCAAAAGGCGGTGTTGAACCGCAATCAGAAAATGTTTGGAGACAGGCTGACAAGTATAACGTTCCACGTATGGCTTACATCAACAAGATGGACATTCTGGGCGCTAACTTCTACAACGCTGTCGACATGATCAAGACCAGATTAGGTAAGAATGCAGTTCCTATCCAGTTACCTATCGGCAAGGAAGATACATTTGTAGGAATTATCGACCTTTTTGAAATGCAGGCCTACATCTACAACGATGAGAAGGGCGAGGACATCTCAGTCGTTCCGATTCCGGACGATATGAAGGATGACGCCGAGCTTTACAGATCAGAGCTTGTAGAGAAGATCTGCGAATTAGATGATGACCTTACCATGATGTACCTTGAGGGCGAAGAGCCATCTGTTGAACAGCTCAAGGCAGCTATGCGTAAGGGCACATGCGAGTGCACTATAGTTCCGGTATGCTGCGGTACAGCTTACAGGAATAAGGGCATTCAGAAACTCCTTGATGCAGTTATCGAGTTTATGCCATCACCTCTGGACGTTCCGCCGATCGATGGCGTTGATCTGGACGGTAACGAA
Organism: Lachnospiraceae bacterium; assembly: GCA_045627365.1. Taxonomy (GTDB): domain Bacteria; phylum Bacillota; class Clostridia; order Lachnospirales; family Lachnospiraceae; genus RGIG5612. Next base: position 29,533 of record JAZQNN010000011.1, read on the forward strand.
GCGGTACGTCATTCTTCAGACGAAGAGCCATTTGCAGCTCTTGCGTTCAAGATCATGACAGACCCGTTCGTAGGCAAGCTCGCATACATCAGAGTTTACTCCGGAACCGCGAACTCCGGATCCTACATTCTTAACGCAACCAAGAACAAGAAGGAAAGAATCGGACGTATCCTTCAGATGCACGCCAACAAGAGAGCAGAGCTTGAAAAAGTTTACTCGGGCGACATCGCTGCAGTTGTAGGCTTCAAGAACACAACAACAGGCGATACCATCTGTGACGAAGATCATCCGGTCATCCTCGAGTCAATGGAATTCCCGGAGCCTGTTATCGAGGTCGCTATCGAGCCTAAGACCAAAGTCGGTCAGGGCAAGATGGCAGAAGCACCCGCTAAGCTGGCAGAGGAAGATCCTACATACAGAGCTTATACAAACAACGGGACCGGTCAGACGATCATTGCCGGAATGGGCGAACTTCATCTGGAGATCATCGTTGACAGACTTCTTCGTGAGTTCAAGGTAGAGGCCAATGTAGGTGC
>JAZQNN010000012.1:0-16886 GCA_045627365.1 Lachnospiraceae bacterium
CATGGAGCTTGATGATTATACAGACCAGAAGAAGGATGACGTTAAGAAGGCGATAGAAGAACTGGGCCTTAAATTCAAGCCTGTTTATGAATATGATGACGAGATCGAGGTCGGAAATGTCATCAAGACAGAACCTGAAGCGGGAACCATGGTAAGCACAGGCAGCACCATAACCGTTTACGTCAGCCGTGGAAAGGATGCCGATCAGATCATCGTTCCGAACCTTGTCGGTCTCTCGATTGACGAAGCTCGTAACATGTGTGCTGAGGTAAATCTCATCTGCAAGACACAGTGCACCGATAGAGAAGGCTCAGAAGGCAAAGTAATCGAACAGAGCATTCCGGCTGATGAGAAGATCAAAGACACAGAAAAAATCACGCTTATCGTTGGCCACAAATGGGAAGAGGCAACGGTAAAAGATCCTAAGAAGTGCGAGATCTGTAAGGCGAAAGAGGGCGAGAGACTCGGAATCGATGACTACGTCGGTAAGACAAAGGATGCCGCAGAATCCGCTATTAAGGGACTTGGCCTTAAAGTCGAAATTGTAGAAAAGGAAGACAGCGGCGAGGCAGGCAAGGTCCTCGAGACATCTCCTAAGGCCGGCAAGCCGGTTGGCGATGATCTGACTGTAACTTTGACTGTAAGCAAGGGACCAAGCAAGATCGAAGTTCCGAGCTGCACCGGAAAGTCAGTTGCTGAGGCCAAATCGATCCTTGAAAATAAAGGACTTTCCTGCAGCGTAGAAGGATGCCAGTCAGGAACTGTTAGCTCACAAAGCGTGTCAGTCGGAGATAAGGTTGCCCCTGGTACGACCATAACCCTTACCGCGGACCACAGTTTCGGCGAGGCCAGCTGTACAGAGCCAAAGACCTGCTCGGCATGCGGTCAGACAGAGGGCTCGGCACTTGGTCATAACTACGAGGGCGGAGTCTGCACAAGATGCCATGAACCGGATCCGAATTACGAGCCTCCGACAGAGCCTACAAGTGAAGAACCTCCTGAGGAATAAGTCGCTTTATAACAACAAATATTTTTGATAAGGAAGCATATATGGAAGGCAAGATAGTTAAAGCATTATCAGGGTTTTATTACGTTAAGACAGAAACGGGAAATGTATATGAGTGCCGTGCGAAGGGCGCTTTCAAGAACGATGAGATCACGCCGCTTGTTGGCGATAACGTGACTTTCAACGTAACTGATGTAGAGCAGCGCACCGGTATCGTGAACGATATCCATGAGCGCAGGAACAGCCTTATCAGACCGGCTGTAGCCAATGTGGATCAGGCGATGGTCGTATTTGCAGTTAAGAGCCCGAACCCTAATTTTAGCATTCTGGACCGTTTCCTGGTTCTCATGAAAAAGCAGAACATCCCGACTATCATCGTCTTCAACAAGCTGGATCTCGCGGGAACCGATGATGTTAAGAATCTTCGCAACACTTACAAGAACTCGGGATGCAAGGTGTTCTTTATTGCAGCAGGCGCCGAGCGTAAGAAAAATATGCTCCAGCTGAAGATGCAGCTTAAGAACAAGATCACTGTTATGGCAGGCCCGTCAGGTGTCGGCAAATCGACCCTCCTGAACGTTCTTGCCGGCAAGGATAATGATGAGGACGGTGCAAAAGTCGGCGAGATCAGCGCAAAGCTCAACCGTGGTAAGCACACCACCAGACACAACGAGCTTTTCGATCTTGGCAAGGGCTTCAATATCATTGATACCCCGGGCTTCACATCACTTCTCGTAAGCGAAGACGATTACACCAGACCAGAGCTTCAGTTCGCTTTTCCGGAATTTGACGCATACAGGGACAAGTGCCCGTTCAAAGATTGCGCACACCTCAGAGAACGTGATTGCGCAGTCAGAGCAGCAGTTGAAAAGGGCGAGATCAGTCAGTCACGCTACAACAGCTATAAAGCGATCTACGAAGAGATCAGGACAAAGTTTTGATATAAACGGCCGTGCATATTGTACGGCCGTGATTTCATATAAAAGAGGGTTAAATTATGAAAAACATATTAGCACCATCGATCTTGTCAGCGGACTTCAAGGACCTTGGAAACGACCTCAGAATAATCAAAGAGGGCGGAGCAGAATGGGTACACATTGATGTCATGGACGGATGCTTCGTACCGAATATTTCTTTCGGTATGCCGGTGATCAAATCGATAAGAAGTGCATCAGACGCGGTCTTTGATGTTCACCTTATGATTGATGAGCCGATCAGATATATCGACGATTTCAAAAAATCCGGCGCGGATATAATCACAGTTCATTATGAGGCTTGCTCGGATGTCCACGCAACGCTTAAGGCTATCAGGAACGCCGGCTGCAAGGCCGGTCTTTCGGTTAAGCCAAAGACGGACGTTAATGTGGTCAGAGAATTCTTAGAAGAGGTCGATTTGATCCTCCTTATGAGTGTAGAACCGGGATTCGGCGGACAGAAGTATATTCCGGAATCGACCGAAAGAGCCCAGGCTCTTCGCAAAATGATCAATGAGGAAGGTCCTAAGGATGCCTCAGGCGAGCCGATCATTGATCTGGAAATCGACGGCGGCATTACGATAGATAACGTTCAGATGGTTTTAGACGCCGGCGTGAACGCGATCGTTGCCGGAAGCGCTGTCTTCAAAGATGCAGCAGCAAATACAGTGAAATTCATGGAAATATTGAATAAATAAGACACACTTAAGCAATAAAAAAAGCCCGGATCTCCGGGCTTTTTTGTTATTTTGTGAGGAACATAGCATCACCGAATGAGAAGAATCTGTAGCGCTCGCGAATCGCTTCTTCGTAAGCGTTCAGGATGATCTCGCGTGATGAGAATGCGGAAACCAGCATCAGAAGAGTGGACTCCGGCAAATGGAAGTTCGTGATCAGGCAGTCCGTGATCTTGAACTTGTAGCCCGGGTAAATGAATATGTCTGTCCAGCCGGACTGCGCCTGCATGAGGCCGTCTTCGGTTGCGACTGATTCAAGCGTCCTTGTCGATGTGGTGCCGACACAGATGATGCGGCCGCCGGAGGCTTTGGCACTGTTGATGATGTCGGCAGTTTCCTGGGTTACGATGTAGTACTCGGAGTGCATGTGATGGTCAAGTACGTTTTCCTCTTTGACCGGGCGGAATGTGCCGAGCCCGACATGCAGCGTAACGCGGGCGATCTTCACGCCTTTGGCTTCGATTTCGGCAAGCAATTCCTGAGTAAAATGAAGACCTGCAGTCGGTGCGGCGGCGGAACCGTCATGCGTTGCATATACGGTCTGGTAGCGGTTCCTGTCCTTAAGCTTATGTGTGATGTAAGGAGGGAGAGGCATTTCGCCGAGTTTGTCTAAGATCTCCTCAAAAATTCCTTCATATTCGAATCTGATCAGCCGGTTGCCTTCTTCAACGATGTCAATGATCTCACCTTTGAGGATCCCGCCGAAATCAAGCCTGGTGCCGATGCGGGCTTTTTTGCCGGGACGCACAAGGCACTCCCAGGTGCTGTCGGACTTTCTGACAAGGAGAAGTATCTCAACGGTCGCACCGGTGTCCTCACGAATGCCGTAAAGGCGTGCCGGAATGACCTTGGTATCATTGATCACAAGGCAGTCGCCGGGGTTCAGATAGTTGACGATATTTTTAAAAACTTCGTGCTTCAAAGCACCTGTTTCACGGTCAACGACCAAAAGTCTGGAAGAGGAGCGGTCAGTAAGAGGGTCCTGAGCGATCAGCTCTTCAGGAAGGTCGTAATAAAAATCTTTGAGCAGCAATTCAGCCATTTTTATCTCCTGAAGCCGCGCGGCGCGCAGCTTATTTTTTCTTTATTTCATCGACAGAAAATACCATAAAGCCAGGGATTATTCAAGTATTGAAGCGGAACAAGTCGGATTTAGAATTGATTTTGCGAAGACTAGGTGGGTATAATGTCGTTACTATGAGTGAAAAAACAATAACCAAAAAAACATTAACAAGGGACTTTACCGAAGGACGCATGCTTCCGATGCTCATCAGTTTCATGCTGCCTTTTCTGTTGGCCAATCTCTTAAACAGCATTTATACGACTGTTGATACCATTATCATCGGCCACTTTGAGGCCGGTGCCGGCATCGTTGCCGTAAATATGGGAAGCAAAATGCTGGATATGGCAACTCTTTTCGGCACAGCCCTTGCCAGCGGCGGCCAGATATTCATCGGTCAGCTCGTCGGAGCCAAAAAGAAGGATCAGCTTAACTCAACGATCGGCACGCTTTTTACGCTGACTTTTGTTGCTTCATTATTCTTCGCTGTCATCGCATTTACATTCGGACGAACTATACTTACGTGGCTTAATACGCCTAAGGAAGCCTTTGAAGGCGCTCTTGCATATCTTCGCATCACCGTATGCGGACTTCCGCTGATATACGGATATAATGCGGTCAGCTCGGTCCTGCGTGGAATGGGTGATTCGAAGCATCCGCTCCTTTTCATTGCGATCGCTGCAGTCAGCAATCTGATCGGTGATGTCGTTCTTATTGTCTTCTTTGACCTGGGAGTAGTAGGAACTGCGATAGCTACCGTGTTCGGACAGGGCCTTTCACTGATCCTTTCACTGATAATTCTGTACAGACGAAAAGAAGAATTCCATTTTGACTTTAAACGCCAAAGTTTCAAAGTCGACTGGAAGAAGCTTGGAATCATCGTAAAACTCGGACTCCCACTGGCAATATGCACATTTGCGATCAAGATCACACAGACGATCCTGATGGGATACGTAAACCTTTACGGCGTAGTTGAGTCAGCAGCTTATTCGATCGGCGACCGATTCTTTCATCTGGCCAACATATTCTCAATATCAGTGCGTACGGCGGGAGGAACGATCGTAAGCCAGAATATCGGTGCAGATAAACCTGAAAGGGTACGCCTGCTGGTAAGATGCAGCATGCTGATAACATTCTTCACATCGCTGGCTTTATCTGCCCTGTCCTGGTTCTGGCCGGAATTTGTTTATGGCCTTTTCACATCAGATGCGGCAGTTGTCGCAATGGCGGAGCCGTTCATGCATGTCTGTGTAATAACCTTCGGCATGGCATTTTTAAGCAGTGGCTTCTCATCTGTTGTGACGGGCACGGGAGCATCGACCTTAAGCATGATAGGAGGACTCCTGGACGGCGTAATATTCAGAGTCGGACTGAGCGTACTTTTCACAAGAGTATTTGGCATGGGCGTGCTCGGATTCTTCCTGGCAGATTCGCTGGCGAGGGTCGCAATGTTTGCGGTTGAATTCATATATTATGTCAGCGGAGCTTGGAAAAGACATAAAAAACTTGTATAATAGCCCAAAAAGGAGGCGTGATCGTTATGAGATATACATATAGAACAAGCGGAACCTGCTCACAGGCCATCAATTTCGATCTGAACGATGGAATCGTGACCAACGTGGAGTTTATCGGGGGCTGCAACGGCAATCTGAAGGCTATCTCGAAGCTTGTCGATGGAAAGAGTGCGGATTATATCATCGATACACTCTTGGGCAATACCTGTGGCTACAAGAACACATCATGTGCTGATCAGCTTGCCAAAGCTGTAAAGAAAGCTCAGGAAGAGAGCAAGTAAGCATCTGCTTTAGTACAAGAGAATATAAAAACTATGCAAATTTGAAAAAGTTGCATAGTTTTTTTATACTCTAATTGTAATTTTTCGGAAAATATGTTAAAAAAATAACAGAGAACTGCCGATGCAAGGCAGAAAGCTTTCTATAGGTTTTCAGGAATAATAAAAAAGTGGAGGAGGCCATCTTTTATGATACTTTCAAAAGAGCAACAGGCCCTGCTTGACGGAGAAAAAGGCGAAACAATGGCCAAGGTCATGAAGACTCTGGTCATGTATGGCGAAGCTTTCGGGGCTGAGCGAATGGTGCCTGTTACCGGCAAGTACGGACATACCGTTATCAGCTTCGGAACCAGTGTAATGAAGCCGGTAAACGATCTTTACGATGAGCTGCTTGCAGCCGGCGCGGTGAGCGCCCAGCCTTTCAGCGCGGATCCTTTGCCGCTTGACCTTAAGAATGTTCCGTCCAATCTTTTGCAGAACATCGTCTTCAAGGTTATGTACAACCAGCAGTCGCGCCTGGAGAAACAGCTTAAGGATTTCGGCCTGATGGAGAATAATCCTTACACATGCGCATGTTATCTGCCGGAAGTCGGCAATGTCCCGAAGCGCACAGAAGTGCTTTCATGGGCTGAGTCGAGCGCAGTTGTTTACGCAAACAGTGTACTTGGCGCAAGATGCAACCGTAATTCCGGTATTATCGAGCTCTTTGGCTCAATAACAGGTTTTGTTCCTGAGTTCGGCTTCCTTACCGACGAGGGACGTAAGGCCGACTGGATCGTTGAGATAAAGACAGAGAAGATCCCTGAGGCGCAGCTTCTTGGCTCTGCGATCGGCATGAAAGTTCTGGAGCAGGTTCCATATATCAAGGGCCTTGATAAGTGGATAGGCACCGAGCTTAACGAAGAGGCCTGCACCTATCTAAAGGATTTCGGCGCAGCAACAGCATCTAACGGAAGCGTTGGCCTGTACCATATCGAGAATCTGACCCCTGAGGCAGTCGAGCAGGGCGAGAGCCTGATCAAAGAGGGCGCTAAGGTCTATGTTGTAGACGATGCTGAGCTTGAGAGGGTGAAGAACAATTATCCATGTGTATGGAAGAATCTTGATGCCAAGCCTAAGCTGTGTTTCATGGGCTGCCCGCATATGACTTTCCAGCAGCTTAAGGACTGGACCGTAAGGGTAGAGGACGCGCTCAAGGAAGCCGGCAACAGCAAAGTCCTGATTCCGACTGTATTCACTACTGCTCCTGCGATCAAGGAAGAGTTTGAAAAATCTGAATGGGCACCGCGTCTTGCCGCGACCGGTATAAGGCTGAGCACCATTTGCCCGCTGATGTACATGAACAATCCGCTTTCGGAGAAGATCCCGGTAATTACATCGTCCAACAAACTCCGCACATATACAAGTGCCAGATTCTACCCGGAGGCAGAGATACTGGCCAAGATCACAAAGGAGGGCAAATAAATGGCTAAAGAATTCAAAGGCCGCGTGATCGCGCCCGGGACATGCACTGCAGAGGCCCTCGTATCTCATGGCGGACTCAATACACTGGCGTCATATTCAATGTCACTGATGTTTGGCGACAAGGAAGTAAAATGTGGTGATCAGGGCAACCCTGACCTTTATAAGAAGCCTATGCTCGGCAAGGTAATGTGCCTTCCTGAGACGATCGGTTCAACTACCGGCGGAATGGTCCTTTACGTAGCTTGCGCACAGCATAAAGGCCCGGCTGCGATGCTTTTCAGCAAACCGATCGACTCGCTGGCAGCATCCGGAGCGATCCTCGCGGCAAACTTTACCGACGCTAATATGCCTGTAATCGACAACCTCGGCGAGGAGTTCCTGAATTACGTTCAGACAGGAATGAAGATCACGGTCGGCGAGGATGGTGTTGTGACAGTAGATTGATGTTTATAAGGGAAGCAGGGGACATTTATTTCCCTGCCCGTGAACGGAAAAAATATTTTTCAATCTTCCTGAAATAGAGGCAACACTCTGACAGAGAAGCATAAATAAAAAAGGAGGAACATATGAAACAGGAGTACGAAGCACTCTTCACCCCATGGAAGATCGGCAACTGTGAGATCAAGAACCGTATCGTACAGTGCTCCATGGGCGGCACATCTATCTTCGGATGGATGGAACCGAATCATTTCGATAAAGAAGCGGCTAATTTCCTGCTTGAGCGTGCCAAAGGCGGAGCCGGACTTATTTTGCCGGGCATCGCACCGCTCAGAGACACCTTAGGCGGCAAATGGCTTTATCAAGGCAAAGGCAAGTACGCCAAACTCAAGGAATTCATGGATGAATTTCACAAGACCGGCTGCAAGCTGTTCGTTCAGATCACAGCAGGCTTCGGCCGTTCGATGGCGGTAAACGAGCTGATGGAGAAAGTTCATTCGAACGGTTTCCTGAACGCTGTTGCCAAGCCGATAATCAACGTTGATTATCTGTGCGCATCGGCATCACCTAATCCTAACCGCTGGTCAGATAATGTGCCAAGCCGCGCACTGACCGTGAAAGAGATTAAGGACATGGTAGAGGGATTTGCAAGGACTGCAAAGCTCTGCCAGGATGCAGGCGTTGACGGTATCGAGGTCCATGCTGTTCATGAAGGATACCTTATTGACCAGTTCACAATGAAATACACCAACCAGAGGACTGACGAATACGGCGGCAGCTTAGAGAACCGCTATCGCTTCCCGGTTGAAATAGTTAAGGCGATCAAGGAACGCTGCGGCAAGGACTTTCCTGTTACGCTGCGTTACAGCGTCGTATCCAAGACCAAGGGCTTTCGCCAGGGCGCTTTGCCGGGAGAGGAGTACACCGAGGTCGGTCGTGACATGGAAGAGTCCGAGTGGGCTGCAAAATATCTGCAGGATGCCGGCTACGACATGCTCAACTGCGATAACGGAACATATGATGCCTGGTATTGGGCACACCCGCCAGGATACATGCCTGACAACTGCAACCTTGAATATGTTGAGCATATCAAGAAATTCGTGGATATCCCGGTCGTTTGCGCAGGCAAGATGACTCCGGCCGTTGCTGCCAAGGCTATCGCCGAGGGCAAGATCGACGGCATGGGCGTTGCACGTCAGTTCCTGGTTGATCCTGAATGGATCATCAAGCTGCGTGAGGACAGAGAAGCTGATATCAAGCCTTGCATCAACTGCCACAACGGATGCTTCAATATGTCCAAGTGTGAGGGCTCTGCGAATATGCAGGAGATGGAAGACACGATGGGCATGGCTCGCTGCGCTCTGACACCGCGCACGATGCAGACTAAGAAATACAAGATCGTCAAGACCTCTTCGCCTAAGAAGATCGCTGTTATCGGCGGCGGAATCGGCGGAATGGAGACCGCTCTTGTTGCTGCGGCACGCGGCCATAATGTTACACTGTACGAGAAATCAGGCGAGCTGGGCGGCGTATTTATCAAAGCAGCTGCGCCATCATTCAAGGACCGTGACCGTGACCTTATCGAGTGGTACCGCCGCGAGATGGCAAAGCATCCTGAGATCGAAGTCAAGCTGAACACTGAAGTAAGCGACATCGCATCTTTAGGCGCAGATGAGGTCGTTATCGCGACCGGCTCAGTTGCTAAGAGACCGCCGATCAAGGGCATCGAGTATTCGATCGAGGCTACAGAGTATCTGGCTGGTGCCGAGGTGGGTGATAAAGTCGTTATCGTCGGCGGCGGACTTACAGGATGCGAGATCGCATACGATCTGATCCTTAAGGGCAAGCATCCGGTTGTTGTCGAGGCTTTGCAGGATCTTATAACAGGCGCGGGCGTATGCCTTGCCAATTCTTCATTCTTAAGAGAGGCACTGGCATTCAACAAGGCTCCTGTATACCTTAAGACCAAGCTCACCGAGATCAAGGAGAAGAGCGTTGTCATTGAAAAACCGGATGGATCATCTGAGGAGCTTGAAGCAGATAATGTGATCCTTTCAGTCGGCTACAATCCGGCGCCTCTTACCGGTGCCGGAAAGGGAGTTCACTTGGTTGGTGACGCTGCGGCTGTCGGCAATCTGCGCACTGTTATCTGGCAGGCGTGGGATGTAGCAATGAAACTGTAATATATCTGCATAGATACATTTCTTAAGGTGCCTTTGCGTGATGCAAAGGCACTTTTTTTGCCGATTTTGAGGATTGAACACATGGTTGCCTTGTGCTAAAATATTTTGCGATATTTTAGTGCGGAGGCATTTATGAAAGTCACATATAATCATAAGGAAGTCGAGAAAAAATGGCATGACTACTGGGAAGAGCACCCGGTAAATGTTGATGACGGTAAGAAGGAGAAGTACTACTGCCTGGATATGTTCCCATATCCTTCAGGCTCCGGCCTTCATGTCGGACACTGGAGAGGATATGTTATCTCTGATGTATGGAGCCGCTACAAGCTCATGCAGGGATATTACCTGATTCACCCGATGGGATGGGATGCATTCGGCCTGCCGGCTGAGAACTATGCCATCAAGATGGGCATCCATCCGTCTATTTCCACGGCTTCGAATATTGCCAATATAAAGAGACAGATCAACCAGATCGCAGCAATTTACGACTGGGACAGAGAAGTTAATACCACCGATCCTGATTTCTACAAGTGGACTCAGTGGATCTTTGTTCAGATGTTCAAGAAAGGCCTCGCTTACGAGAAGGAGATGCCTATCAACTGGTGTCCTTCATGCAAGACCGGTCTTGCTAACGAGGAAGTCGTTGACGGCAAATGCGAGCGCTGCGGAGCAGAAGTTACCAAGAAGAACCTTCGCCAGTGGATGCTGAAGATCACAGCATACGCTGACAGACTTCTTGACGACCTTCAGACACTTGACTGGCCTGAGAAGGTCATCAAGATGCAGAGCGAGTGGATCGGAAGATCATACGGCGCGGAAATCGATTTTGCGGTTGAGAATTCCGACAGGAAGATCACTGTTTATACTACCAGACCGGATACGCTTCATGGCGCAACATTCATGGTACTGGCACCTGAATATAAGGATGCTATAGACCTTGCAACTCCGGAGCAGAAGGCAGCTGTAGAGGATTATATCTACAAGACATCCATGAAGTCTTCCGTTGACCGTCTGCAGGACAAGGAGAAGACCGGCGTATTCACAGGCAGCTATGCGATCAATCCGCTTAACGGCGCCAAGGTTCCTATCTGGCTGGCAGATTATGTACTGGCTGATTACGGCACAGGTGCTATCATGTGCGTACCGGCCCATGATGACAGAGACTTTGAATTTGCCAAGAAGTTCGCTCTTCCGATCATTCAGGTAATAGCTGAGAACGGACAGGAGATCGAGAATCTTGAGCAGGCTTATACAGGCACAGGCACAGTTATCAATTCAGGCGAGTGGAACGGCAGAGATTCTGCAGAACTTAAGAAGAACGCTCCTGAAGAGATCGAAAAAGCAGGCCTCGGCCATAAGAAAGTTAACTACAAGCTGCGTGACTGGGTATTTTCACGTCAGCGTTACTGGGGCGAACCTATCCCTATCGTTCATTGCCCGCACTGCGGTGCTGTTCCTGTTCCGGAAGATCAGCTTCCGCTGCTGCTTCCTGATGTAGAAAGCTACCAGCCGACAGGTACAGGCGAGTCACCTCTTGCCGACATTACAGATTGGGTCAACACCACATGTCCTGTCTGCGGAGCACCTGCAAAGCGCGAGACCAACACCATGCCTCAGTGGGCAGGCTCTTCATGGTACTTCCTGCGCTATGTTGACAGCAAGAACGATAAAGAACTCGTTTCCCGCGAGAAGGCTGACAAATACCTTCCGGTCGATATGTACATCGGCGGCGTAGAGCATGCGGTACTGCATTTGCTGTACTCCAGATTCTACACCAAGTTCCTGAAAGATATCGGCGTTCTTGATTTTGACGAGCCGTTCCACAAGCTCTTTAACCAGGGCATGATCACCGGCAAGAACGGTATCAAGATGAGCAAATCCAAGGGCAACGTTGTTTCACCTGATGATCTGGTTCGCGACTATGGCTGCGACGCTCTGAGACTTTACGAACTTTTCGTAGGACCTCCGGAGCTTGACAGTGAGTGGGATGAAGCCGGCATCGGCGGCGTTTACAAGTTCCTTTGCCGTCTGTACAGCCTGGCAATGAATTCGGTCGAAGCGGGCGTAGAGGCAACACCTGAGATGATCAAGCTCCGCAACAAGCTGGCCAAGGATATAACCACCAGACTTGAGTCATTCAGCCTGAATACTGTAATCAGCGGATTTATGGAGTATAACAACAAGCTTAACGATATCGCCAAGACCACCGGCGGAATCGACCGCGAGACGATGGAAGTATTCGTAAGACTCCTTGCACCATTTGCACCGCATATTTCAGAGGAAATGTGGCAGGCATTCGGCAATACCAACAGCGTATTCGACGCAGCCAACGGCTGGCCGACATACGATGAGGCTCTGTGCAAGGATGATGAGATCGAGATCGGTGTTCAGGTCAACGGCAAGCTTAAGGGCACCATTAAGATCCCGGCAGACTGCTCAGCACCTGATGCGATCGCAGCAGCCAAAGAGATGCTCGGCGGCAAGCTCTCCGGCAACATCGTGAAAGAGATCTACGTTCCGGGCAGGATCGTAAATATCGTTGCGAAATAAATAATCATTACAAAGAGAAGGGGCATCATCCATACGGAAGATGCCCCTGTTTTTTATATATCAATGTATTTTACTTTTTCGGGCTTTTTTGAAAATGCACTTCCGAAAGAACCGCTCCTTGGATGATGAGGACCGCACCGATCAGACTGATCCAGGAGAATCCTTCATGCAGGATGAACATCGAGCAAAGCACAGCTACGACAGGATCAACATACGAGAAGATCCCTACCTGCTGGCTGGTAAGATCGTCGATCGAGCCGAAGTAGAGCATATACACAAGTCCGGTGTGAACGATACCGGCAACAAGAAGCCAGATGATCGATGATGTATCAGGGGCGAAGCTTGCAACGTCTTCTGTGATGAATGTATATACAGCCATGACTATTCCGGCAACAAACATTTCGATAATTGTCTTGTCGTAGACCGGAATATCGGAGATCTTCTTATTGACTATGACGATCGCCGCGTAGAGCAGGGCTGCGAGAAGACCGAGAAGCGTTCCTGCGAGGCTGAAGTCGGCCGCGCCCTCGGACAGTATTCCTGAGATCATTACCATGCCGGCCATAACGATGATAACGCAGATGATCTTGTGCAGGGTTATGCGTTCCTTGAAGAACAGAGGCGATACAAAGATAACGATGACCGGGGCGAAGTAGTAAAGAAGCGTTGCGACGGCCACGGTGGTGTATTTGTAGGCTTCAAAAAGTGCAAGCCAGTTAAAACCGATGAGCGCACCGCCCAGGATCAGAAGCCGGAAATTGGCCTTGATCGCGGATTTGTCAAATCTTTTGCCGCGGATAAGCATAATGAGCGTCATCAAAAGCGCGGCAAGGAAACCGCGGGCAGAGGCGATGGCACTGCTTGGGAGGTTAATGTTCCTTACAGCAAGGCCGACTGTGCCAACAATGATTCCGAACAATATCATTTTGATCATAGCTATAGATTGTTTTGACATGTTGCTAATTATGGCATATTTCGCGCGAGTGTCAAATGATTTGTGAATTTCTTTTCGTGATAGTATAATTACTTCAAAGAGGACAAAAGATGAAACACTTTAAGGACTGCGCACCGGAAGAAACGGTGAGGAAAATCAAAGATATACTTGAAACGCTGAATGTTGCGCTCGCCGAGCCGGAACTTTACGAGAGCCGCATCGGTACATATTCGTGCCAGCTTTTCATGCTCGACTGGTTCAAAAGCACCAACGGCAAAGGAATGACCAGGCCACTTGCGCTGGCCTCCGGCTACGCTGAATTCATGGAGCGACTTCAAAACGGCATGCTTCTCCCGATCGTTCCGATCGAGGTTATGACTAATGGCGAAAAACGCACATTTTATGTCGCCGCGGATGAAAAATGGACAGACGGAGAACTGACGCTGCCATTTTACAGCCTGAAACAGGGCAAAGTCATTGATATGCCTTTTGCCGGATATAACAGATACTACGGTTCGAACGGAATGTGCGCCGGCAACACACCGGAGGAGGCGCTTGTACAGGGCTTTTCTGAGATCATTGAAAGATATGTGATGCGCCGGGTATTCAATGAAGAAATAGTCCTTCCCGACATCCCTGAAGATTATCTGAAGCATCTGGAAAACGGCGCAGCTCTTTATGAAAAATATAAGAAGATGCAGCAGATCCCGGGGCTCAAGTGCACCTTAAAGGATGCTTCGCTCGGCGGCAGATATCCTGCTGCGGCTCTGGTCGTTGAGGCAACGGGAAGCCGTGACGCCGCGGTCAAATTCGGCTGCCATCCGGACTACCGTATCGCGATCGAGCGCACCATGACGGAGGCGTCGCAGAACGGCGAACTTTCGGAATTTGCAAGATTCGGTAAAATCGCCGGGAAGGCTGAAGACGCGGCGGGCGAGATGAATATGCGCTGTATTTACGCGAATGGCGAGGGGCTGTATCCGGAATGCCTTTTCAAGCACCAAAAGGAGGGCTTTTGCGCCGTTGGATCCGTATCAGGCCGTACAAATGCTGAACTTGCCCACACTATGGCAGAGGTCATACTGGCAGAGGGATGCGATTGTCTGATCCGAAATGCCGGGTGGGCAGGATTCCCCGCATATCACATAATCGTTCCGGGAATGTCGGAGATGGCGTACCTTACCGAAGAGGAACGGCTGGACAGGAATTTCATCGATCCGGATGCGGATTTTCTACTTAAAGGAAACCCACATGAAGACCCTGCGGTAACGCTGAAGAGGCACCTTCTTGAGTATGCGTTTGTACATCCCGTAAATCAGGGACCATACGACTTTTTGACGAACGATGCGAGTATTTGACGGTTCGCAAATACTGCTATAAAATGGACATATGCGTAAAGATATTTCACTCAAAAAAGAATATATCTCTGTTATGACCAGATCCGGCCTTTCCTACGGCGGAAACCAGGGCTGGCTTGACGGCAGATGGCTGCAGCAAGGTGGCTGCGGTGTGGTTGCCGCATGCGATCTTCTGGAATATTTAAGCGGAAAAGAGCAGGACGGAAAGGCTGATATTGCTGCATACAAGCGCCGGATCCGCCGCATAAGGAGCCACTTCCTGATGATGGGCCCTTTAGGCGTTGCCGGGATATTTCTTGCGTGGGGGCTTAATGCGTGCTTTGCAAGGGCAGGACTTGCGTACAGGGCAAGATGGGGCGTTGCGCCTTCACGCCTCAGAAGTCATATCGAGCGGATGCTGAGCGAGGATATACCTGTCATCTTCTCTGTAGGACCGGATGTGCCTTTGCTGTTCAGATCCCATAAGCTGGGCCTTTACGTGCGTGACGCGGCAGGTAATATGAAAGGCGCCGGGTATGCCGTCCGCCACTATATGATGATAACCGGGACAGAAGGCGATTATCTTAAAGTATCAAGCTGGGGCAGGTGCTACTACGTAAGGTGGGACGAGTTCAATGAGCTTGCCACCGGAAAGTCAAGGTGGATGACGAGCATTTGCCTGATAAAGCCGATCAAACGTGCCGCTAAACCTCAAAAACAAGACGAAGATGATTCGTTGTATATATGAAGAAACCGTAATAAATAAGAAGGGAGATTCAAATGGATAATATCTTTAAAATCGCGATCATTGTTGTGATCTGCGTACTCGTATTGATCATCATTCTGACCAACATCAGAATTGTGCCTCAGGCAAGCGAATTTGTTGTTGAGGTACTCGGCAAATACAAGGCAACCTGGAAGGCAGGCCTGCATGTTAAGATCCCGTTTTTCTCAAAAATTGTGAAAATTGTCACCTTGAAGGAGCAGGTGCTCGATTCACCGCCACAGCCGGTAATCACCAAGGATAACGTTACGATGCAGATCGACACAGTTGTGTTCTTCAGGATCTTTGATGCCAAGCTTTATGCATACGGCGCTGTTAATCCTATAGCTGCACTTGAGAATCTTGCTGCTACCACACTTAGAAATATCGTAGGCGAGATGGAACTTGACGGAACTCTTACGAGTCGCGACACCATCAACGGCAAAATGACCACTATCCTTGACGAGGCAACTGACTGCTGGGGTATCAAAGTCAACAGAGTAGAGCTTAAGAACATCATTCCTCCTGCAGAGATCCAGAACGCGATGGAGAAGCAGATGAAAGCAGAACGTGAAAGACGTGAGACGCTCCTTCAGGCAGAGGGACACAAGCAGGCAATCGTTACCCGTGCAGAGGGCGATAAGGAAGCAATGATCCTTGCAGCAGAGGGCGAGCGTGACGCGCGTATAGCAAGAGCAGAGGGCGAAGCCAGGGCAATTTATCTTGCCAAGAAAGCAGAAGCGGATGGACTTCGCGCGCTCAAGGAAGCAGGCGCTGACGCAGCGGTCCTCGAGCTTAAGAAGTATGAAGCTCTTGTCAATATGGCCAATGGCAAAGCATCCAAGATCATCGTTCCTACGGATGCCGTTAACGCGACCAAAAACAATGTTCTTTTCTCTGAGATCACAGGACTTGGAAACGTAACCGAACCGCTTCCGGACGATGAAGCAGCACCTGAGACAGACCCTTGCTGCGACAGATTTGCAAAAAAATAATAAAATCTAAAATTCGGGCGGCCATCTCGTGTACTAAAATAAAAAACGTTAAAATAATCACAAATACATGTGTACATATTATTGACATAGTAGTATTATGATAGTCGGTGAAAATTGTTTTATCAATTTTTATATTGAAGGGAGATCAGTATGTTTAAAAAATTCACTAACGGCTGCGTAAAGCTTGTTAACAGATGGCTGCCCGATCCATTCATTTTCGCCGTAATTCTGACGATCGTGGTCTTCATCGCATCGCTTTTCGCAACAGGACTCGGCCCGATTAAACTTATCGGTGCCTGGGGAAGCGATAAAGGCTTCTGGAGCCTTTTGTCGTTCTCTATGCAGATGGTATGCGTTCTTGTATTCGGCTCTGCTATGGCTTCATCCAAGCCTTGCAAAAAGGCCCTCAGATGGATCGCAGGTCTTGCTAAGACTCCATTTGCTGCAATCTACATCACAACATTAGTATCATGCATTTGCTGCTGGCTCAACTGGGGCTTCGGACTTATCGCAGGTACCCTCCTTGCTAAGGAAATGGCACGCCGCGTTAAGGACCTTGACTATCCGCTGCTTATCGCATCCGCTTATTCAGGATTCGTTATCTGGCACGCAGGTCTTTCAGGATCCATCCCTCTGGCTCTTAACGGCGGATA
>JAZQNN010000013.1:0-3500 GCA_045627365.1 Lachnospiraceae bacterium
TGCATACCGTGAGGCCAACAAAGAAGAAGTTGCGGCCTTCAATGTAACTCAGTCATACGGGGATTATACAAAGCTGTACCTGGATGAAGACGCAAGAAAATTCATGGTTACATCGGCGAAGAATTTTGCCGATGCCAACCCGGACGTGCTGAAATTAACTGATGTTACGGGCGTCGTTTTTGACATTGACGAGAGCAAGACCGAGATCGTCATGAAGGATAGCGAAGGCAAGAGAACGAGTTTCACACCGAAATGTTACGCTTACTCTTATGATTTCTACATCGAGATCCAGGTAAACAATCCGTATTTCAGTCAGATCAGATTCCAGCTGAATTCCGGCTCCGTTGATCTTGATGCGGAAACCGAGATCGAGGTGACCGGAACCGCAATTCCGCAGGTAGACCAGGGCGGACCTAAGGGCCTTCTCAGACCTGTTATGCAGGGAGTAGCAGCAGCTGTACGCCCGATGGTATCCATGTCTAATGCGCGTGAGGTTCAGGCCAGCGTTGACTACAGGAAATATGAAGCAATGGGCAATGAAATAAAGGAAGCTCTGCTTGCGTCAAGACAGGCAGACAGAGAAGTTGAAGTTGCGGCAGCAGCTCCGAAGGTTGCTCTCAAGTGCCCTTCATGCGGAGCAACATCGCTGCCGGATGCTAACGGATGCTGCGAATATTGCGGTGCACCTTTGCTGTAAGTAAACAGCGGAATAGGGGAAGATAATGAAAAAGCTGATGAAGAAAATAATCGCATTGATGATCACCGTTCTTACGGTAGCTCTGATGGCGATCCCGACATTTGCGGAACCGGACATACTTACAGGTCTTCCGAGCGGAATTTATTATGAAGGCCAGGATGTAGTCCTTGAAGTGGATTCTTATTCCATCATGGGCAAACTCTCCTACACATGGTATCTTGAGTGGAAAAATACTACCTATAGTTTTAAGGAGACTCCTTCTTCGGAATACATCAATGAAATTCCCTGCGGCGGAATAGAGATCTCCAACGGAGGAAAGAGGCTTACTATCAAGCATGTTGAGCAGTGGCTTGACGGAGCCGAGGTTTATTTTGAAGTAGAAGACGGCGACAACCTGATCAGATCCAGAAACGCATATATCGGAGTAGGCAATGCATCCGTTGATGCACCGCCTAAGGTAACTACCGTTTATTCGATCGAAGTGCCCGTAGGCTCAATGGCTTCGATTTATGCGACTGTAGAGCCCAGGGACGGAAATACCAACTGGGAGTACATGTGGTACAAAACAGACAATCAGAAGATCCAGGGCGGAATCGCGGTCAATAAGGGCGCCGAGACTACCGATACGCTCAGCGTAATGGTAGATGATACGGTACCTCGTTATTACTACTGCAAGGTCGTTACGCTCGATGACAAAGGATCCCGCTGCGGCGAAGGCTACAGCTGCGTAGTCTGCGTACAGGGCTACAGTCTTGAGGAAGAAGAAACCGTAGACATTGAGATAATAAGCAAGCCGGGCAAGACCAAGTATGAGGTCGGCGACGAGCTTGACCTTAGCGGACTTCAGGTCAGAATCTGGACAACGATGGGCTTTTATGATTCTTACAACGGTGAGAATCTGAGCGTCAGCCCGTTCAAACTCAACACACCGGGCACCCAAAAGATCACCCTGACGGCAGATGACGGTGTAAGCACCACTTTTGACGTTACGGTCAAGGCTCCGGAGACAACGACTGAGGAAACGACCAAGGAGTCGACTGAGACCAAAGAGACCAAGAAGCCTAAGGACAGCAAGGAAACCGAGACCACAAAGAAAGCTAAGGATAAGGAAGAAGAGACCACCAAAGACGAAAAAGAAGACGAAGAGGACGGCAAGACATACGTCAGGATCAAGTTCAAAAAGTTCTCGATCAAGATGACGCTCGGCTTTGCAATAGGTCTGCTTATCGGCGGTACGATTCTGATCTGCGGAATAATCGTTCTTGTTATCATCCTGATAATCAGGGGCAACAAAAAGAAGAGAAATAACAGGGATTGATGAAAAAAGTCGTTAAGATAATTTTGAGAATATTGCTGCTGGCGATAACCGCGATCATAGTCGCGGCTATCGCTGCTTTGGGTGCAATGTGGATCATCTGTAACGGTCCTTCGCCAAGCGTAAAACAGTTATTTGTAAAAACCGTCAAGGAGACCAGCGCTGCCGGTTTTCTTGCGGATATGTTCCTTTCCGATGAAGAGATCGAGGCGATAATTAACGTCTCCGAGGAAGTCAAACAGGAAGGAACCAACACATCTCTTATCAAGATCGAGCCGGGCAAATGGCAGTCGGTAGGATACGGAGACGACGGCAGCGAGGAGCAGGATCTTGAACTGGTAAGGGTGAACGGTGGCACATTCCTCGGATATATGCTGATCGTTAAGGATCCCTCGAGAGTCTTTGTCGGCATACCGGACGAATTCGGCTTGGATAAGCCCGGACTTCTTCTTGCGGAAATGGTTGAAAAATACGGTGCGGCTGCAGGTATCAATGCCGGCGGATTCATTGATCCTAACGGGAAGGGCACCGGCGGAGCACCTGAAGGCATAGTAATAAGCGGCGGAGAGCTTGTATGGGGCGGCGAAGACGAGGTAACGACCGTCATCGGATTTGACAGCAACTATGTGCTTCACGTCGGGAAAATGACAGGACAGGAAGCGCTCGATGCCGGGATCTGCGAAGCGGTTTCATTCGGTCCGGCACTGATCATTAACGGAAAAGCTCAAAGCGACGGCGGGATGGTAGGAGGCGTTAATCCTCGTACGGCAATCGGCCAGCGCGAAGACGGAGCAGTCCTGATGCTCGTTATTGACGGGAGGTCTGTTTCAAGTCTGGGAGCTACATTTGAAGACCTGGTTGAGGTAATGCTTTCGTACGGAGCAGTCAATGCCGGTAATCTTGACGGCGGTTCCTCAACACTTATGATGCTGGACGGAGAAAACGTGAATAATTCCGCATATATATTCGGCGACCGTATTCTGGCAACATCGTTTTTGGTGAAGTAATATGGACCAGCGTAAAATCACAGAACTGTATAACAAATCGAATGAAGAACCGGCTGCAAAGACCGGCGGCTTTAAGTATGCTTATTTGACCTTCGTTCTGGCTTTGCTGACGATAGCTGTTGTGGCGCTGGGACTTCTGTGGTTATATTTGAGCGCGTATGAAAAATACAGGCCGGAAGATACCGTGCAGAAGTTCGTAGATGAACAGACTGCCGGGTACTGGGAGGATATGGCCGAAGGAAGTAAGGTAACGCTGAATGAGTTTGAAGATTTTTCGAAAATAGAGGATCTTCTAAGTGACGTGCGTATTAATCCGGCTGAGATATCCGTTCAGAAACGTCTGCTGGATTACTCCAAAGAAGCTCCGAAATATACGGTCTTTCACGGAGACAGAGAACTGGCTGTGCTTACCCTTGAGAAGGTGAAGAGTCATATCTTCGGAGTGACGGAGTGGGAGATCACAGATGTCTCACCGGCAAAT
>JAZQNN010000014.1:0-19918 GCA_045627365.1 Lachnospiraceae bacterium
CCTGATGGATTACCTGGCCGGGTGCGGGATAAAAAAATAATAGCAGGTGTTTATTTCCTCGGCTCTTTGATAAACGTAAGTCCAAAGCCGATCGCCGCAAGTATTGACGCCGTAAATCCGGGGAAAACTCCCATTGCGGCACCAAAGCTCAGACCAACGCACATTATTCCTATGATGAAAGGAACGGTCCGCACTGCCAATTTCGAGGAGATAAAAAAGAATGATAAAAATCCTTTTCGTATGCCACGGCAATATCTGCCGATCACCGATGGCAGAATTTATATTAAAAGACATGGCAGGAGACGACGTTATCGTTGCTTCTGCAGCGACCAGCCGCGAGGAGATCGGCAACGATATGTACCCGCCGGCCAGAAGGGAACTGACCCGAAGGGGAGTGCCTTTTACGCACAGGCAGGCCAGGCAGATCACGAAAGATGAATACGCTGACTGGAACCTGATCTATTGCATGGATGATGCAAATGTCAGGAACGCGATCCGCATTTTCGGAGGTGATCCGGAGGGCAAGGTCAGGAAGCTTTTGCCGGACCGGAGTGTTGCTGATCCCTGGTACACGGGGGATTTTGCAGAGGCGTACGAAGATATAGCCGAAGGATGCAGAAATATAATAAAAGAGCTCGCCTGAGGCGAGCTCTGATAAGTTGTGGATGATCGTGGCTTAATCTTCCTCTTCGTCCGTGATCTCCCTGTCGCGGACCATCAGAACGACATATCTGTAATAGTTGGTGTAGTTGTCAAGGCAGGTGCTCATCGTGATGATGTGCTCGTCCGGACCGAAGTCCTCGAAATACATGCCCATATCGTAAGAATTCATTGCCAGCGCCTGTTTGATGAAGTTGTAGAAGGCGCTGTCGCTGCCGAAACCGAGCGTATACACGAAGCTGTCGATACCGACGGTCCCCTGAGCAAATACCCTGTAAACATAGTGCTTCTCGCCGATATATACGTCAAATTCCGGATGAGTATTGAAGAACTTCTCGTCCTTGTATTCATTAAGTGAAGCAAACATCCTGCTGCCGCCGCGCATGTTATGGCCGTAGATGATGCAGTTCTTCGAATCCATGCCGTCCGGCTGGCGCGCGTCTACGAAAAGGCATCCCGACTGATTGGTCTCACCTGTGAAGACATGCTCGAGATAGTAATCGTTGTCAGCGCCCTGAACGACCGGATAATCGACCTTCTCATCCATGGTGCCTCTCATTCTGAGGTAGCCCACAGCATCAGAGTTAAGAGCCTTCAGCTTTTCAAAATCCCAGATAAAAACATCCTCTTCGTCAGCGGCTGTCGGAACGACTTTGCCGTTGGCATCGGTAACCTTCTCGCCCTTCTTGGGTGTTACATAGAAAGTATCCCTCAAATCTTCATAGCTGCCCTTGGCCTCGTTGTATTTGGAAAGAGCGGAAATAACCTTATATCCGGCAAAAAGGAACACCGCGCCGCATACGCACATAAGCACGATCATAAGCGTGCGGATGGTCTTGTCTTTTTTGATTTTCTTATCATTCTCGTACATAGTTTGCTCCTAAAAACCTATTCGTTTTAGCCAGTGAATTATATCATATAAAACAAAATAGTCAAAGGGACGCGGCTCATTTCATCGAATGTTCATTGATTTGGGACAGCGGTAATGGTAAATTATAGCTATGTTCAACATACCTGAAGAGCTTAAGAAGATTCCGGGCAAGCCGGGCGTATATCTCATGCACGACGCACGCGATGAGATCATTTACATCGGCAAAGCCAAGAACCTTAAGAACCGCGTAAATCAATACTTTCAGACTTCAAGGACCCGTTCGCCTAAGATAGAGAAAATGGTGTCCCTGATCGAGTATTTCGAATATATCGTCACCGACTCGGAGACAGAGGCCCTCATCCTCGAAAACAACCTTATCAAGGACCATCGCCCGCGCTACAACACGATGCTCAAGGATGACAAGACTTATCCTTACATCAAGCTGACGCTTAGCGAAGAATTTCCGCGGCTTTTCACGACGAGAAAGATCAGGAAAGACAAAGATAAATATTACGGCCCGTATCCGAATGTCGGCGCTGCTAATGCTACGGCAGAGCTCCTGCAGAAGGTTTATAAGCTTAGGACCTGCACCAAGGTATTCCCGCGCGATATCAACAAAGACAGGCCGTGCCTTAATTATCATATCGGACGCTGCGACGGACCATGCACGGGCTGCGTGAGCCGGGAAGATTACGCCGAAAGGATCCGGAACGTGAGGAAGTTCCTGGAGGGCACGGATACGTCGATCCTGGACGATATCAGGAAGCAGATGATGGATGCAGCTTCACGCATGGAGTACGAGAAAGCCGGGCAGTACAAGGAACTTCTGGAGTCCGCCGCCCTCATTTGCAGGCAGCAGAAGATGGAGATCAACCAGAGCGATAACCGCGATATCTTAGGGCTTGCGCGGGAAGGATTCGACGCGATCATGCAGGTATTTTTCATACGCGACGGCAAGCTTTTGGACCGCGAACATTTCTACCTCAAGCCGCCTCTTGAAGAGAGTGAAGAGGAGATAGTTTCGAGCTTTGTAAAGCAGTATTATTCCGGAACGCCGTTCCTGCCGTCCGAGGTGCATCTGCCTGTCGAAATAGAGGATGCGGATGCCATTTCCGAGTGGCTGACCGAGAAGGCGGGCCGCAAGGTCAGCCTGGTTTCACCGAAAAAAGGCGCCAAGGAGAAAATGCTCGAGCTGGCCAAAACGAACGCGCAGCTCGTGCTCGATAAAGACAAGGAGAAAGTGCGCCGCGAGCAGCAGCGTACCAAGGGTGCGGTCAGCGAGATATCCAAGATGCTCGGCATCAATTACGCCGAACGCATCGAGTCATACGATATATCCAATACGGCCGGATACGATTCAGTCGGCTCGATGGTCGTTTTCTCAGAGGGCACACCTAAGCGCAACGATTACCGCAAATTCAAGATAAAGAGCGTGATCGGGCCAAATGACTTTGCCAGCATGGCGGAGGTTATTACAAGGCGCTTTGAACACCGCGAATGGGCATTGCCGGACATGCTGCTGATAGACGGAGGCAAGGGCCAGGTGAGCGCGGTCTGCGAAGCGCTTGAGAAGCTGGCAGCAGCATCAGACGCCGAATACGCCGAAAGAATACTGAACATACCGGTCTGCGGAATGGTCAAGGACGACCATCACAGAACGCGTGGACTGCTATACCATGACCGCGAGTATGAGATGGACCGTTCGAAGGAACCGTTCAAGCTGATCACCAGGATCCAGGACGAGACGCACAGATTTGCAATCGAGTACCACAAGCAGATCCGTGGCAAAGGCCAGGTGCACTCGATACTCGACGATATCGAGGGTATCGGACCGAAGAGACGCCTGGCACTCATCAGACATTTCAAGTCGCTCGATGCGATAATGGCGGCAAGTGTTGATGAACTGGCGGAAGTGGAGGGCATGAACCGCGCCGCGGCTGAGAAGGTGGCGGAGTTTTTTAAGGGAGGTAGGAACAATGCTTGATAACAGGCTACTCATGTACTTTCAAACCGTTGCAGAGTTAGGCTCTTTTTCTGCTGCCGCACAATATCTGAACACAACTCAATCTAATCTTTCAAAACAGATACAGGATTTTGAGAAGAGCATAGGAAAACAGCTTTTTATTCGCGGCAAAAAGGGCGTGGAGCTTACATTGACCGGAAAATACCTGTATCGGAAAATGTTGCTGCCGCTTAGCCGTCTGGAAGAAATTGAAAAACAGCTATTAAGCAGTCACCTTGTAGCAGGTGAAATAAACATAGGCTGCGATGAAACATCAGGAACAGATTGGCTGTGCCGTGTGGGCGAGGAATATAGAAAAGAAAACCAGGCGGTGTTTATGAACTATTTTAGCGGGCCCGCGGCATTGTCATTGAACATGCTTGAAGAAGGAATGCTTGATGTGGCGCTTGTCCCGGAATTTGTCAACGATGCAGGGTTTGAATATATTGAGATTCCGTTGGAGGATACTTTCTGCATAATTATGAACTCAGAGGATGAGTTGGCTTCACGGGAAATCCTGAGTGCATCAGATATAATGGGTTTGCCGCTGTATCATCCGTCACAGGCTTACCTGGGCAAGTACTATGTGGATAAACTTGGTATAGGAAGTGAGAAGCTAAATATAATAGGTCTGTATAATTTGTCAGGATGCGTAACGGAATTGGTGAGGAATGGTTCTTACATCCTAACAGTAACGCAACCTGAAAAGTATAAGGGACGAGCTGGTTTAGCGTGCGTGCCAATCGAATGTGGCAGGAAGCTGTATGGTAAGCTGGTATATAAGGCAGGGGAAGCCCGAAGTCCTTTATTGCAATCATATATTCAGTGGATAAGACAATCCCTGGAAGAGGTCCGATAGGACCTCTTTTTTAGTGTCAGCGCTTGGCGTTTGACTTTGAAAGTGTGAATAGAATGCGGATAAGTATAAATAAAAGCGATATAAAATATCGATTATATTCGTTTTACTTTATATTTTGAACTGGATATAATATTCTTAGAAATTTTTGAAAAAGCAATAAATACGAGGGAGATGGCTGGGTAGGAAACGCAACATATTATGCATTACTTAACTAAAGGTTGCTTTATGCTGAGAAAGGAGCGGTTATGAAAAGAATCACAAGCATCATATTTACTTTATTGATAACCATGTGCCTGCTGCTATCCGGTTGCGGAAAATCTGCAGAGTCATCAACGGACAAAACAGAAAAAAAGACCACTAAAGTGACGGAAGCTGCCAAGGAAACAAAAGACACCAAAATAACAACCGAAACCACTACGAACAAAACCGAGAAGAAAGAAAAAGAGACTGAAGAAGCGGATGACTCTGAAAAATCTTCCGAAGAAAAACAAACCATAGAGAACATTGAAGAAATCGGCAATAACGAAGAGCAAAGCCAGAGTCAGAGCGGTGACGAAGAAAATCAAAATCAGGAGAATGATAATAACAATAGAAACAATAATAACAATAGAAACAATAATAACGATTCTGATGAAATAGTATATGACCATCCGAAATACAAAATATTAGGAGTAAGGTGGAACTACTGTGGAGCGCCTTCACCGGAAGAGTTCTTCTATTTTGAGTCAATTGATGAAAGCAATCCTGTGACATGTGGTAACGCGGATGCAATGTGGATGATCACAGATGGTTATGGAAGTATAAGTAACACTCTTTACTTGAGTAATCAAAGATACATTATTTATGATGAATCTTGGAACGAGCTTTATAACGGATATGAAGGTGATACGTCATTCGGACAAGGTGGAGGAAATATATACCTGAAAGAAACAGAGCATACGATTTTCATTGATAGCGATGGAAATGCATTGCCGCAGAATAAGACTGTATTTGAGTATTCATTTAGTGGGTCTGGGGATACTGTTCTCACAGTAATAATTGTCAACTGCCTGTCAAAAGGCTTTATGGATAAATGGAATAATTCCGGATATATGGAATCCTTAGCGGAGCCGGTTGACGGGTTTGGCAGCGCTATTTTTACAAATGGCAGTGGCGAATACTCAGCCCATGCTTACATGCATGACAGCCGAGGTATAAGCAATGGAGTAGTACACTATCTTATTTCAGTATACGGAACAGAAGCTTTATCAGAGGCTGAATTCCTGTCGGCTGTGAATTGCATTTTTGATGGCCAGCTGAAATAAATCATATATTTCCCCCCCCTGTTAACAAATATCTTGCGACAACTGCCGAGATTTCCTCGGCAGTTGTTTTTATATCTGCGCCATGAGATTGACATGGCGCAGTATGTTGTGAACGGATTCGCAGCAAGCCCAATTCTCTTGAATATATCCCGCCGGATTGATATAATCATTTAATAAAAATCAAGGAGAACGCTATGGCTAAATTCGTCACGCTGGCCGAGATCGCGGAGGCTACAGGCAGCAAAAACCTGACCCCGGAAATCGATATCAACAACATAAAGATAGAGCACAGAAACGTCAACAGACCGCAGTTCCAGCTCGCCGGATATTATGATTTCTTCGACGAGTCGAGAATTCAGGTTCTGGGTAAAGCTGAATATGGTTTTTTGCAGGGATTGTCAGTTGCAGAAAGGGCTGAGCGGCTGGAGCGGCTTTTCAGTACCGGCATTCCGGCGGTGTTTATTTGCCGCGGGCTCGAAGCGGGCGAGGATATGCTCAATATCGCGATCAAGCACGGCGTTCCGGTGCTGGGAAACAGCGAGATAACCGCAGCTGTCATGGTCCGGATGGTGAGCTGGATCCGAGAACAGCTTGCGCCTACTCAGACGATGTACGGCGTACTTATCGATGTTTACGGCGAGGGAATCCTGATCACCGGCGTATCGGGTGTCGGCAAAAGCGAGACGGCCATGGAGCTCATCAGACGCGGACACCGACTTGTTGCGGATGACCTTGTGGAGGTCTCCAAGGTCGGCGACGAGCTCCTGATCGGTACTGCACCGGCTCTTACGAGGCATTTTATTGAGCTTAGAGGAATCGGCGTTGTAGACGTGAAGTCCCTGTACGGAATTGAGAGCGTTAAGGACCGTACTCCGATAGACATGATCATTAATCTGGAGGACTGGAAACAGGATTCCAGCTACGACAGGCTGGGACTGCGCGAGGAATATGAAGAGATACTGGGCGTTAAGGTCGTAAAGCATACCGTTCCGATCAGAACCGGCCGTAACCTGGCTATCATCATAGAGACGGCCGCCGTAAATAACAGGCAGAAGAAGATGGGCTACAACGCAGCACAGGAACTGTGCGACAGAGTTTCAGCCGAGATCCACAGGAAGAATAACGACAAAAATGAGTAAATTATCAAACGGGAAAATAGAAGAAATAACAGCGCTCCTGGGCAAGGAAAATGTTCTCCTTGGCGAGCCGATGGCGGAGCACGTGTCAATGAAGGTCGGCGGCCCGGCAGACTATTTCTTTACGCCTAAGGACACGGACGGACTGGCATATCTTATCAGGACACTCAAAGAGGCCGAGGTGCCTTTCTATGTCCTCGGCAACGGCACCAACGTTATCGTTAAGGACAGAGGATACCGCGGCGCGATCATCAACCTCCTGGACAACTGGGCATATGCTAAGATACCGGCAGACGAAGAGGCAGGCCGCGTGAAAGTCAAGGCCGGAGCCGGAATGAAGCTGAAGAACATGGCTGAAAAGCTGTGTGAGGCAGGGCTCAAGGGATTCGAATTTGCAAGCGGGATCCCGGGAAGCATCGGCGGCGCGACCACGATGAACGCGGGCGCGTATGACGGCGAAATGAAGCAGATCATCACGAGCGTCAAAGCCATGGATATGGACGGAAATGTGCGCATATTTGCGGCTGATGAATGCGACTTCGGATACAGGCACAGCGCATTTTCCGACGGCAGCTATATCGTGCTGGAAACCGAGATGGCGCTGGTACCGGGCGAGGTCAGCGAGATCCGTGCGGTCATCGACGACCTTACCGCAAGACGCGAGGCCAAGCAGCCTCTGGAGCATCCGAGCAGCGGATCGACTTTTAAGAGACCGGAAGGTTATTTTGCAGCAAAGCTCATCTCCGATTGCGGGCTTAAGGGCATCCGTGTCGGCGGCGCAAGTGTATCAAGCAAGCACTGCGGATTCGTAGTCAACGACAAGGACGGCACTGCGTCAGATGTGCTGGGAGTTATCGAGCTTGTTAAGCGCAGGGTGCGTCTTGAGACAGGTGTCGAGCTTGAATGTGAAGTGAAGATAATCGGTGAATAATGTCTTTTGCGAACGATTTAAAGGAAGAATTAATAAAGCATTTTTCGAAGAAAACAGACAGCCAGAGGGCTGAGCTGGCAGCGCTTGTGCTTTTAAATTCCGACGGGCTGACATACGACGCGGAGCGCAGGACATATATATACACAGCCAATATTGGCGGGGCAAATGCCTTTACAACGCTCAGAAAAACATTTAATATTAATGGACAGATCGATCTGAGCAAAAGCCTTGCTGAGCTTACGGATGGGTTTGATGCCAAGAGGGCATTTATAAGGGGCGCGTTTATCGCGGCGGGCGTGATGACGGACCCTGAGAAGGGCTATCACATGGAATTTGCGGTGCCGGATGATGCTGCAGCGACGTTCCTCATTGAGACGATGGCAGCCTTCGACATCCACGGCAGGGTAAGCGCCAGACGCGGCAGGCCGTTCGTGTACGTAAAAGAAGGCGTGGAGATATCAGACCTTCTCAACGTTATGGAAGCGCACAAGTCTTTGATGAATTTCGAGAACGTGCGTATCGTCAAGGAAATGCGCGGCGCGGTCAACAGGCAGGTCAACTGCGAGACGGCCAACCTAAGCAAAACGGTGAGTGCCGGGATGCGTCAGGTCGAGGACATACAGCTCATACTGAGCATCATGGACCCTGACGAGCTGGATCCGGGGATCCTTGACATGTGCAATGTCAGGCTGGCCAATCCGGATCTGCCGCTTGCGGAGCTGGGCGCTTTGCTTGATCCGCCGATCGGGAAGTCCGGCGTGAACCACAGATTAAGAAAGATAAAAGAATACGCAGCTACCCTTAGAGGGGATTCGAACAGTAAGTAATTGCAGAATATCTCCGGGAGGAAAAGAATGGTTAAGAAAGAAGTAACAATTGAGATCGAAGGCGGAATGCAGGCAAGGAACGTTGCTATGTTCGTGCAGGAAGCCGGCGGACATGATTCGACTATCATGGTCGAATACGAAGGCAAAAGAGTCAATGCCAAGAGCATCATGGGCATGATGAGCTTAAGCCTGGCAGAGGGCGAGAAGATCACCATCAAGGCAGACGGTCCGGACGAGGAAGAAGCTCTTGCCAGCATGGAGAAATTCGTCAGCGGTAAGGAGTAATAATGGCATTTACGCACCTGCACGTCCACACGCAGTTTTCGCTGCTGGATGGCTCAGCTAAGATCGGCGAGATTGTAGCCAGGGCGAAAGCGCTAGGCATGGATTCGCTCGCCATAACGGACCATGGCGTAATGTACGGTGCGATCGATTTTTACAGGGCGTGTCAGAAAGAAGGAATACGCCCGATCATAGGATGCGAGATCTACGTGACCAGTGGGTCGCGTTTTGACCGCGAGCTTGGGCAAGGTGATGATAAATATTATCACCTTGTTTTATTGGCTGAGAATAATATCGGCTACGCAAATCTGATGAAGATCGTGTCCATCGGCTTCACCGAGGGATTCTATTACAAGCCGAGAGTTGACTACGAGGTGCTTGAGCGCTACAGCGAGGGCCTGATCGCACTTTCGGCGTGTCTTGCCGGGATCATCCCGAAAAACCTTACCAGGGGACATTACAAAGAGGCACGTGAGGAGGCTCTGCGTCTGCAGGAGATATTCGGCGAAGGGAACTTTTTCCTGGAGCTTCAGGACCACGGATACGACGAGCAGAAGATGGTCAACTCGCAGCTTCTAAGGATGAGCGAGGAGGAGAATATCCCGCTCGTGTGCACCAACGACGTTCATTACGTTTACGACGATGACGTCGAGGCGCACGACATCCTGCTGTGCATTCAGACCGGCAAAAAGCTGAACGACGAGGACCGCATGCGCTATCCGGGCGGACAGTTTTATCTGAAGTCACCGGAGGAGATGGCAAAGCTTTTTCCATACGCGCCGGCGGCCATTGAGAACACGCACAAAATCGCCGAAAGGTGCAAAGTCGAGATCGATTTCGATACGCAGCATTTGCCGAAATACGATGTGCCGGCACCGTTTGCGCCGGACGAATATCTGGAAAAACTGTGCGAGGAAGGTTTAAGGAGACGTTATCCGTCGTGCTTTGAAGAACACGAGGAGCGCCTTCATTACGAGCTTGATATCATCAAGAGGATGGGGTATGTCGACTACTTCCTCATCGTCTGGGATTTCATCAATTACGCGAAGAGCAACGGCATCATGGTCGGCCCCGGCCGAGGAAGTGCGGCCGGAAGCATAGTCGCATATTGCCTGGCGATAACGGACATCGATCCGATCAGATACAACCTGCTCTTCGAAAGATTCCTGAACCCGGAGCGTGTGTCCATGCCCGATATCGACGTGGATTTCTGCTTCGAGCGCAGAGGCGAAGTGATCGACTACGTTACGCGCAAATACGGCCGTGACAAGGTCGCACAGATAGTCACTTTCGGAACCATGGCCGCGCGCAACGTAATACGTGACGTGGGGCGCGTAATGGATCTGCCGTACAGTCTGTGCGATTCCATCGCCAAGATGATCCCGAAGGAACTGAATATAACGATAGACAAGGCACTGGCAGCTAACAGCGAGCTTAAGCAAGCTTATGAAACGGACGCTCAGGTCAGGGAACTGATCGACATGGGCAAACGTCTCGAAGGTCTTCCGCGCAATACTTCGATGCATGCTGCCGGCGTTGTCATCAGCCGTGAGCCGGTAATGGACTGCGTTCCGCTTTCAAGAGGCTCAGACGGCTCGATCGTAACACAATATATAATGACGACCCTTGAGGAGCTGGGGCTTCTCAAGATGGATTTTTTGGGCCTGAGGACGCTGACCGTTATACAAAATGCGGTGAATTTTGCCAGGGAGAACGATCACGCCTGCCCGGATCTGTCGCTCATTGATTACAACGACAAGGCAGTGCTCGATACCATCGGAGCCGGCAAATGCTCCGGCATCTTCCAGCTTGAAAGCGCCGGAATGACGAGTTTCATGCGAGAACTTAAGCCGCAGAGCCTTGAGGACGTTATCGCGGGAATCGCGCTTTACAGACCGGGCCCGATGGATTTCATACCGAAGTATATAGCCGGCAAGAACTCAAACGGCGACGTGGACTATGACTGTCCGCAACTTAAGCCGATCCTTGAGCCGACCTACGGGTGCATAGTATATCAGGAGCAGGTCATGCAGATCGTGCGTGACCTGGCGGGATATTCGCTTGGCGGAGCTGATGTTTTGCGCCGCGCGATGTCCAAGAAGAAGGACTATGTAATGAAGGCCGAGCGCGCGAGGTTCGTCTACGGCGATTTAGAGGACGGCGGCAAGGTCCCAGGCTGCATCAGGAACGGTATTTCTGAGGCTGTGGCCAACAAGATATACGATGATATGATCGATTTTGCCAAGTACGCCTTCAACAAGTCGCACGCGGCAGCATACGCGGTGGTCGCTTACCAGACCGCATACCTTAAGTATTATTATCCGGCTGAGTATATGGCGTCCCTGATGACTTCGGTCATGGACAACCTGACCAAGCTCAGCAAGTATATCCACGACTGCAAGGACATGAAGATCGACATTCTGCCGCCGGATATCAACGAGGCCGGCAGCGGATTCACTGTTCACGGTCATGCGATCAGATACGGCCTGTCCGCGATCAAGGGCGTTGGCAAAAATGTGATCGATTCGATCGTGGGCGAGCGCGAGGAGAACGGCCCATACAAGGATATTTACGATTTTGTTAATAGGCTGATCGAGAAGGATCTGAACAAGAAGCTCGTCGAGAGCCTGATCAAGGCGGGAGCGCTTGACTGCTTCGGTCTTACCAGAAAACAGCTTATTTACATCTATATGGACGTCATAGACAACGCCGGCAAGGACAAAAAAGCGACAATGGCGGGGCAGATGAGCCTTTTCGATATCGTTTCTGACGAGCACAAGGAAGAATTCCGCGTGAAGATCCCGGATGTCGGCGAGTTTGACAACGAGCTTTTGCTGAGTTTCGAAAAGGACGTAACCGGAATTTATATAAGCGGACATCCTTTGGACGAATACACGGAGCTGCTCAGCCAGGTCGGGACCGTTAATTCGGCGGATTTTGCCATCGATGAGGAGGGAAATGTCGCCGTAATGGATCAAAAACAGGAGACGATCGGCGGACTGATCTGTGCAGTGACCAATAAATCGGCGAAAAACGGCCAGCCGATGGCGTTTGTGACGCTTGAGGACATGTACGGAACCGTGGAAATCATAGTTTTCCCGAGAGATTACGCTAATCTGAGGCGATATATCGAAGTCGGACGAAAGGTTCTGATTACAGGCAGGGTGTCTGTCGGCAGTGAAGAGGACGGCAAATTGATCGCGTCGAAAATCATCGGATTTGACGAAGCACTCAAGGATGTGTGGGTAAGATTTGCCGATTTTGAGGAATATATTGCGCAGGAACAGTACTTAGCAGGCCTTTCCGGGCTTGAATGCGGCGCCGGACGCGACTCAATTATCGTATATTTGATTAAAGAGAAGCAGAAAAAACGCCTTCCGAGCCGTTATAATATTGCGGCAACGGACGAAATGCTCGATATAATGAAGAGAAAATTCGGCGATAAGAACATCGCGGTGACATACAGAAGGGGATATGACACATGATCACGTCCAAAAATAATCCGCAGCTGAAGAATGTCAGAGCTCTGATCGACTCTGCCAAGGCCCGCAAAGAACAGGGCTTATTTGTTGTTGAGGGCCTGCGACTGGCTACAGAAGCGCCGGAAGCGATGGTAGAGGCGGTTTATGTGACCGAAGAGGTCGAAAAAATGCAGCTGCCGTTTGTCGAACTGATGAGATCGGCCGGCAAATGTGAGGTCGTATCAGCGGATGTTTTCAAGAGCATCTCGGATACGGTTAACCCACAGGGCATCTTAGCTGTGGTAAAACAGCAAAAATATACTTCTAAAGAAGTAGTAAACTTCAAAAACACAAGTAAAAACGATTCTTATACTTCTAAAGAAGTACAAAATGGCACTAATAAGCTCTTCGTTCTGCTCGACGACGTGAGGGATCCGGGTAATCTCGGAACGATCATAAGGACTGCAGAGGCTGCCGGAGTGGACGGCGTATTTATGAGCCCGGGCTGTGTTGACATCTACAACCCGAAGGTTACGCGCTCTACGATGGGAAGTATTTTCAGAGTACCTTTTGCCGTGTGCGATTTAAAGGAAGTCATTGAGGAACTTAAAAAGCAGGACGTCGGCGTTTACGCGGCGACTCTGGACGGAGCTGTGCCATACAACACGGTAGAATATGGCGAAAATAGCGCCTTTATCATCGGAAATGAGGCCAACGGCATAAGCGCAGAGGTCGCGCATGCGGCTACACGCACCGTGTTCATCCCGATGAGCGGCCAAGTCGAGTCGCTTAACGCGGCAATAAGCGCGGCTGTGCTGATGTTTTACAGAAGGAGATAGTATGGATAATCCGAAAGTGCTCTGCGGAGCAAGCTACTATGAACAGAAATTTTACCTGAATCCGCTTTACGGCAATCTGCCGAAGGCAGTCCAGGAGGAGCTGAAGGTGATGTGCGTCCTTTTCGTTGACGATGTGGGCGGAATCGTATTGATCCAATTCGATGACGAGGGCAAAATCAACAT
Source organism: Lachnospiraceae bacterium (assembly GCA_045627365.1). GTDB lineage: Bacteria > Bacillota > Clostridia > Lachnospirales > Lachnospiraceae > RGIG5612. Next base: position 13,356 of record JAZQNN010000014.1, read on the forward strand.
CACCGGAACAGCCAAGGACGGAGATATTTATTACGATGAGATCGGCAGCCGTCTGAAGATAAAGGAAATGTGGACCGAACACGGTGAATTATTAGGTCAATTGGAGGAATATTACGATGCTATTAACAGTTGATGCGGGCAATACCAACACCAAACTTGCAGTTTTTGAGGGCGAAAAAATCATTGCCTCATTTAAAATGAACACTGATTCGACCAGAACGTCGGACGAATACGGAATAAATCTTTTGAACATGCTCTCAAGCCGCAAACTTGACACGGGTGATATCGACGCGGTTATTATTTCTTCGGTTGTGCCTGACACGATGCATTCAATGATCAACTGCATGATCAAATTTTTAAGCGTTACTCCGATGATCGTCGGACCGGGCATGAAGACCGGCATCAAGCTGGTCAAGACGAATCCGAACGAGGTCGGCGCGGACAGAATGGCAGACGGCGTGGCTGCGCTTACAATGTACGGCGGACCGATCATCGTAGCGGATTACGGCACTGCGACGAAATTCGACTATTTCTCAGAAGAGGGCGTATTTGAGTCGGCAATCACGTGCCCGGGAATCATGCTTTCTGCAAGAGCTTTATGGGGCGGCACGGCAAAACTACCTGAGATCGAGATCAAGAATCCGGGAACGATCATGGCCAAGGACACGATCACAAGCATTCAGGCAGGCATCCTGTACGGCCGTATCGGCGAGACGGAATACATTATCGACAAACTCATCGCGGAGTCCGGCAGGCCCGATATGAAGGTCGTAGCAACCGGCGGTCTGGCAGGAAATCTCTTCAATGAGACCGACCGTCTGCAGATATGGGAGCCGAATCTGACCATGCATGGCCTCAGGATCATGTACGAGAAGAACAAGTAATTCCGGTTTGCAATGAAGATCGGCAACATAGAAATAGACAACAGAAAAGCGGCACTTGGCCCGATGGCCGGGTTTACGGATATGCCGTTCAGACGCCTTTGCATTGAGCAGGGCGCGGGAATGACAACGACCGAAATGGTCAGCGTGAACGCCCTTCATTACGGCAATAAGAATACTTTGCCGCTGCTTGAGACGGCCCCGGGAGAGCACCCGGTGGCTATCCAGCTTTTCGGCTCAGATCCTGAGCGTATCGCTGAAGAGGCGCTCAAACTCGAAGACCGTCTGGAAGATTCCTTCGATATTTTCGACATTAATATGGGCTGCCCGATGGCCAAGGTCGTGAACAACGGCGAAGGATCGGCACTTATGAAAGATGCCGGGCTTGTCGGTGATATCGTTAATGCACTCAGCAGCAAGGCGGCAAAGCCGGTGACCGTTAAGATCCGCGCGGGATTTGACCCGGCACACAAGAACGCGGCTGAGATCGCACATATCGCCGAGGATAACGGAGCGGCGGCGGTCGCCGTGCACGGAAGAACGAGAGAAGAGTATTACTCGGGCAAGGCAGATTGGGAAGTGATCGGACGCGTCAAGGCGGCGGTCGGCATACCTGTTATCGGAAGCGGAGATGTCATAGACGGTCCCAGTGCGGCAGCGATGCTTAAGGCAACCGGGTGCGATATGGTAATGGTTGCCAGGGCTGCACGCGGCAATCCCTGGATATTCAAAGAAATAAATCATTACCTGCTGACAGGTGAAGTTCTTCCGAGGCCTTCGCAACAGGAAGTTAAAAATGAGATATTGAAACATCTGGAAATAATGGTAGAATTTGCAGGCGAGGAATCGGCGGTAAGGCAGCTCAGGAAGCATGTGGGATTCTACTGCACGGGCTTTGCGAATGCCACACACTTAAGAAGAGAGATAAACCAGGCAGTGACGATGGATGAATTCGTCAAGCTGATAAGCGCCTGGTAAGATGAAATGAACGGCGATTTTACACAGGGAAAAGTAGGTACAAGAATACTCAATCAGGCTGTGCCGCTGCTGATAGCGCAGGTGGTGCAGCTTCTTTACAATATAGTCGACAGAATATACATCGGCCACATGGCGGATATCGGTGACATCGCGCTCACCGGTATCGGACTGACATTCCCGCTGGTTACTCTGGTCGGTGCTTTTACGAATATGTGTGGCGTCGGCGGCTCATCGCTTTTTGCAATTAAACGCGGAGCCAAGGCGGATGACGAGGCGGAGGTGATTCTCAGTAATACCTTCACAATGTTGCTTGGATTTTCGGTGATCCTTCTGGCTGTATGCTACATCTTCAGACGGCCGATCCTGTTCCTTTTCGGAGCCAGCGAAGATTCTTTCTTCTATGCCAATGAATATCTGAAAATATATCTTATCGGCACGCCGTTTACGATGATCGCGACGGGCATGAACGGCTTTATCAATGCGCAGGGCTTCCCGAGGATCGGTATGCTCACGGTGTCGATCGGCGCGATCCTCAACCTGGGACTGGACCCTCTTTTCATGTTCACTTTCGGACTGGGAGTTAAGGGTGCAGCTATCGCGACCGTTATATCACAGGCGGCTTCCGCAGCATGGGTGCTGATATTCTTCCTGGGTAAGAAGCCTGAGATAACGATCAGCATTAAGTGCATGAAGCTGAAATGGAAGGAAGTCTGGAGAATAATCTGTCTGGGCTTTCCGTCATTTATCGCGCAGGGCACAAACAGCGCGGTCCAGGCGGTCAACAACGCAACGCTCGGCAAATTCGGCGGCGACCTCTTCATCGGTATCATGACCGTAACCAATTCGGTAAGAGATGTACTGCATCTGCCGATATCGGGCCTTTCAAGCGGCTCACAGCCGGTGCTTGGCTATAATTACGGCGCGAAAGAGTACGAACGTGTCAAAAAAGGCATCAGATTCATCGCACTCTGGGGCACTGTGTTCCTGGCCGTGTGCTGGCTGGCAGCAGTTCTGTTCCCGAGATTTTTCATGGGCCTTTTCACGACCAACGAGGCAATGATCGAGACAGGGACAAGCTATCTGAAACTGTATTTCTTCGGCTTCTTCTTCATGGCATTCCAGTTCACGGGTCAGTCGACATTCGTGGCACTCGGCAAGGCCAAAAGAGCGATCACATTCTCGCTTTTCCGCAAGGTGGTCATCGTTATCCCGCTGGCTATCATTTTGCCGCGCATGGGACTTGGCGTTAAAGGCGTATTTCTTGCAGAACCGATCTCCAATTTCGTGGGTGGCATGGTATGCGTTCTGACCATGTATTTCACGCTTTACAGGAAGCTCGGACGCGAAGAAGAGGGAAAAGATCCGAAGAAGCTTGAGGATCGTTCTGCGAACTGACTTTTCCTTGACATCACATATATATTAATATAAAATGACTTAACGCTCTTCGGAAACGAAGGGTTAGTTTTTGTTAATAAAATACGGCAGAGAGGTATTTGAAAATGGCAGATAAACAGCTTTTTACTAAAGATTCACTGGCAAAACTTCAGGCAGAACTGGACGAACTGAAGATCAATACAAGAAAGGAAATCGCTCAGAAGATCAAAGAGGCTCGTGAGCAGGGCGACCTTTCAGAGAACGCAGAATACGATGCAGCTAAGGACGAGCAGCGCGATATCGAGGCTCGTATTGAAGAACTCGAGAAAATAATTGAGAACGCCGAGATCATCGATGAGAGCGCGATCGATTTTAACAAGGTCCATGTAGGAAGCCTTGTAACCATCAGAGATACCAAAGCCCGCAAAGAATTCACTTATCAGATCGTTGACAAGTCAGAAGTAGATTCACTTAAGAAGAAGATCTCATACGAGTCACCTGTAGGCAAGGCTCTTATGGGCAAAGAAGTCGGAGATACCGTAGAAGTCCAGGTACCGGCCGGTACAGTTAAGTACAAGATCGTTAAGATCGAAAGGGCTGAATTCTAAGCAAAGAGGAAGAAAAATGGCAGAGCAAGTTCAGGATATAAATCAGTTATTGAAAGTCAGACGTGAGAAGCTGGCTGATCTTCAGGCATCAGGCAACGATCCGTTCCTTATCACCAAATATGACGTAACCAATCACACCACAGACATCAGAGAGCGTTACGACGAGCTTGAGGGCAAGGAAGTGTCCCTAGCCGGCCGTATGATGTTCAAACGTGTCATGGGTAAAGCATCCTTCTGCAATATCCGCGATCTTAAGGGCGATATGCAGCTGTATGTAGCACGCGACAGCATCGGCGAAGAGCCTTACGCGCGCTTCAAGAAGATGGATATCGGTGACATCATTGGCGCAAAAGGAACCGTATTTACGACCAAGACCGGAGAGATCTCAGTTCACGTAACGGAGCTGACACTGCTGAGCAAGAGCCTGCAGATTTTGCCGGAGAAGTTCCACGGACTTACCGATACCGATATGAGATATTGTCAAAGATACGTTGACCTTATCATGAATCCGGAGTCCAAGGAAGTATTCATAAAGAGAAGCCGCATCATGAAGGAGATCCGTAATTTCCTTGACGGACGTGATTTCATGGAAGTTGAGACACCGACCCTCGTATCAAATGCGGGCGGTGCGTCAGCAAGACCGTTTGAGACACATTACAACGCACTTAACGAGGACGTTAAGCTGCGTATTTCCCTTGAACTGTACCTGAAGAGACTGATCGTCGGAGGACTGGAGAGAGTATACGAGATCGGCCGTGTGTACAGGAATGAGGGCATTGATACCAGACACAATCCTGAGTTCACGCTGATGGAGCTTTACCAGGCCTACACAGACTACGAGGGCATGATGGAACTGACAGAGTCCATGTTCCGCCACGTTGCTGAGAAGGTTCTGGGAACTACCAAGTTCATGTACGGCGATGTAGAGCTCGATTTTGGCAAACCATTCGAGCGCATCACGATGAACGACTGCATCAAGAAGTACGCCGGCATTGATTTTGATGAAGTAGACGGAGACGAGGCAGCCAAGGCACTTGCAAGAGAGCACAACATCGAGTTCGAAAGCTTCCACACCAAGGGCGATATCGTAAGCCTGTTCTTCGAAGAGTACTGCGAGAAGAACCTGATCCAGCCGACATTCGTAACGGATCATCCGCTTGCTATCTCACCGCTGACCAAGAAGAAACCGTCGGATCCTTCCAAGGTTGAAAGATTCGAGTTGTTTATCAATACATGGGAGATGTGCAACGCATATTCCGAGCTGAACGATCCGATCGATCAGAGGGAAAGATTTGCCGCACAGGATGCCAATGCATCGGCAGGCGATGAGGAAGCTCAGCACACGGATGAGGATTTCCTGAACGCGCTTGAGATCGGTATGCCGCCTACAGGAGGCATCGGATACGGCCTGGATAGACTCACGATGCTGCTTACCAACAGCCAAAGCATCCGCGATGTTTTATTGTTCCCGACGATGAAGAGCTTAGATGGTCAGAAGTCTGCAAATGTCTCTAAAACTGAGTCGGTCGAAAGTGCTCCCGAAGCTGCTCCCGCAGTAGAAGAAAAGATCGATTTCAGTAATGTTGTGATCGAACCTCTCTTTGAAGATTTCGTTGATTTTGAGACCTTCTCAAAGAGCGATTTCAGAGCCGTAAAGGTTCTTGAATGCGAAGCAGTTCCTAAGTCCAAGAAGCTTCTTAAGTTCACGTTGGATGACGGAACAGGCACAAATCGCACCATTTTGAGCGGAATTCACGCATATTATGAGCCGGAAGAGCTGGTCGGCAAGACCCTGATTGCCATCACCAATCTGCCTCCGAGACCCATGATGGGTATCGACTCCTGCGGCATGCTTCTCTCTGCAGTGAACAAGCGCGGCGAGGAAGAAGAACTCCATCTGCTCATGGTTGATAACCATATTCCGGCCGGCGCGAAGATGTACTAATCTAAGGCGAAAAATTGGTGTATACACCACTACTTACACCAATTTACTCCACGCTTACACCACAAATTCAGATGCAAATGTGCAAAAAATGAAAGACATCATTTCAGCCCTGCGGATATTTTCTGCAGGGCTGTTTTCCTAAATGATAAAGATTAAATCCTAATTTATTGCTGTTTCTACTTCTCAATTTTTAACCCAACACTTTTCCTGATATGTGTTGTTCAGTTCATCTGATGATAGCTTTTATAATAGACTCATCAAAAGCAAGGAGGCTATTAGCTATGAACCCAGACAAAATTTATGCAGAAGCAATCGCAAACGAGTATGCACCGAAGGAAACTTCAAAGGTAAAAGCACTTAAGAGACTTGACAGAAAAGCAAAAAGTGCGGCCAATATTTTCGGCTATACTTTTGGCGTGATTATGGCACTTGTTTTCGGAACAGGTATGTGCCTGAGCATGGGCGTGCAGGGTGGCAGCCAACAGACATTTATTGCCGGAATTGTAATTGGCATAATCGGTATCGTCGGTGTCAGCATCAATTATCCGATTTATAAAAAACTGCTTGAAAACGGAAAGCAGAAATACGCGGCAGACATTATGCTGCTTGCAAAGGAAATCAGCGAAACTGCAGAGTAAGAGAAAGGGGGCAGTATTATATGAACAAGGCTGAGAGCAAATACTTTAATACTGCCCGAATGATGGATCAGGCGCTGATTGAATTATTATCGAAAAAAGGATTTGAATTCATTACAGTAAAAGAGATTTGCGAGACAGC
>JAZQNN010000015.1:0-2830 GCA_045627365.1 Lachnospiraceae bacterium
GGGATCATACGAGGGATATTTTAAGAGTGCTGACAGCAGGAAATCCGAAGATCAAGGCGATCCTGAATGCCAAGAACTTCGGTCAGTTCAATTCCCCGTATTACGGCCTTCTGCAGATGACCGGCGATGCGGGCATCCTGCTTGCCTGCGATTTCCAGGATCCGGTAGAGATGATCCATCAGTTTGTTGCAGGCTGGGAAGAGGGCTATAAGATCGTGATCGGCGTCAAGACAAAGAGCGATGAGAACCCGGTCGTTTACTTCCTGCGCAGCTGTTATTACAAACTGATCAAGAAATTCTCCAACGTGGAGCAGATCGAACAGTTTACGGGCTTCGGCCTTTATGACCGTGATTTTGTGGAGGTCCTGAAGAAACTGGACGACCCGACACCGTTCCTGCGCGGCGTGGTGGCGGAGCTTGGTTATCGTCACAAGGAGATCCCTTATACACAGCCGAAGCGGCGGGCCGGAAAGACCTCGAACAACTGGTACCGTCTGTATGACGGGGCGATGCTTTCTTTCACCTCTTATACCAAGATCGGGCTGAGACTCGCGACGTTTGCCGGTTTCTTAGGTTCTTTTGCGTGCTTTGTGATCGGTGTCGTGTATCTGATCAAGAAGCTGACAGACTGGTACGGCTATCAGGCAGGTATGGCGCCGCTGGTCGTGCTGGTGGCCTTTTTAGGGTCGCTTCAGCTTCTGTTTATCGGGCTGATCGGCGAATACATCCTGAGCATCAACCAGCGCGTGATGCACCGGCCGCTTGTTGTGGAAGAGGAGCGGATCGGCATCTGGGAGAAGCCGGAGGAAGAACAGTAAATCAATTGCAGATAAAGTAAAGGACGGCGGTCCGCTGAACTTCTTCCCGTCTAGAGGACAATGAAATAATATAAAATTTCTCAGCCAGCGCTTCGGTGCTGGCTGCTTTTATGCAGCCAGATAGTACTGCTTATACTTCTCCATCGGCGTTAGCACGCCAAGATTTCTCTGCAATCGTCGCATATTGTAGTATTCAATATAGTCATCTATCATTTTTACCAGTTCTTCACGACTGGTAAAGCGTTTGCCATAGTATCGTTCCCGCTTCAGTATCCCCCAGAATCCTTCCATCGGACCATTATCAATGCAGTGTGCCACTCGGGACATACTCTGTGTCATTCCTGCATTTTCCAGCTTCTGATGGAATACCCGGTTCGTATACTGAAATCCACGATCACTATGGAAGATCGGATGCGCATCCGGATTCACTTTTACAGCTGCATCAAATGTATCATAGACAAGCGGATTATCATTGCTGTTCCGAATCACATATGAAACGATTCTTCTGTCGTAAAGGTCCAGAATCGCGCTTAGATAGACTTTGCGCTTGACCCATTCACCTTCGACTTTTTCATACCACTTGAATTCTGTAACATCAGTCAGCCACTTTTCATTCGGTTTCTCTGCGTGGAAATCCCGGTCGAGGATGTTCTCTGCAAGATACTTCGGATCAACAGCATTCCTTGTACATCCATTGTTACGATACTTGATCGTTGACTTAATATCACGGCTCCTGCAGATCCTCAGCATCCGTTTATCGCTGATGCGGATATCATGATCATGCAAAAGATCATCATGGATCCTTCTGTATCCTTTATCAGGACTTTCCACATGGATCTTTTCTGCCAGTTCTGATATCCGTTCGTTTTCTGCCTGACGATGAGATTTTCTGCCTGAACACCACTTGTAATAAGCGCTTCTGGATACATGAAGTATGCTGCAGCATAGATCAAGAGGGTAGTGCTGTTCATTGACGCAGAGCTGAATGGCATTATAAAGATGGCTGTGTTTTACTTGCGAAAGGCATCCCTCCTTTCCAGTTCGTCCAGTTTTTTTAGCAGATCACGCTCCACTTGTGTAAGATATAATTCGTGCTCAAGCTGAGCGATCCGAATCTTTGCTTCTTCCAGTTCATTTCTCGGTTCCTGAGAAACAGTTCTTTTCCCTCTGCGATCCTCAAGACCTTTTTTCCCGAGCTCTCTAAACTTTTTTACCCAGGTATAGACCTGCTGGTAACTGACATTGTACTTAATGGCTGTCTCTCCATAGTTCTGACCGTTTTCAATACAGTCTTTTACAATGGCGAGTCTTTCTTCAAAAGTGGTTTCGCGTCCTTCTTTCATGCGGCTTCCTCCTGACATTCTGTGACCGAAGTCTTTGCCGCTATTATACCACTTTATCCAGTTGCCGAGCTGACTTCTTGAACGAAGTCCGTATTTCGCAGAGATCTCATCCTGAGAGCCCTTGCCGGCCAGGTAATCTTCTACAGCCTGCTGCTTGAGTTCTTTACTATAGGCCTGATTGTGCTCCAATGTTTTGAAAGCTAAAGGACCACCTGCTTGATAACGGGCTATCCATCCCTGCAATGCCGCCCTGCCCACACCAAGATGACGAGCTTCCTCCGCCTGACTTATCCGGCCTTCCACACAAGCGCGAGCCGCTTTGATTCTTTCTTCAACAGTTACTTTTTCTCTTTTTGACATAGAAATGCTCCCTTCATGACCAACAGTGTTTTATTATTTCACTGTCTCTCATAAAGGGAGCATATCAAATTTCCCCTGACGCCGTCTTTTTCCGTATATGATGCTATATTATGCGATCGGATTGTTCTTTTCCTTCCGGATAACATCGTGCGCGCCTCCCTCAACGATAGAAGTAGACGAAACAACAGTCAGAACCGCCTTCTTCTGAAGCTCGGGAATGCTCAGTGCGCCGCAGTTGCACATGGTCGAACGTACCTTGGCAAGAGACATGGCTACATTGTCACCAAGACTTCCTGCGTAAGGAACATA
>JAZQNN010000016.1:0-81904 GCA_045627365.1 Lachnospiraceae bacterium
CAGAAAAAGAAAATAAAATAATCAGAACTATGGAAGACTACCTCCGGGCAGGAAACAGAAATATAAAACCTGCCCGGGGGTATCTTTATGTTCCAAAGAAATGAAGCAGAATGTCCTAATAAAAGGTTCATGCATCGCAGCGAGGGCTTTTCAGGAACAAATAAAGCGGCAGGTTTTGTACCGACCCCCAAAAGTTAGACCTAAAAATTTAACGATTGGAGGTCGGTATTTTTATGTCTAAATATAGTTTTGAGTTTAAGAAAAAAGTTGTCGTGGCATATTTGAATGGCGAAGGCGGTGAAGATTTCTTGGCATCAAAATTCAATGTTGCTTCGCCTCGTCAAATCAAGGTATGGGTTAAATCCTACCAAGCTTTCGGAGATGAAGGACTTATTCGCTCTCGAAAGAAGAAGGATTTTTCTTTTGAATATAAACTTCATGTGGTAGAGTTGTATTTATCAAGTGAGGTTTCATACCAGGACTTAGCATTACAGGAAAAAATAAATAATCCAGCTCAGATATGCAAATGGGTGAATGATTTTCGTGAAGTTGGTCCTGATGCTCTGAGACCTCACAAGAAAGGTCGGAAGAAAACATTGGATAAGCCTAAGATAGACAATAAACCTCAAGTTCAAGATGACAGAGCTGTTGATACCAGTGCAGAACATGTAAAAGAATTAGAAGATGAACTTCTTAAGTTAAGAATTGAGAACGCATTTTTAAAAGAACTGAGGAGGCTGCGTTTAGAGGACGAGGAAAAAATGAGAGAACGGCACTCGTCATCAACAGTCTCCGAGGAGAATTCAAACTAAAAGACCTTCTCTCTTATACTGGCATGCCCAAAGCGACATATATGTACTGGCAGAAAAGATTTGATAGAGAAAATCCTGATAAAGAGATCGAAGAAAGAATACAAGAAATTCGTGCTAATAATAAGGATTATGGATACCGCAGAATACTTGGGGAACTCCGAAACCAGGGATATACCATTAACAAAAAGAAAGTTCAGCGAATAATTCAAAAGCATGGATTGCAGGTGACATCTTATACACGAAAAAGTAGAAAATACAGCTCTTATAAAGGAAAAGTGGGTACTGTTGCACCTAACCGAATACGTAGACGTTTCAAAACGCATATACCACATCAAAAGGTAACAACAGACACAACTGAATTTAAGTATTATGAAGTTGATTCCAAAGGGCATATGACTATGCACAAGATATATCTTGATCCATTTATGGATATGTGTAACGGTGAAATACTGAGCTTTGGAATAGCAAAACAACCGTCCGCAAAGAATGTAATGGACGCTTTAAATAAAGCTATTGAAATCACTTCAGACTGTCCATACAGAAGAACATTTCATTCTGACCAAGGTTGGGCTTACCAAATGAAAGCATACTCGCACAGACTAAAAGAAGAACGAATATTTCAAAGTATGTCCAGGAAAGGAAACTGTCTTGATAACTCGATAATGGAAAATTTCTTTGGTTTGCTTAAACAAGAGATATACTATGGTGTAGTTTACTATAGCTATGAGGAATTAAAATCGGAAATAGAACGATTTATAAAGTATTATAATGAGCAACGTATAAAAGAAAGGCTCGGATGGATGAGTCCTGTTCAATACAGGCTCCATCTTTTAGCTGCATAAAGAAAACGAGACGACCGAAGTCGTCTCGTAAAAAAGTCTAACTTTGAGGGGTCACCTCAGCCAAACATCTGGCCAGCCGCTTTTTTTATGCTTATAAAGTCATATTACGTCAGATTTCCTGCGAACTGAGTCATGTACAATTCGTGGTAACGACCCTTAGCCTTCAGCAGTTCTTCATGGTTGCCGCTTTCTACAATGCGGCCGTGATCCAGGACAATTATCTTATCGGCATCCTGGATCGTCGACAGCCTGTGCGCGATGATCAGGCTCGTGCGGTCCTTCATCAGGTTGGCCATCGCATCCTGAATCTGTTTCTCAGTCTTGGTATCTACTGAAGAGGTCGCTTCATCCAGGATCAGAATATCCGGGTCTGCAAGAACAGCCCTTGCAATGGTAAGGAGCTGCCTCTGACCCTGCGACAGGTTAGAGCCTGCATGAGTCAGGAAAGTGTCGTACTTTTTCGGAAGACGCTCAATAAAATCTGCGCAGTTGGATATTTTAGCTGCTTCGACCATTCTGGCGTCTGAGGCCTCAGAATCGGCGTATTTGATGTTGCGCGCGATCGTATCAGAGAAGAGTACTGTGTCCTGCAAAACGATCGCTACGCGCTTTCTGAGCGCTTTAAGCGGCATCTCGTAGACGCTTTGACCGTCTATCGTGATTTCACCGGAGTCAGCATCGTAAAAACGTTCAAGCAGGTTGACAACAGTCGTTTTGCCACTGCCTGTCGCGCCGACCAGGGCGATCTTCTGACCTGGCTTGATATCGAGAGAGAAGTCGTGAAGCACCTGGGTATCAGGGGTATATGAGAAGTTAACGTCCTTGAATACGATCGCTCCTGCACCAACCTCGTCTGCAGATGCGGTTTCACCGTCAAGGCCTTCTTCTGACGGTTCATCCAGCATGGCAAATACTCTTTCCGCACCGGCAATCGCTGTCTGGATGGAACCGAAAAGTTGAGCGATCTCATTGATCGGGCGGATAAACTGCTTAGCGTATATGATGAACGCCGCAATGATACCGATGGAAATCAGATCGTTCAGGGCGAAGAGACCGCCTGCAACAGCAACCACTACAAAACCGACATTGGAGATGCAGTCAAGGACCGGACCGACGCCGTTGCTTAAGGATTCGGCCTTGATGCTGACTTTCTTGAATTCGGCGGCAACAGCGGCGTATTCTCTTTCAGCATCTTCCTGACGGTTGAAAGCGGTCACGCTTCGGTATCCGGTGATCATTTCTTCCGAATGTGCGTTCATTCGGCCGTTGATGGCTGCCTTTTTACGGAACTCGCGGCCCATGATTTTGGACAGCTTTTTGGTCGAGAAAACAGTAAGAAATACAACGACCATAGTTACGAGCGTCAGCTGCCAGCAGTAAACAAGCATGATAATGAACGTTCCCAGAACGGTCAGAGTGCTTGAAATGAATGAGCTCAGGCTCTGCGAAATAGTCGATGAAATATTTTCAACATCGCTTGTCATTCGGCTCATCACATCACCCTTGGAGTGGGTGTCGATATAGCGGATCGGAAGAGTCGTGATTTTGCCGAAAAGGTCTTTACGGAGCCTTCTTGTTATCAGTTGCCCGAGTTTAACAGCCAGTCTTGTCTGACCAAAAGAGCAGACGCTTTGGATAACGAACATGACAAGAAGCCATACAAGCTCGGTAATGAGAGCCGGCCAGAGCTTATCGGAAATAGAGTCAATGGCCGCGCCTTCAAGTGACGGGATCGCAACCGCTGCGCCGGTAGAGCAGATAACGACCAGAATAAGGCAGATGAACAGTCCCTTGAAATCCCCAAAATAGCTGATGAGCCTCTTAAGGGTGCCCTTGGTGTCGGCAGCTTTTTCGACTATTCCGTGGTTGTCACTTCTGCCGCCGCCGAAGTTGACCTGCGGCTTTGTTGAAGCGTCCTTGGTTTCTGCGAGGGCAGCTTTGGTAGTTGCCTGAGAATTGATATTATCAGTCTTCAAGAAGCTCACCCCCTTTCAGCTGGGAATTGTAGATCTCTTTATAAATGTCAGATGAAGCAAGAAGCTCTTCATGAGTGCCGATCGATGCTATGCGGCCGCCATCAAGCACCGCGATCGTGTCAGCATCCTTGATAGAGGCAATTCTCTGGGCAATGATGATCCTGGTAAGGCCAGGGCGTGCCTGACTCAAAGCCTTGTAGAATTCAGCTTCTGTCTTGAAATCCAAAGCACTTGTAGCGTCATCCAGGATCAGGACGCGGCTTTTCTTAACGAGCGCGCGCGCGATGGACAGACGCTGCTTTTGACCGCCGGAAAGAGAATGACCGCTTTCGGTGACCGGACTGTCATAGCCATGCTCCATATCGCCGATAAAACTTTCGGCCTGTGAAATACCTGCTGCTTCGGCGATCTCAGCCTCTGTGGCGTCATTCTTGCCGAATGCGATATTCTCGGCAATGCTTCTGGAGAAGATCTCGCTTCCCTGAAGCACGACGGAAATATCATCACGCAGGTCACCCAGCTTATATTCTTTTACGTTGATACCGTCAACCAGTACATCGCCGCTTGTCACGTCATAAAAACGCGGGATCAGATTAACAAGTGATGTTTTGCCGCAGCCGGTCGCACCGATAACGGCAAATGTTTCGCCCGCGTTGACCTTGAATGAAATGTCTTCAAGTACGTTGAAATCGGTCCCCGGATAGGAGAAAGATACATTTTTAAACTCAACAGAAGCGCCTGCTTCAGCAGACTCCGGTAATAATGTGACGCCGGCACCGTCATTTACTGTAGGAGCCGCGTTCAGGACTTCGCGGACCCTCTTCCAGCAAGCACGCGCACGGATAAATGTCTGAGAAAGATTGCCCAGTACAGAAGCACCGGTAAGGATCAGCGCGAAATAAGTGATGGCAGCCATGATGCCGCCCGGTGTTATGGCGCCGTCAGTCCTTACCTCAATGCCGCCGATATAGATAACAGCAGCCACGCAGAGGTTAAGTACGATATTCATGCAGGGAGCAAGAAAAGCAAGAAGCCCCTGCACCTTGAGATTGCTGCCGAACATGGCCTCATTGGCCTTGTCAAAACGTCCGGCTTCATAGTCTTCTTTGCCAAATGCTTTGATTACGCGGGCACCGGAGATATCTTCCTGCATGATATTGCTGATCCCGTCGAGGTCCTTCTGGACTTTGCCGAAGAGCGGAGTGGACTTCGAAAGGAAGAAAATAACGAAAAATACCAGGAACGGAAGGCCGCACAGACCTACAAGCGCGAATTTCGGTGAGACTCTGTAGAGCATGAATATGCCGCCGAGGAGCATGAAAAGATAGCGCGCGACGCCTCGGAATGCGACCTTAACGGCTTCGCATACCTGTGTAACGTCAACAGAAAGACGGTTGACGAGCGAGCCGGTCGAGAATTCATCCGTCTGCTCGAAAGACAGGTGAATGATCCGTGAGAACATGACATTTCGCATGTCCTCACCGATTCTCTGACAGGCAATATTGCCGCAGATGCCGGCCAGTATGCCGGTGATTCCGCCGAAGACGACCCAGATGATCATCCTGATTCCCAGGCTCCAGATGACAGGCATGTTGCCTTTAAGCACGCCGTCATCAATGACGGATGCCATCAGATCCGGCTGAACCAGATCGACCACGGTTTCGGCAATTACCAGGATAGATGACAGTACGCACCAGTACCAGTACTTCCTGACAAATTGAAGAAACTTGGTTTTCATTACAAACTCTTTCCTGCAAAATATGATTTGCTATATATTTTTAGCCTTATTATAATGGATTCAAATAAAAAAAGTGTTGCGGAATTACGAAAACGTAATGCATTTCCTGAAAGAGGGGAGACAAAATGAAAGAAATCAAAGTAGCAATTGTAGGATGCTCGGACAAAGTGGACCGCTTTGTCGGGTTCATTAACGGCTCGGGAGACGGTAAGGTCGTTGCTGTCTGGGACGCTTCAGCCGAGCATGGAAAAGAGATCGAGAAGCGCCTTGGAATACCGTTTGAGGCTGATTATGACAAGCTGGTGTCGGATTATGACCTTGACGGCGTGATGATCATGGCACCTAATGTTTTTCATCATGATTTTGCCATTAAAGCAGCCAACAAAGGCATATCTGTATTTGTTGAAAAGCCGCTTTGCGTTACCCAAAAAGACGCAGAAGAGGTCCGTGACGCGATAAATGCCAACAATGTTAAGTTTTATATGTCTGACCCAATGGTAAGACAGGGAACAGTCAAACTCAAAGAACTTATCGATGCCGGAGAACTTGGCAAAATAACCGGGGCAACGATCAGACACGGATCAAATCAGGCACTTAAGGGATTCTTCCATTACGAAAGAGACCTCTGGCTGGGCGGGATCATGGCAGATGTCGGAAGCCACGCCTTCCACAGACTTCACTATCTTCTGGGCATGCCGAATGCCCTTAATGCTGAGCTTTTCTGCGTAACGGAGCGCTCCAAAGAGACCGGGATGGAAGAGAAGGCTCTGATCAATTTCTATTATGACGATGATATTACGGTATCATTCGAGGCCAGCGTAGTAAGCGGCGGCGCATCAGGTATAACAGCTGTTTACGGCACGAGAGCGGCCGCTTTCGTTGAAACCGCGGGAAATACCGAAGGACAGGAAAAGCTGACGATATACAAATATGACGGCGGGAAAGAAGTATTTATGCCGGAAGATCTTCCGCCTGTTCCGACAAGACATGTGCTGTACTTCCTTGAGATGATCAGAAATGATTATCCGAATGATATCGTCGGACGCGACCCGTTAAGCAACAGCGGAGTATCACTGGATAACGCGGTAGAGTACGCTCGGATGATAGAAACCGTCTACAAGAATGACGGCAAAGGAAAAGTGAATCTGTAAGGTGTAAAAAATCCGGTCTCAGCTGAGACCGGATTTTAAATTGCATTGAAATCGAATTACTTGATCGGAAGATTGAACATCTTGATCGCGTTCTTGTAAGTGATAAGGTCACGCTCTTCATCGGTAATGTCGAGAGTCTTAACAAACTGTGTGCCAAGGCTCATCCAGCCGTAGAATACAGGGAATGAAGAACCGAACATAAGATGATCGGCGCCACAAACCTTGATCGCGCATTCAACCTGATCCTTGCCCCAGCTTGCAGGATGGGTCATGTCGAAGAAGATGTTGTTATCGATGTGCTTCTTGATACGATCGGCATCGTCAAGATTCAGACGGTTCATAGCTTCCTTCTTGCCGGTCTTATGAGGCATAAGAAGGTTCTGAGCTGCGAACCAGTTACCACCGAACATGGTGTGGATGAACTTAAGGTTTGGAAGCTCATCGAACAGATCTGAGAATACTTCACGTCCGACAGCAGTAGCCTGGTCAGTTACACGTCCGAGCTCACGACGAAGATTGGTGAACTCGTAGATCGACTGCCAATGTACAGGAAGAGGAGTATGATGTGCAACTACAGGGATATTCAGGTCGTTGATAACCTTAAGGTAAGGTCTGAAAGCCTGATCATCAAGGTAGAGCTGTCCGTAATGGCAAGCAAGCTGTACGCCTACAGCGCCGAGTTCCTTAACGCAGCGCTCTAACTCATAGATGTTCTCCTTGCCGCCCCATGGTGGAACGCAGGCGGTCATGAAGATACGTCCGCCGGACTCTTTGCAGATGCTGTAAGCGTTATCGTTTACGATCTTGCAGGTGTCAAGACGAAGCCACTCCTGCCATACAGGAACACGCATGATGGCGTAGTCAACGCCTGCGTCGTCCATAGCTTTAAGCTTGGCCTGAAGGTTGTAGTCGCCTTCTACATAGTTAAGATTCTGGTATCCTTCCGGCTTCTCAAGGATGATCTGGCGCTGTCCGCCTTCGGTCTCGCCGAGACGTGCGATTTCACCAAATCCACGAGGAGCAGTGGTAAGGAAGCCATTGAGGACTTCTTCATTAGTGAAGAGGTCTTCAGGAAGATGATGAACATTAATGTCAACGATCATTTGGGTTTTGTCCTCCTAATAATAAAATACTAAATTACTCGTTGGGAAAACCGTATTGTACGGCGCAAGAATCGCGCCTGACTTATTTCCATACATATCAAATATATATAAAAAATACAAAAAAGTCAAGAAATGGCAGCCTTTTTTGAACAGTTCACGTTATTTCTTTTTAGCGATACGCTTGAAGAACATAGGATAAATGCCTATGACTACAAAGCTGGAAATCGCGTAACGGATAGATCTTACCATGAACGCCGCTCCCGACGAAGATGAGAGGAAATCTTTTGAAAACGGAACTTCCAAAAGCTTATCCACCAAAACAAAGACAGCAAGTCCGACGAGTGTACGCAGGATCATACCCCACACTTTTTCTGAGTTTTTAAACTGAACGCACTTTTCTTCAAAGATGAAGCCGGCAATAAAACCGAAAGCAATGCCCAGTGAAGAAAAATAGTCAGCGCTCTTACTGAAAAAGCAGCCGGCGATTCCGATTGCAGCAAGCAAACCATAAACGATATATTTATCTTTGATGAGAGAAATCACCAAAATAAACAGCAATGAAATAGCCCAACCTGCCAGAATGTCGGTAGGGTAATGCACGCCAAGTGCAAGCCTTGAAAGGCCGATAATTAACGGAGCCAGGAATAAGATGACCTTAAGAGCTTTTTTCTTAATATTGAATCCCAGCGCGACATAGGTCGAAACGGAATTAGTCGCATGACCGCTTGGGAATGAAAAGCCCTGTATAGCTATATCGTAAGGATCACCCTTATTTGAACGCGGTTTCAGACATTTGATACTGCTGTGGTCGAAATAAGGACGGCGACGCATAACGATGTTGCCAAGTGCAACGGAGGTTACAAGCGCCGTGATCGCGTACATTGCGATTTTCTTGCCAAGATCTTTTTTGTAGCCCCAGTATAGAAAGCCAATGAGCAGGATCATAGCATATTCATCGCCGAAAAACGTGATCACTTCAAATATTTTCTGTATAAAAGGAGTCACCCAGCTTTGAAGAAATGTGATGACTCCGGGTTCCCAGGGGAGCCAGAATGCGTTTCCCATAAATCACCTCTCAATTTTTTGCTCATTCTATCATAAAGGCATATGCTATTCAAGTTGACACCTATAGAGCCGGCAAATTCGGTTTTCTCTTTGACATAAAATGGCATCAAGTTTAGAATAACATCATCAATCATCAAAGGGGTCCAAGTCACGGAAAGACACGCAGACACAAGAAATAGTTTCAGAAGAAAGAGCCGCCGTTTAGGACGCAGGTGGATGAAGGAAGGCGTTGTAAATATGTTTATCCTTCCTGTTTCGCTTGCCTATATGGAGCTGGTACTCAGGGCTTTTGGTGAGACATCATTCTTCAGCAAAATATTCTATCCGATAGCCTTTGCTTTCGCCTGCGGACTGTTTATCTGCGCCGTGACGCTGTTTTTCAGCAACAAGGTAATAAGAATAGTCACAAAGATCTGCCTGTTCGGACCTGCAGTTCAGTTTTCAGCTGAATGTGTCATCAAGCATTATTTCATGAAATTTATGCCGTTCGGCAATATTTTTGCCGGCGCTAAGGGCGTTGCAACGAATTACCTCAACGATGCGCTGACGGCGATCGTAAAGATGCTGCCGGCTATCATTCTTCTTTTCGCGCCGGGAGCTATTTACTGCATCTTCGGCAGGAAGTGGTTCAAGATTGGTAAGAAGAGCATTCAGAAGGTCATCAAAAGAGCGATTTTTGCCGTGGTATTGTTCGCGCTCAGCTGCATCCTGGCGCGCTCAGGTGCAACGAAACCGCTTTACACGTCATCATTTGATTTTGACACTGCAACAAGGACGTTCGGACTTCTGACATCCATGCGCCGAGATGCGACATTTGCCATCTTCGGAAACAAAGCCAAAAAGAGCTTCGTGATCGATACTGAAACGCCTTCAGAGACTGAAACAGAGCAGGAGATGGAAACTGAAGGCGGAAGCGGCACAAAGCCGGTGAAAGACTACAACAAACTCGAGCTCAAGTTCCCGGATACAGGCAATTCGACCATTCAGTCGCTGAACGAATATGTACAGTCTCTTACTCCGAGCAAGACCAATGAATATACGGGCCTTTTTGAGGGCAAGAATCTGGTAATGGTGTGCGCGGAGGCCTTTTCGATGCATGCGGTCAATGAGACCATGACGCCGACCCTTTACAGGATGATCCACAACGGCTTTTATTTCTCCGACTTTTATCAACCGACATGGGGCGGCTCAACTATAACGGGAGAGTACTCTTTTACCACGGGTCTGGTGCCGATATACGGAATCGAGAGCTTCAAATATACCAAAGACAATAATATGAGTATGACCATGGCCAGCCAGCTCTCGGAGCTTGGCTACACGAGCTACGGTATTCATAACGGTGACTACAATTTCTACGACAGGCACATAAATCACCTGAATCTCGGATACGAATTCCTTTCGATCGGAAACGGTCTTGAAGAGTATTCTCCGAATGGCTGGGGCAATGATTACAGGGCTCTTTCGGACTCTTTTGACCATCTGACAGAAAGCGAGCCTTTCTATCTTTACTATATGACGTGCACCGGACACTGCCCGTATCTGTGGGAAAAGGGCTATGCCGATGGATATTACGATGATGTTGTGGCGGCGTTCGGCAACAAAGCCGAGACAACAACGCTTTATCTGTGCTCGCAGATGGTGCTTGAAGAGGCGATGACAGAGCTCGTTGACAGGCTTGAAGAGGCAGGCAAACTGGACGACACGGTCATAGTTCTGTGCGCGGATCATTTCCCATATGGACTGATGTCGTATTATGTATACAACAACGGCGTAGGATATATTGACGACCTGTATGGCTATGCTGTTCAGGACACAGTTGATCTTGATAAAAATGCCCTTATCATCTGGTCGCCTTGCCTTGAAAAAGAGAACAAGGACCTTGCAATTGAGGTATCAAGCCCGGTATTCAGCCCGGATATAGTGCCGACTTTATCGAACCTTTTCGGACTTGATTTCGACTCGAGACTGTATGCCGGAAGGGATGTCTTTGCACCAAATACGGAGCCGCTTGTATTCTGGCCGGATGGCTCGTGGCGCACGGATGAGGCCTGCTATGTGGCGGAATATGATAAATTCTATCCGACCGCCGGAGGCAGATTCGATCCGGAAACCAATACTTCAGCTGATATGGAAGAGCAGCGTGACGCTTACTGCGAAAGGATAAGCAATCTGATCTCCAACAAATACAACTATTCGACGCAGGTTGTGGACGAGGATTACTTCGGCTACCTGTTCGGGAATTAACCACGCCGAAAGAAGACCCTCAAATGAAGATATTACTGGTTGCGATCAATTCAAAATACATACACTCCTGCCTTGCGGTTTACTCACTGAAGGCCTACGCGGACAAGTACTCGGAAAAAGTCCTGGAAGGTGAATGCGAGATCTTAGTAAAAGAGTATACGATCAATCAAAACCTTTCGGATATACTGGCTGACATATACGCTCAGAAGGCCGATGTTGTGGCCTTTTCCTGCTATATCTGGAACATCGTTTATGTGAGGCAGATCGCTTCGAATCTGAAAAAAATATCACCTTGCATAAGAATATGGGCGGGCGGTCCGGAGGTATCTTACGATCCGGATAACGCCGCCGACAACGCTGTGTTCGATGTCATTATTCGCGGAGAAGGAGAGGCGCCTTTTACGGAACTGATCGATAAAGGATGCCTTGAAGATAATGACCGGAAGCCTCTTGATATGGATACAATCCCCTTTGCTTACGGCGAGGGATCGTGCGTCAGTATGGATGACCTGGAGAACAGGATCGTATATTACGAGTCCGGCAGAGGATGTCCTTTTGGATGCAGCTACTGCCTCTCGTCGGTGGACCGGTGCGTCAGATACAGGAGCCTCGATCCGGTGTTTGACGAACTGCAGTTTTTTATCGATCACAAGGTAGCGCAGGTCAAATTCGTCGACCGTACATTCAACTGCAACGCGGCAAGAACCAAGGCAATATGGCGCTTTATTACTGAGCGTGATCAGGGCGTTACTAACTTCCATTTTGAAGTGTCGGCAGACCTTCTGGACGCTGAAGAATTAGGACTTATCGCACAAATGCGCCCGGGCCTTATCCAGCTTGAGATAGGAGTGCAGTCTACCAATCCGGATACGCTGGATGCCATAGGAAGGCACGCCGATCTTGAGCGGCTTAAGGGAAATATTGCGGCAATAAAGTCTTACGGTAATGTTCATCAGCATCTGGATCTGATCGCGGGCCTTCCATATGAAGATATTGAAAGCTTCAGACGCTCTTTTAACGATGTGTTCCGCATGCAGCCGAGTCAGCTGCAGCTTGGGTTCCTTAAGGTCCTTAAGGGGACACGGATGGAGAGCGAATTCGAATCATTCGGAGGCATCCATACGGCTGAGCCGCCATACGAAGTACTGGCTACCAAATGGCTTGACTATGATGATATCCTAAGGCTTAAACGCGTTGAGGAAATGGTCGAAGTCTACTATAATTCCGGTCAGTTTTTAAGAAGTATCCCGCGTCTTATGGGCGATGAAGAACCGTTTATATTCTTCGACCGTCTGGGAGATTTTTACGTGAGAAACGGACTTTTCGGCGCCTTTCATAACAGGCTGAAAAGATATGAGATCCTGATGGATTTCGCAAGAGAGCACTGCTGCAAGGTGCCGGAAGAAGAGCTCAAGGAGCTGGCCGCTTTTGACCTTTTCGCACGTGAAAATCTTAAGAATCGTCCTTCATGGGCAGCAGATCAGAGCCGGTATAAAGACCTGATCAGCGCTATGTATAAGAGTCTTGGAAAAGAAAAAAGCCGCAGCTCCCATATCGAGGTATTTACGCGGATTTTCGGGGACGAACCGTGCGCGGTTTACTTCGATTATACAGTGAAGGACCCTCTTACAGGCAATTGCCTTTGGAGCGCAACATCCTTGACAAACAGCGATTTTTCTGTAGAATAGTTACAGAAATGAATATTGACTCCGAGCCTTTTAGCCTACGGTGCGTGCTATGGTTTTTAGGTCTGGGACAGTTTGAGCCCACGGGGCGTGCGAAGAAATGAGCACACCTTCCTATTCGAAAAGGAGTTGTATATGCAGCAGATCATGCCGCCTTTTACATCCCGAGTCGAATAGGCTCGGGATTTTTGTGTGGTTAGGTATGGAAGAGAAGAAGTTTAAAAAAAAGAAGAAAATCGATCCGAAAGTGATGATGTTGATACTGACAGCGGTGCTGGTCGGTGTCTTTCTTGTATCGTTCGTTCTGGGCCGGTATGATGTTTCGGTCGGACAGGTTATGGGAATCATTGCAGACCGTATAGTCGAGGCAGTTTCATTCGGGAATTGGCATATCCCTAAGACCTGGACACAGGCAATGGAAATCGCCGTCATCAATATCCGTCTGCCGCGAATTCTTATGGCAATACTGGTCGGATGCTGCCTTGCCGCGGCAGGCGCATCGTATCAGGGTGTATTTCAGAACCCAATGGCGAGCCCCGATGTTCTGGGTGCCTCAAGCGGCGCGGCATTTGGCGCGGCACTGGCTATTTTGCTCGGAGTGAACGCCAAACTGGTGGTGCTTTTCGCATTTGCTGCGGGAATAATTACCGTGCTTATCGTATTCCTGATCGCGAGGAAGGCACCGGGAATGAGAGTTGTCAACCTCGTTCTTGCAGGCATTATGATCAGTTCACTTTTCTCGGCAGGAACCTCGTATATCAAGCTTGTTGCGGACCCTTCAAATCAGCTTCCTGCGATCACATACTGGCTCATGGGAAGCCTTTCGGGAGTCAAGCTTTCTGACGTCGCATTTCAGCTGATTCCGATGGCTATAGGATGTGCAGCCCTTCTTCTGGTAAGGTGGAGGATAAACCTTCTGACACTGGGCGATGAAGAGGCACATACGCTTGGCGTCAATACGGACCTTTTAAGGCTCGTGGTAATCATCGCGTCGACCCTTATTACAGCTGCAAGCATATCGGCGGCAGGTATGATAGGCTGGGTCGGACTTGTAATACCTCATCTGACGCGCAAACTCGTGGGTACCGACTACAAATACCTCATGCCGGCGTCAATGATCACGGGCGCGGCATTTTTGCTGATCGTTGACAATATTTCCAGAAATCTTCTGGAGGTCGAGATCCCGATCGGCATACTTACCGCATTTGTCGGGGCGCCGTTCTTCATTTATCTGATCATGAAAAAGGAGAAGACGCTATGAGTTTGAAAGTAACAGATCTGAGTTTCTCATATATAACAAGGCCGGTGCTTAAAGATGTCTCTTTTGAAGCCAAGGAAGGCCAGCTTCTGGCAGTAATGGGCCCGAACGGAGTAGGAAAAACGACCCTTTTCAGGTGCATTCTGGGCCTTAACAAACGCTACAGCGGTAACATAGAAGTAGACGGTGTAAGCATCAGAAACCTCTCGGCAAAAGAGCAGGCTCATCACATAACATATATCCCGCAGATCCATGCACAGACATTTTCATATTCCGTGCAGGACATGGTAATGATGGGCGCGGCGCACAGGATATCGGAGCTTGCGGTGCCGGGCGAGAGCGAGCAGAAAAAAGCACAAAACATTCTTGACCGGCTCGGGATCGGACATCTTGCAAAACGTGATTTCGGCCATCTTTCAGGTGGTGAGCAGCAGCTTGTCCTGGTAGCCCGGGCGCTGATCCAGGATGCCAGGACGATCCTTATGGACGAACCTACGGCAAGCCTTGACTATGGCAATCAGACTATGGTCCTTCAGCAGGCAAGAGCTTTGGCAAATGACGGCTACACGGTCCTTTTGTCAACTCATAATCCGCAGCACGCTCTTTGGTTTGCGGACAAGGCACTCGCACTTTATGACGGCTCGGTCGCTGCGTTCGGCAAGCCGCCCGAGGTGCTGAACGAAGAACTGATTTACAGGCTTTATAAAGTGAAGGCGGATTTCATTAAGACCGAAAACGGGCTCATGATATCACCACAGATAGATAAAGGAGATAACGCATGAAAAAAACAGTGGCACTTATTCTGGCAGTGATAATGGTATTTTCGCTTGCAGCATGCGACGGACCGGGTAAAGTCCCGGCAGAGAATAACACCGACACAAAAGAATTCACCGATTCCCTTGGTCGAGCCGTAACAGTTCCTGCCAATATCGAGAAAGTCGCAGTCTCAGGACCTTTGGCTCAGATAATGCTTTTCGCGCTGTGCCCGGATAAGCTGGTGGGAATCGCCGCCGGATGGGACGAGAGCGCCAACGGAATATTGGATGAGAAATATTATTATTTGCCGGAACTGGGGCAGATCTACGGAACAAAGGGCCAGATCAATCCTGAGAATATACTCGCAAGCGGCGCTGAGATAGTAATAGACGTCGGTGAACCTAAAAAGAGCGCAGCCGATGATCTTGACGCGCTTCAGGAGCAGATCGGTATCCCGTTCGTTCATATCACGGTAAATACCGCAACAGTCGGAGATGCTTACAGACAGCTCGGAGATCTTCTTGCAATGGAAAAGGAGGCCGGGATCCTTGCGGATTATTGCGAAAAAACAGGCGAAGAAATGCGCTCCATAGCTGAAAAAGTTGAGAAAAAGAGAGCCCTTTACTGCCTGGGAGCCGGGGCTTTAAGCGTAATAGCGAAAGATAGTTATCACGGAGAAATACTGGACATGATGACGGATAACGTTGCCGTTCTTGACGAGCCGTCCAGCAAAGGAACCGGTAATGAGGTGGACATGGAGCAGATCCTTAAGTGGAATCCGGACTATATCTTCTTCGCAACAGACGCTAATTTTGAGACGGTAATACCTGACGCATCCTGGCAGTCGCTTGACGCGATAAAAGAGGGACACTACTACGAGGTGCCTTTCGGACCATTTAACTGGATGGGTTTTCCACCGTCTGTTCAGCGCTATCTCGGACTTATGTGGATGGCGAAGATCCTGTATCCGGAAGAGGCAACATTTGACCTTTACGAGCGCGTGAATGAGTATTTCAAACTCTTTTATCATTGCGACCTCAGCCGTGAAAAATACGATGAGCTTACCGCCAACTCCATAGGGAGGATGAAATGACAGCCGCATCACGGGCAAAACACATAGTGATAACCGGGCAAAGGGGCGCCGGAAAGAGCACTCTGATAAAAAGGCTTCTCGGCGCTGCCCTTAGCAAAGGACACTCCCTTGCAGGTTATGTGACTGTCAGGAAAGTCGTTAACGGGGATGGCACTTTTGTCGATGATTCGGACAGATTTTACAGATCCTCACCGGTTGAGGCACACCATTTCGAACTGTATATATTCACGGCGGAAGAATATATGGCGCTTCCTGAAAATGCGGGCCGTGAATCCTTTGACGAGGCGCATCTGATGGGACGCTTTTCCGCAGCGGAAAGGAAAGTGGACACAGCAAAATTCGTAAGTATCGGAGCCGAAAGCATCCGAAATGCGCGGCCCGGAGACATTATCGTGATGGACGAACTGGGCTTTATGGAATCAGGCTCGGCGCCTTTTAGCGAGGCTGTGACTGCGGCATTCGGCAAGGATGATCTGATTATTGCGGCAGTCAGATACGAGTGCGAAACGCCGCTTCTTAACAAGGTCAGATCAATGGCAGATGACATATATACCGTTACTCCCGGGAACAGAGAGAATCTCTTTGAGGAACTGTCAGCTCTCTTAAACTGATCTGGCCGCCCTTCTAATAAAAAACTTGATTTTTTATATTAAAAAAGATTATACTAGGAGCGTATATTCCCCGAAATATACGCTTTTTTGCGTACACAGAAATGACACCAAAACAGTCTATACTATTGACAGGAGGCTGCAATGCATAGCGAAGTTGCTCAATTGGAGAAAGAAAATGCGAAGTTAAAGGCAGAATTGCTCGCACTCAAAAGCAGGTTCGAAGCTCCCGCATTGGGAATCGACGATATGACAGGCCTATGCACCCGTAAGGCCTTTATCAGCATCGTTGACCGCTATATGCATTCGGCACCTGCCGGGACCTATGCGATAGTCTGCCTCGACATCGGTCATTTCAGAGAAATAAATGAGCAGTATGGTTTCACGGCCGGCGACAATGTCCTTCAGAAGCTCGGACTCGGCATAAAAAAGAGTATAGAAAACGGATATGATATCGCAGGATGCAGGTCCGGCTCCAATACTTTCTTTACATTGACTGAGGCGCAGATAGATGACGAGAAGATCGAAAGTTTTGAAAAGTGGAAAGCATCTGAACCGCTTGATTTCGAGGTCGAATACTACAGAGGAGTGTATATCATTGACGACCTGAGTGTTCCGGCTGTTCAATGCGTAGACTATGCGGCAGCAGCGATGAGGACTGCCAAGAAAAAACGCAACAGAGGTCTGGAGACATTCAGCAGAGAGACCCACAAGCAGACCCTTAAGATGCGTCAGCTCGTTAATGAGGCAAGGGAGGCATTTTCCAAAGAAGAGTTCGTTCCTGTGTATCAGCCGCTTATATATGTAGGATCAAACAGCGGCAACAGAACTTTCCGCGCTGAAGCTCTGTGCAGATGGATGAGAGACGGAAAGCCATACGCTATGCCTGATGAATTCATTCCCGCTTTTGAGGAGAGCAATCTTATCTTCCGGCTGGACCTTTACATGCTCGATAAGGTCAGCGCTTTTATCAGGAGATACATAGATCAGTACAACGACGATATCTGCATATCCGTCAATGTTTCCAGAAATACGATCACACATCCGGAATTCATAGACCGCGGGGAGAGAATCGTCAGGAAATACGGCATTCCGTTCAAATGCCTTGATATTGAGATCACCGAGACTGTAGTCATAGATGAGTACGATCGTCTGCGCGAGATCGCGGACAAGATAAGGTCATTCGGCGTTAAATTCTCCATCGATGATTTTGGCTCGCTTTATTCATCACTTGACGTTTTGCAGAAGATGCATTTTGACGTGCTGAAGATAGACAGGAGGTTCTTCAGCTCGAACGAGGATGCTCACCGCAGCAACATTGTTATCGGCAACATCATCGCCATGGCTCAGGATCTTGACATTGAAGTCATAGCTGAAGGAATCGAAGACAAGAAGACGGTCGAGTTCCTGCGTATAGTAGGCTGTGATTATGTTCAGGGATGGGTGTTCACCGGAGCCATTCCGGAGAATGAGCTCAGTAAATGGATAGGATTCAACGCATCCGACATGACAGGCGATCTGACTGAAGATGAGACCGCATCACTCAGATCATATAATGCTTACTTCCGCAGAAATAATTTCAACATATCATCGAAAGAATACGAAGACATCCTGAGAGCGGCTAGAATCGGTATCTGGTCATTTGAGATGGATGAGGATGCTCCGAGAAGACTGTATGCCAACGATGTAATGGAACAGCTGATCGGTGTTGAGCACGGGACCGATCCGGAGGCCGCATATGAGATATTCGCAGCCGGAATTCCGGCAACATATGATGAAGCCATCGAGACGTTCATCAGCAAAGTCGTTGATTATGGCATGGATGAGATCCACTATCCGTGGACAGCTCCCGACGGAAGAAAGGTCACCGTCAGATGCGTCGGCGTTGTTGACAGGAACTACACAGGGAACGGTATCAGGCTGAGCGGTTACCATCAGGATATCACTCAGAACGCACTGGAACAGGCTCTGGATAATGAGAGAAAGGCCAACCATATCGTAAAAGCCTTCGCCGAGAAATATTACGTGTCATATTATATCGACATGAAGAGCCGTGCATACTATGAAATCAAGACTACTGACTACCTGAAGGAAGATATCGCACCTAAGGGTGATGTGAACAAGGCTTTCTCTTACTGGATCAATAACATACTGAATCCGGAATTCAAGGATATCGTGGGTAACTTCATAGATCTTGACAGCCTGGACAGAAGACTTAAGGCCAATCCTGATATATACGTGGATTACATCAACAAGGAAGGCGTGTGGTCCAGAGGAAGATTCCTTCCTGTCGATTACGATGAAAAAGGTGAGCTCTGGCATGTGATCTATGCGGCCCAGATAATTGAAGAGGAAAAGGCTGTAGAGCTTGCAGCAAAAGAGGCTGCTAAGGAGGCTCAGAAAGCCAACGAAGTCCTCAAGGAACAGCTCGATATCGTAGGTGCGGTCGCAACGATTTCGTACAACACGTACCTTCTTGATGTCGATAATGACGATTACAAGATACTTAAGCAGCAGCCTGCAGTCGATAAATATATCTACGAAGGCATGGGCCTTGTGCGTATGGTAGGAACGCTTCTTCGCACGCTTGATGAGGAATCAAGACAGAACCTTGCCCCATACATCGAGAACGCACAGAAGCTTCGTGCATTTACCAAAGACCGTGATAAGGCGGTCCTGGAATACCGCAGTATCATGGGCGTATGGAACAGGGCATATCTCGTTGTTATCGACAGGAATGCCAACGGAGAAGCCAATAAACTCCTGTGGCTCATGATCGATATCGAGGACGAGAAGAGAAGAGAGCAGGCAGCCCGTTACAGATTGTCACTGGTCGAGAAGGAAAGAGATCTTGATATGCCGACAGGTCTTCTGAACAAGGCAGCGGTTGAAACGATGATCAAGGATACTCTGGATGCCAATAAGGGCGAGTACTTTGCGCTTCTTTCGATCGACCTTGATAACCTCAAGACGATCAATGACACTTACGGACATACTCAGGGTGATGCTGCGATCAAGGCGGTTGCCGAAGCAATGAAGCACTGCTTCAGAGATAAGGACGTTCTTGGACGTTTCGGCGGAGATGAGTTCATCGCACTGCTTTCTGGCGTTGGACCGGATACATCGCTGGACGGCAAATTGCAGCAATTCATCGAGACCGTCGGCAAGACCAAACTTGGCAATAACAACGAGTGGACCGTATCCTGCAGCGTTGGCTGCGCGATCGGTAAAGCGGGCGAAATCGATTTCACCGGATTGTATGAAAAGGCTGACGCGGCTCTTTACAAGACGAAGAATTCCGGTAAGCACGGTTTCATCTCGATCATAACGGATTAAATGGCAAAATCACGCGTCTGGGGGTCAATGAACCCCGGACGCAGGAAGATATGAGGAGATTTGACAAATGAAGGATTTTTTTGAGAAATGCTATGAACCACAGCTTCAGGATACTCTGAAAGAGAAAGGAATCTATCCGTATTTCAGAGCTCTCGAAAGCCGCCAGGATGTCGAAGTCATCATGGAAGGCAAGCGCCGCATTATGATGGGCTCTAACAATTACCTTGG
This sequence comes from Lachnospiraceae bacterium, assembly GCA_045627365.1. GTDB lineage: Bacteria > Bacillota > Clostridia > Lachnospirales > Lachnospiraceae > RGIG5612. The sequence goes on from JAZQNN010000016.1 coordinate 19,896, forward strand.
ACTCACCGTACAGCCGGAGATCAAAGAAGCCGGAATAAAGACGATCGAGAAGTTCGGAACAGGCTGCTCCGGTTCAAGATTTCTTAACGGAACGCTCCAGATGCACTATGAGCTTGAAGAAGAGTTAGCAGGATTTTTGAGAAAAGAAGCGGTTATGACATTCCCAACAGGATTCATGTCAAACCTCGGAATTATAAGCGCTTTGGTCTCAAGACACGACTATGTTATTCTCGACCGTGAAGACCACGCTTCGATCTATGACGCGACCAGGCTTTGCTACGGCAAAATGCTCAGATACAAGCACGCCGACATGGAAGACCTTGAACGTCAGCTTCAGCTGGTACCTGAAGAGGCCGGATGCCTGATCGTTACCGACGGAGTATTCTCAATGGGCGGCGATATAGCCAAGCTCCCTGAGATCTGCGCACTTGCAGAAAAATACGGCGCAAGAGTAATGGTCGACGACGCTCACGGACTCGGAGTTTTAGGCGAAGGCGGAAGAGGAACGCCAAATTACTTCGGACTTGAAGATAAAGTTGATATTTACATGGGAACGTTCAGCAAATCACTGGCTTCTCTGGGCGGATATATGGCAGCAGATGCCAAAATCGTTGACTACGCAAGACATACAGCAAGGCCGTATATGTTTGCGGCATCCATCCCGCCTGCACAGACAGCGGTAGCGCTTGCAGCCCTCAGATATCTTGAAGCACATCCGGAACTCCCCGTAAAGCTTCATAATATCGCCGACAGATTCAGAAAGAATCTTATCGCACGCGATGTAAAGATCATCGAGGCTCCGACACCTATCGTTCCGATCTACACATACGAGCCGGAGAACACTCTGATCAAGAATACTCAGATCTATGAAGCCGGCGTATATACCAACCCTGTTCTTCCGCCTGCATGCGCTCCTGGCGAGTGCCTGCTCAGGACAAGCCTTATGGCTTCTCATACGGAAGCGTTGGTAGACGAGGCAGCAGACATTATCGCGGAGGTTATGCATCGTGAGTAAGATCGCGCTTGTCACGGGCGGCTCGTCCGGAATAGGAAGAGAAGTTGCCCTGGCTCTTTTGGCAAAAGGCTGCAAGGTATATGAATTCAGCCGCAGAGATACCGAAAACGAAGGTTTCATTCACAAAAGCGTTGACGTGACGGACGAGGAAGCAGTCAAGAGTGCTGTTGATGAGATCATTACAGCAGAAGGCGGGATCGACGTGGTCGTTAACTGTGCAGGCTTCGGAATTTCAGGAGCGGTCGAATTCACTGAAACAGAAGCGGCTATCAGGCAGCTGGACGTGAATTTCTTCGGAATGGTTCGTGTGAACCATGCAGTGCTGCCGTATATGAGAAAGCAGGGCACGGGAAGGATCGTTAATATCAGCTCCGTAGCAGGTGCAATACCGATCCCGTTCCAGACATATTACTCGGTGTCCAAGGCTGCGATCAACAGCTATACCGCGGCAACGGCCAATGAAGTTAAACCATACGGCATAACGATGTGCGCCATCCAGCCGGGAGATATCGCATCGGGTTTCACGGATGCGAGACAGAAGATCATCGCCGGCGATGAGGAATACGGCGGCAGGATCAGCAAGAGCGTTGCTGTCATGGAAAAAGATGAGCGTACCGGTATGGCACCTGCAGTTGCAGGAGCGTACATCGCCAAAATCGCTCTTAAGAAAAAAGTTAAACCGTACTATGCAATCGGATTTACATACAAATTCTTCTGTGTACTGATGAGGCTTTTGCCATGCGGATTTTCCAACTGGCTTTTAGGGCTCATATACGGAGGATGAAGTAAATCACAATACGGAAGGAGGGTCCCTCTTGGATTTCTGGGAACAAGTCGTATCATTCGTAAAGAAAAATCTAACGATAACATCGATCAACGTGATCGATGTTATTGAGATGCTTATTATCGCCCTCATTTTCTATAAGCTGTTCATGTGGTTTAAGAAATCGAGGGCGTGGGCACTGTTCAAGGGTATTTTGATATTCCTTGCTGTGTTCCTGATTGCGGCGATATTCAGATTGAATACGATCCTCTGGATCGCCAGCAAGACCCTCAGCGTTGGCATCATTGGATTGTTTATTATTTTCCAGCCGGAGCTCAGGCGTGCGCTTGAGCAGCTCGGAAAGGGAAGCATCATCAGAAGACTTTTCGGTAATAATAAAGTCAAAGAACGCATCAGCGATCAGGCTATCGAGGAGATCGTAGCCGCTGTAGGTTCGATGGCAAATGATCATACCGGCGCGCTTATCTGCATAGAAAGAGACCTGCCGTTAAGCGAATATGAAAGGACAGGAATTCCGGTCGATTCCGTGATTTCCAGGCAGTTGCTGGTCAATATCTTTGAAGATAAGACTCCGCTTCATGACGGAGCCGTTATCGTCAGGAATGACAGGATCACTTCGGCGACCTGCTATCTTCCTATGTCAGACAGCATGGGCCTTAACAAGAAATACGGAACGCGCCACCGCGCAGCTTTGGGCCTGAGCGAGGCAACAGATGCTCTTACGATCGTCGTATCTGAGGAGACGGGCGCTATTTCACTTACTCAGTCAGGCACTATGACAGAGGACATCAGTCTGTCGACACTTAAGAACAGGCTTCTTGAGTTCTCACATGCAGACGCTGACGGAAGCCTCAAAAAAATAACGAAGAAAGGAAAGAAAAACAATGAAGTTCTCTGATTTTATGAAGAAGTACAATATCGGTTATATCTTCCTTTCTCTTGTCTGCGCATTCCTGCTTTGGCTTATCGTGGTCAATATTCAGGATCCGGAGATCACCAAGACTATTCAGAATATTCCGGTAATCATCAAGAACGAATCAATGATCCCGGACAAGGAATACGTATATACTGTTGCGTCGGGAAGCACCACGAGCGTTCGAGTTAAAGGAAACAGAAGCATTGTGGACACGTTGACCGCAAGCAGCTTCCAGGCGACCGCGGACTTTGCGGAGCTGTCCAAGACGAATGCTGTTCCGATCAATGTTGAGCTTGCCGGCAAGGCGGCTCAGTATATCGACAAACTGGAGCTGGAAGTAAAGACAAGGAGCATGATCATCAATCTGGAGCAGATGCGTACCAAGAGCATGAAGGTCCAGATCGAATATGTCGGCAAATTTGCTGATAATATGGTCATCGACAGCGCGGCAGTTACTCCGGAATACATCGATGTGACCGCACCTGAATCAATACTCGGAACGATAGATTCCGTTACAGCGATCGTTAATTGCATAGACGTGACAAACGGCGCAGTGGTTAAGCTTACCCCGAGAATGATCGATCTGGATGGCAAAACCGTACAGCCTTCAGACACTGTCTATATGGAATATAAAGATGACGTTTACGCGGAATTCGGCGTAACGTACACGAAGACTGTAGAGGTTTCTTTTACTCCGTCTGCGATTCTTGCAGAGAACTGCACGGTGGACGGTGTTGACCTTTCCTTCAACCTTGTAACTATCAAGGGCGTGAAAGAAATCGTTGATAATATCAATAAAGTTTTGGTACCGACGAGTGTCGCTGACCTTTCTAAGGCAACCAAGGATGTAGTTGTAGAAGTCGATTTGACTGATTATGCCCCAAGCGGTGTGGTCATCTACGGCGGCAACAGGCAGCTTACAATTACGATCCATATCAGCGAACATAAGCCGGAAGTGCCGACCGACGAGGATGGCAATCCGATCGAGTTTGAAACGGATGAAGAGGGGAATCCCATAATCCCGGAGACTGAATCTGACTTAGAAGAAAACTCGGAGGATACGGCCGAGACAACGCAGCCATAATATTTTGGAGAATTGCAAATGAAGATACTTGTTACCGGCGGTGCCGGATATATAGGAAGCCACACCTGCGTGGAATTGTTGAAAAAAGGACACGAAGTCGTTGTTGTTGACAACCTGTCAAATTCCAGCGACGAGGCTCTGAAGCGCGTCGAGGATATTACCGGCCGCCAAATCATCTTTTATAATAGTGATATAAGAGATAAAGAAGGGCTCATGGGAATTTTCGAGACAGAAAAGCCGGAAGCTGTGATCCATTTTGCAGGTCTTAAGGCAGTTGGTGAGTCGGTCAGCAAGCCATTAATGTATTATGAAAATAATGTAGCCGGGACCGTTACGCTTCTTCAGGTCATGCAGGAGACAGGCTGCAAGAATATTGTTTTCAGCTCATCCGCGACCGTATACGGCGAGCCAAAGTCCATGCCGATTTTAGAATCTGCCGATATTTATGCCCTTAATCCGTACGGCCGCACAAAGGTGATGATAGAGCAGATATTAGGAGATCTGTGCGTGGCAGATCCTGAGTGGAATGCGATCCTGCTCAGATATTTCAATCCGATAGGCGCGCATGAGAGCGGCCTGATAGGAGAAGACCCTCAGGGGATCCCGAACAATCTGGTCCCGTATGTTGCGCAGGTCGCTGTCGGCATCAGGGATCATGTAAATGTTTTCGGAAATGACTACGATACACCGGACGGAACAGGCGTGCGCGATTATATCCATGTTGTCGATCTGGCAAAGGGCCATGTGAACGCGATCGAGAAACTGGCAGAGAATCCGGGCCTTAAAGCTTATAATCTAGGCACCGGAATCGGCTACAGCGTGCTTGATGTAATTGCAGCTTACAGCAGAGCATGCGGACACGAGCTTGCTTATGTTATCGGACCGCGCAGACCCGGAGATACAGACAAGAACTGGGCCGATCCGTCGCTGGCATACAAAGAACTCGGCTGGAAGGCAGAGTACGGCCTCGACAAGATGTGCGAGGATTCGTGGCGCTGGCAGAGCAATAATCCGCACGGATATCGCGGCTGATTACTTTATATAATGATAAAAATGTTATTGACACGGGATACCCCGTGTGGTATATTGCTATAGCGCAAAAGAGGAGAACTCTTTTTTTTGTGCAGTCCGGCGTTTGCTTTGGCACTGCATAATACGCATCACATTTTATTTTTATTTAATTGGGAGGATGAATATCCATGAGAACCAAAATCACATTGGCATGCACAGAGTGCAAGCAGAGAAACTACAACACAACCAAGGACAAGAAGGCTCATCCGGACAGGATGGAAACCTCTAAGTACTGCCCGTTCTGCCGTAAGCACACAATGCACAAGGAGACAAAATAACCAATGGCTGAGAATACTGCGAAGAAAGACAAGCCCAGCTTCTTTAAGGGTCTTAAAATCGAATTAAAGAAGATCATTTGGCCGGACAAGAAGTCCGTATTTCGTCAGACACTCCTGATCGTTGTAATCACGATCATTCTTGGAGTGCTTGTAAAACTTTTGGACACCGGCGTTCAGGCTTTGCTTAACCTGATCGCATAGTTTGAGGAGACGATATGGCAGAAGGTGCAAATTGGTATGTAGTTCATACCTATTCCGGATATGAGAATAAGGTTAAGGCCACTTTGGAGAAGACCATCGAGAGCAGAAAGCTCCAGGATCAGATCTTAGAAGTAGCTATCCCTGTTCAGGATGTCGTCGAGATCAAGAACGGCCAGCGTAAGACCACCCAGAAGAAACAGTTTCCGGGATATGTTCTTATCAATATGGTAATGAACGACAACACATGGTATGTAGTTCGTAATACCAGAGGTGTTACAGGATTTGTAGGCCCGGGATCCAAGCCGGTTCCTCTCACTGAAGAAGAGATGAGACCGCTTATCGGCATGGGTGAACAGGTTGTTGTCGCATACGAGGTCGGTGACCTTGTAACGGCAATCAGCGGTGTCTGGGAAGGCACCATCGGTAAGGTATCTGCAGTCAACGAAGGCAAACAGACTGTTACCATCAATGTTGACATGTTCGGCAGAGAGACACCGGTCGATATCGGATTTACTGATATCAAAAAGATGTAATTTTAAATTTGGCACAAACCGGGACCTCCCGGTAATAATTAAGAGGTAGCCGCAAGGCGCAAGAAAGGAAGACCAATCATGGCAAAGAAAATTGACGGATACATTAAGTTACAGATTCAGGCAGGCAAGGCAACACCGGCTCCTCCTGTAGGACCTGCTCTGGGACAGTATGGTGTGAATATTGTGCAGTTCACAAAAGAGTTCAATGCCAGAACAGCTGATCAGATGGGAATGGTTATCCCTGTTGTTATCACTGTTTACGCTGACAAGAGCTTTACATTCATCACCAAGACTCCTCCGGCTCCTGTTCTGATCAAGAAGGCATGCAATATCGAATCCGGTTCTGCAGAGCCTAACAAGAAGAAAGTTGCTACCATCTCTAAGGCTGATCTTCAGAAGATCGCTGAGACCAAGATGCCTGACCTTAACGCAGCTAGTCTTGAAGCAGCAATGAGCATGATCGCAGGCACTTGCCGCAGCATGGGCGTAAAGGTAGAGGAATAATTACAGTTTAGAAGAGTGGGAGGGGCCGCGCGCCCTGTCATCACCACCAGGAGGTATAAATAATGAAACGTGGAAAAAATTATCTTGAGAAGGCTAAGGCCGTTAACCGCGCTAATCTTTATGATGTAGCAGAAGGACTTGAGCTTGTTAAGCAGAACGCTACAGCTAAATTCGATGAGACCGTTGAAGTTCACATTCGTACAGGCTGCGACGGACGTCACGCAGACCAGCAGATCCGTGGTGCAGTAGTACTTCCGAACGGAACCGGTAAGACCAAGCGCGTTCTTGTATTTGCAAAAGGTGAGAAAGAAAAAGAAGCTCTTGAAGCAGGCGCAGATTTCGTTGGAGCAGAGGAACTCATTCCGAAGATCCAGAAAGAAAACTGGTTTGAATATGATATTATCGTAGCAACCCCTGACATGATGGGTGTTGTAGGACGTCTTGGTAAGATCCTTGGACCTAAGGGTCTCATGCCTAACCCAAAGGCAGGCACAGTTACAATGGACGTTGCTAAGGCAATCAAAGAGATCAAAGCCGGCAAGATCGAGTACAGACTTGACAAGGCTAACATCATCCATTGCCCGATCGGCAAGGCTTCATTTTCAGCTGATGCTCTTAAGGAGAACTTCCAGGCTCTTCTTGACGCGATCATCAAGGCTAAGCCTGCAGCTCTTAAGGGAACTTACCTCAAGAGCGTTACAGTATCTTCAACAATGGGCCCTGGCGTTAAGCTGAATGCTCAGAAGATCGTTAACGGCTGAATTTAGCCATTGACATATTAAAAACGTATAGTTATACTATCACAGTTGATTGCGCGAAAGCGTTTTCATATTGCCGAAGACAGCAGGTGTCCTTACGGACATAAAGGTTTGACCACCTGCCGAGGATTGTGAATGAATTTTTCATGCCCTCTTTTGCTGTCGTAAGCGAAAGAGGGTGTTTTATTTCATCCTCAAAGGCAAAAATCTAATAGGAGGAAGAAAAATGGCAAAAGTTGAACAGAAACAGCCTATAGTTAAGGAAATCGCTGAGTACCTTGATGGTGCACAGGGCGCTGTTCTTGTTGACTACTGCGGACTCACCGTTGCCCAGGACACACAGCTTCGTAAGACCCTGCGTGAGGCCGGTGTTGTTTACAAAGTATACAAGAACACCATGATTAACTTCGCTATTCAGGGCACAGATTTCGAGCCGCTGGCAAAGCACCTCGAAGGGCCTACAGCTATTGCTATCTCCAAGACAGAAGCTACCGCTCCTGCTAAGATCATTTCTGATTTCATCAAGACTGCTCCGGCACTTGAGATGAAGGCAGGCGTTGTAGAAGGCACCTACTACGATGAGAACGGTATCAAGCTTGTTGCTGACATCCCATCAAGAGATGTTCTTCTTGGAAGATTGCTTGGAAGCATTCAGGGACCTATCGCTAGCCTTGCTAGAGTTCTTAATCAGATCGCTGAAAATGGTGGCGCTCAGGCATGTGCACCTGCAGCAGAGGAAGCTCCTGTAGAAGAAGCACCTGCAGCAGAAGCTCCGGCAGAGGAGGCACCGGCAGCTGAGGCTCCTGCAGAGGAAGCACCTGCAGCTGAGTAATTGTCTACACTGAGTGAGACAGATCCGTGCGTGAAGCACAACATTAACATTTAAGTCCCTGTGTGGACAATACTAATTACGGAGGAAATAAAAATGGCAAAATTAACTACTGAAGAATTTATCGCAGCTATTAAAGAGCTTTCTGTTCTCGAGCTGAATGAATTAGTAAAAGCATGTGAAGCAGAGTTTGGCGTTTCTGCAGCAGCAGGTGTTGTTGTAGCAGCAGCCGGCCCAGCTGAGGAAGTTGAAGAGAAGACCGAGTTCGACGTTGAACTTACTGAGATCGGACCTAACAAGGTTAAGGTTATCAAGGTTGTTCGTGACGACACAGGTCTTGGACTTAAGGAAGCTAAAGAGCTTGTTGACTCTGCTCCTTCTATCATCAAGCAGGCCATCTCTAAGGCTGAGGCTGATGATCTTGCTGAGAAGCTTACCGCTGAAGGCGCTAAGGCTACTATCAAATAATCAGCTACCTTTTTCTAAATCCAATAATAAAGGCTGTCGCATACGCGGCAGCCTTTGTTGTTATACGGAAGATCACTTTTTATCTGTGAGCGAGAAGGTCATTGAACATGCGGACCATTTCAGTCGTTGTGGCAGCACTTTCTGAGTTGAAGGCGTATTTATGACCATCTTTGGTCGTTACGCATACGGCTTCCTGAAATTTGCCGCTGCAGCAGCGCTCAAAGTCCCCGAGCTCGGCATTTGCCCATAAGCCATAGTGGTACTTCTTGGCTGTTGCGCCTTGCTTGGTCATTGAACTTTCATCGAGCGTGATCAGCTCAACTGTATCTATATCGTCGTAGTCAACAGTGAATGAATATTCATTTGGACCGAGCACCTTGAGCTGGTCTTCTTTTTCTCCTTCGTTGAAGAAAACGCCCATGGCTGTACCGTTCCTGAAAATGAAGAAGAGCAGCACGCCGATAACGATCAGCAATGTTATTCCTGTATTGGTTACTTTGTTTTTATCCATGTTTATTCACCCCTAAGATCGATTGTAAAGTAGAATGCCGCGCCCTCGCCGTATGTGCTCTCGACCCATATTTTCTCATCGAGAAGCTGGATCAGTTCTTTGGCGATCGCAAGTCCTAAGCCGCTTCCTGCCGTATTGTGGGCAACGTCAGCCTTATAAAAACGGTCAAATATTCTCGGCAGATCCGCCGGCTTTATGCCCGGACCCGAATCTCTGACACATACAGTCAGCTTATCCTGACCGCGGACAGATGAAAGATATATAGTATTTCCCGCCGGCGTGAACTTGACGGCGTTGTCAAGAAGGATATTCATGACCGTAGAGATCCTCTCAATATCAGTGTAAAGGTAATAATCTTCGCTATAGTCCACACCGGAATGATCCAATGAAAGATTAAAGTCTCCGCACATCATGGAATATCTGTCGATGATCGGAGGAAACAGACCATCTGCGTAAATCCTTGAACGGTTAAGCTGAACCATGTTGCTCTGAAGTTTGGAAAGCTCCAAAATGTCCAGCACGAGGTGCTCGAGACGCTTGGATTCTTTCAGAATACGGCTGCTGTAGAAGGACTGGCTTTCTTCATCCCGGATCATACCGTCATGCCAGGCTTCGGCGATGACGCTGATAGAGGTGATAGGTGTCTTCAGCTCGTGTGACATATTGGCGATAAGGTCACGCCGCAGCATGTTAAGGCTCTTGTCCTTCTTATATATGTAGATAACGAAGATGACACCGATGATGTATGTAAACGTGAAAATACCGACATATACCCACATTATCGTTGTAAGGTCTGCAAAGTCACGCAGCAGTATCGCCGCGAAGGTATATCCGTTTCTTGTGGTTACGGTAGTTCCGCAGACGACACCAAAAACACGCTTGGCCTCACCTACACCGTTGTCACTGGTAAGTATCATAGGATAGGCTACATCCGGACCATTCATGATCTCAAGCCCGAGCTGTTCAAAGTTGCTTACCGCTTCGTCAAGAAGGAACGAAGAATCACGGAAAATACAGTTCCCGTATCCGTTAACGAGCAGAAATTCCATTCCGTACAGAAGCGTGTTATCGGCTTTATATACATCGAGGAGATTTTCTGCTTTGGTCTTAACAAGCTTCTGCATGGTGGGGATGTTGATGGCCACAGGAATCATCCATATAAGCATGCATCCGACAAGAATTGCAGCAATATACGCGGCTATAGTAAATAAGACCCTTCTCGTTATCTTGGAACGATTGGGGGAATTATTCATTGAATAGATTGGACTTTTCTTGGGCCTGCTCATTTGGATGTTTCTTCTACGAGATAACCGACGCCGTAGATGCTGCGGAAGGTTATTCCGGACGCCTTCTCCGGAATTTTGGAACGAATCCTGGCAATCAACGTATCAACCGCTCTCAGGTCACCGAAATAATCAGCTCCCCAGACCTCGTTCAATATATCTTCCCTTGAAACTACGCTGCCGGCATGTTTGATAAGGCAGGCGGTAAGCTCAACTTCTTTCGGAGTCATCTTGACCGCACGATCCTTGATCGCTACGGTGTATGCTTTGGTATTAACGGACAACTTTCCAAGACTGAGGACATAATTTTCTCCATCCGTAGAAGATGGCGAATTGCCGGGGGCACGTCTCAAAACCGTCTTGATCCTGGTAACAAGCTCTTTCGGAGAGAACGGCTTGGTAACGTAATCATCCGCGCCCAGTTCAAGACCCACGATACGGTCTGATTCATCACCCATAGCACTTAAGAAAATGATGGGAAGATCGCTGCTCTTGCGGATAGTACGGCAAACCTCAATACCGTTTATGCCCGGAAGCATGATATCAAGAACGAGCAAGGAAATCTCGTTGCCCTTTATCATTTCAAGTGCCTGAAGTCCATCGTATGCGGATAAAACCGAATATCCGGCCGCCTCCAGATAGAGGGTCAGAGTCTGATGGATAGTTTTATTATCGTCGCAGATAAGTATTGTTGAGTCGCTCATAAACGCTTCTTTCCATGTTCTTTTTTACCAATATTATATTTCTTTATATGAAAAATCAACAAAAAACGCCTTTCGACATCATCGGGACTGCTCAAATTGCATAAATTTTGACATTTACGCAACAATTGTGAAAATTTTATGTAACGATTTATACTGCCTCTTGTGATAAAGTAACCGAAGGTCATAGTACCTAATATAAAACAAGATTTCTTACAGGAGGAGAAAAATGAAGAAAATTCTTGCATTAGTTCTTGCAGGATGCCTCGTAGTTGCTCTTATGGCTTGCGGAAATAAGCCGGCTGAGACTACACCTGCAGACACCAAAAAAGAAGAAGCACCTACAACCACAGAACTGGTAACAGATGCTAAGCAGGAAGAGATGACAAGCCTTTCAGAAGAGAAGGTTGAGTCCTACATTATGGATTCAGTTACAATGGCATCTGCTCCACAGAGCACACTTGCACCTTGGGGAACTAAGGGCGGCGGAACTCATTGCTATATGTGCTATGAGATGCTCTATGAGATGGATGCAGAAGCTAATCCATACCCTATCCTTGCAGATGCTACTTATGAAGGAACTATGATGCCTGGCTGCGACCATGAAGCTGGCTCTGGTGACTACTTCATTCACATCTATGATTATATCAAGGATCAGAAGGGCAATGACGTTAAGGCTTCTGACGTTGCTTACTGCTTCAATTATCAGTTCGAGAACGCTGAGTGCTCAGGATGGAATGATTTCCTTGGCGCAGAAGCAGTTGACGAGACAACAGTTAAACTTTCCTTCTCACAGGAACAGAACAAACTCGGCCAGTTCAATAACGTTATCTGCCGTCAGTTCATTACCTCTGAGAAAGCTCTTTCTGAGAGCGCTAACGGATTTGCAGATGATATCTGCGGAACCGGCCCATACAAGTTTGGTTCATACACCTCAGGTGCAGAGCTCGTTCTTGACAAATGGGATGAGTACTGGCAGACCAACGAGGATCTTCGTCCTCAGACACAGCAGGCTAATGTAAAGCAGATCAAGATCGTTTTCCAGAGCGAGGCTTCTCAGCTTTACCTTGGACTTACCACCGGCGCTCTTGACATCGTTCGCGATCTTTCAGCTGACTATGTTCCTGAGTTCATGGATGGCGGACAGTATGCAGATCAGTTTGCAACTTATGCATATTCACAGAAGTTCGTTAACTATCTGAATCCAAACTGCGACGAAGCAAGCATTATGTCTGATCTTAACATGAGACTTGCTGTTTTCAATGCAATCAATCTTGAAGGCCTTTGCCTTGCACTTGGCAACAAGACTCCGGCAGCTGCATATACTTCTGATTATTATTCAGATTACACTATGGTTGACTGGGCAGGCGTTGAAGGCTACAACTCAAAGCCGGATGCATCTAAGGTTAAAGGCTACCTTGAGGCAGCTGGATACAACGGAGAGCCTGTAGTTCTTCTTTCAGGCGATTCAAACCAGAACGATATCATGGTTGCTATGCTTCAGCAGAATGGTATCAATGCTACATCACTCGTTCAGGACAGAGCTACAGTTAATACCACACTTAACGATCCGACAGCTTGGGATCTCACAATCGGCATGATGGCCGGCGACTTCATCGCTCAGGTTTGGGAGCATGGCTTCGCACAGGGCAACACACCGGAGGGTGACCGTACATCTAACTTCGTACGTGATGATGAGTGGGAAGCTCTTCTTCAGAAGGCTCTTACACCGGAAGGACATACTCCTGAGACCATGCTTGCATGGTGGCAGAGAGCAGTAGACAATGGTTACACAATGGGTCTTTTCACCGCAGCATCATATGATATTATTCCTGAGAATACTATTTATGTATGCATCGGCGACAAGGCTATGCTTCTTCCGGGCGCATGCATTTACGCTGATCCGGCTAAATAAGAGGTAATCATCAAACCATCTGAGATTATTTGGTGCCGCTTCCGATCGGTGGCGGCACCATTTTGCTAAAAAGAGGGAGATATATAACCTTTACGAAAGGGTTAGAAGATATGTGGAAATATGTTTTAAAGCGTTTATTCTGGCTTATCATAACCACTATATGTGTTGCGATCCTTATCTTCGTTGTAATGTGGTTCGTACCGGGTGATCCTGCACAGATCATTGCCGGATCCGACGCGTCAATGGCCGATATTGAAAGGGTAAGGGCGCAGCTGGGGCTTGATAAGCCATTCCTGGTTCAGCTTTGGGATTATATGAGCGGCATATTTTTCCATCTGGATTTCGGCATATCATATTCATATAAGGTGCCGGTTATTCAGGAGTTCGTAACCAGACTTCCCAGAACGGTTGTTCTTGGACTTATATCAGTACTGATCACAACTTGCGGCGGAGTTCCTATCGGAATTATGGCTGCAAGACATCGTAATACGATAAGAGACCAGGGTGTTTTATTCCTGGCTATGATTTTCATCTCAATGCCGCAGTTCTGGTTTGCAGAAATGCTCGTTCTTCTTTTCGCCCAGAAACTCGGTTGGCTTCCGCCATTCGGTATTTCCGGCGATCAGTTCCCGAATATCTGTTACTGGATACTGCCGATAGCATCAAGTGCTATTTCGGGTATTGCGATGACGGCAAGACAGACAAGGTCAGCTGTTCTTGAGACTATCAGAGCTGACTTCGTTACTACAGCAAGAGCTAAGGGTCTTCCTGAGAGGAAGGTCATCTACAAGCACATGCTTCCGAATGCACTTATTCCTGTAGTAAGTGATATCGGAACCCATCTGGGTATGGTAATTTCAGGTTCAGTTATTATCGAATCAGTATTTGCTTTTCCAGGCGTAGGTTCGTATATGCTTTCAGGTATTTCTTCACGTGACTATCCGGTAGTTCGTGGATGCATCCTGATCCTTGCAACATTCTCGGCAATAATGATGTTGCTGACAGACCTTGCCTATGGTTTCCTTGATCCTCGTATCAAGGCACAATACATTAACTATGGTGCGAAAGGAGGCAGAAGAAAATGAGCGGCGAAGTTATGACAGACATTCATGGCAAACCAGTTAAAGCCAAGAAGTCATCAATGTTCAAACAGGTTATGGGCCGCCTTTTCAAGAGCCCCGTTGCGGTTGTGGGATTGATCATTATTCTCATTATCATTCTTGCCGCGATACTGGCACCACTTCTGGCTCCGTATGATCCTACTTTCATGGATTATTCAGCGCTGAAAGCAAAGCCGAACGCACAGCATATTCTGGGATGTGACCATCTGGGACGTGATATATTAAGCCGTCTTCTCTGGGGCGGAAGATATTCACTTTCACTTGGTTTCCTGGCAGCAATGATCGGCCTTGTACTTGGAGTTTTCTTCGGATGCTTGGTCGGATATAAGGGCGGAGCGGTTGATAATATCGCGATGCGTATCTGTGACGTATGGCAGTCTATCCCGGGCATGCTGCTTGCTATTCTTATTTCAACGGCACTGGGAACAGGATTTTTCAATACGTTGTTTGCGATGGTACTCGGTGCCATACCGGGTTCTACACGTAATACTAGAGCAATGTGCCTGAAGGAACGTGAGATGGAGTACCTTGAGGCAGCTAAGGCGATGAACTGCTCAACAGGCAAGATAGTATTCAGACATATGATGCCGAATATTATCGCTTTCAAGATCGTTGGTACCACAGGTAACATCGGTGCAACGATCATGCAGGCATCAAGCCTTTCATTCATTGGTTTAGGTATGGGAACTGAGATCCCTGAATGGGGTGCTATGTGCGCAAATGCAAGAAACTACATCCTGCAGTATCCGCATATGATCCTTGTTCCGGGCCTTATGATCGTTGTTACGGTTCTGGCATTCAACCTGTTCGGCGACGGACTTCGTGATGCTATGGATCCGAAGCTTAAAGACTGATAGGAGGTAAAAAGATGGGTGAAGAATTCTTAAATGTAAAAGACTTAACTATCTATTATACCTCTGCAGGTAAGATCGTTAAGGCAGTTAACGGCGTTAGCTTCAAACTTGATAAAGGCCGCACACTCGGTCTTGTAGGTGAGACAGGCGCCGGCAAAACAACAATCGCAAAATCAATTATCAGTATTCTGCCGGATCCGCCAGCCAAGATCATGGGCGGCGAGATCATATTTGAAGGCAGAGATATTCTGCAGCTTCCTGAGGATGAGCTCCTTAAGATCAGAGGCAATAAGATTGCCATGATCTTCCAGGATCCTATGACAGCTCTTAACCCGACAATGACCGTCGGCGATCAGATTGCCGAGGTTATCGGACTTCATAATGAAAATATGCACAAGAGCGAAGTCGCTCAGAAAGCTATGGACATGCTGGAGATGGTTGGTATTCCTGCGATGAGATATAAGGAATATCCGCATCAGTTCTCAGGTGGAATGAAGCAGAGAGTTGTCATCGCAATGGCACTTGCATGCAACCCTGCACTTCTTCTTGCGGACGAACCGACAACTGCGCTGGATGTTACTATCCAGGCTCAGGTCCTTGAGATGATGATGGATCTGAAGGAGAAGCTTCAGACATCCATGATCCTTATCACACATGATCTGGGTGTTGTTGCAGAGACCTGCGATGACGTAGCAGTTATTTACGCAGGCGAGATCGTTGAATACGGTTCTAAGGACAGAGTATTCCGTAATCCTCAGCATCCGTATACAATCGGACTGTTCGGCTCACTGCCGAAACTAAATGACAATTCCAAGAGGCTTAGTCCAATTAATGGACTTCCGCCAGATCCTACGAACCTTCCGGAAGGCTGCAAGTTCTCACCGCGTTGTCCTGAGGGATGCGATGAGTGCAAATGCGGCGATTCACCGGTTATGGTTGAGATTGAGCCCGGACATTTTGTTCGCTGCTTAAAGTGCGGAAAGGTTGGTGAATAATATGGCATTTGTAGAAGTTGATCATCTGAAAAAATATTTCCAGGTAGGTGCCGGAACCAACCACGCTGTTGATGATGTAACATTCAACATCGAACGCGGCCACACAATGGGTATCGTTGGTGAGTCAGGCTGTGGCAAATCCACACTTGGCCGTTCAATTATCCGTCTTCTTGATCCGACTGACGGTCATGTAAGATTCAATGGCAAGGACATCACAAATATCCAGGGCAAAGAGCTCAGAGCTCTTCGTGAGGAAGTAAGTATTATCTTCCAGGATCCTTACTCAAGCCTTAACCCACGTAGATGCGTTGAGCAGACAATACGTGAGCCGCTTGAAGAGTCCAGAAAATACAGCAAGGCTGAGATCGCTGAAAAGACCGATGATCTTATGAATCTTGTAGGTATTGAAGAGCGTCTTAGACTGTCATACCCTCATGAGATGGACGGCGGACGCCGCCAGAGAGTTGGTATCGCAAGAGCACTTGCTCTTGAACCTTCTTTCGTTATGTGCGATGAGCCGGTATCAGCACTTGACGTATCCATTCAGGCTCAGGTTCTTAACCTTCTGATGGATCTTCAGGAGAAGATGGAACTGACATACATGTTCGTTACTCACGATCTGTCAGTAGTACGCCATATTTCTGATGATATCTGCGTTATGTATCTTGGTCAGCTGGTTGAGACATGTCCTTCTAAGGAACTTTTCCTTAGACCGCTCCATCCTTACACCAAGGCTTTGCTTTCAGCAATTCCTTCGATCGACCTTGATCATCCGATGCAGAGAGTACAGCTCAAGGGTGAGATCACAACAGCAATCAATCCGAAGCCGGGATGCAGATTTGCACCTAGATGCCCGTATGCTACTGAGGCTTGCTATGAGCCGCAGGAGCTTCGTGAGATCGAGCCGGGCCACTTCGTATCTTGCTGCAGAGTTGAAGAGATCAATTAATAAAGTATCTCTCGGAAATTTAGTGGGGCGGCATAAGCCGCCCCTTTCTGCTTCGTAAGATGTCAGGCAATGCGCTTGCAAGAGGCATCATGGAGCAGTAGAATAAACATATGGGTATTTTTAAAAAGAAACACGATATTGAAGATATATACGGAGTAAAGAGCTCAACCTGGCTTGAGAAGAAAGCACAGGAAGCTATGGGCGAAGATGTCCCGGAGACCGGATTCAGACACAGCAGGCAGTACCACGTTTATTTCCGCGGATATACCGAGCTGCGTGAAGTCAACGAGAAGGGGAGAGTAACGTTCAAGAGATATTACACGGCTCCATGGATGATGTGTGATCTGATCGACAGAGACTACTGGCTGCTCAGGGTGATCTTTTTCCTGTGCGCGGCGATCGCGACGGCTCTGATGATAGGGATACTCATCAGACCGATTCCATGCATGTCGGATTATGATACCAGCTGGATAGTTGCCATACCGGGATTCCCGGCGGTGATCTGCACCTGCATAGAGGTCATTCAGGTTCTGTCATATGCAGTTGCACCGAGGAAGATGACGTTGGGTCAGTACACTCAGAAGACGGGCAGGATGAAGACATTTTCACTGATTTCCGGCATCGCCGGAGTCGTATGTGGCCTTGATATGACCGTTTATGCTATTGTAGACGGCAGAGCATTTTGGGAAACTGTTATCTGCGCTGCGCTGATGATAGTTGCCGGAGTTCTGGTGGGCGCAATATTCTTCCTTGAGAAGAAAGTCCCATACAAAGAGGTTCCTAACGACACCAAGGTCCCGGAAGGGGATACCTACCTGATCGAGTAAATAACCAATTAAATAGGCTTATATAAAAAAAGCTGCCACAGAAATTGTGGCAGCTTTTTCTTCAGTGAAAACTAATACAAAAAATGGAGAATCTAGAATGTTTTTCTATCCTTTTTGAATAGAATAACCGTAAGCAGTATTATCACCATTCCTGAAAAGAATGTAATAATTGAAATAAGTCTGAAAACATCCGCGCCCGCACTTCTTAAGTTCAGGACAGCCTGATCAAAGAGCTCCAGCTGAGCTCCCGGGATAGTAGAGCGAAGAGCAGCGAGCCTATCCGCGCTCTTAAGCGTATCAGGCGCGATCAGATCGTTGAGCTGGCTTTTGCTCAAAGCCATCTCAAGCGCCTTAGGAACGTTGCTCGAGATGGAATATCTTGAGTTGAAATAAACGGTATTTACAGCGCTGATCAGTGTGGAGCCAAGTGTAGTCGAGAAGGAAATAAGCGAGGCAGCAATTCCGACTCTTTCAGCCGGAATGGTCAGTTGCATATAGGGCTGCAGGGAAATGCTCTGGCAGCATGTTGCCAGTCCGTAAACGATCATAACCAGATAGATAAAAATCAGTTTCGTCGATGTTCCCCAGGTGCTTGACAGGGCGCCTGCAAGTGCGATAAGCGCGCCGCAGCCAAGGAATGCGAGCTTGTACCTTTTAAGCTTCTTGGAGACCCAGATCCCCAGGAAGGTCGGCAGAACGAAATAAAGTATATTTTTCGGAAGCGCAAGCGTTGAACTTACAGTTGAAGATACACCGAGCGCGACCTGACCGTAGAAGACAAGGTATCCTGAGCACAGGTTTACCATCGGCGCGATCAGAAAGCCGCACAAAAATGACAGGCAGAAGTTCTTATCTGTAAATATCGCCAGATCCAGGAGTGGATCGGATATATGCTTTTCGTGACGTAAAAAAACAATAAATGAAGCCGCGATCAAAATGATGAGTACACCGCTTATCCATGATAACCATGCGAAAAGAGTTCCGGCGAAATTGCAAAGGGCTACGATCGCTCCGAGACATATAGCCATAAGCGCAACGCCGGCCCAGTCGAGATTTCCCTTAGGACGGGCAGGCTCCTGATAGCCGTATTCGATCAGGATCAGTGCGGCAAGCAATATCGGAATGAATATGAAGAACATCGAGCATGCTCCGAAAAGGTCCGTGATGACACCGGAAAATAATATCCCGGCAAGAAGCGATACGCCGGTTATGGCGCCGAAGTAGCCGTAGTATTTCGGCCTCTCCTCGGCAGTTGTGATATCGCTGACGATAGCCAAAGGGATCGCGTACATAAAACCGGTGATAAACGACGATGTCAGATAAAGTATAGAGAACAGGAGCGGAGTGGTTTTGATCCCGCAAAGGAACATCAAAATCAATCGGGCAGTTCCGGTTATCCTGAACAGACGCTTGCGGCCGATCATATCGCATAATTTGCCGCCGACCGGTGTGGAAATGCACGACATTGCGATCGATATTGCTCCGAACAATGCGTAGTATGGCATCAGCCCGTACTGACTCAGCATGGACGGATACATGACCGGCAAAGCGAAGGTGTAAAGCATGCTGTACAGATAAAGAACGCACACTCCGACTTTGGCAAATCTGCTTTTTTCTTTTACATTATAGTGTGTCATTATGTTACCTCCGAATGACCTGTGGATTTGACAAAACGTGCCCCAAAAGTTAAAATAACAGCGACTTGTGTGATTAAAATCAAACTTGGAGACGTAGTAAATGGATAATCAAACATCAGGTTCAGCGAATACTCATACATCGTCCAAAGAGGCCCCGGTAAGTCAGAAGCCTGACCTGCGCAAGCAGAAGACCAGGAAAGCTTTGGAGAATGCTTTTTTTGAGCTGAGCGAAACCAAATGGATAGAGGACATCACGGTAGGCGATATCTGCGAGAAAGCAATGATACGCCGCGCGACCTTCTATCAACATTTTGCCGACAAGTATGAGTTCTTCGCATATGTGATGAACAACATCCAGCGCAACACTAATCTGGAGCAGAACGCAGATCCCAGAGATATCACGATGGCTGAGTATTGCGTCAATATCTGCCGCAGTTATTTCAACAACTTCGCGGAGCATCCAAAGATGGTCAAGCGTCTTGTCAACAGCAAATCCAGGCAGCCGTACTCAGATATCCTTGTTGCGCAGATCAGAAATGCGATCATCACCAAAGCTGCTTACGATAAAGAGAAGGGGATCGAGTCAGTTGTTGATATCGATGTTCTGAGCTGCTTTATTGCGGGAGCGATACCGACGGCGATGACTCATTTCGAGATGAGACCGAATAATACGATAAGTAACGACGAGTTCATCGATCAGCTGAGGATCATTTTTGAACGGATCTGCGAAGTCAAAACGACAGAAAAAGAGTAATAAAAAAACTGTGCGGCATAGACCGCACAGTTTTTTGCTTTTTAGGTGTACATACCGCCGTTCACCGGCAATTCAATTCCGGTTATGAATCTGGAATCGTCCGTCGACAGGAAGTAGACAGCGCTTGCCAATTCATCAGGTGTTCCGCGTCTGTGCATTGGAATAAGACGCAGCATTGCATTAGTCAGTTCATCAGGAATACCTGCCATCATTTCTGTCTCAATAAAACATGGAGAAACGGCATTTACCGTGATTCCCTTGGCAGCCAGTTCACGCGCAAGTGACTTGGTAAGGCCTAAAATAGCGGCTTTGGACGCGGAGTAGTTGGTCTGACCGATATTTCCGTGCGCTGAGGAAGAAGAAATATTAACGATCTTGCCGTAGCCCTGGTTGACCATAATAGGAACTACTTCTTTAAGACAGTTATAAGTGCCGTTAAGATTGGTATCAAGCACCTTTCTCCATGTTTCATCGTTCATTTTTGTAAAAATTGCATCGCGGCAGATTCCTGCGTTATTTACGAGGATATCGATCCATCCGAATTGATCATATACCTGCTTGATGCATTCGCAAACGTTTTCTCTGTTTGATATATCGCACTTCAAAGCAATAACATTACCGTCAGTGTATTTGGCGGCGAGCGCCTTGGCTGCATCTATGTCATAGTCAAGGATCGCAATACCGGACGCACCTTCTATAGCAAAACGTCTGACTATTGCCGCTCCGATTCCTTTGGCACCGCCGGTAACAATGGCAAATTTGCCGTTTAGATTACTCATTTTTACCTCCTTATCAACCTAAATTGATTCATCAAAAATTGTATGACAACGCTTCAGACGGCACAACGTACAGTGCGGCGCAAGTGTCAAATAATTGACAGTTTTTGCGCTTTGTCAATTAATTGACGAGTCAAGTTTTTTGTGCGTTGTGTCTAGAATACGGAGGAAATACAATCATTATGTAGTTAAAACCAACAATTTTCGAATTGCGGAAAGGGACATTTATCTATGAAGCTTATTGACCTTAGTGTAACAACAGTATCGGATCTTCCTGTTGAGCCGGAAGGCCAGATCGCGAAGATCTACTACATCGATCACGGCAGTGATCTGTCGATCCAGTCAACCATCGACAGCTTCCCGGGAACGACCAGGGCAGACCTTCCGGGCGGATTCGGATGGGCATCGGAATTTGCTGCGTTTACCACTCACACGGGAACGCATATGGATGCGCCGCTTCACTATCATCCGACGATGAATAACGGAGAGCCTGCATGGTCAATAGATAAGATGCCGCTTGAATGGGGCATGGGCGACGGCGTTATGTTTGATTTTTCTGATAAGCCGGACGGATATATGCTGACCAGCGCTGATTATAAAGAATACCTTGATAAAGTCGGTTACACGCTGAAACCGGGCGATATCGTTCTGGTTCATACCAATGCTCACGAAGCGTGGGGCACATCGGATTATTACAAAAAGGGCTGCGGCACCGGAAGAGAGGGAACTTTATGGCTTTCTGCTCAGGGCGTGCACCTTGTAGGAACAGACGCGTGGAGCTGGGATCCTCCACTTTATACAGAAGCAGAGCGTTTTGCCGAGACCAAGGATCCGAGCGTTATCTGGGAAGGCCATAAAGCCGGAATGGAATGCATTTACTTCCAGATGGAGAAACTGGTCAACCTGGATAAACTGCCGCCTTTCGGATTCAAGTTCATCGGTTTCCCGATCAAGATCGACCGCGGTTCAGCCGGCTGGGTAAGACCGGTCGCAATCATAGAAGAATAACAACAGGAGGCTGTAAAAATGGCTAAAACTATTATTTCCTGCGCTATGACAGGAACAGGAACTCCAAAAAGCAAGAATGGCGCACTTCCGACAACACCTCAGGAGATAGCTGAGGACGTTTACCGTGTATGGAAGGCAGGCGCTGCGATCGTTCACCTGCATATGCGTGATGATAACCAGTACCCGACTATGGATGCGGGCAGATTTGCTGAGACTATCAAGCTGATCCGTGCATATGAGGACTGTGACATCATTATCAACTGCACATCTTCAGGCTCTGCAACTTTGGTTGCACCGGAGAAGAGAATGGAGCATTTCGTGTCCATTCCGGATATCGAGCTTGGCTCATTTGACGCCGGAACGATCAACTGGGACTGCATGGGAATATTCCTGAATGATCCGCCATTCCTCCAGAAGCTCTGCGAGTGCTACGACAAATACAATGTTAAGCCGGAAATCGAGCTTTTTGACTCGGGAATGATCTCCAACATGAAATATTACATCGACAAAGGCATGATCAAAGGACCTGTATGGTGCCAGCTCGTCATGAACGTTCTGGGAGGCGCACCGGGAACAGTTGAGAACCTTGTCCATCTGGTAAATCAGCTTCCGAAGGACGCAATGTGGTCATGCACAGGTATCGGCACATCTCATCTGCCGCTTATGTATGCAACGCTTGCACTCGGCGGACACCTTCGCGTGGGTCTTGAGGACAACCTTTACTATGCAAAGGGAGTTAAAGCTACCAACGAGATGCTCGTAGAAAGAGCAGTACGCGTTGTTAAGGAATATGGAAATGAGCCTGCAACCCCTGCCGAGGCCCGCCGGATGCTGGGTCTGCCGCAGCTTGTGAGGTAAGTTATGACAGACAAAGAGTACCCGCTTTCGGGTATAAAAGTTATTGATTTTTCAACTGTGATCGCCGGCCCTACGACTGCACGAATTTTCGCGGACATGGGTGCCGATGTGATCAAGGTAGAAACAAATATCGGTGATGTCACTCGATATACAGACGCAAAACCCACTTTGGTGCCGGAATCCTATTGCTTTACGAACTGTAACTGCAATAAGAAAAGCATCGTCGTTGATCTGAAACAGGATCCGGGTAAGGAGATCTTCCATCGGTTATTGAGGGGGGCTGATGTGTTGATAACCAATGTGCGGTATCGCAGTTTATGTAAACTTGGCCTGGATTACGAAACGCTCAAAGATCAGTATCCACAATTGATCTACGCGCATTTTAATGGCTATGGTTACGAGGGGGACGACTGCGATCTGCCCGGATATGACATGTCAGGATTCTGGAGCCGAAGTGGCGCTTTGCTGGATGGCCATCTTGACGACTCGCACAGATTGTATGAGCCGGCATATGGCATGGGTGACCTGTTCTGTACGGGATATTTTGCTTCGGGAATACTCGCGGCACT
This sequence comes from Lachnospiraceae bacterium, assembly GCA_045627365.1. Classification (GTDB taxonomy): domain Bacteria; phylum Bacillota; class Clostridia; order Lachnospirales; family Lachnospiraceae; genus RGIG5612. Next base: position 43,095 of record JAZQNN010000016.1, read on the forward strand.
GTATGCAAGAACAATAACGGGCCACGGAACAAGGGTAAGCACATCACTCCTTCATTCCGGAGTCTGGGCGAATGGTAGAAATATCATTCCGGCTCAGGAAGCAATAGGAGATGTTGTGCCGCTGCCGGACAAATGGAATTACAACCTTTTCTACCGCGCTTACAAATGCGGTGACGGAAAGTGGCTGACCATAGCGTTTGAATACGACAAGCATTTCAAGAATGCCTGCGATGTATTCGGACTTGAAGATATCAAGGACGATCCGAGATATCAGTCGCAGGGCGCATTGAGATACTATGAAGTCGCGGGAACACTTGCCGAACGCGTTGAAAAAGTGCTTCTGACAAAGCCAAGAGATTATTGGATCGAGCAGATGCGCGCAAGGGACATGGTTTACGCACCGGTAGACGGCGCAGCTGCGGTAACAAAAGATCCGCAGGTCCTTGTAAACCACTTTGTTGAACCGGTCAAGTTCGGCAACGGAGCAGAGGTGTATATGCCGAATATTCCGATTCAGTTCACTGATTATGGGGTTCGCGACGTGACCCCGGGTGTCAGGCTGGGAGCCAATACAGCCGAAGTGCTGAAGGACCTGGGCTACACCGATGATGAGATTCATACGCTTACTGCACAGGGCAGTGGGCGATGAAAAATAAAAGATATTGGAAGGAGACAAAATGAAAAAGAAGTTATTTGCTCTGATCGCTCTGGTTATGGCTTCTCTGCTTGTTTTTACAGCATGCGGTGGCGGCACAGCTGACCCGACAAAGAAGACTGAACAGAACCAGGAACAGAAGGAAACTGACAAATCAACTGAAGGGGATGCAGCTCGCACAGATATCAATCTGCAGCTTTACGCTGAGCCGACTCACCTTGACCCGCATTTCAGCACCAGTACATACGATATGCAGGTAATGTATCAGATTTATGACAACCTGTTTGAGATCGTTAACGGTGACTATGACAATCCACAGCCTTCACTGTGCGAATCATTTGATGTAAATGAGGGCGCAACTGAGTTCATTTTCCACATTCGTCAGAATGTTAAATGGCAGAACGGCGACATCCTTAACGCTGATGACGTAGTATTCTCTATCAATCGTATGAGAGAATCTGCAGTTACTCAGATGCGTGTCAGCTTCATAGCTGACGTTGAGAAGGTTGACGATTACACGGTTAAGGTTACTAACCAGTATGGAGCACCTCGTCTTCCGGCTCTTCTTGCTACCGCAAGTATGTCAATTGTAAACAAAAAGCTCATTGAACAGTACGGCGACAAGGCAGCTGAAACGATCGTTGGTACCGGCGCTTACAAGCTTGAAAAATGGGAGCCGGGCAAGGGCGTTACTCTTACAGCTTTTGAAGAAGGCTGGAGAGGCGACTCTGCAATCAAGACCATCAACTATATCGTAATGAGTGATATGACCGCAGCTCGTATCGCACTTCAGAACGGCGACCTTGATATGTATGTAGCTACTACCATCGATGACTACAATCTGTTCGTAGATGATCCTAACTTCATCAATGGACCTGTTACTATTTCAAGTACCGCTTCCCTTATGATGAACACCACCCGTGGTGCTCTTAAGAACGAGAAGGTTCGTCAGGCAATCGAGTATGCTATCGATTCTGAGCAGCTCAATATCGCTGTAACAGGCGGTCTTGCAACTACTACACTTTCTATCTTCCCGACAGATGCTCAGGGTTACACAGAGGATGTTCCACACTACGATTATGATCCTGAGAAGGCTCAGGCACTCCTTAAGGAAGCCGGCTACAACGGAGAAGAGATCGGCCTTGTATACAGCACAACTGTAGCTAAGACAGTTTCATGGGCAACCACAGTTCAGGCATTCCTGAGCGCTGTTGGCATCAATGTTCGTATGGACGGCGTTGACACCGCAACAGCATACTCACGCGCAGCAGTATATGACTATGACATGTGCTACTACGAATACACCGTAAGCCTTGCAAACCCTGCAACGGCTATCTGGGGACTGTTCCGTTCAGACGGAGCTTACAACGCTGCTCAGTACACCACTGAGGAACTTGACATGCTCTGCCTTGGAGCAATCGCAGCTCCTGATGAGGCTACACAGAGAGGATATCTTGAGACTATCAACAAGATGACTCTTGAAGCAGCTCTTTATGTACCAATGATCCAGAACGACACCTACTACTTCGCACAGAAGGGGCTTAACGGCATCGATATCGAACCTCTTTGCGGATGGATGAAGGACTGCTATCTGGCTTGGGAATAATCTATCCTCCTGAAATATCAATAGAAAGATGCCACTGAAGCGCGGTATCAAATGTAACTGAAAAAGCAGGGCAGCCTTAAAGGCTGTCCTGCACTCAGGGATGGAGACTGAAAATGATTAAGTATATTATCAAACGAGTTCTTTTAATGATCCCGACTATGTTGATCGTTACAGCGCTCGTTTACCTCCTCATTAATATCACGCCGGTAGATCCGGCACGAATCATTCTGGGTACTGATGTTTCTGAGGAAAGGGTAGTCGAGCTGAACGAGGAAATGGGATTTTACGATCCTTTGCCGGTTCGCTATTTTAACTGGCTTAAGAATGCAATAAAAGGCGACCTTGGCAATTCCTACTATACGAACCGTGCCGTTATTGAAGAAATAATGGTTCGATTCCCGTATACCCTGAAATTGTCACTTCTGAGCCTTGGCTTATCTATCGTTGTCGGCGTGCCGCTCGGTGTTTACTGCTCAACAAAACAGTATTCATTCGGCGACCATTTGCTTTCAGTACTGTCTATGGGCCTCGGAGCCATTCCTATCTTCTGGCTCGGACTCCTGCTTCTTCTGGAATTCTCATCAAAACTTGGATGGTTTCCGGCAGCAGGCGTTGCAAACGGCGGTTGGAAAGCATGGGTACTTCCGACAATCACACTGGCTCTTGGAAATACAGCGAGCTATCTGAGATACACCCGTTCTGTTATGCTCGACAGCATCAGACAGGATTATGTACGTACAGCACGCGCCAAGGGCTGCTCTGAGTCGACTGTTATCTGGAAGCATGCTTTCAGAAATTCAACCCTTACTTTGATTACCATAACCGGTACAACCCTTTCTTCACTTATGGGTGGAGCAATCGTAGTTGAGCAGGTTTTCACTATACCGGGACTCGGTGTCATGATCGTAACGGCTATCCAGAGAAAGGATATCCCGGAGGTCATGGGCGCCTTAGTGTTCCTGGCACTGTTTTTCCTGGTCATGATGTTGATCGTCGATCTGCTTTACGCAGCTGTCGATCCGCGACTTAAAGCGCGTTTTATCTCCGGAGGCCAAAAGAAACGTCCGAAGAAAACGCCGAAAGAGCAGGAGGCGTGACATGGAAAATAAGAAACTGAAAAAAGGAAACAGTATCTGGAAAGAAGTCTGGATAAGACTGATCCATAACAAACGTGCAGTTTTTGCAATGATCATTTTGCTGCTGCTTGTGATCATCGTAATATTTGCGGATTTTATCATTCCATACGAGAAGGGTATATCCCTGTCGATCATGGAAAGATTCCAGAAACCTAGCGGAGCGCACTGGTTCGGAACTGACATGTACGGAAGAGACCAGTTCGCACGTACGATCCACGGAACCAGAATATCTCTGCTTATTGGCTTCGGTTCAACGACAATAGCTGCCTTTTTTGGTACGCTGATCGGCATATCAACAGCTTATTTCGGAGGAACGTTCGACAATATCGTAATGAGAATTCTCGATATCTGGATGGCGATGCCGTCACTGCTTATTACTCTGGCTATTATCGCAGGCCTTGGAGTAGGTATCCCGCAGACGATCTTTGCACTGGCATTCGGAGCCACACCGGGATTTGCACGTACGCTTCGTGCGGCCGCACTCGGAGTATCCAGCCAAGAGTTCATCGAGTCATCGGTTGCTCAGGGAGCTTCAAGCTGGAAAGTAATGACGCACGACCTTGTTCCGAACGTAATCAGCCAGATATTGATCCAGTTCACAATGAACGTATCTTACATGATCCTGCTTGGATCGACACTGTCGTTCCTCGGACTGGGCGCGCAGCCTCCTACACCGGAGTGGGGAGCAATGCTTGCGGAAGGTCTGCAAAATTACCAGTTCTATCCGTATCTGGTTATTTATCCGGGCCTGTTCCTGGCGTTTACCGCCCTGGCGATCAATATTTTCGGAGACGCGCTTCGTGATGCCTTCGATCCGAAACTGAAGGGGAGGGCTTAACAATGGGCGAGAAATTACTGGAAATAAAGAATCTGAATGTTAAATACATCGTCGGCAAGGAAGTATCAGAGGCAGTTAACGGAATATCCCTGTCGATCGATAAAGGCGAGACTTTAGGCCTCGTAGGTGAGACGGGCGCCGGCAAGACAACGACCGCCCTGTCCATCATGAATATGCTTCCGCAGTATGTATCACATGCTACCGGCGAGATCATGTTCAAAGGCAAAGATGTCCTGAAAATGAAGTCGGGCGAGCTCAGAAAGTTACGTGGAAAGCAGATTTCCATGGTCTTTCAGGATCCAATGACCAGCCTTAACCCTGTGTACCGGGTTGGTGAGCAGATCGGTGAGGTTTTGCTTCTTCATGAAGGACGCATGAGCAAAGAGGCTCTCAGAAAGAGAGTCGGAGAGATCCTCGAAATGGTAGGAATCCCGGCAAGCCGTCAGGATGAATATCCTCACCAGTTCTCAGGTGGAATGAAGCAGAGAGTTATTATCGCGATCGCGATCGCCTGCAGGCCGGAGCTGCTTATCGCGGACGAGCCGACCACGGCACTGGATGTTACTATTCAGGCCCAGGTTTTGGAAATGATGCAGGGCCTTCGAGAAAATCTGAATTCATCGATCCTGATGATCACACATGACCTGGGAATCGTTGCAAGCTTCTGCGACAAGGTAGCGATAATGTATGCCGGCGAGATCGTTGAATACGGAACACTTGATGAAATATTCGACCGCAACAGACAGCATCATCCGTACACCGTCGGACTGTTTAACGCTATTCCTAATCTGAACGTGAAAACAGAAAGACTGAACCCTATTTCGGGAATGACACCTGACCCGACGGATCTGCCGAAGGGCTGCAAATTCAACCCTCGCTGTCAGCACGCATGCGATAAATGCCGTGAGGGAATCGTTCCTGTATATTCACGCGGTGAACATCAGATAATGTGCCATCTTGCAGAAGAATGGGGAGAGAAAAGGAAGGAGGCTGAAGAATGAGTACTCCGGTAATCGAATGTCGAAATTTAAAGAAATATTTTGATACGCCGTATGGCAAGCTTCACGCAGTCGACAACGTCAGCTTCTCACTTTTTGAGCACAAGACTTTAGGAGTAGTCGGCGAGTCAGGATGCGGCAAATCAACCTTAGGCCGTACCATACTCGGGCTTCACAAAGCCACTTCAGGACAGGTCCTTTTCGAAGGACGCGAGATCCAGGATCTTAAGGCATCCCAGATGAAGCCGCTGCGTAAAGAAATGCAGATAATCTTCCAGGATCCTTATTCTTCACTGAATCCGAGAGATACCGTATCGCAGATCATCGCGCAGCCGATGAAGATCCAGGGAATCTACAAGACTCAGGCTGAGATCAATGCCCGCGTAGAGGAACTGATGGATATCGTAGGTCTGGGCAACAGATTCATCAATACATATCCTCACGAAATGGACGGCGGACGCAGACAGAGAGTCGGAATCGCACGTGCTCTGGCAATGGATCCTAAGTTCATCGTATGTGACGAGCCGGTATCAGCCCTGGACGTTTCTATTCAGGCGCAGGTCCTTAACCTGATGATGGATCTTCAGGACCAGATGGGTCTGACATATCTGTTCATTACACATAATCTCGCGGTAGTAAAGCACATCTCTGACGATATCGCGGTTATGTATTTGGGACAGATGGTTGAAAAATCCGATACGGATGACCTTTTCGAAAATCCGCTGCATCCTTACACCCAGGCACTGCTGCAGGCGATCCCAATTCCGGAGATCGGTCGCAAAAACAGCATTAAGAACGCACTCAAGGGTGAGATCACTTCACCTATCGAGCCGAAGCCGGGCTGCAGATTTGCACCGAGATGTCCTTACGCTACCGAGGCATGCCACTGCATAGAGCCGAAACTGACAGAGGTCAAAAGCGGTCATTTCGTAGCATGCCACCTCTTTGATGAGGACACAAAAATGAAAATGAACGAAGGAGAAGACGCCAATGCGTGATGTAGTATTTGTAGATGGTGCGCGTTCCGCCTTTTGTAATATGGGCGGCGGACTTCGCGACCTGAGCGCATCCGAGATCGCGGGATTTGTTATCAAAGGATTAACTAAGAAAACCGGGATCTTAGAGCGCGGAAAAGTTGATTGTTTCATAGCAGGAAACGCGCTGCGAGATATGAGATCATGCGATCCGGCCCGCTATGCGGCACTTGCCGGCGGACTCGGTGAAGAAGTTGAGTCTCATTATGTTGAAATGCAGTGCGGAAGCGCGATCACATCGATCAACCACGCAGCTGCCATGATAGGAGCCGGCTACTGTGACGTAGTTATCGCCGGCGGAATGGAATCTTACAGCACCATGTGCATTGATTTTTCAATGAACATTCCTCCTTATACACTGACACCGCCTATTCCGATCGCTCCGAAGCTGGCTCCTATAGCAGAGGAAGACATCCCGATGACTATGATCAGCGATAAGATGGCTCAGGTATGGGGAATCACACGTGAAGAGACCGATGCTTACGCAATGCGTTCCCAGCAGAGGCTTGCCGCAGCTTATGAGAAGGGCATTACCGGCAAAGAGATAATACCTTTCATCATTCCGGCAACAAGAAAGACTCCTGAAATCGTGATCGACAAGGACGAATTCCCGCGTCCGAACACGACCATGGAAGGACTTGCCAAGTTAAGGGCAGTTCATCCGGGCGGAGTAACAACAGCCGGCAACGCATCAGGCCGAAATGACGGAGCAGCTTTCGTACTTATGATGAGTGCGGAAAAGGCTGCAGAACTTGGCTATGAGCCTATGGCTCGCTGGGTAGCCGGTGCCGATATCGGCGTACAGCCTGACCTTATGGGCATCGGACCTGCATATTCAAATCTGAAAGCCCTTAAGATGGCAGGCCTTACCATAAATGACATGGATGTTATGGAGTGTAACGAGGCATTTGCGGCTCAGCAGCTTTCTGTTATCAAGGAAATGGAAAAACAGACAGGCCTTACTATTGATCAGAACAAGTGGAATCCTAACGGCGGTGCCGTTGCGATCGGACATCCGAACGGAGCATCCGGCGCACGTATCTGCATGTTCGCGATGAACGAGCTGATCTACAAGGGCGGCAGATACGGTCTGTTCAGCTCATGCTGCGGCGGCGGCCACGGCACAACGACAATTATTGAGAATTTGAGAAAGTAATGGAGGAAAAAACTATGGATATTGTAATTGTTGATGGTTTAAGGACTCCATTTGGTAATTTCGGTGGAGCGTTAAAGGATTTTACCGCTACGGACCTGGCTTCGGTAACAGTCGACGCGCTGCTCGACAAGACCGGCGTTCTTGAGCGCGGCAAAGTTGATACTCTTATCTGCGGATGTGCTCTCGGAGACACATACAGCAAGGATATTGCCCGTTATATCGTTCTTCAGTCAAAGCTGCCGACTGAGACCTCAGGCGTTTTTGTAGAGATGCAGTGCGGAAGCGCAATCACGAGCCTGAACCACGCGGCATGGAAAATAATGGCCGGAATGGCAGAGGTTGCGGTTGTAGGCGGAATGGAATCCTACAGCACAATGACAGCCAAATTCCCTATGTCACGCCCGCAGTACTCACTGATTCCTCCGTATCCTATCCTTCAGGGTCTTACCCCGAACAAGGAACGTAATGTGGATATGATCACGGTAAGCGACAGAATGGCTGTTAAGTGGGAAATCAGCCGCACCGAGGCGGATGAATTTGCCGCTCGCTCACAGGAAAGGCTTCAGGCCTCCTATGAGAAGGGCATTGCTAATGCCAACATGATCCCGGTAACCATTCCTGCACAGAAAAAGGTTCCGGAGCATCTGTTTGAGAAAGATGAATTCCCGCGTCCGGGCACAACCTTTGAGGGACTTAGTAAGTTAAGACCGGTAAGAGAGGACGGCGTTACAACAGCCGGCAATGCTTCAGGTCGTAACGACGGCGCAGCGTTCTTACTTGTAATGACGGCTGAAAAGGCTAAGGAAATGGGCTACGAGCCGATGGCACGCTGGGTATGCGGCGCGCAATGCGGATGTCAGGAAGACCTTATGGGCATCGGACCTGCATATTCTAACCTCAAGGCTCTTAAGATGGCCGGCCTGACACTGGAAGACATCGATGTCATCGAGTGCAATGAGGCATTTGCAGCTCAGCAGCTCTCTGTTATTAAGGAAATGGAAGCACAGCTTGGTACCAAGATCGACCAGACAAGATGGAATCCGAACGGCGGAGCTATTTCGATCGGACATCCTAATGGAGCTTCCGGCTCAAGAATCGCTTTATTTGCAATGAACCAGATGGCAAGCACCGGCGGACGCTACGGAATCATTTCCTCATGCTGCGGTGGTGGCCACGGAACAACATCAATACTTGAAAATTTGCGTAGATAAGGAGTAATTCACATGAGATTTAACAAAGTTTGCGTGATCGGTGGAGGACAGATGGGCCGTCAGATAGCCCTTTGCGCAGCGATCCACGGATATACAGTTACGGTATATGATTCATTCCCGGGCGTTGCCGAGAAGGTTGAGCAGTGGGCAGATGAGTATCTTGCAGGACGTATTGCCAAAGATAAGATGACCGTAGACGAAGTTGCTGCAACCAAGTCACGTTTTTCAACATCTGAGACTCTTGCTGAGGCAGCAGGAGATGCCGATCTGATTATCGAAGCAATCATTGAAGTTTATGAGGCTAAGTGCGAGCTTTTCAAACAGCTCGATGAGGTCATCAGACCGGATACCATCGTTGCTACCAATTCAAGCTTCATGATTTCTTCATATTTCAAAGATTGTTTCAAAGATCCGTCACGTCTTTGCAACTGCCATTTCTACAATCCGGCACTCGTGCTCAGATTCGTTGAGGTCGTTCAGGGACCGCATACCGATCCTGAAAACGCAGAGAGGGTATTCGAATTCTGCAAGACTATAGGAAAGGTTCCTATCCTGATGAAGAAGGAGATCCCGGGATTTGCAGCCAACAGAATTACCGGCGTTGTCAACACAGAAGGCCGTTATCTTGTTCAGAACGGATATCTTACACCTGAAGAGGTCGATATCGCGTGCGAGGAAGGCCTTAAATACCCGATGGGCCCGTTCCGTCTGATGGACCTTACAGGAATCGATCTTTCATATGATCTGATGAAGGCTCAGTACGAGAAAGACGGCGTTAAGCCGGACTGCTACGACCTGATAGAGCAGATGGTCAAAGAAAACAAACTCGGAAGAAAAACAGGACACGGATTCTACGATTACGAATAAGAGTTGTCTCTCTTTCTATTTAAAAATTGCCCCTTTCGGACTTTACCGAGAGGGGCAATTTTTATGCTCTTAAAATTAAACTCTAAATTAAATTGTTCAAAAAAAGATACTTAAAAAGAACAGGAAATTGTTGACGCATATAAATACTTGAAGTAAACTGTAAGTTGCATTATTGTGGAGAATTGTGCGCAACGTACTCTTTTTAGACCCCAAATATAGCACAGTTTTTTTGAAAAATCCATAGTAAATTTTCGGCGAAATTACCAAAAATAATGTTCGTCTTAAATTATAAATTTTCAAAGGAGTGATTATATGGAAAAGAACAGAATTCATCCTGTCAAATGCGGCAAGGGAATTAGAATGAGTTTTTCCAGTCAGGAAGATGTCCTTGAGATGCCTAATCTGATTGAAATTCAGAAAGCCTCGTATGATTGGTTTATCAGCGACGGACTTAAAGAGGCCTTCAGTGACTTATCTCCGATTGAAGACTTTAACCAGAGTCTGAGCCTGGAATTTGTTGATTTCAGAATAGCTTATGACGACATTAAGTACACCATCGATGAATGTAAGGAACGTGACGCGACATTTGCGGCTCCTTTGAAAGTCGTTGTCCGCCTCAACAATAAGGAGACCGGCGAGATCTCAGAGCATGAGATCTTCATGGGCGATATTCCTCTGATGACAGAGACCGGTACATTTGTTATCAACGGCGCTGAGCGTGTTATCGTATCTCAGCTCGTAAGATCACCGGGCATCTACTTCACAATGTCACACGATAAATTAGGCAAAGAGCTCTATGCTTGCAGCGTTATCCCTAACAGAGGCGCATGGCTTGAGTACGAGACTGACCCTAATGACGTATATTATGTTCATGCCGACAAGGCAAGAAAGGTTCCTGTAACCGTTCTTATCAGAGCAATGGGCATCGGTACCAACGAAGAGATCATAGATGTATTCGGCGATGAGCCGAAGCTCAGAGCATGCTTCGAGAAGGATACCAAGAAGAGCTATCAGGAAGGTATCCTGGAACTGTACAGCAAGCTGCGTCCGGGCGAGCCTCTGCAGCTTGAAAACGCAGAGAGCCTTATCACATCCATGTTCTTCGACAGCAAGCGTTACGACCTGGCAAGAGTAGGTCGTTACAAGTTCAACAAGAAGCTTGCATACCGCGGAAGAATTATCGGCCAGACACTGGCTGAGGACGTAATCAGCGCAGCAACCGGTGAGCTTATCGCTTCAGCCGGCGATGTAGTTGATGAGAAGCTCTGCGAGAGCATCCAGAACGGTGCAGTTCCGTCTGTATCCATCAAGGGTGAAGACAGAGTTGTTAAAGTCCTTTCCAACATGATGGTTGACATTACCGAGTACATCAAGCTCAAAGACAGCGAGATGAAGGAACTCGGTCTTGGAGAGAAGGAAGTTTACTGGCCTGCACTCAGCAAGATCCTTGAAGAGAACAGCAAAAAGGCTGACCGCAAGGAAGCTATTGCCAAGAGCATCCACGAACTTATTCCGAAGCACATCACCAAGGAAGATATCCTTGCAAGCATTTCATACGGCCTGAACCTTGAGTCCAGACTCGGTACGCTTGATGACATTGACCATCTGGGCAACCGTCGTATCAGAAGCGTCGGAGAACTTCTTCAGAACCAGTACAGAGTCGGCCTTTCCAGAATGGAGAGAGTTGTTCACGAGAGAATGCAGACTCAGGATCTCGATACTGTAACTCCGCAGTCTCTGATAAACATCAAGCCGATCACAGCAGCTGTAAGAGAGTTCTTCGGAAGCTCCCAGCTGTCACAGTTCATGGATCAGTGCAACCCGCTGTCCGAACTTACAAATAAGAGACGTCTTTCAGCTTTGGGACCTGGCGGTCTGACAAGAGATCGTGCCGGATTCGAAGTTCGAGACGTTCACTATACGCATTACGGACGTATGTGCCCGATCGAGACTCCTGAAGGCCCGAACATCGGTCTTATCAACTCACTGGCATCATACGCAAGAGTTAACAAATACGGCTTCGTAGAGGCTCCTTACAGAAAGATCGATAAGAAGGATCCTGAGAATCCTGTAGTAACCGATGAGGTTATCTACATGACAGCCGATGAAGAAGATAAGTACAAAGTAGCGCAGGCAAATGCCCAGCTCGACGCTGACGGACATTTCGTAAAGAACACCGTTGCCGGCCGTTACAAAGATGAGACAAGTGAATATCCGATCACCGAGATCGACCTTATGGACGTATCCCCGAGAATGGTATTCTCCGCTGCTACATCACTTATCCCGTTCCTGGAGAACGACGACGCGAACAGAGCCCTGATGGGATCTAACATGCAGCGTCAGGCAGTTCCGCTTGTTTCCACAGAGGCTCCTGTTGTAGGAACCGGTATGGAAGCCAAGACCGCTAAGGACTCAGGTGTCTGCATCGTAGCCAAGAAGGGCGGCGTTGTTGAGCACGTTTCCGCAAGCGAGATCGGCATCAGGGGCGATGACGGAATCTACGACGTATACAAAGTAGCTAAGTTCTGCAGAAGCAACCAGAGCAACTGCTACAACCAGAGACCTATCGTTGACAAGGGTGAAAGGATCGAAGCCGGCCAGATCATTGCCGACGGCGCTTCTACCTCAGGCGGCGAGCTTGCACTTGGTAAGAACCCTCTTATCGGTTTCATGACCTGGGAAGGTTACAACTACGAGGATGCTGTTCTTATCAGCGAGCGTCTTGTAAGAGATGATGTTTACACATCTATCCATATTGAGCGTTACGAGATCGAGTCAAGAGACACCAAGCTTGGCCAGGAAGAGATTACCAGAGACGTTCCGGGCGTAGGCGATGAAGCCCTCAAGAACCTTGATGACAACGGAATCATCCGCATCGGTGCAGAAGTTCGTGCCGGCGATATCCTTGTTGGTAAGGTAACTCCTAAGGGAGAGCAGGAGCTCACACCGGAAGCAAGACTTCTTAATGCGATCTTCGGTGAGAAGGCAAGAGAAGTTCGTGATACTTCCCTTAAGGTTCCACACGGCCAGTACGGTATCGTTGTTGACGCTAAAGTATTTACCAGAGAAAACGGCGACGAGCTGAGCCCTGGCGTTAACCAGTCAGTTCGCGTATATGTTGCTCAGAAGAGAAAGATCTCTGTTGGTGACAAGATGGCCGGACGTCACGGTAACAAGGGTGTTGTAAGCCGCGTTCTTCCGATCGAAGATATGCCGTTCCTTCCGAACGGACGTCCGCTTGATATCGTGCTCAATCCTCTGGGCGTACCAAGCCGTATGAATATCGGACAGGTACTTGAGACACACCTTTCACTGGCAGCTAAGGCTCTCGGATTCAACATCGCAACACCGGTATTTGACGGCGCAGGCGAGATTGATATCCTTGAGACCCTGGATATGGCAAATGACTACGTAAACGGCGAGTGGGATGACTTCAAGAAGAAGTACGGCAAGTCCCTCAAGCCTGAAATACTTGAATATCTCGAGGATAACCTTGACCACCGTGCAGAGTGGAAGGGAGTTCCGATCAACAGAGACGGTAAGGTACAGCTTCGCGACGGCCGTACAGGCGAGTTCTTCGATGCACCTGTTACTATCGGTTTCATGCATTACCTGAAGCTCCACCATCTGGTTGACGACAAGATCCATGCCCGTTCGATCGGACCTTACTCTCTGGTTACTCAGCAGCCTCTGGGCGGCAAAGCTCAGTTCGGCGGACAGAGATTTGGTGAGATGGAAGTTTGGGCCCTCGAGGCATATGGCGCAGCATATACACTTCAGGAGATCCTGACAGTTAAGTCTGACGACGTTGTCGGCCGTGTAAGCACTTACGGTGCTATCACCAAGGGCGAGAACATTCCTGAGGCAGGCACACCTGAGTCATTCAAGGTCCTTGTTAAGGAACTTCAGGCTCTGGCTCTTGATATCAGAGTTCTCGATGAGGATGACAACGAGGTTAAGCTTCCTGAGTACTCAGAGTACGGCGAGACCAACTACAACGTAATGATTTCTCAGAACAACTACAAAGCCAAGGAAAACTACAATGCGCACGGATTCTCCACTAAGGAATTTGTAGACGGAGAATTAGAGTACACGTCAGATGATGGCTATACTGAAAACGATGAAGAAGATGAGTTCGATAATGATTTTGACCGTGAACCGACGGCTGAAGATCTGGCAGAACTTGTAAGAGAGTAGGAGGGGTAAGTTAATGGCACAAATGACAGAGAATACATATGAGCCGGTAGCATTTGACAAGATCCGTATAGGTCTTGCCAGTCCCGACAAAATCAGAGAGTGGTCATATGGTGAGGTTACCAAGCCTGAGACGATCAACTACAGAACCTTAAAGCCTGAGAAGGACGGCCTCTTCTGCGAGAAGATCTTCGGACCGAGCAAAGACTGGGAATGCCACTGCGGCAAATACAAAAAGATCAGATATAAGGGCCTTGTCTGCGACAGATGCGGTGTTGAGATCACCAAGGCATCCGTACGTCGTGAGCGTATGGGCAGCATCGAGCTGGCAGCTCCGGTATCACATATCTGGTACTTCAAGGGAATCCCTTCACGCATGGGCCTGATGCTGGACATTTCTCCTAAGGCACTTGAGAAGGTACTTTACTTTGCAAATTATATCGTTCTTGATCCGGGCGAGACTGATCTTCAGTTCAAGCAGGTCATCTCAGAGCAGGAGTATGTTTCAGCTCTTGAGAGAAACGAAGCTGTTAAGGACACCCTCCGCGTAGGCATGGGCGCAGAAGCTATCGATGAGCTCCTGAGCGCAATCGACCTTGACGTGATGGCTGAAGACCTCAAGAATCAGATGGAGACAGCTAACGGCCAGAAGAAGACCAAACTTATCAAGAGGATCGAAGTTGTTGAAGCTTTCAAGAAGAGCGGCAACAGACCTGAATGGATGATCCTGAAGGTCCTTCCGGTAATTCCTCCGGATCTTCGTCCTATGGTTCAGCTTGACGGCGGAAGATTTGTTACATCTGACCTTAATGACCTTTACAGAAGAATAATCAACAGAAATAACCGTCTGCGCAAACTCCTTGAGCTCGGCGCTCCAAGCATCATCGTTCGCAACGAGAAGAGAATGCTCCAGGAAGCAGTTGACGCGCTCATCGATAACGGCAGACGCGGACGTCCTGTAACAGGGCCTGCCGGCAGATCACTGAAGTCACTTTCAGATATGCTTAAAGGTAAGCAGGGACGTTTCCGTCAGAACCTTCTGGGCAAACGTGTTGACTACTCAGGACGTTCAGTTATCGTAGTCGGACCGGAACTTAAGATTTACCAGTGCGGCCTGCCTAAGGAAATGGCAGTCGAACTGTTCAAGCCTTTCGTAATGAAGAAACTCGTAGATTACGAAAAGGCCAACAATATCAAACAGGCCAAGAAGATGGTCGACAGACTTCAGAATGAGGTTTGGGACGTGCTCGAGGAAGTTATCAAGGAGCATCCTGTAATGCTTAACCGTGCACCGACACTGCACAGACTCGGTATCCAGGCATTTGAACCGATCCTTGTTGAAGGACGTGCTATCAGACTTCATCCTCTGGTATGTACAGCGTATAACGCCGACTTCGACGGTGACCAGATGGCAGCGCATCTGCCTCTTAGCGTAGAAGCTCAGGCAGAGTGTCGTTTCCTGATGCTTTCACCGAACAACCTTCTGAGCCCGTCAGACGGTGGCCCGATCGCCGTTCCTACACAGGATATGGTTCTCGGTATTTACTATCTGACACAGCAGCGTGAAGGCGAGCCGGGCGAGGGAAGAGCATTCAAGAACATGAATGAAGCTATCCTTGCATACGAGAACAAGCAGATCACCCTGCAGAGCAAGATCAAAGTTCGTATCCAGAGACCTCTTCCTGATGGCAACACCATCACCGGAATTATCGATACTTCACTCGGAAGACTGTTCTTCAACGAAGTTATTCCGCAGGATCTTGGCTTTGTAAAACGTGAGTGCGATGAGGATTATCTGAAGCTTGAAATTGATGAACTCGTTAATAAGAAGATGCTTAAGAAGATCCTTGACAAGGTCATCAACAAGCATGGCGCAACTGTAACCGCTGAGGTTCTTGACAGCATCAAGAGCATGGGTTACAAGTACTCGACCAAGGCTGCGTTCACCGTATCCATGGCCGATATTAAGGTTCCTAAGGAGAAGGCTGAGATCATCAAGCAGACCGAGCAGACCGTTGAGGAGATCCAGGAAGCTTACAGAATGGGTCTTGCAACTGAGGATGAGCGTTACAAGCAGGTAACCGACATCTGGGACAAGACAGATAAGCAGATCAAGGAAATCCTGATGGAGACCATGAAGACTCAGGATAAGTACAACAACATCTACATGATGGCTGACTCCGGAGCCCGTGGTAGTGATCAGCAGATCAAACAGCTGGCCGGCATGCGTGGACTTATGGCCGATACAACAGGTCGTACAATCGAATTGCCTATCAAGTCAAACTTCCGTGAAGGTCTGGACGTATTGGAGTACTTCATTTCCGCCCATGGCGCACGTAAGGGACTTTCAGATACAGCACTTCGTACTGCCGACTCTGGTTACCTTACACGTCGTCTGGTTGACGTTTCTCAGGAACTTATTATCAACCAGGTTGACTGCTGCGAAGGCGAAGACGAGATCCCATACGAGGAAGTTGCAGCATTCACTCAGGGTGAAGACGGCAAAGAAGTTATCGAGAGCCTGATTGACCGTATCCGCGGCCGTTATGCAGCAGTTGATATTTATGACAATGATGGCAAGCTGATCGTAGCTAAGAACTGCATGATCACTCCGTCACGTGCGGATGAGATCATCGCTGCCGGTATCGAGAAGGTCAAGATCAGGTCTATCCTGACCTGCCGCTCAGAGAACGGTATTTGCTCTAAGTGCTATGGCGCAAACCTTGCAACAGGCCAGCCTGTTCAGGTAGGAGAAGCAGTCGGGATCATCGCTGCACAGTCTATCGGTGAGCCTGGTACACAGCTTACAATGAGAACCTTCCACACCGGTGGTGTAGCAGGTGGAGATATTACACAGGGTCTTCCTCGTGTAGAGGAGCTTTTCGAGGCAAGAAAGCCTAAGGGCGTTGCAATCATTTCTGAATTTGACGGCGAGGCAGAAGTACGCGAGAACAAGAACAAGACCGAGGTTGTAGTTACAAGCGAAGACGGCAAGGAGAAGGCATACCTCATTCCTTACGGCGCTAAGATCGTTAAGAAGATCATGGTTGCCCGTGACGAGGCTGTATCAGCCGGATCAGATGCCAAGGCTTCAGTTCATATCGAGGCAGGCGAGAGAATCACAGAAGGTTCAATCAACCCGCATGATATCATGAAGATTCAGGATGTTAAGGCCGTTCAGGACTACATCATGAAGGAAGTTCAGATACCTTACAGAATGCAGGGCGTTGATATCAACGACAAGCACATTGAGGTCATCGTTCGCCAGATGCTTCGCAGGATCAGGATCGAGAACGCCGGCGACAGCGAGTTCCTTCCGGGCACAACAACGAACATTGCAGAGTTCGAGCGTGTCAACAAGAAGCTCGTTGAAGAAGGCAAGGAGCCTGCAACCGGAAAACGTATAGTTCTCGGTATCACCAAGGCTTCACTGGCAACCAACTCCTTCCTGTCGGCAGCATCATTCCAGGAGACCACCAAGGTTCTTACCGATGCAGCTATCAACGGCAAGGTTGACCCATTGATCGGCCTTAAGGAGAACGTAATTATCGGTAAGCTGATCCCTGCAGGAACAGGTATGAAGCGTTATCGTCAGGTTAAGCTCAATACAGACGAACTGATCGCTCAGAAGAAGGCTGAAGAAGCTGCAAGAAGAGCAGAGGAAGAGGCTGCAAGAGCTGCACTGGCAGCAGAAGCCGGCGAGGACATGATGGAAGACGAAGAGCTTTCAGAAGAATACGCTGACATCGCAGAAACCTACGCAGATTTCATCAAGGATGGCTTCGAAGAAACTGAAGAAGTAACAGAAAGCTTCGACGGAGAATAATCTCTAAATGAATAAGTAAACCGAAAGGCGCCCGGTGAGAACCGGGCGCTGATTTTTTTATGGAGCTTGTTTTTTTCGTGCTATCTTCAATTTGAGGGACGTCTGATCGTCAGAAAAACGTCCAAATTTCCAAAAGAGAAAAATTTACTCATTTTAGTGCATTTGCAGGCCTGCCATTTCTCCGATTTTTCGTCAGGTTCGTAGAAAACGTAACAATGTTACCAATTTGGCGTAAAACAGGCATAAAAGATGTTATATTTGCAAATTAATTGGTTCCCGGAGGGAGCCTGCTTCGAAAGGACTCAAAAACGCGGAGAAAAAAACTTCCAGCAAACCCACTAGATTCGTCGGATTTTTCTCTTTTGAGAAAAATGACGTTTTTTAGTTCAACGCTATGCCTGAATCCAACTCAAAAAAACTTCAAAAGGCAAAACGCTCCACGAAGAATGTTTCTTAACAAACATCGCACGAATGTGCAAAAATAAGTACAACCAGAACGACTGGGAATATCACACATACAAGTATTTGCGAAGCGACGATGAACAGCTTGATAAGGGAGAAAACGGAAAATCGCAGTAAAACGATGCTGTATCTTTACTTTTACGGCAGTGTGGTTTATAATACAGGATGTTTCAGGGCGGGGTGCGATTCCCCACCGGCAGTATAGTCTGCGAACCCTCGATGGGCCGACCGGGTGAGATTCCCGGACCGACGGTAAAGTCCGGATGGAAGAAACTTTCTGTGAAGGCGTTTATTCATGAGCCCCGAGACGTATGTTTCGGGGCTTTTTGTATATATGGAGGCAGTTTTTTAGAAATGAAAGGTCAGAAATTAACAACAAATTTATTAGTTAGAATGGCGATGCTGGTAGCGGTTTCGGTGGTGCTGGTGCTTCTGGTGCACTTTCCGATCTTCCCGGCTGTTCCTTTCCTGGAGTATGATCCGGCGGATATTCCGATTCTTATAGGTACGCTGGCATACGGACCTCTTGTCGGCATAATTCTGACCGTTGTCACCGCATTTATTCAGGGTTTTACCGTCAGTGCCGGAAGCGGTATTTATGGCGTGATAATGCATATTGTGGCGACAGGAGCGCTGACTTTGTGTGCGGGACTTATTTATTTCAGGAAAAAGACGAAAAAGAGAGCGATCGCTGCGCTTGGCTGCGGCACGGCCAGCATGGTCGTGGTAATGTTCTTCGCGAATTTGCTGATCACACCGATTTTTATGCTGGGATCATTAAGCAAAGAAAACGTACAGACGATTCTCACGCTGATGCCGTTCATACTGCTGTTCAACCTGATCAAGGCTGTTATCAACTCAGTGGTGACATTCTTCCTGTATAAGCGAATCTCACCCTTCCTTCACAGAACCCAGGATTAATGAAAAGACCGCCTCAAGGCGGTCTTTGTTATATAAGTTCAAGCATTTCGTTCATGCTTAAGACGCGGCCCGAAATGTCGCAGCCTGAGCGTGCGAGGCATGCGACCATACGGCCGACCTCATCGGGGCTGATGACACGGCGGGAGGGCATTATCTTCAGTACATCCTCTATCTCTTCCGGCGTGAAGCCCGCATTCATCGCTGTATCTATATATTCACATGCAAGCGCATTGACGCGGATCCCTGAAAAGGCGAGCTCATCGGCCAGTGAAAGCGAGAAGGCGTTGACAGCTCCTTTGCTTGCGCAGTAGGCACTCTCCATGGCTGCTCCGTGAATTCCCCAATATGACGAGATATTAATGATCGTGCCTGAGTGGCTGTGGAGCATGTGAGGGACCACGCCGCGGCACATTCGGAAAACACCGCCGATATTGGTGTCCATTATGCGGTCCCACTCAGCGTCGGTGATGTCCTGCACGAGGTTGAAGACGTCGATGCCGGCGTTATTTACCAGAACACGGACATCCGACCAGATGCTTTTAAGCTCTTCAAGCGCCCAAAAGTCATTCACATCGCCCGGTTTACTGACATCCACGAGGTATGTGCGAATGTCAAACCCGGGCCTTTGAGCCATAGCCGCGGTCTCCTTAAGACCTGCCAGATCTTTGGATGAAAGCAGAATTAAATTATAGCCGTCAGCTGCCAGGGCGAGGGCGATCGAACGCCCGATCCCGCGCGAGGCACCGGTGATTATCGCGTAAGTTTTCATGCATGTATTGTAACCTTTCAGCCGGCTTTTTTTCAACAAAAAAAGCTTCGCGAAATAGAAAAATTCTATTGACAGAATGCGATTTGGTAATACTTAACAAAAATGATTTTTGACAAAAAAAAACATCATAAATCTGCGTGAATAATCTCTGGTAGCCAAAAAAAGTTATGCACACCCAATAAACGTTGATATTAAGCCAAAAGCGACTTATACTCACAGTTATCCACATTATCCACAAATAGGCATTTGATAAGTAACCATGCATTCTTATACACAAAAAATGCATAAATGCAGAAAAATACGATTTGTACATTTTTACTTATTGACTTTCTGCAAGTACGCTTAATTGGACTTGAAAAAAATCATTCGATATGTTGTGCAGGAAGCGAAGAAACCCCACAACAAGTTGTAAAATTCACAGTTTTTTCTTTAATTGTATCTTCCTATATGTTAGAATACAGTCAAATAAGACTACCCTGATGAGTAAGTCTTAAATAACCAGAAAGGGGTGAACGTTGTGGAATTTAATATTTCGGGAAGAAATGTTGAAATCACGGAGAGTCTTAAGAACACCATTTATGATAAGCTTGGCAAGCTCGAGAGATTCTTTTCAAAGGATGTGGAGGCACAGGTCACTTTGAGCGTTGAAAAAAGCCGTCAGAAGATTGAGGTGACCATTCCGGTCAAGGGCGGCATTATCCGTGGCGAGCAGGAAAGCTCTGACATGTATGTTTCAATCGATCTGGTAGAGGAGATCATCGAAAGCCAGCTGAAGAAGTACCGTACGAAGATCGTCGACAGGTATCAGTCCGGCGCTGCATTTACCCAGGGGTATATCGATGCAGAGGATGGAATCGATGAGGAAGAAAGCGATATCGTGATCGCTAAGGTGAAGGCCTTTCCATTCAAACCGATGGATCCGGAGGAGGCCTGCATGCAGATGGAACTCTCCGGTCATAACTTCTTCGTATTCACCAATTCGGAGACAGACCAGACCAATGTAGTTTACAAGAGAAAGAACGGAACCTATGGCCTTATAGAGCCAGAAGAATAAAGCAATAACCGGCGGCGCTTCCGAAGCGGGAGCGCCGCAGTCTTGAGATAAAGTTTGATTGTTAGGAGAATTTGATCCATGGCTTTGAAAGATATCTTCGGTAACAAGAGCGCGAAAGAAGTTAAGCGCCTGATGCCGATAGTTAATAGGATAATAGACCTCAGACCTCAGATGATGGAGATGAGTGAGGAAGAAATGAAGGCCAAGACTGCCGAGTTCAAGCAACGCGCACAGTCAGGCGAAGACCTTGACAATATGCTTGTTGAAGCATTTGCAATGGTCCGCGAGGCAACCAGACGTACGCTTGGAACTGAGCACTATCCGGTGCAGCTCCTCGGCGGCATTGTACTGCATCAGGGCCGAATAGCCGAGATGAGAACAGGTGAAGGCAAGACCCAGACGTGTTTGCTGCCGTCATACCTTAACGCGCTCTTAGGCAAGGGCGTTCACATCGTAACTGTCAATGATTACCTGGCCAACCGTGACGCGGAATGGATGGGACAGGTCCACAGATATTTAGGCCTTACAGTCGGCGTTGTTCTTAACTCAATGACCACTGAAGAGCGCCAGGCAGCGTACAACTGCGATATCACATATATCACCAACAACGAGCTCGGATTCGACTACTTAAGAGACAATATGGTCGTTCACAAGGAACAGCAGGTTCAGCGCGGTCTGTACTTCGCGATCGTCGATGAGGTCGACTCAGTTCTTATTGATGAGGCAAGAACACCTCTTATCATCAGCGGACAGTCAGCCAAGTCCACGAGGCTGTATGATCTGGCGGACATCCTGGCAAAACAGCTGCGCAAAGGCGAAGCCAAAGAGCTGTCCAAGCTTGATACGATCATGGGCGAGGCTATCGAAGAGACAGGCGATTTCGTTGTAAACGAGAAAGAGAAGAACATCAACCTTACCGCCGAGGGCGTTGCAAGAGTTGAGCAGTTCTTCAAGATCGACAACCTGGCAGATCCTGAGAACCTTGAGATCCAGCATCACATCATCCTTGCTCTTCGCGCGCATTACCTGATGTTCCGCGATCAGCAGTATGTTGTTAAGGACGATGAAATCCTTATCGTCGATGAGTTTACCGGACGTATCATGCCGGGAAGACGTTACTCGGACGGCCTGCATCAGGCAATCGAGGCCAAGGAACACGTGAAAGTAAAGCGCGAGAGCAAAACTCTTGCAACCATCACTTTCCAGAACTTCTTCAACAAATACGAGAAGAAGGCCGGCATGACAGGTACTGCCAAGACCGAGGAAAACGAGTTCCAGAATATTTATAACATGGATGTTGTTGAGATCCCGACCAATCTGCCGGTTATCAGAATTGACCACAACGACGCGGTTTATAAGACCAAGAAGGAAAAGTACAAGGCCGTTATCGACGCCATCTGTGAGGCTCATGCCAAAGGACAGCCTGTCCTTGTAGGTACTATCACGATCGAGACTTCCGAGCTCCTTTCCACGATGCTCCGAAAGCGCGGGATCAAGCATAATGTACTGAATGCCAAGTTCCATGAGATGGAGGCGGAGATCGTTGCCGAGGCCGGCAAACACGGTGCCGTAACGATCGCGACCAACATGGCAGGCCGTGGTACTGATATCAAGCTTGACGAAGAAGCAAGAGCTGCCGGCGGACTTAAGATCATCGGCACAGAGCGCCATGAGGCGCGCCGTATCGACAATCAGCTGCGTGGTCGTTCAGGGCGTCAGGGAGACCCGGGTGAGTCCAAGTTCTATATTTCACTTGAAGACGATCTGATGAGACTTTTCGGTTCTGAAAGACTTCTCGGCGTATTCAATTCTCTCGGCATCGAGGACGGGCAGGAGATCCAGCACAAACTCCTTTCAGACGCGATCGAGAAGGCGCAGGTCAAGATCGAGAACAACAACTTCGGTATCAGAAAGAACCTTCTTGAATATGACCAGGTAATGAATGACCAGCGTGAGATCATCTACGCTGAGCGACTCAGAGTACTTAACGGCGAATCAATGCGCGAGTCCATTCTCGAAATGATAGACGCGACCGTCGGACATATAGTGGACGCGATCATCCCGGAAGGAACACATGCGGACGAGTGGGATTTCGTGGAGCTTAATGAGGAAATCATACCGCTGTTTGACATTCCGTTCACTGTTGCCGAGGAAGATAAGCCAAACTACACCAAGGCTAAAGCCAAGGAAGATCTGATAGCTATGGGCCGCGAGCTTTATGCGAAGAAAGAGGCGGAGTTCCCGGAGGAACAGTTCAGGGAAGCTGAACGAATCGTTCTTCTCAGAGTTATCGACCGACACTGGATGGATCATATCGATGATATGGATGAGCTCCGCGAAGGTATCGGCCTTGCTGCTTACGGACAGAAGGATCCTTTGGTTGAATACAAGATGGCCGGATTTGACATGTTTGACAACATGATCGCAGGAATCCAGGAAGACACCGTTCGCCTGATGCTTCACATCAAGATCGAGGCACAGATGCAGCGTGAGCAGGTCGCCAAGGTCATGGGAACCAACAAGGATGATTCGCTTGCAAGGGCACCTAAGAAGAGAACGGAAGATAAGATTTATCCGAATGATCCGTGTCCATGTGGAAGCGGCAAGAAATACAAACAGTGCTGCGGCAGGAGGTAAGGAACAATGGTCCTTTTAGACCAGATCAAATATGAATTAGGCCAGCTTACAGAGCCTATGAAACAGATGGAGGGCGCCCTTGACAGAGCCGGCAAAGAGGCGCGCCTCGCGGAGATAGAGGAGGCTATGAATGCTCCCGGTTTCTGGGAAAACGGCGACGCTTCGGCAGTTGTCATGAAGGAAATGAAGGGCATCAAGGCCGCGATCGCCGATTACGACAAGCTCAAAGGCTCATATGAAGATCTTCTGACGCTGATAGAGATGGCTGAGGAAGAAGATGACGAAGATCTGGCCGGTGAGGTCGAGATCGAGAACAGACGTTTTAAGAAGAATTACGAAGAATACAAGATCTCAACGCTTCTTTCCGGCGAATTCGATCATATGAACGCGATTCTTTCGCTCAATGCAGGTGCCGGCGGAACGGAAAGCTGCGACTGGGCGGGAATCCTTTACCGTATGTTCACCCGCTGGGCAGAAAGACACAGCTATGAGGTTGAGGTGCTTGATTATCTGGACGGTGAAGAAGCCGGAATCAAATCAGTCAAGATCCGCGTTGTAGGAACTAACGCGTATGGCTACCTTAAGTCTGAGAAAGGCGTTCACAGGCTGGTACGTATCTCACCATTCAATGCTGCCGGCAAGAGGCAGACGTCATTCGTTTCATGCGATGTAATGCCTGAGATCGATGACACGATCAAGATCGATATTCCGGATGAGGATATCAGGATCGATACATACAGAAGCTCAGGCGCCGGCGGACAGCATATCAACAAGACATCTTCGGCGATCAGGATCACACATTTGCCGACCGGTATCGTAGTACAGTGCCAGAATGAGCGCAGTCAGCATAAGAACAAGGATTCTGCAATGGCGGAGCTTAAGTCGAGGCTGTACATGCTCAAGAAAGAAGAGCAGGAGCAGAACCTTGCTGAGATCCGCGGTGAGGTCACCGAGATCGGTTGGGGCAACCAGATAAGATCATACGTAATGCAGCCGTACACCATGGTAAAGGATCACAGGACCAACTGCGAAGTCGGCAACGTCGGAGCAGTACTTGACGGCGAGCTGGATACCTTCATGAACGAATACCTTAAGTGGATCGCGACCAAATAATTTACTTTTTATGGGAGACGGGAAATCCGTCTCCCAAATTGTGATAAAGATGATCAAAACAAGGCTGACAGAGGCCAATTTCAACGAAATACTGATGTATCTGGGGCACAAAGGTCAGGACATAAAGGATGTGGAGCCTCAGATAAGAGCGTGCCTTGCCTCAGTTACGCAGGCGTGCAGGCCGCAGCTTGTGTACAGATATATCGATGTTGACAAAGGCAATCTTTTCAAGGATTCTGAGCAGATAGAAGAACTTCTTGCAGGCTGCAGAAGGGCGGTCATATTCGCGGCGACCTTGGGGAGCGACGTGGACAGACTGATAAGCAGAACAGGCCTTGTCAACATGGCTGACGCGGCAATTCAGGACGCCTGTGCTTCCGCACTTATTGAGAATGTGTGCAATAATTTTGAGTCGGATCTGAGAATTGAAGTTGAGGCGGAAGGAAAGTTCTTAACCAGCAGATTCAGCCCCGGTTACGGTGACTGGCCGGTAGAAAAACAGCGTGATATCTTTAGAATACTGAACGCTGAGCACAGGATCGGTATCGGGCTCAATTCATCAGATATGATGAGCCCTGCCAAGTCGGTGACAGCGGTCATGGGAATCAGCCGGGAACCGGCGGCTTTGAGAATGAGCGGCTGCGAAAACTGCAATCTGTTTATGACCTGTGCCTTCAGACGAAGCGGCACTAAATGCGAAAAATAATCAGGAACAAGAGAAAATGAGCAAAGCAAAGAATATTACCTTACTTGACGGAGCGATGGGAACCAGGCTTATGGCAGCCGGGATGCCCCTGGGTGCGCGCCCGGAAGTATTTGGCATGAAGAACCCGGATATCATCTCCGGAATACACAGACAATATATAGATGCCGGAAGCGACGTCATTTATACCAACACTTTCGGCGCAAATGCCAGAAAGCTCAAGGACACAGGCTTTAAGGCGGCTGAGGTCATCAAGGCCAATGTCGATACCGCAGTCAGGACTGCTAAGGAAGCGTCCGGCGCGGTAAAGGTCGCTCTTGATATCGGGCCGATCGGCGAGATGATGGCTCCTTTGGGCTCTTTGGAGTTTGACGAGGCTTATGATATTTTCACGGAGATGGTCATCGCCGGTGAAGAGGCAGGAGCTGACCTTGTTATTTTCGAGACGTTCAGTGACCTTTACGAGGTGAAAGCGGGAGTTCTGGCGGCTCTTGAGAATACGCAGCTTCCGATATGGGTAACGATGAGCTTTGAAGCCGACGGCAGGACATTTACAGGGACCACCGTCGAGGCGATGGCTGTGATGCTTGACGCGCTTCCTGTAGAAGCCATGGGCATCAACTGCTCACTTGGACCGGATGAGATATACCCACTCATCAAACGCATGTCTGAATGGACCGACAAACCGCTGATCGCGAAGCCTAATGCCGGCCTTCCGGATCCGCTTACCGGAGAGTATGGGATAAAGGCCTGCGATTTTGGCCCGCTTCTGGGCAAATATGTGGACCTTGGCGTAAGCGTTCTCGGCGGATGCTGCGGGACCGCACCCGAGTATATCAGATCGATCGCAGATATGCTTGAAACAAAGGCAGCAGGCGAAAACGCTCCGGAAGAAGGCAGAAAAATAAGACGCGGCGTGGCGTCCTACGGACCGGTCGCTGAATTCGGGAAGACCCTTGTCATAGGCGAAAGGATCAACCCGACAGGCAAGAAAAAGCTTCAGGCCGCGCTGTCATCAAGGGATTACGGATACATAATGAATCTGGCGATCGAGCAGCAGGAAGCAGGCGCCGATATTCTGGATATCAACGTCGGCATTCCGGGAATCGATGAGGTTCAGGTGATGGGCGAAGTGGTACGCGCCGTTCAGGGCGTATGCGGACTTCCGCTGATGATAGATTCTACAGATCCGGACGTTATCGAGGCGGGCCTGAGAGCTGTGAACGGCCGCGCGATTGTCAATTCGGTCAATGCGGACGAAGAGGTGTTGGCGAATATTTTGCCGATAGTTAAGCACTACGGTGCCGCAGTTGTAGGCCTTACGATGAGCAAATCGGGGCTTCCTGCAAACGCCGAAGAACGCATCGGATACGCTGAAAAGATTCTGAGTGAGGCCCTTAAGATGGGCATTGACCGCGATGACGTGCTGATCGATTGCCTGACACTTACGATCTCGGCGCAGCCTGAGCAGGTAGATGAGACGCTCAGGGCGATGAATCACATCCACAGCAAGCTGCAGCTGCACTGTCTCTTAGGCGTAAGCAACATTTCCTTTGGCCTGCCACAGCGGCTGAATGTTACGAGCTCATTCCTGAATATCGCTCTTTACAACGGACTTGATATGCCGATCGTAAATCCGTGCCAGAAAGAGATCATGGATACAATAGCATCTTTCAGGGCACTTTCCGGAGAGGATAAAAACTGTGCGGCTTATATAGAAAGATTTGCGGCAGATAAAGAGGCGACGGCCGTAAAGCCGGACGCGCCTTCGGGGATGGACATAGAGGCAGCGGTACTCAAAGGGCTTAAGGACGAGACTGCAAGGATAACCCGCGAACTTTTGAAAGAAAAGTCTGAAGAGGACGTGATCAATACAAAACTGATACCGGCGCTCGATGTTGTCGGACGCAAATACGAAAAGAACGAATTTTTCCTGCCGCAGCTGATCAATTCGGCAAATGCGGCCTGCGCCGGCTTTGACGTGGTCAAGGAGCAGATCGCCTCTCGCGGACAGAGTGAAACGGCAAGGGGAACGATAGTACTTGCAACGGTTGAGGGTGACATTCACGATATCGGCAAAAATATTGTCAAGGTCGTGCTTGAAAATTACGGCTACAGGATAATCGACCTGGGCAAAGATGTTCCGCCGGAAAAGGTGGTTGCGGCTGTTAAAGAAAAAGATGCCGGCATGGTTGGACTTTCAGCCCTTATGACTACCACGGTAAGCTCCATGGAGCGGACGATTGCGGCACTCAGGGCGGCTGAGGAAGGCGGCAGACATATCCCGATCATGGTCGGCGGAGCAGTTCTTACAGCCGAACATGCAGCCAGGATCGGAGCGGATCACTACGCCAAAGACGCGATGGCAGCAGTAAATGCCGCAAATACAGTATTCGAAAAATGAGGTGTGAAATGAGAAGAGAAGCAAGCACATTCTGGGAGAAAATACAGCTGGGCATTAAGCCGATAGCGGTCGAACTTGATACGCCTCTTAAACCGGACATTATGGAATACGCGCAGCTTGCTAAAGAGCTTGACATCTACGGCGCAGATATAATTACGATCGCGGATTCCCCATCTGCCAACGCCAGAATCGACTCTGTCTACGCGGCCGCTAAGTTAATGTACAGATCAGGAGTTGAAACCATACCGCACCTGACGTGCCGCGACAGGAATATTACGGCAATCAAGGCACTGCTTTTAGGCCATTACGCAGAAGGCGGAAGAAACATACTTCTGGTTACCGGAGACCCTGTTCCGAAGGAGCGCTACGGTAAGGTCAAACCTGTATTTCAGTTTGAATCCGTTGGGCTTATGCGGGAAATCGTAGAGTGGACGAAAGAAAACAATATGTCTTTGAATATTTTCGGCGCGCTTAACGTCAATGCAAGAAACTTCGATGTGGAAATGAAACGCGCAAAAGACAAGATCGCAGCCGGTGCAATAGGCCTTTTTACCCAACCTATACTCACAATGGCCGCTTTCGAAAACCTTCGCCGGGCAAGAAGTGAACTGAATTGCTATCTTTTCGGCGGGATCATTCCGATCACAAGCGCAAGAAACGCGATCTTTATGGATGAGAACATTCAGGGAATCAATGTCGATCCCCAGATCATCAACATGTACAAAGGCAAAGCGTACGGCATGGACGATTCGCCGAAAAGGGAGCTGAGCAAGGAAGAGTGTGAAGATCTGGCTGTGACTATATCAGTGGAGACCGCGAAGAACATCGCACCGTACATCGACGGCTATTATCTTATGACTCCGTTCACCCGCGTTAAACTGATGGGAAGGATAATGACGGAAATCAGGTCATTGAATATCTGACGATTGAAACGCAGCATTTTGTGGCAGGCTTCCGGGCCTGCCATTTGTGTATTTGACACAAAAAAAGCTTAAAATTAACGCGAATTGTTAAATAATAAACTGATTGCACATATTAACGCGGTGTAGTAAAATTTCTCAATACATATTAAATATTTGGTTCAACGTTTTGCACAAAAGTAAGTACTAAATATCGACACATTTCACAATGCGCAAGATGCGTGAGAGGTAAGAATATGATTAATGTAGCTGTTATGGGATATGGCACGATCGGCTCGGGTGTTGTTGAGATCCTGAACACCAATTCAAAGATCGTTGCAGGGAACGCCGAGAGCGAAGTCCGCGTGAAGAAAGTACTGGATCTTCGCGATTTTCCGGGCAGTCCTGTTGAAAGCATTCTTACCCATGATTTTAATGATATAGTTAACGATCCTGAGATCGACATCGTCGTTGAGGTAATGGGCGGGACTGGTGCTGCATACAGATTTGTAAAGGCATCTCTTGAGGCAGGAAAGAGCGTAGTTACATCCAACAAGGCTCTCGTTGCGGCATATGGTCCTGAGCTGATCTCGATCGCTGCAGAGAAGAACATCAATTTCTTCTTTGAGGCCAGCGTCGGCGGCGGTATCCCGATCATCAGGCCGCTCGTTCAGTGCCTGACAGCTGAGGATATTCTGGAGATCACAGGAATCCTTAACGGCACGACCAACTTTATCCTTACAAAGATGTTCAATGAGGGCAGCGAATTTGCTCCGACTCTTAAAGAGGCACAGAGCTTAGGCTATGCAGAGGCAGATCCGACAGCCGATGTGGAAGGATTTGACGCATGCAGGAAGATCGCGATCCTTACAGCACTCGCATATGGCAAATTCGTTGATTTTGAGGACATTCTCTGCAAGGGGATCACAGGAATTTCCGACATCGATATCGCATATGCCAAGGCCCTCGGCAAGAAGATCAAGCTCCTTGCAACGGCCCGCAAGGATCAGGATAATGTATGCTGCGAGGTTGCTCCGTGCATGATAGGCCAGTCGAGCCCGCTTTACGCGGTCGATGATGTAATGAATGCGATCTCGGTTCGCGGCAATATGCTCGGCGAGGTAATGTTCTACGGTGCGGGCGCAGGAAGCCTTCCTACTGCTTCGGCGGTCGTAGCTGATATCATCGTTGCGGCAAAGCATCTTAACGTCAATGTTCCGGTCAAAATGGACGCTGAGAAGCTTCAGCTTGCTGATGCCGGAGATTTTACGGACAGATATTTTATTCGTCTGGATTCAGCTTTTGATGCTGATGAGATCAGAAAATTCGCTGAGATCGAATGCAGGATCGACCTTCCGGATATGACGGGCGAATACGGAGTGATGGTAGCTCCGATAAGCGGAAACGACATCAATCTCGGACTTAGCCGTGTAAGCGATCCGGCCAAGGTCAAGAACGTTATTAAGGTGAGATGAGTATGAAATATATTGTTGTTTTAGGAGACGGAATGGCCGACAGGCCTTTAGCCGAGCTGGGGAATAAGACACCGCTTCAGGTCGCCGCCACGCCATGCCTTGACAGACTCGCCGCAACAAGCGAGATCGGTCTTGCGGCAACGATCCCTGAAGGAATGAAGCCGGGAAGTGACACTGCCAATCTGGCAGTCCTGGGATACGATCCTAAGGTATATTACAGCGGAAGAAGCCCTTTGGAGGCACTGAGCATCGGAGTTCCGATGAAGGATACGGATATCGCGCTGCGCGTAAATCTTGTTACCATCACCGATGATGACATGAACGAAGACGGAACGGGAATTCCGTTCGGACAGAGGGTGATCATTGACCATTCATCAGGCGAGATCGCCACACAGGACGCTGCAGCGCTTCTTGAGGCATGCAGGGAAGTGATGGAAAATGACGAGTTCAAGTTTTACGTAGGAACCAGCTACCGTCATTGCTGCATCTGGGATAAGGGCGAGGTTTTTGAGCTTGCTCAGCCGCACGATCACCTGACAGAGAAGATCGGCCAGTATCTTCCGGCAAATGAGAAATTTCTTGAGATGATGGAGAAGAGCTTTGAGATCCTCAACCATCATCCGATAAATGAAAGACGCAGAAAGCTTGGCAAGAATGTTGCCAACTGCATGTGGTTCTGGGGCGCAGGCACCAAGCCGCAGCTGTCTCCTTTCATACAGCGCACCGGCAAAAAGGGCGCTATGATCTCAGCGGTAGACCTTCTTAAGGGTATCGCGGTCGGCGCGGATATGAAGGTCATCGAGGTCGAAGGAGCAAATGGACAGCTAGAGACCAACTATGAGGGCAAGGCTGACGCAGCACTTCATACTTTGCTCAGAGAAGGCAATGATTTTGTATACGTTCACGTTGAGGCACCGGACGAAATGGGACACCAGGGAAGCGTTGAACGCAAGATCAAGTCTATTGAATATCTCGATAGCCGCCTGATAAGCCGCCTGGTTGATGGATTAAATGCAGAAGAGGTTCCTTTCAGGATGCTCGTAATGCCGGATCATCCGACACCGATATCGATCAGAACGCATTCTTCGGAGCCCGTACCGTATCTGCTTTACGACAGCACGAAGCCGGTTGAAAGTACCGTGAAATACGACGAGGAAGAAGCTGGAAAGACCGGGATCCTGGTAAAACCGGGAAGCCGAATGATCGATAAATTACTTGAGATGGATTAAGTCGGTAAGATTTGTCCGACTGATATAAGGAGAAGGAGATGTTAGTTGTTAAGAAATTTGGCGGCTCATCAGTCGCCAATAAGGAGAGGATTCTGAACGTCGCCAGACGCTGCGCGGAGGAGTACTACCTGGGCAATCAGGTCGTAGTCATTCTGTCGGCAATGGGCGACACAACGGATGATCTTATCTCGCTTGCTCATCAGATCACTGAGAAGCCTTCAAAGCGCGAGATGGATATGCTCATGAGCACAGGCGAACAGATAAGCGTTGCGCTTACCTGCATGGCTGTTCAGAGCATGGGAATCCCTGCAGTTTCGCTGAATGCATTTCAGGTTCAGATGCACACCACAAGCACTTACGGAAACGCGAGACTCAAGAGTATTGACGTAGAGCGCATCAAGAACGAGCTCGAAGCCAAGAAGATGGTATTCGTTACCGGCTTCCAGGGCGTTAATAAGTACGGCGATGTAACGACACTTGGACGCGGCGGTTCAGATACCACGGCAGTTGCTATCGCTGCAGCTTTGCGAGCTGACTTCTGTGAGATATATACAGATGTTGACGGTGTTTATACGTGCGATCCGCGTATCGTTCCGACAGCGCAGAAACTTGAAGAGATCACCTATGATGAGATGCTTGATCTGGCCACGTTGGGCGCGCAGATCCTGCATAACCGTTCTGTAGGTCTGGCTAAAAAATATAATATTCCTATCGTTGTCCGCTCAAGCCTGACAGACGCGGAAGGTACAGTTGTTAAGGAGGTTTTATCCGTGGAGAAGAGATTGATAAGCGGTGTTGCAGTAGATAAGTCACCGGCAAGAATTTCACTTATTGGCCTGGAGGATACACCGGGTGTTGCATTCAGAGTATTTGACGAGCTTGGAAGAAGAGGCATCGTTGTTGATATTATTTTGCAGTCTGTAGGACGTGACGGCACCAAGGATATTTCCTTCACAGTGGACAAGAAGGATCTTCAGGAGGCAGTTGAGATCCTTGATGCAGCCAAGAATCGTCTTCAGTATCACAGACTTGAGCATGAGGAAGGCGTTGCCAAGGTTTCGATCGTAGGCGAAGGCATGGTTACAGACCCTGCTGTTGCATCCAAGATGTTTGAGGCTCTCTACAATGCAGGCATCAATATCAAGATGATCTCCACAAGTGAGATCCGTATCACCGTGCTTGTTGATGACCAGCATGCAAACGCAGCAGCCAACGCTGTTCATGACGCATTCATCACTAACGACTGATCACGTACATACGTTTGAATCAACTGATCCGGGATGCTTATGAGTGGTATCCCGGATTTTTTATGTCTGTGCGTTCAATATGTGCAAAATCTTGGTATAATATATAAAAAGCATTCGGAGGTAGTTATGACTGACAAAGAGCTGGAACAGATTTTTATTGACACGGATTTTGTTCACTGGAGCGGTTCGGAAGAAGAGCTCAGGGTCGCAGAATATCTTAAGGGCAAATGCGAGGCGTTGGGCGTTTTGGCCGAGATCGAAGAATTCGAAGTGCCGGAAGCTGAAGTCAAGGAGGCGCATCTTTATGCGGACGGAATGGAAATCCCGTGCGAGGGATGCTTCGGATGCGGCAGCGGTGAAATAGAGGGCGAACTGTACTATATGCCGGGAACGGATCCTGTTTCGATCGCAGGCGCTAAGGATAAGATCGTGCTTCTGGACACCGGCGGAGTCGGCCATTTCGTATACCAGGATCTGATGAAGGCCGGCGCTAAGGGCATCATCTTCCAGTACGGCAATTTCCACTACGACAATGAAGATATTGATATAAGAGACTTAAGGCAGGCGGTGGTCAAGGACGCAAGGAAAGTGCTTTGCGTTACCGTCAATGTCAAAGAGGCTGTAAAGCTTGTTAAGGGCTCGGTCAGGACTGTCAAAATCGCCATCAGCCAGACGGAGGGCGTCGGACATTCTCACAACGTGATCGCGACTGTACCGGGAGAGCTGGATGAATATATCGTGCTCAGCGCGCACTACGATACGACTTTGCTCAGCCACGGAGCCTATGACAATATGACAGGCTGCGCAGGCCTTCTGGGCGTAATGGACGCGCTCAAGGATAACAGGAACCATTACGGGCTTAAATTCATCTTCTGCGGAAGCGAGGAAAGAGGACTTCTTGGGTCAAAGGCATACGTCGCAGCTCATGAGGCTGAACTGGGAAAATACAAACTCAATATCAATCTTGATATGATCGGAACGATAATGGGCAAATTCATTTCCTGCGTCTCCGCTGAGGACAAGCTGTCCGCGTACATTTCATACATGGGCGCAGAGGTGGGATTCCCGATCAGCGCGAAGACGGGAGTATATTCGAGCGATTCAACGAGCTTTGCAGACAAAGGTGTTCCTGCGCTTTCTTTTGCAAGAGTTACTTCAAACGGCGTAGCTCCGATCCACTGCAGATATGACATTATGGACGTTCTGTCAATGGAGCAGCTGCAGAAGGATATTGAGTTTATTGCTTTGTTCACAAAGAGGATGGCGTGTGCGGCCGTTTGCCCGGTAGACAGGGAAATTCCGGAAGACATCAAGAAGGAACTGGATGAGTATACATACAGAAAACGCAAGAAATAATGGAAAAACATCGGCACAGGTGATACAATATATTGCCGATAATCCTAAGGAGGGAACCGCTTTGGCGGGATGATATATGATATTCGAATCACAGAACGAAAAAGACACATACAATCTGGGCTTTGAGATGGGCCGGAAGGCTGAGCCGGGCACAGTTATATGCCTGACGGGAGACCTGGGTGTGGGCAAAACCGTTTTCACGGCAGGTTTCGCCAAGGGCCTTGATATTAAGACACCTATCTGCTCACCGACTTTTACGATACTTCAGGTTTACGAAGAGGGGCGTCTTCCGCTTTATCATTTTGACGTTTACAGGATCTCAGATCCCGACGAGATGGAAGAGGTCGGATTCGACGAGTATGCTTTCGGAGACGGTGTATGTCTCATTGAGTGGGGGCTGATGATAGAGGATATCTTGCCCGAGAATACCGTGTATATCACCATTGAAAAGGATAACCAGAAAGGCTTCGATTACAGAAGAATTACGGTGGAATAAATGAAGATTCTTGCGATTGAAAGTTCAGGACCGGTAGCATCGGTCGCGTTATATGTTGATGGAGAGATAAAAACCGAGAAAAGGGGCGCTTTTAAGGTCACACATTCGGAGACTTTGATGCCGCTCGTTTCTGAGGTCATGAGCGCTGAAGAGCTCAAGAGTGTTGATTATATAGCGATCTCCGGCGGACCGGGTTCTTTTACAGGCCTGCGAATCGGAAGCGCGACTGCCAAGGGGTTGGGATTTGCGTTAAACAAGAAGCTTATTCATGTGCCGACACTCGATGCGATGGCTTATAATTTTGCATCAGATTATCCGGCTGCTGAAGGCCGCAGTATCGTTGTGCCTCTTATGGACGCCAGACGCAGCCAGGTGTATACAGGTGTTTACGAAATCACTGACGTGGGCGTTCAGACGCTCCTTGAAGGCTGCGCGATCGCAACAGATGAACTTGTAGATAAGCTTAATGAGATGTTCGGCGCGGGTGTGAATGTACTTTTCCTCGGAGACGGTATAGCGCCGGCCAAAGAGATAATTAAATCAAAGCTTGCTGCCAAGGCACTCTTTGCGGATGAGCTGGCAGCAGAAGGCGCTATTTCTGAAGAGAATGTCCTTCAAAGGGCAGGAAGCGTAGCTGTGCTCGGCACTATTTTGGCTGAGCAGGGCAAGATAGTTGAGGCTGATTTTGAGGCACCTGAGTATTTAAGACCGTCTCAGGCAGAGCGTGTAAGGGCTGAGCAGAACGCGTAATGGAAATCAGTTTTTACGAAATGAGTTATGAAGATATCCCGCAGATCGCGGCAATGGAGGCCAGATATTTCGGCCAGCCCTGGTCAGAGGCGGGGATCGGACATTATATGGACGCGGGCAACACGCTTTTCCTTGTTGCCAAGGACAATTCCAAGGTCCTGAGCGCGGACGAACACCTCACCAGGGTCGTTGGTTACTGCGCGGTCATGTGCGTACTTGATGAGGGAGACCTTGTGAGCATCGCGGTCGACGAAGAGTATCGCCAGATGGGCATCGCGCGCGACCTTCTGGATATTGCTTACGGGATGCTTAAAGAGGCAGAGGTCGCAAAGCTTCATCTTGAGGTCAGGGAAAGCAATGCGCCTGCGATCGGTCTATACGAAAGCGAAGGATTTGTACAGGACGGGAAACGCCCGGGTTTCTACAGCAACCCGAAGGAAGACGCCCTTCTGTATACAAAGGAGTTATAAATGCTGGATATTTGTTTGCTTGGGTGCGGCGGAATGATGCCGCTTCCGAGGCGCCATCTGACATCACTGATGATGCGTTATAACGGGAGCAACATCCTCATCGACTGCGGTGAGGCTACTCAGGTTGCGATCAAGGAAAAGGGCTGGTCGTTTAAGTCCATCGATTTGATATGTTTCACGCATTTTCACGGTGACCATATCGGAGGACTGCCGGGACTTCTTCTTACGATGGGCAATTCCGACAGGACAGAGCCGCTCAATCTGGTCGGCCCAAAGGGGCTGAAGAAGGTCGTGGATTCACTTCGTGTGATCGCGCCGGAGCTGCCTTTTGAGCTGAATTATATCGAACTGGACGGTGATGAGCAGGAACTCTGGTTCGACGGATACAGGATCCAGGCTTACAAGGTTTACCACAGGGTCACATGTTACGGCTATAACTTCATCG
This sequence comes from Lachnospiraceae bacterium, assembly GCA_045627365.1. Taxonomy (GTDB): domain Bacteria; phylum Bacillota; class Clostridia; order Lachnospirales; family Lachnospiraceae; genus RGIG5612. Next base: position 79,046 of record JAZQNN010000016.1, read on the forward strand.
TTGACCGCGCCGGCAAATTCGATGCCGAAAGAGCCAAAGCACTGGGACTCCCTGTCCGGATGTGGAACAGGCTTCAGCACGGCGATGAAGTGGAATACGAAGGAAAGATCTACGTGCCGGATGATGTTATGGGACCGGAACGCAAGGGGCTTAAGGTTTCGTATTTTACTGATACCAGGCCGGTAGATGTGATCGCCGAGGCAGCAGGTGGAGCGGACCTTTTCATCTGCGAGGGCATGTACGGAGATCACGAGAAAGATGACGACGCCAAGCAGAAGAAACACATGACCTTCTACGAGGCAGCAGCTCTCGGAGCAAAGGCACAACCGGAACGCATGTGGCTCACACACTACAGCCCGTCGCTTGTCAGGGCAGCCGAGTATATGGACGAGGTCCATCAGATATTCGACAAGGTTGAGCCGGGCAAAGATTTAAAGAGTATTACACTGAAGTTCGAAGAGGACTAAAAAATGGCAGATATAAAGATTTTAGGAATTGAATCATCATGTGACGAGACCGCCGCTGCGGTAGTGAAAAACGGCCGTGAGGTGCTCTCAAGCGTTATTTACTCTCAGATAGACCTGCACACGATTTACGGCGGAGTAGTGCCGGAGATCGCATCGCGTGCGCACATCGAGAAGATCAACCACGTGGTCGGCAAAGCCTTGTCAGACGCAGGCTGCACGCTGGATGATATCGACGCGGTTGCGGTAACATACGGACCGGGTCTTGTTGGAGCACTCCTTGTCGGAGTCAGCTTTGCTAAGGCGATTGCGTATGCTTCCGGCAAACCACTTGTCGGCGTTCACCATATCAAAGGTCATGTATGCGCGAACTATATAACTTATCCGGAGCTTGAGCCGCCATTCCTGTGCCTGGTCGCATCCGGCGGTCACACGCACCTTGTAAAGGTGCTTGATCATATCTCTTACGAAATCATCGGCCGTACAAGAGATGATGCGGCAGGCGAGGCATATGACAAGATAGCAAGGGCAATCGGACTTGGCTATCCGGGCGGGCCGAAAGTAGAGAAGGCTGCACACGAAGGCAATCCGAAGGCATATGATTTTCCGCGTGCCAAGATCGATGAGAATCCTTATGACTTCAGCTTTTCAGGCGTTAAATCGGCAGTCCTCAATTCAATAAATGAGGCACACATGAAGGGCCTTGAAGTATCGCAGGCAGACGTTGCAGCATCTTTCCAGGCAGCAGTCATCGACTCCATGAAAGAGCGCGTGCTGATGGCGATCGACGAGTTCGGCATCAGCCGTTTTGCGATGGCCGGCGGCGTTGCGTCCAACCAGACTCTGCGCGGAGCACTTAAGGAAGCATGTAAGGGAGTAGGGTGCGAGTTTTTCTGCCCGCCGCCTGTACTGTGCACCGACAACGCTGCCATGATCGGCTCAGCGGGATACTTCGCATATATCAACGGAGAAAGGGCAGGACTGGACCTAAATGCGGTCCCGGGACTGAAACTTGAATAATATTTTGAAACAATCAGCCTCGGCTTCGCCGGGGCTGTATTTATGTCGAGGTTTTGCTGCTTGGACGTCTTCGCTCGCGGCAGAGTTTGCCAAGGACACCTTGTAAAGCTGATAAATTCGTAAACTTGGCAAACCGGACGCCGTCTGTAAGCGCCTGTCACAGCATTTAGTTTGCCAAGGAGACCCAAGAAAGGCATATTTTACGTTAATTTGGAAAAAAACCACTTAAATGACCCGAAAAATGCGGTGCCGGCGCCGTCTGAATGGAGCAGAGTTTGCCAAAGCACCCCGGTAAAGCTGATAAATTCGTAAACTTGGCAAACTCGTTATCGGAAAATGGATGTCCTGCAAGGGAAAACGGAATTTCGCCCGAAATACGATTACTGGAATAATCTGTTTTTTTGTAATTGACATTGCAGAGTTTTGATGTTACAATCACTTTCGCTGTCGAGGAAGGCAAGACATATCAGGTCGAGATTTCCCTGGTACAGCCAGAAGCAAGGTCAGCATCGTTCTCATTCGATATCTACAGCCGCGGTCCGGTTGACCTCGAGAAGGTTGCAGGCAAGGTTGCAGAGGCCGATGTCATAGTAATGGTAAGCGGTATCTCAAGCGATATCGAAGGCGAAGGTCATGACCGTTCAAGCATTGAACTCCCGGCTGTCCAGCAGGAACTGCTTCAGGCTATAGACGCTACCGGCAAGCCGGTCGTACTGGTCAACGTATCGGGTAGCGCAGTAGGTTTCGGAAATGTTGAAAGCAACTATGACGCACTTGTTCAGGCATGGTACGGCGGTCAGGCTTGCGGCAAGGCCGTTGCCGATGTCCTGTTCGGCGCATACAATCCTGCAGGCCGTCTGCCGGTCACCTTCTACGCATCGACTGACCAGCTGCCTGACTTCCAGGACTACAGCATGCAGAACCGCACATACCGTTACTTCCAGGGCGAACCTCTGTACGCCTTCGGTTACGGTCTCAGCTACACCACATTCAGCTATGGCGATGCCAAGGTTTCAGGCAAGCCACAGTCAATGACCCTGTCAGTTCCTGTAACCAACACCGGTTCAATGGACGGTGACGAGGTCATCCAGGTCTATGTCAAGTCACTGGAGAACGCCAGCGCACCTATCAAGTCGCTGTGCGGATTCGCCCGCGTGAACATTGCTGCCGGCCAGACCGCAACGGTAAATGTCGAACTGAACAAGGAGACCTTCTTCTTCTATGACGAGAAGGCCGATGACCTTGCATTCAAGCCCGGCAAGTACCAGCTGCTGTACGGTCCGTCATCACTTGACGCTGACCTCAAGGCATATGACATAACAGTCAAGTAAGGCATTCTGGACAATGAAGAAAGCAGTCTGCACACTTGTACTGG
>JAZQNN010000017.1:0-97640 GCA_045627365.1 Lachnospiraceae bacterium
TCTTTTTTGAAAGATCTGAAATATTTATTTTTTCTTTTTTTAGATACGACTGCAGTTTCATAATGCCTGGACCACCTATGGTTTCCTATTTGATTTCCTTTACCTATAGTATATTACGGCACACCGTGATTTCAAGAGGAAAATAAAACAAAAAAGGAACCACATTTCTGTGATTCCTCCGAGGCGACAACCAGATTTGAACTGGTGATCACGGTGTTGCAGACCGACGCCTTACCACTTGGCTATGTCGCCTTATATGAGCGTCTTTCGTCAAGACGCTTTGCTATTTTAACAATTGACTCGCATTTAGTCAAGACTTTTGTGCAGTGATTGCGCACTTATTTCATCTGCTTTTACAGTGCAGCCAGTGCTTTGCCGACCAGGAGGCCTAACAGGTTATTGTTGTACAGCAGGCTTAAGAATTTGCTTCCGTTGATAGTGTCCATGCAGCTTACTCCGAATTCTGTTCCGGCCAGCGCCATCACTATGAAGCAGGCGCACCAGATGATTATCAGTGCCTGTGCCAGTCCCAGCACCGCTCCGGTAAAACGGTTCACCAGGCCTATGACCGGAACCTTGTTTACCTTTCGGCTTATGCGGAAGAGGATCCTCGTTATAATAAATAGGATGATAAATAATATTATGAACGTTATCGCTTTGATTATTATGTTGGCGAGGCGCTCGCCGATGTACGACTTAAATGAATTTTCATCCATTCCGGAATAGTCATCAAGAGCTTCGCCATCTTTGATCCTGCTCTTGATGAATTCAGGTAATGGCAGCGACTCGATGAATTCGTCCTTCTTGTCAGCAACGAAGTTGCTCTGGATCTTCTCGTCTACGAAGCTTTCGACTTTCTCCTTTACTTTAGGGCCGACAAACGTCTTCTCATTGAGCAGCTTTCCTATCGGATTCATCAAAAGGACCGATACCACCGCAATAAGAAGCAGCGAGATCATTCCAAACAGCATGCGCAAAAGCCCTTTGACCCAGCCTCTTATTACGAAAAAGACGAGCACTGCCGCCACTATTATTACTGCTATCAAAGATAAATTCATCTTCTGTCCCTTCCAAATCCTTCTATTTCAGCTTTATAAACTCCGTCTTGTTTCCGCTTGCAAGCAGCCATGTCCTCTTGCCATCGTACGGTGCCATCGCCTCAACACGGTTGTCGAATGAGCCCGAATATCTCAAAAGTCCCGAAAAGCTGTACAATTCACATGACGAGTCGGAATAGATCATTATATTCTTTCCGGCAAAATCCATTCCCTCGTAGTTCTTGTTGTATCCTACGCTGCCGATCACCTCGCCCTTGGTATTCATTATATCGACGATATAACTTTTCTGGCCGGTCTCGTCGCGGTAAACAAATGCCAGATAATCCCGGCTTACATACAGCGACTGGATCTCCTTCTCCCTCTTCAGTTCCTCGTAGATGATCGTCGGCGTGCCGGAAAAATCATAGAATGTCAGCGCGTCATCGCCGATCGCGCAAACCACATCGCCCGCCATGAATTCAACATTTGTCAGTACTGTTGATGTGTATTGATTGAATCCGCCCACCAGAATATCATCCGAAACCTTCTGCTCGGAGAAATCATAAAAAAGGACCTTGGACTCCAGCGTGCCCTTTGAAACATAGATAAACGCTGCTGCCAGCTTCGTACCGTCTTCCGAAAGCGCAATATCCGCCAGATATCCGCTGGCCGAGAAGATGCTCTTGGCGTTGATGAGCTCGTGCCCGTCGATGTCCATGACCTTTATGTAATTGGCATTATTATCACTTGTTGCAACGGCCACTATACCTGCCCGCGACACTTCCAGGTCCGTGATCGCATATGTCACATTCAGACGGCCGACAAATCCAAGCGTGTCGTAAATATATACGTCCGACTGCTTCATATCGGCAGCCGCGATATATTCGCCGTCCACGTCGACTATCGGAGCGGCCATTTCGAAGTTCTCGTCCCACCTTATTCCGTCTTTGTCAAAATATGTGACGCCGCGACTGTCGTATTTGATATAGCCGTCGACATAACTGATGTAGCCCAGATTTTTGTCCAGATTGCTGATCGCAAGCGATGCCTGAACTGAGTATTCCTTGTATGTCTTATACTTGGAAATAAGCACCACGGCTGCCGCGATCGCAAGCGCCGCGATAACAAGAATAAAGGTCACGGCCAACATGCGTTTCGCACGGCGGGCGCGCCCTTTTTTCCTTATATCCTGCTTTCTCCTTACATCGGAAGTTGTTGACATTTACTTATTTGCACCCTTCTGGATATCAAGTGCCTGCATTATCGTCTGTGCCTCACCGGAATTGATGATCGCGATCAGCTCGTCGATCTTTTCAACTGTTGCGTTCTTGTTGCCGAGGAAAGCCTTGACGGTCTTGGTGATCTCAGCTTCTGACGCTTTGGCAGCTTCTTTCCTGCTTTCCAGGTCGATCTTGCATGAAGATGCCTTCTGCTCGAGTTCATTCAGAGTCTGAAGGTTCTCGTTTTCGATCTGCGTGCGGATCTGCGGAGCAGTCTGCTCGTCAAATTCCTTAAGCGCAGCCTCTTTCTCACTATACTTCTGCTTTACGATCTCCTTCTTGCTTTCAATGTCCGCGTCAAACTGCTCGAGTCCGTACTGGTCTTCATTCTTGTCGCGTCTGATCGAACGTTCCATCTTCTTGATCTGCTTCTTGTTCGCGCGGATCTCGTCAAGCTTTTCGCGTCCTTTATGTATTGCGTCAGGATTTTTGCTCTTGCTCATCCAATGTATCAGGAGGTAGATCAATACGAATACAACAACGATTCCTACGTAAATAAGGATCTTGTAAAGGACCTTCATATCAAGCAGGAAATATACTGCCATCGGGATAATAAGCACTGCCAGCAAAATAGCCGCAACAAGTATCAGTATCTCGCCGACTCTCTTAGGTGAGAAAAGCGCATAGTACAGATTGTTGTTGCAGAATCCCGGAAGCTTATTTTCCTTAAGGAACTGCCTGTTTTCCTTCTTGAGGCGCTTGTTCGCTTCTGCAAGATCAGATGTTTCGTTTACTATTCTTCCGGAAACTGCCGAATCTTTGGCCATCTTGCGCTCTTTTTCGGCCATTTTCAGGTCTTTTGATGCCTGAGCGATAAACTTGTCCTGTGCGGCGGTTATATCGGCTCTGCGGCTGTCTATCGTGGATTTTATCTTATCCTCGACCTCTTTTTTCTTGGCTTTTAACTCGCTGTCGGCTAATTTGCCGGCGGCTTCGGCATCAGCAAGAGCTTTTGCTTTCTCAGCGTCCAAAACGACCGCTGCCTTAGCCTGTTCAAGTTCAGCAATTCCTCCGTTCAAAAAATTCTCCATGTCAGCCTCCTTCAGCATCTGCTTTATAATTCTGCGAAAACTTTTCCTAATCCTTCATTTATCACAAGATCCGCAATGGCGTCTCTTGATGTTGAGCTTTTATTGATCAATACCAGCTTGTTGCCTCTGTAGTAATCGAGGAAACCGGCCGCCGGATATACTACAAGGCTTGTCCCTCCGACGATAAGCACGTCAGCGGCCCGGATCGCGTCCACAGCGCCTTTGATAACATCGCTGTCCAAGCCTTCTTCGTACAGAACTACGTCCGGTTTGATAGTTGCACCGCATTTGTCACACTTCGGCACCTTTTTGGAATCAGCGATATACTGCGCGTCAAAAAATTTGCCGCAGCGTGTGCAGTAATTCCTGTGTACCGAACCGTGAAGTTCGTATACGACGCGGCTGCCCGCCATCTGGTGAAGTCCGTCGATGTTCTGGGTGACGATCGCTTTCAGCTTGCCCTTTTGCTCAAGCTCTGCCAGCTTAAGGTGCGTAATGTTGGGCTTTGCGTCAAGAACCAGCATCTTATTGCGGTAAAACCGGTAGAACTCCTCCGTCTTTGACATATAGAAGCTGTGGCTCAGTATCGTCTCCGGCGGATAATCATACTCCTGATTGTACAGTCCGTCGGTGCTTCTGAAATCAGGGATGTTGCTCTCGGTAGACACGCCCGCGCCTCCAAAGAAAACGATATTATCCGAAGCGCCTGCCCACTCCTTAAGCTGCGCTATTTTCTCCTCGGTAGTCATAATGCCTCCTTGCAACCGTTCCGGTATCTATGCTACAATTCCCGCATGTTCAGAATGTGGGGTAAAATAATTACAGACAACCACCTTATAAAGGACCACGTGTACGTCGATGGTTCCTCGCTTAACCGCACCCGCAAGATATACGCGGGGCTGGAAGAGATTTGCCGTACATTCGACCTTGGCGTTCCTATCTGGCTTGATTCAAACATCTCCGAATTCAAAAAAGTCGCCAAAGCGCGCTTCCGCGCCGATTCCTTTATCGAGCCTGTCGACTTCGACTACCTGGAGATCCAGGTAATCGAAGAGGATATCTGATTATTTATATTTCTGCAGAATGACCTTAATATTCTTCTTATAGGCTTCAACACCCGGCTGATTGAACGGGTTGACGCCTTCGATGTATGCGCTTACGCCGCAGGCAAATTCGAAGAAATAGAACAATGCGCCCAGATTGTATTCATTTCTTTCCGGAATGGTTATTCTGATCTGCGGAACATTTCCGTCAATGTGAGCCTGCGCGGTGCCCTCTACTGCTGTATCGTTAAGAAGGCTCATTGGCTTGCCCTCTAGATACTTAAGTCCGTCAAAGTCTTCCTCAAATGCAGGGATTTCAATATCACGCAGCGGTTTTTCTGCTGCAACGACTGTCTCGAAAATATTTCTGACGCCTTCCTGGAGCATCTGGCCCATTGAATGAAGGTCAGTAGTGAGGTTAACTGATGCAGGGAAGATTCCGAGGCCGTCTTTGCCTTCGCTTTCTCCGAAGAGCTGCTTGAGCCACTCAGAAAGTGTCTTAAGATCCGGATCATAATTGGCAAATACTTCGATCGCCTTGCCCTTTCTGTAAAGGTGCTGACGTATAGCCGCATAGCGTACTGCCGCATTATCGGCAGGATCGTTCTCGATCAGCTCGGCTCTCATGTCTGCTGCGCCCTGCATAAGTGCATCGATATCGCATCCTGCTGCAGCGATCGGAAGAAGTCCTACAGCTGTAAGAACCGAGTAGCGTCCGCCTGTCTCATCAGGAACTACGAATGTCTCATATCCCTCGCGTACTGCCAGCGGCTTAAGTGCTCCGCGAGCCTTGTCTGTTGTTGCGTATATTCTTGCAGCTGCGCCTTCGCGGCCGTATCTTTCCTCGAGGATCTTTCTGAAAATTCTGAAAGATGCGCTGGTTTCCATAGTCGTTCCCGACTTGGAAATAACGTTGACCGAGAAGTCGACATCTGCTATTTCATCGACTATTTCTGCGATATATGCAGGAGCCATGTTGTTGCCTGCGTACAGGATCTTAACGCCCTTGTCTCTGCCGGCTTCAATGCGGCTGTTCATGAAGATTCCTTTGAGGAAATCGATGGCTGCTGCTGCTCCGAGGAATGACCCTCCGATTCCGCAAACGACAAGAACTTTACTGTCTGAACGGATCTTGTCTGCTGCCTTCTTGACTCTTTCGAACTCTTCCTTGTCATACTCTACAGGAAGGTTTACCCAACCTGTGAATTCTGCTCCGGCTCCGGTCTTCTCGACCAGCGTCTTCCTTGCCTCGGTCGGGTCTATATCGACCTGGCCAACCCCTTGAAATGTTAACTTTACTGCGTCCATTTATATTGCCTTTCTTTATAAAAAATGTCAGATCGATGAGCTTTCCAGGTACTGCCTTTGCTCAGCGGATAGGGTGTCGATTTTTTTGCCGAGGAATGTCAGCTTTCTAAACGCTACATCCTTGTCGACCTCTTCAGGCACCTTGATCAGAATATCCTTGATGTCGTTCCTGTGCTCGAGTATGTACTTGGCTGAAAGGGCCTGGATCGCGAAGCTCATGTCCATGATCTCTGCCGGATGTCCGTCGCCTGCTGCCAGGTTTACAAGACGGCCTTCTGCCAGTACGTATATCCATCTTCCGTTCGGAAGCTTATATCCCATAATGTTGTTGCGCATCTCGGCCGTTTCCGTTGCCAGTTTGCGCAGGCCCGCCATATCGACCTCGACGTCAAAATGACCGGCGTTACAGCAGATCGCACCTTCCTTCATGGCCAGAAATTCCGCGTCTGAGATAACTTTATTGCAGCCGGTAACAGTTACGAAGAAGTCGCCGACAGCCGCAGCCTCGATCATCGGCATGACCTCGAAGCCGTCCATAACTGCCTCGATCGCCTTGACCGGATCTACTTCGGTCACGATGACCTTCGCGCCGAATCCTTTGGCACGCATTGCAACGCCTCTGCCGCACCAGCCGTATCCGGCTACAACAACGGTCTTGCCTGCTACGATCAGGTTGGTAGTGCGGTTGATGCCGTCCCATACTGACTGCCCGGTGCCGTATCTGTTGTCAAAGAGGTGCTTGCAGTCCGCGTCATTTACCAGCATCATAGGGAACTGAAGTTTGCCCTCTGCTGCCATGGCTTTCAGACGGATAATGCCTGTAGTGGTTTCCTCGCAGCCGCCGTAAACGTACTGTATCTTGTCTTTAAGTTCTGTATGAAGCATGTGTACGAGATCGCCGCCGTCGTCGATGATGATGTTGCAGTTATTCTCGAGGACGCGCCTGATATTGGCAAAATACTCCTCGTCCGTGCATCCGTAATGTGCAAATACCTCAAGCCCGTCATCAACGAGCGCTGCTGCCACGTCGTCCTGCGTTGACAGAGGGTTACTGCCGGTTACGTACATTTCAGCGCCGCCTGCCGCAAGGACTTTGCACAGGTACGCTGTTTTGGCTTCAAGATGTACCGAAAGCGCCACGCGTACACCTGCAAATGGCTTCGTCTTCGCAAACTCTTCTTCCAGGCTGCGAAGCAGCGGACAATTGCGCTTTACCCACTCTATTTTTCTATGGCCGCTCGGGGCCAGTGTAATATCTTTAATGCAGCTCATTTTCTACCTCTTTATCATTCCTAATCTGTCCGCTATGCGCTCACACTCCGTAAATATCTGTCCCACGTTCATGGTAAGGATCTCACCCTTGTCCATTACGAGCCGGCCGTTGATTATAACGGTGTCGACTTCGCTCCCTTTGGCCGAATAAACCAGGCTGGAGACGATGTCGTTGGTCGGGAAGAACTGCGGCTGATACAGATCCAAAATGATGATATCGGCAAGCGCGCCTTCCTTGATGACGCCGAGCTTTCCTTCCTTGCCGATCGCCTTGGCGCCGCCTTCCGTTGCCATCTTCAGGACTTCAACAGCGTCAACGCAGCGGGCCTTCTTCTCTTTTCCTTTGTAAACGAGTGCCGCAACATTCATTTCCTGGAACATGTTCTGGCAGTTGTTGCTTCCGCATCCGTCGGTTCCGAGACACACATTTACGCCTGCTGCAAGGAATCTGTCGGCCGGTGAGAAGCCGTTGCCCAGCTTCATGTTGCTCTTCGGATTGATCGCTACGCTTACGTCCTTCTCCTTAAGGATCCTGATATCGTCGTCAGTTGCGTTAACGCAATGCGCCGCAATTACCGGAACATCAAAAACGCCCAGGTCATCAACATACTTTATCGGCGTGCAGCCATGTGCTTTGGCCATCGATGCCATCTCGGCTTCGCTTTCGGAAAGGTGTATCGTCTGGCCGATGCCCATTTCCTTAGCCTTGGCCGTAAGTTTCTTAAGATAATCAGCCATGCAGCTGTATGGAGCGTGAGGGCCGAAGATGAATTTGACGCGGTCATGGTCCTTGAAGGCTTCCATCTCGGCGACAGCCTGGCCGAATTTCATGACAGATTCTTCGCTTTCTGCCTCGCCGGAAAGTCCTCTTGAAAGAACAGCTCTCATTCCGGAATCGTTAACCGCGCCCGCAATGGCTGCTGCCGGGCCTTCCGTTGCTCCCGGTTTTGCAGACTTGATGTTCATGTCCACGAAGCAGGTCGTTCCGCTCTTTATCATCTCTACTGCCGAGAGCATCGTGCCCCAGTAGCAGTCTTCCTCGGTTATATCTTCTTCGACTTTCTGGACTTTGTTCAGCCAGTCAAAGAACTCCAGATCGTCCGCGAAATTCCTGAAAAGGCTCATATATGCGTGAGTATGCGCGTTTATCAGGCCGGGCATTACCAGCTTGCCGAACGCGTCCACAGTCTCGTCCATAGCATAGGCAAGGCGGGCCGGAATCTGGTCTGCGATCTTCACGATCGTGTCGTCTTCAATTATTATGTCCTTTTTCTCGACAGTATATCCTTGCTCACCGGACAACAGAACAAGACCGTCCTTAATCAATGTTTTCATAGTTTTTTATTTTAACTCATTTGACACTTTTAGTAAACAAATAGTGTATAATGCAGGTATGGAGCACAAGAAAGAAGGCAACTTCATAAGAAAATGGTGGAAGCTGTGTCCGGCAAGGCATGTGCTGCTGATCCTGGGGATCCTGTTGATCGCGCTCTTCTATATCCTGAGGAAATTCCCGAACGCGGTTTCTTTCATCTATAGCAAAATCGTCCGCCCGTACCATCTGGCTGCCGCTTCCTTCTTCGACAAAGTAAGCTTCAGCGTAACGGAGCTGGTGCTTGTAACATTCTTCGGGCTTTTGCTTATATACCTGATCATTTCGATATTCCTGCTGATATTTAAGAAGAATCGCCTGCGCAGGTTATACAGGATGCTTATCACTCTGCTTTGCTGCGGGTTGCTCGTCTTTGGCTGTTATTGCCATCTGTGGGGAACGTACTACTTTGTCTCTGATTTTGAGAAAGAGAGCGGGATCGAAGGCCGCCCAAGCACTCCCGATGAGCTTCATGATGTATGTATGTATTTTGCAGAGCGTGTGAATGAATACGCCGAATGCGTTGAAAGAGGCAGCGATAATGTGTGCTCGGAAAACATCGAAGATATCTGGGCAGGAGCCGCCTCTCTTTATGAGGAAGTTGTTCAAAAGGTGCCATGCCTTAGAGGCGCCGCATTTAAGCCGAAGCCGCTTAAGCTCTCGAAAGGCTTAAGTTATATGGGCTACACAGGCTTTTTCTTCCCGTTCACAGGCGAAGCCAACCTCAATACCGACGGACCTAAAGCGTATATTCCGGTGACAGTTGCGCACGAGCTTGCGCATCAGAGGGGCGTTGCCGCCGAGGACGAGGCCAATTTCGTTGCGGTCCTGGCGTGCATGGAGCACGACGATCCGATATACAGATATTCTGCGGCTTTACTGGCTTACGTGGAACTTGCAAATGCCTTATACAGCGCCGATTACGATCTCTGGCACGAGTGTTATTCGACTATTTGCGACGAGGCGCGCGCGGATATGTCCGCCAACTCCGCATACTGGAAGCAGTTCGAAGGACCGGTTCAGGAAGCCAGCGATAAGATATATGACAATTTCTTAAAGAGCAACAAACAGGAATTAGGGCTTCGCTCCTATGGTGCGTGCGTTGACCTTCTGGTAGCGTACTATCTGGACGAAGCGCAGCAATAAACAAATCGATAAGGAGAACACTATGAACGCACAGGAAAGAATTACCAAATTATACGGCATTCTGGACAAGGTCGAACTGTATTACCGAGCCATCGGCAAAATCAGCTTCGACATGGAATGCTGCGCACCGAAAAACGGTCTGTCCCAGGCTGGGGAGGATATGGCTGAACTTGAGAAAGTTCCTTTCAATCTTCTGCATTCAGATGAATATATCCAGCTGATCAAAGACCTCAAAAAGGACGCCGAAGACGGCGCGCTTGAGCCGCTTCAGAAGAAGCTCGTCGAGTACCTGAACGAGGATTATGACAAGACAGCCAACCTCACAGAAGAATTTAATTATGAGATGAGCCTGGCTGCAAATAAGTCATACGGGGTATGGCTTGAAGCCAAAGAGAGAGACGACTATGGGCTCTTCAAAGACGCTTTTGCCAAGGTGGTAGAACTCACCCGCCGGGAAATCGAGCTTCGCGGCCCTGTTAAAACGACTTACTATGATGTGCTTTTAGATGACTATGAAAAAGGCGGCAACGAGCGCCAGCTTGACGAATTTTTCGCAGCATTAAAGGCCGAGATCCTGCCGCTTGTTAAGGAAATAAAGGAACGTGGCAAGAAGATCCGCACAGATTTCCTCACCCGTCCGTGCCCGATCCCGCTGCAGGAGGCATTTTCCAAGTATCTGCTCGATCTGGAATGTCTGGACCCTGACAGCCTCGTACTCATGACGACAGAGCACCCTTTCACGACCAATTTCGGCCCCGAGGATGTCCGTGTAACTACGCATTACTATGAGGAGAATTTCGTTTCGAATATCTTCACAACGCTTCACGAGGGCGGTCACGCTCTGTTTATGCAGAAAGAGCCTGACGAGTTCACAAAAAATCACGTTTGCGACCGCATGACCAGCGCGATGCATGAGTGCATTTCGAGGTTTTATGAGAATATCATCGGCAGAAGCCCTGAGCTGATCCACGCGATCTATCCGAAGATGCAGGAGCTGTGCGGCGACATATTTGCAGATGTCAGCGAGCAGGAACTCTATGAAGCCGTTAACACTGCCGAGCCGATCCTCAACAGGTGTGATTCGGACGAACTGACCTACTGCATCCACATCCTGATCCGTTATGAGATGGAAAAGGGCTTCATCAACGCAGATATGTCCATCGATGAGCTGCCGGCGATCTGGAACGCAAAATACACCGAATACCTCGGCGTCACCCCGACCAACGACCGCGAAGGCATCCTTCAGGATGTTCACTGGACTTCGAGCTACGGGTATTTCCCATCATACGCGCTCGGCAACGCTTACGGCGCGCAGATCGTCAATACCATGAAGAAAGAATTCGACGTATTTGGCTGCGTTAGAGAAGGAAATCTCCAGCCAATACTTGACTGGCTGGAGACGAAAGTGTTCAGCATTGCTTCTGTTTCTACGCCGGACGAATGGATCCGTGCCATTACGGGCGAGCCGCTGAATGTTCAGTATTTTATTGATTATCTGAAAGAAAAATTCACGTCGATCTACGAGCTGTGATCAGTTTCAGAGCGTCCTGTAGGTTACGCTGTAACCTTTCCAGTAAATCTTTCCACCGCCTGCAGGGCCCTGACCATTTGGTCCAGGGCCTTTTGGTCCTCCGGGACCGCCCAGCATAGGAGGTCTGTCCTCAAAATGCGGGAATCTCCAGTCGTAAACCTTATGGCCGTCAATCATCTCAGGACCGTCCATCATTCTCGGGCCGCCCTTGCGCTCAGGTGCTTCTTCGCCTTCAAGGCCGTCAAATGCACGTTTTGCAGCTTCAAGAGCGATATCGATCCTTGCAGCGTCATAGCGTCCTTCTCCGCCGTAGCATACGTCGAATTCACCTCTTACAGCCTCAAGCTTGCTCATGTCGCCGATGAACTTGGTGAGGGTCTTGCCTACCATTTTGCCCATGCCCATCAGCTCGTCGCCCATGAACATGATGCGCTGTTGCCTGTCAAGGATCGCGATACCGTTATCGGTATGATCGCCGATCCTGAAGATCTCAAGCTCGCGGCCCTTAAGCGGAATAATGTCTCCGTCGCCGACTGCAACAGACTCGTAATCCCTCGGGAACTCTATTCCGGCAAAGCTCGGATAAGGAATGCAGGCCTTGTCAATGCCTTCCTCGCCCATAAATGCTTTCTCGAAATAGCAGTTGCCTGCGCTGTGATCGAAATGATGATGTGTGTTGATAACCCATCTTACAGGCTTGTTGATGATGGACTCCAGGAAATCTCTCAGATTGCCTGCGCCGTATCCGGTGTCGATAGCGATGCCTTCCTCGTCGCCTTCAAGCAGGTAATGATAATCGCCTGATGATGCGATCTGCCATGTGTGAGGCGCAATCTCGGTCACCTCAAAGTGAGGCTCGTCCATCGGTCTTAATGTCCCGTCCTGATAACGGATGAGAATGTCGTGTTTGCAGGAAAAATCAACTGCTCCGTTCATAAATTTGTCTCCTTGTATATATAATTTTTATTTCTCGTCAAATGGTACCGGCGTGACCCTACGCCATATATCTATAGCGGTGAAACGGCTTACGCAGGCTCTGTTGATCATCTGGGCAAGCTGCTCGATGCTTAAGATGAAGTCCGCATCCTTCGGCTCAGGTCCGATAAATACGCTCGTCACATTGCTGTCAAGCTGCGCTTCGTCAGCCTGAATAACTTTAGCAAATCCTATCGCTTTGAGCAATGCTGTGATCTTCTGTCCATTGTCTTTCGGCTCTTTTTCTGCGAAAAACTTGCCGATCTCAGTATTTACCCGCGGATCAACATACGCGATTATCGGTTTTTTCTTGCGCTCGATCGCTTTCCAGAGTCCGCCCAGCTCGTTGCCGCTGAGCCAGCCGTATGGCGGCAGGAAGAATGACTTCGGCGGGTTGCCATCCGCTCCCATTCTGTAAAGCTGTCCTGTCTCTTTGTCTTTAAAGCAGACCCTCTGATTGATCGGCAGCCTCATCTGAAGTGCGCCGGTCGGGCAGGCCTCTACGCAGCATGCGCAGTACCAGCACTCGTCCGGGTACGCCAGAATCGGCGGTTTGCCCTTCTCAGGATTCGGAAGTATGGTCTGCACGCGGCATATATTTGTGCAGCTGTTGCAGCCTATGCACAGCTCCTCGTCAATTGCTACGGCGTATGTCGGTCCTGTGTGATTCGGAAGGATGTAATATTCGTTACTCATGGCTTACCTCCTCCTTGGCTGTGTGAAGCGCATAATTGGCCGCGTAAGTGTCCAGATATGGCTCTTTCAGATAGTAATCACGCGGTACGATCTCGCTCTTAAGCTCACCGTTTTCGTCCCAGTTGAACAGGAAATCCTTGTTCTCAAAGCCCTCTTCATCTGCTGCCAGTTTGCTAAGGCACGCTCCCATATACAACTTCGACACGGTTATTCTGGTTTCGCATTCGAGCACTCTTGCCAGTTCATGAGGATTGCGTGCAAAGGTCTTCCGCGCCTCACTTTTTGCTATGCTCTCAAGCCAGTCAATGCCGAATTCCAGGAGCGATTTCGTCAGCAATTCGCCGCAGCATTGCTGCATAACTCTTGCGGTGCCGCCCCAGAGTTCTTTCCATGTAATGTAGGCATTCTCGTCGCCGACTCTCTTAGTCGGTGCGTATACGCGCTCGCGCTCAAGCTCGATCTGTTTTTCATCAATGGTGCCGTGGCTGTGTTCCATGCAGTACTCTGCCGCGCGATTGCCCGCGTAAAAGCCTGATGCGCAGGCCAGAGAGCAGCCCTCAAGTCCTATGGATGCGCCTGCAGCAAATAATCCCGGGATATTGCTCATAAGGTCCCAGTCAACGACCAGGAATCCCTGCCCGCCACGCTCGGAACGCCACACCGTGGCTTCGCCCTGGTTGCCGTGCATGCCGCCCTTGGCTTTCCTGCCGTCTACAGGGATAAAAAGCAAATGTTTATCAGGATTGAAGCCGTTCCTGGTATAGTAATCGTATAAAGTGTACCTGGTCTTGCCCTCGTTGCCGATCATCATTCCCCAGATGCTTCGCCTCTCACGCTCCGGAAGATCCGAAAGATCTGCCCAGAAAGGCAGTTCGTATTCGCCGTCCTTGACAGCATCAAGGAGACTCGCGGTCGGCCCCATCGGCGATTTGCCCTTTCCGAGGTAGCGGTCCATTGCATCCGGCATCTCGTTGCCGTCATTGTCATGCCACGGGATCTTCTTGCCGTTATTGTCGACGATGGTGCAGTATGACCATGTATTGCTGTCATCCCCGACGCCGAACCTTGGCCATGCAAAAGGATGGCTGCCCTTGGTCGCGCCGTTGTTGTAAAATCCGTAGGTTTTTGCCCCGGCTTTGTGTGCCATGGCAACTCCCTCTCCGATGTCATTTGGGTCCCAGCGGAAGCTGTTACCCGTTATCTCCATGCTGTAGATCCAATTGCTGCACACGTATCCGGTCGAGATGACCACAGCTTTGGCTACGAACACATAAAACTCACCGGTTTGGAGCGAAAATCCCATAGCTCCGGTCACCGGTGCCCCCTGCTTTCCGCCCTCAGTCAGGAGTCCTGTCATCATCATATAGTCGAACAGCAGGGCGCCTTCCTTCTTGAGCTCATTGTAAAGGACCGGCTTTACGAAGTTGCCGCCGCGCAGCTTGACACCATCCATATGGTTGTAGTTGTATGACTTCAAAAGGCCCGTTGCCTCGTCTCTTGACGGATTGCCGTCAAAATCCCCGTCAACGTCCCTGATCGGAAGACCCATCTTCTCAAGCTCCAAAAGGGCGCTCCAGGTTCCCTTATTGCTGATGTAGTTGCGGTGCAAAAGGTCCGGACCTGTAATGCCTATCATACCTCTGTTCATGCGGTTTTCAGGATTCGGTCCGTTATGTTTTTCATCGGCCGTCTGCGAGCTTAACGGAGCCTCGGTCAGATCATTCCAATGGTCTATTCCTGCTCCGCAGTTACCACTCTTCTTGATCGCGCCCTTGTCGCAGACAGCAACGCTCTGCCCTCTTCTAAGCGCGGAAATTCCCGCGCAGCATCCGGCAGGTCCTGCGCCCAGAACGACCAGGTCGACTTCGATCCGGTTGACTTTCTCATAATCTACCGGAAACGGCCATCTGATTGGAGTAAACCCTGATGATGTGTTTTCGTTCATAGTTGTCCTCTATATTCCTGTTATTTTTATTTTACTTCCGCCGCTGGCTTCCTTGGTGACGATGATCTGCTTGTCGATCCTGGCCTTAAGTTCTTCTCTGTGTGAGATCAGGCCGACCAGTTTATTGCTCTTTCCAAGGTCTGCGAGTGCTTTCATCGTCTGCTCAAGGATCTCGTCGTCAAGCGTTCCGAAGCCCTCATCGATAAACAGCGAATCAAGCTGAACGCCGCCCGACATGGCCTGGACCACGTCACTCATTCCGAGCGCCAGCGCCAGAGATGCTACGAAGGATTCGCCGCCGGAGAGGCTTGAAACTGCTCTGAAGGAGCCGTTGTAGTGGTCTTTAACATCAAGCTCCAGACCGATCTGCCCGCCGTGATTGTTCTCATCGTCCCTGCGGCGCAGCTCGTACTGGCCTGATGACATGACCATCAGCCTTGTATTGGCCTTGGTGATTATCCGGTCAAAAAACGCCATCTGGACATAAGTCTCCAGCCTGATCTTGCTCTTTCCCGTCATCTCACCGTTGATCGTTTCGGAAAGCGGCTTCAGCAGTCGGACTCTGTCCTCGAGCGTCTTAAGTTCGTCCATGCCGGACTTGATGTTATTGTATACCGAAGTGTTGATATCTATCGATGTAACCAGATAGTCCCTCTGCGAATTCATCTTTTCGCATTCTTCGGAAAGTTCCTTGATGATCTGCTGTTTTCCGCTTAGATCGACCTCTTCGGAATCGCCGACTGCGTTTTTAAGAGCTTCTATCCGGCCTTTCAGTTTAATCTTTTTATCGTTAACGCCCTTGAGGGCATTCTCGGCATTTGTTATCGCAAGTTTGAGCGCATCGGCACGCTTTCTTAGATCAGCTGCCGCTTTTTCGGCCTCGGCTTTGTCCGACATGGCAAGCTTTTCGGTGGCTTCTTTTATCTGCTTCTCAAATGAAAGTATCTCAGCTTTTGAGGCTGCAGTCTTCTCGGTTAATTCGGCGATCTCGACCTGAACTTTCTTCAAAGATTCTCTGTCTTTTGGAAGCTGCTCCTCAATTTCCCGGAGCGTGGTCAGATCCTTCTCGGCCTTTTTCTGATCCGCAAGAGCAATCTTAAGCTTCTGATCGGTCTCTTCCTGCGCCGCCTGAAGACGGTCTTCGACTTCTTCGAAATCGAGCTCGCCGATCAGCTCTTCAGCGTCTTTCAAAACAGCCTTCCGTAACCCATCAAGCTCTGTACGCAGCTCCAAAGCTGCATCTGAGGAGCGTTTCAGCTTTTCATCGGTCTTCTCCATTTCTGCCTTAAGCTCCTCGACGCTCGCTGCAGAAGGAGCATCGGTGTTTTTCAGCTTCGGAGCGGGATGATGCGTCGAACCGCACACAGGGCACGGCATTCCCTCTTCAAGATCTGCTGCCATGATCCCGGCCTGCTCGTCCAGGAATCTGACATATTCGCACTCGTAAGTCCTCTTGGCCGCCTCTGCCTTGGCCTTATCTTCTAAGTATCTATCCTGAGCGGCTTCAAGCTGCTCCTCCTTAGGCAGGACTGATTCAAATTCCTCCCTCAGACTCTCAAGCGCGCTCTTTTGCTCTCTTATCTTTTCGGCCTCGTGGCGGCTTTTTTCGGCTCTTGCCTCTGCGCCGGAAAGTGTCTTTAATTCTTCCTCCTGTCCGGCGATCTGCTCGCTCAAACGGGCAGCCTTATCGGCCGCAGCTTCGCTCGTCTTGCGCAGCTTATCGTATCCGGTCTTCTCAGCTTGGATCCTTATCTTTTTCTCATCCAGCGCGTCATAATCATCGAAGGTAGCCTCTATTCTGGCCGCTTTGTCCTTCAAATTGTCTATCTCGTCCCGGTGTTCTTCGGCAGTCTCCAGCGCTTTTTGCGCGTCCATGATCTGTTCATCGAATGCCTTTAAGGACGCCTGACTCTCTTTGAGCTCTTTCCTGGTCTTATTTTTGTTCTCTTCGATCTGGACTTCGGCGTTTATTTTCTGTTTCTCGTCTGTCTTTTCCTTTATCCTACGCTCAAGTTCTTCGCAGCTTGATTTGTCAGAATTAATCAGCTCTTCAATTATCTCAAGCGAGTCGGCAGGAACGGTATCCGCACTCTTAAGAAGGACTGTTTTTTCACAGGCAGGGCTTTCTTCCTCGCAGCGCAATCCGTTTAAGTACTGCACAAGGCTGCGCTGCTGCTCCTTAACGCGGCCATTGGCCGCCAGGTAATCTTCCTTGACCTTCTTCTGCAAAGCAAGATACTTGTCTGTGTTGAAGATTTTTCTGAAAATCTCGCTTCTTTCATCCGTTTTGGCAAGCAGCAGCTTAAGGAAATCACCCTGCGCGATCAATGCGATCCTGGAAAACTGCTCGCGGCTGACGCCGATTATCTGCTCTATTTCTTCCCTGACTTCGCTGTCCTTGGTCAGTACCCTGCTGTCCGGGAGCCACAGTGTCTGCGAAGCGGCCTCTGTTGTCATCTCGCCGGCGTTTTTCTTCTTGGGCCTTGCGTAACTTGGATTGCGCCTGATGCGGTATTCCTGACCTTTGCAGGAAAATGTCAGTTCGACAAATGTCGGCGTCGCAGCCTGGGCGTATTTGCTGCGTAAAGATGCCGCGTCGCGAGTATCTCCGCTGGCTCTGCCATATAGGGCGTAAGTGATGCCGTCGAATATGGTCGTTTTGCCCGCTCCGGTATTGCCCGCGATCATGAAGATGCCTTCTCCAAGCTCGTCAAACGGCACCACGGCTTCTCCTGCATATGGGCCGAAAGCTGACATCGTAAGTTTTATCGGTCTCATCTCATGCCTCCCATATGTCTTCAAGAAGCCCGCCAATGTAGCCGGCCTGTTCTTCGCTCATCGGAGCGCCGTTTCTCTTTTCATAGAACGCGCTTACCAGCTCCACAGGGTCCATGCGTTCCATATTTCCAAGAGCCTCAAGGTGCTCGTCCGCCCTTGTGCGCGCATTATCGTAGCTGAGACGCATTATGTTGGGATATATCGTGCGAAGCTTAGGCATTGCCTCCGGCTCCTCATCCTCATCGGTCAGTGTCACATCGATATACGCGTCTCTCGGCTGAGTGTCCGCAAATGCCTTGCTTGTAAGCTCTTCGTACGTGCCGCGCAGCCTGATCATATCCCTTATCGGAACAAGCGGCCGTTCGCTGATTTCTGCATTGCCGTCTGCATCTAAGTTCACTATCGTCACCGACTTTTTGTGTGCGGCTTCCGAGAAGGAATATTTGAGGGGCGAGCCCGCGTATCTTATGTGTTCATTTATGTTCTGCGGTCCGTGAAGATGCCCGAGCGCAACATAGTTAAAGCCCTCAAACGCGTCTGCATCAACATTGTCCAGACCGCCTACGGATACCTCTTCCGAGTCGCATTTGCTGCCGCCGGTCACAAACTGATGCGCAAGCAGGACATTGCGCCTTTGTGGGTCGAGCGCCATATGATTAACAGCGCTTTTTACTGCGTCCGTATAGCTGCTTACCTCTTCGTCCGGGAATATCGCTCGAACCGTTGCCGGCTTGATAAAAGGAAGCATATAAATGTCCACAGGACCCTCCTCGTCCTCCAGTGTCACCGGGGGAATCTCGCCGTCAAAAGTCTGCGAAAAATATATCCCGCTGTTCCTCATAAGCTCGGATCCGAAAGAGAGTCGTTCTGCGCTGTCGTGATTGCCGCTGATAATAAAGACTTTTCTGCCGCCTGCTGCCAGCGCGCTTAAAAAGCGGTCCAGCAAGATCACAGCCTCTGCCGGCGGCACAGACCTGTCATACACATCACCGGCGATCAGCACGGCCGCCGGGTCCTCATCTTCAATTATGTCAATAGCCTGCTTCAGGATGTGATCCTGATCCTCTGTCATTGAAAAGTCGTTGACTCTTTTGCCCAAATGCAGGTCAGCCATATGGATCAGCTTCAACCGTCAATCTCCTTTTATTCTGCTGAAAATCTGTATTCTACCGTCTGATAAAGTGCCTGCCCCTTCAGGAATACCGGCGAATCATATGCCGGGCAGTTGACCGCGTTCGGAACGAATCCGGGCTCGATGGCTACCGAACGATAACCCTCGTAAAAGTCTCCGTTCTTTCCTTCGCAGGCTCTTCTTGCGCCGTTTACGAAAACGACCATGCCCGGGAACTTCGTATAAATGCTCATGCGGATGCCGTTTGCCGGGTTGTATGCGCCGGCTGCGGGCCCTGTAAGATCCTTGTCAAGAATATAGAATTCGTCGTATCCCGGTGCCTGTCCTGCAAAATAAGGGTCGCTCCCGTCTCCCATTGCATCCTGAATCAGACGCTCATCCGTAAAATCAGCCGGTGTCCCTTCAACCTTCCAAAAATCGCCGTTCGGGATACCTTCTTCGTCTCTTGAAACCATACGGCTTGCCGCCACCTGCAGTGCAAGCTGCCTTGAATCGTGCGCGCCAAGTGAGAAATAGGTGTGGTTCGTCGGATTCAGCACGGTATCCTCCTCCGGCACCATGTAATACGTGCACCTGAGGACCGAATCGTCGCCGAAAGAGTAAGTGACCGTCACATCAACATTGTTGTTGAAACCGCCCTCGCCCGTGTCCTTGAGATAGAAAACAACATTGCCGGTCGTCTCGTCGATCCTGCCGTCAAAAATCTTCTTCGCATAATTGCCGGAAGCGCCGTGCAGGAAATGGCCGCGCATGTTGCATTCGAGTTCAACCTCTTTGCCGTTTATGGTGCAGCGGCCGTGGGCAATACGGTTTGCGCAGCGGCCAATCGTTGCCCCAAGATAGGAAAATGCAGCCAGCCCTTCGGCATCCTTAGCTCCCAGGACAGTGTCAGTCAGAACGCCGTTTCTGTCCTTCACTACGAGCGCGTGGATAGATGCGCCGTAATCGAGAAACTGAACGTACTCTCCATGCGCGTTATTTATTGTAAAAATCGATACTTCTCTGCCATCCGGCAGCAATCCAAAACTCTCTTTTTTAGTCATTTTTCTTTTCACCTCAAACCTGCTTTGATTTAAATTTTATTATATCAAAGCAGTAGTGCATAATCAATTTTCTTTACCTTTCAATTCACATATCGGCTGTGCACTGCGCAGTGTGCATCACTAATATCGCCCAGTCTATGTTATACTTCAACCAACAATATTTAAGGAGACGCACATTTATGAACAAATACTATTCCTATCCCGAGATCGATTACTGGCAGGCGGACAAGTGGACACACAAAAGATGTGCGTCCGACGCCATTTTCCAGTATATCCAGGCAAATGATGTGATCCGCGAGACAGACTATGTCCCGATGTGTGACGATCCGCTTAATCATCCTCTTTATCGCAAGAAAATACACGGCATCGACGACCCGGCTGTGGTAAAATTCTGGGCCGATCAGGGGCTTGACTATATGTCCACAGAGCAGGGCCGCAAATGCTGGATCGCGCTGGCGCCTACCGAGGCAATTACAGGCGGCAGGCCGACCGACCTCGCAAAACTCCCGTTTCTGATCGTCCCGCACAGAGAAAAAGCGGACGATCCATGGTGGGCGATGAAGACCATGGCCGCGAACAAAGCCTATAACGAGATGCTCGCCCGCGAAAGAAACTTTATTCTGATCTATCTGCCGACCGACGGTCCCGATACAGACCGCATCGACTTCAGCATCATTCAGGAGGCAACAACGCTCTATCCATGCGATATCAACAGGCTATATCTTGACGTGAGCAAGGTTGTCGGTAAGGGCGAAAAGCTTTCCGATATTCCGGAGATCGCCTGGAAAGATGCCGCAGGCGTTCCTTGCGATCCGGACGGAGCAGTTGAATATTTCGGAGACCTGGCAGTGCCTGTCCTTAATGTAAGCGGACGCTGGGGAAGCGGCGACAGCACGACCAGAAATATGGTCGTAGAAAATGCAATGAATGTCGGTCATTTTGATCCGCAGTGGCTGATCCACAGCGACGTAGGCCGCAGATTTGGTGAGAATCTCCTCTTTGATAACAGGTTCAATCATGTTGACGATCCTGAAGTCATCGAGTATTTCGCCAGGATGGGACTTAGGCTTGAAATAAAGCATTCGAACGGAGTTCGCTGGCTTCTTGCCACTCCCGAATGTGCATTTGAAGAGCCCGAGAAGAAGCTTCCGCTTGTGCTTATCATGCAGGAGGTTTACGAAGGCAACGAGCAGCTCTCGATCAATGGTCTCGGCTCATACCACCAGATGTGCCGCATCGCGGCTCAGGGTGAATGTATCCTGCTCTTCTTCGCTTTGGAAGACCCTGATTCTAACGATATTTTCAGGGACCTGGCCGAGGATGCTATTGCCGAGTATCCGATCGACAGAAGCCGCATATACATCATGGGTCACAGCCATGACGGGTATTTCTCATACGCTTTCACCTGCCGTAATCAGGATTTCGTGACCGCGTACGCATCTTTGGGCATGGACTGCGTGCCGTTTGCCATGAATGAGGAGCATGACCACAGCAAAGGCTCGCCACTCGAGGGATGCGATATGCCATGCATAACCGTCACAGGCATGTACGAGGCCGGAATGCCGCAGGATGAGGCAAAATGGCTGCGCTGGATCGCCGCATGGAAGCGTAATCTTAGAGTGCTGGGCTGCCCGGTTCCTTCCGATGAAGCGTTCCGTGAAACTGCTGGCTCTCCGAACCGCGCGATCCGCACGCTCTGCCTTCCGGCAGACCACGCCGAGACAATATTTGTGGACGGTGTTGAGCACTATATCGGCGATTTTAACAACACCGCCGGCAAATGCCACTTCCGCGTTATCCGCAGCCAGAATATGCCGCACGTCGTAACGCAGCATATGCAGGAATTTGCCTGGTCATGGCTCAGGCAGTTCAGAAGAGACCCCGAGACAAAGGTGGTTGAGGAGATATAAAATTATTTGCGGATGATTTCACAAACCTGCCGTCCCACGGCACCCCATTCAATGGCAGAAAAAAGCGAGCCGCACACTGCGGCTCGCCATCCAAGCATCCAAATATGTAATTATTTGACCCTCTGCACGGGCTCTTTGAAGAACTCCCTCAAAACGCGGATAAAATACTCCGCATCCTTCACGCCGGCCGTCTCATACGGCGAATGCATCGCCAGCTGCGCAAGGCCGACATCCACAGTCTTCAGCGACACGTGGCTGTTGGAGATATTGCCGAGCGTTGAGCCGCCCGGGATGTCTGAGCGATTGCAATATGTCTGATACGGCACCTCGGCTCTCTCGCAGATAAGCTTGAAAATGCTCTCGCTTACGCCGTCTGTCGTGTATTTCTGATTGGCGTTGTATTTCAGCACCACGCCGCCGTTCATGACCGGTTTGTTGGTCGGGTCGGCCTTCTCCGGATGATTCGGATGAATAGCATGGCCGTTATCTGCCGAGATCATAAAGCTTGAAGCAAGAAGCCTTCTCATCTGCATGTCGCTTATTGACAGGCTCTCCGCGATTCCCGCGAGAACATCGCTAAGGAACGTGGAGTCCGCGCCCTGTGCGGTCGTGCTTCCCACCTCTTCATTGTCGAAAATGCAGCCCATTGCGACTACGCCGTCGCCATCAACGCGCTCGTTCAGGCTGTAATTGAGCAGTGCCTGCATGATCGACCATGCGCACATCAGATCGTCAAGAGCACGCGACGAGATATACTCGTTGTTCATTCCCCAGATGCAGCCGCGCTCGGTGTTGTATACGAAAAGGTCCTGCCCTAAGATTGCCTCATCAGGGACCTGGCTCAGGGCTCCTACCATTTCCGCAAAGCTGCCTTTGGTCTCCAAAGATCCGATCAGTGCCGGCATATCGGTCTGGACGTTGATCTTATGGCCATCATTGGCCTCTCTGTCCATATGGATCGCCAGGCTCGGGATGATCGCTACCGGCTGCACGGTGTCGATCAGTTTGACTTTCAGATTTTCGCCCGCCCTGTAAATAACGCGGCCGGCAATCGCCAGGGGCCTGTCAAACCACGGCTGGCACAGCATGCCGCCGTACTTTTCTATATTCAGCCTGACGTAATTGCCGTCAGTCATTTCCGGATTGGCCTTGATCTTGAAAAGCGGGCTGTCAGAGTGAGCCGCAGCTATGTTGAATCCCTGAACCGTTCCGGCAGGAAGTGCAAATGCAATGACCGACGAGCCGTTCCTCGTCACATAGTATGAATGCCCTGCCTCAAGAGACCACGGCTCACGCTCATCCAGCTTTTCAAAGCCTGCCATGCCTAAAAGCTCTTCAAAATTGGCAACCGCATGAAAAGCTGTCGGGCTTTGCTCGATAAATTCTAACAGTTCCTTGGAAATATCCTCGTACATTTTTCTCTCCTTATTGAATCCGCTCGTCCTTTTTGGATGCTTTCTTCACAACAATGAACGCCGCAAGGAAAATAACAAGCACCAGTACTATAAACCAGAGCGTTTTTGAAACGCTCGCGCAGTAGTCGTAGAGTCCGTGAAGGAATATCGGAACCAGGACCGCCAGCCAGTTGAACAGGGCCGAGCCCGCTTTGTTGCCGGAAAGAGACCGCTTCTTCGCCTCGCCGTAAAATACGCCCATGAAGATTCCGAAGCACGCGTGCCCCGGTACCGCGGTTATCGCCCTTACGATCGCTGTAGTGAATCCATACGCGAAGACGTATTTGATATTTTCCAGAATTGCAAAGCCCAGCGAAACGAACACCGCATAAACCACCGCGTCAAACGTGCAGTTGAAGTTCGAATTTTTCCAGGTCCTGAGCCTGAGTGCCAGCCATTTGAAGCCTTCTTCCGACACTGCCACAACGAAAAACATCATCCAGAAGTAATAGCTGCGCTCGCTCTGCCACGGGACCTTTTCCAGAATAAAACTGCCCCAGGTCTCAGTCAGTGACGCACACGCTGTGGTGACCGCGCCAAATCCCAGAAGCTGGAAGAGAAGTCCCCACGGCTCACGCTCGTTTTTGTCCTTCTTGTACACATAAAGCAGTATCAGAATGGCTGGGACGACTGCGGCCGCGAGCAGAATGATCGATGGTCTTGCGTAATTGAATAAAAACATATCTGTCTCCTTACATCTGGTGCCTTACGATAGCGTATTCGTCGCCGTTGCTGTAATACGGGCATTCTTTGTAGTTGCCCGTCATCAGCCGGTACATGTCGTCTTCGTCCATATTGACGTCGCAGTACCACTCGTCAAATTCATCGTCATAATTGTAAAAAGCGCAGGTTTCGCAGGCTATCATTGCTCTGCCACCTCCGGCCTGTCCGTTATTATATTGTTAAGCCAGATGCCCTTGAGCATCAGAGGGAATCCGACTGCACATTTTACTATTGACATAGCCTCGCCTATTGCGAAAAGCGGAAGGACCGGAATATTCGTAAATCTGCTGAACAACCAGACGATCGGGAATGTCAGAAAGAACTGGCATCCGCTGTCAAAAAGGAATGTGATCAGAGTTTTGCCGCCGGAGCGCAGGGTGAAATACAACGAATTGCACATTGCGCTGAATGGCGTTGCAGCTGCGGAAATCAGGATCAGGCCTGAAGCAAGTTCCCTGATCGAATCCGAGGTGTTGTAAAGCAGCGGAAAGACTCCCGATACCGCAGCCATCAGTCCGGCTACGACCAATGACAGAAACAGCGATGACGCAAGCATCTTTTTAGCGGTCGACATAGCGTCTTCAAAACTGCCTGAGCCAAGTGCTTTTCCTACCAGGATTGCGGTCGCACTGCCCATTGCAAGATACGAGCACGCGAGCACGTTCCAGACCGTAGAGTTGATGTTGATTGCTGCCACAACGTCCAGACTTCGCGTCGAATAACACTGATTTACTAAAGTTACGCCCATCGACCAGAGTGTTTCATTGAGCAGAAGCGGGAAGCCTTTGAGCACCATCTTTTTCACAAGACCGCCGGGAATATACAGCGATTTCAAAAGCTCCTGCATATACGGGAAGCGATCTTTTCTTCGCTTCAGCAAGTAAATCAGAATGATCGCAAGCTCTACAAAACGGGAAAGAGCGGTTGCGATCGCCGCGCCCTCGACGCCGAGCGCCGGAGCTCCGAAATGTCCGAAGATAAGAATATAGTTAAATGTCAGATTTACCAGGATCGCCGCTATGCCGGCTTTCATCGGAAGTACAGTCTCGCCGGTCTCTCTGAGCGTTGTCGCAAAAGCCTGCGACAGCGAGAAAGGTAAAAGCCCGATGAAAATTATCCGGATATACCTCAGTCCGTAATCAAGGGATGCAGACGCATCCTCTAATGCGCCCTCACCCTTGAGGAAATTGTTGATAAGCGGTGTCCCGAAAAAGTACATTATCGCTACGCCGATAAGCGTTATAAAGACGCAGATTATCAGCTTGGCCCTTAAAGTAAAGCGGATACCCTCGTTATCACCATTTCCGTAGAACTGAGCGGTAAAGATACTGACGCCCGAAACGGCGCCGAAGATCGCCAGATTGAAGACAAATATCAGTTGATTTGCAACAGAGGCGCCGGTCATCTGGACCGTGCCTACGCGTCCTATCATAATATTGTCCAGCATGCTGACAAAGTTCGTCAAAGCATTCTGGACAATGATTGGCAATGCCACTCCGAGGACGACTCGATAAAATGTTTTGTTTCCTATGTATTGTTTCAGCATAATCAAGGATTATACCACGGGTAGACTCCTTTTTCTACCACTCCTGCCTGCACTTCTTTATGCGTATTCCAAGGATGATGAGCGCGAGGACGGCGCTGAACAGCTCTCCTGCCGCAAGTCCGGCGCTTAGTCCATTTGCGCCAAACAGAGTATTGAGCAGTATCATCATCGGAATGTAGAAGACGAATATTCTTATGAAAACATGGATGATAGAGCCCTTTGTATATCCCATCGCCTGCATACAATACGATGAGTGGTAATTAAGGAACATAAACGGACTTGCAAGGCTTCTGAATCTTAAGAAAACAGTGGCTATGGCAAGCGTTTCCACTGCAAGCGACGCATCGCCCGCAGAGGTGCTCAGGAAGATGCTGCACAGAGGAGCTGCGATCGCCTGATACAAAGCAATGCATGCAAACATCACGATCAGTCCGATCAGTCTTGCGTGATTCATGAAGCTGTTCATTCGATCCAGATTGCGCGCGCCGTAGTTGTATGAAACAAGGGGCATCATTCCCTGCGCGATACCTAATCCTATGGAATTAGATATTCTCTCGACCTTCACTACTATTCCGATCGCCGCAATAGACAGGTCTCCGTATGCGCCCATCAGAGAGTAAAGGGCCATTGTGCCGACATCATAAAGTCCTACCAGGAGAGCCGAAGGAACACCTGCCTTAAAGAGCATCTTGGCATCCTCGCCGGTAATGTTCTTTATATGTTTCGGATTCAGGCTGAGAGTTGCTCTCTTGGATGTTTTAAGCAATACATACAGAAGATATCCGCAGCTGATGACGTTGGAAATCAGCGTTGCAACTGCTGCTGCAAGAACTTCCTGTCCCTTCGGGAAGATCACGAACATAAATAATGGATCGAGAGCCATATTCAAAATGCCGCCGCCCGAAAGGCCCAGACTTGACTGACGTGAATAGCCTACATTTCTGAGGAAATGCGCCAGCACAGGTGCCAGAATTCCGGGAAGCGCTCCGCCCACCAGGACTACCTGCGCATATGAGCGGGCATAATTTATGGTAAGATCTGACGCACCAAGCATATACAGAAGCGGATTCATGAAGATCAGCATTACCACCGCAAAAATAAGAGAAATTGCGATAGTACAGTAAAATCCGAATGAGCATATCCTTCTGGCGCGGTCGTATTCACCTCTGCCGTTAAGACGGGAGATCACTGTGCCGGTTCCGATTCCAAACAGGTTGCATAACGCGGTCGTTATCATGACCAGCGGGAAGCATACCGATGTTCCCGCCATCATGTACGAATTGCCCGCCCTTCCGATGAAGAAGGTGTCCGCGACATTGTATATCAGCGTGATCAGCTGGCTGATCACCGTCGGTATCGCCATGGTCAGAAGCGCCTTGGGTACCGGAGTATTTTCAAAAAGTTCCTTTTTCTCTGTCTTGATCTGCATTTTATTTTACACTTTCACGTTTGTTTTTCTTATTATAGCATTTTCACTTTTTTTGTGATAGGAAAACCAATAAAAAAAGGCCACTGTGACATACATCACAGTGGCCTGAAAATTTTTTAACTACCTCATTCCCATCGGAGGCATGCCCGGCATCATAGGCGGTCTGTTCGGATCGCCCTTGGGGGTCTGCATGTCTTCGATCGGCGTCTCCGGCTCGATCCCCTTAAGATATTTATCAAGGAAAGCCCAGAGAATATTCAGGTTCTGTTCGCACTTAAAGAGCGGATCGTCGTGATCTGCGCCCTCAAGCGGAAGCCAGATAATGCGTCCCTGTCCCAGTTTTTCTTCGATCTGTTCTTTCAGAATAACCGACTGGCCAAAAGGAACCAGTTTATCAACTGTGCCGTGCTGCATAAGCATCGGTTTCATCTTTTCACTGATATATGTCGCAGGATCAGCCTTGGCAAGCCTTTCCTCATCTGCTTCCTGAAGAGGCGCTCCTATATACTGGGATTCCGGACTGAACGGCAGATCGTGATCGGCAAATGATACTCCATTTTCACGGGCCTGATCATCCATTTTCTTAAAGTCTGTCGGCCCAAACCAGTCAACTGCGCACTTGACAGAAGCATCAACATCCTCTTCTTCGCCGTAAAAGTGCTCAATATCCATTGCGAAAAGAGCGCTAAGATTACCGCCGGCACTTCCTCCGAAAGCGCAGATATTTGCATCGTCCAGATTCAGCTCTGTAGCATGTTTGTGAATATAATCAACGCACTTGCGGCAGTCGATAACAGCTGCCGGGAACTGAGCATCGCCGCTTCTTCTGTAGTTGCATGAAGCAAGAGCATATCCGTGTTTTATTGCATCAAGCAGCTCAACTATATGGAAATCCCTCTTGTCGCCCAGCGCAAATCCGCCGCCATGCAAATGAAGCAAAACAGGGAATGGGCCTTCGCCTTCATCCGGATAATAAATGTCCAACGTCTCCTGCGGATAGTTATTGCCATAATTAATATCAAGGATCTTGTTTTTAACTCCCGAAACGTCGGCAAGCGGCATTTCCTCAAACGGTATCCCGCCCTCCGGAGGCATCGGAGGCATTCCGCCCATCGGCTTATTTTCAAACATTTTTTCCATTTTTATGCCTCCTTAGCAATTTTTTCTTTTTTTACTCTGACAACAGCCTTTGGCTTGTTTTTGATCGCATCAAAGCTTATTGCTGCCAGAAGGATCAGGCCTTTGACCGCATACTGAAGATATGCGCCCCAGCCGGCAAGCTGCATGCCGTTTGTAATTATCTGCATTACGTATATTCCGGCAACAAGTCCTACAACATTGCCTTTTCCACCCATAAAACTTACACCGCCGATGATCGCTGCAGTAAGGCAGGTAAACTCGGTGCCCGGGCCGGTGCTGGCCGATGTCATATTCTGGTGAGCCATCATGTCCAGAGCTGCCAGACCCATAACTGCGCCGGTTATTGCGAATGTAAGAGATTTAACGAGATTAGTCTTGATACCTGATAAACGTCCGCACTCCTCATTTCCGCCGACAGCCAGTACATCTCTGCCGAATTTGGTCTTGTTGAGCACAAACCAGGTAATTATTACGCATATAAGAGCCAGATATACATCAAGCGGCAGCCCGAGAAAATGGTTCGTATAAAGTGCTCTGAAGATAGACGGAAGTCCGGAATACGTCTTTGAATTAGTGATCGTATAGCAGAATCCCTTAAATACTTCGCTTGTCGCTATGGTAACGATAAGCGGGAATAACTTCAGCTTCGTTACAATTATTCCGTTGATCATACCCATGACAAATCCGAGGAAAATGCCCCACGCGAAAATAGCTATGACCATCCACAAAGGACAGGCACCGCCATGAGAATTGACATATGCCGACAGCAGAATGAACGAAGTCGTTGATACGGTCGCCATTTCATATCCGACCGAAAGGTCTATTCCTCCGCCGATCATTACAAACGCGATACCCATGCCGGCAATTACGTAATGACTTGATTCAGTTATCAGGTTATAGAAATTCTGGAAGCTGAAAAATCTCGGGTTTATGATGGTGAACATAATGATCAGGGCAACCAGTATTATGTAAACCGTTCCTTCCCTCCACGCGTAAGACGTGGCATTTTTTAATTTACTTCCAAAGGTTTTGTTATTTTCCATATTCATCATTCAATAACCTCCAGCCCGGATGCCAGAGAAAGAACGGCCTCCTGTGAAAATTTATCTTTAGTGAGTTCCCCGGCGATTTCGCCCTCGCAGAGGACGATTATCCTGTCGGACATTCCCAGGATTTCTTCCATATCAGACGAGATCATTATTATGGAGCGTCCCTCACCTGTCATCTTGTTCATGAGCTGATATATTTCCTGTTTAGCACCGACATCTATGCCCTTTGTCGGTTCATCGAAAATAATGATGTCAAGGTCAGCCGCCAGTGTCTTGGATACTACGACTTTCTGCTGATTTCCGCCTGACAGATTCATTACCGTCTGATTCAGCGACGGAACTTTTATCTTCAGATTGTCCTTGTATTCGGCCGCGATCAGTTTACGCTTCTTATTGGAAATAATTCCGCCCTTAATGTATTTCTTATTGCAGATAAGAGTCGTGTTGAAAAGCACCGAATTGAACAGGATACATCCCTGTTCTTTTCTGTTTTCGGGGATAAGTCCGATCCCGCACTTGATAGCGTCATCCGGTGATTTTATCTTCCTGACCTTTCCACCGACAATTATCTGACCGCTTGTATATGGCTTTACGCCGCAGATAAGCTCTGCTGTCTCGGTCCTTCCGCAGCCTACCAGGCCCGCAAAACCGAGTACTTCTCCCCTGTGGAGTTTAAAAGAAATGTTCTCTACACTGTTTCC
This sequence comes from Lachnospiraceae bacterium, assembly GCA_045627365.1. Lineage (GTDB taxonomy): Bacteria > Bacillota > Clostridia > Lachnospirales > Lachnospiraceae > RGIG5612. The sequence continues at coordinate 29,542 of JAZQNN010000017.1, forward strand.
GGTAAGTCCCTTAGCTTCAAGAACGACTTCTCCCGGCTCATGCGTACGCTGAGGATAGCTTTCCGCCAGCTCCCTTCCTACCATGAGTTTAACGAGCTCTCCTCTGGTCGTATCGGCAGTGTTGATCGTTGTGACATACTGACCGTCTCTTAAAACAGTGATTCTGTCAGTTATCTGGAAAACCTCGTCCAGTCTGTGCGAGATATAAATGACAGTCACGCCTTTTTCTTTCAGCTTTCTTATAACAGCAAAAAGCAGGTCGACCTCGTGTGAGGCAAGCGAAGACGTCGGCTCGTCCATTATCATGATTTTTGCGTTGTTGGAAATGGCTTTGCATATCTCAACAAGCTGCTGTGCTGCCGGTGGGAGTGTGAAGACCCTTGCTCCTGGATTCAGATCAAATCCATACTCGTCAAAGATCTCCTGCGCAAGCTTGTTGACTCTTTTCTGAGAGTAAAGCTTTCCCTGCGGACGGCCCAGGAATATATTTTCCGCAACTGTCAGCGGCTGGCACAGATTCAGTTCCTGGTATATAACGGCAATTCCATTTTCCTGCGCCTGCTGGGGTGTCAGCTTCTTGAAGACCTTGTCTGCTATCTGTACAGTTCCCGTGTCCGGGGTTATTGCGCCGGCGATCACCTTGATAAGTGTTGATTTACCGGCTCCGTTCTCTCCCAGAAGTGCGTGAACTTCACCCTCATTAACAGTCATTGAGACATCATCCAGTGCTACTACGCCGGGATATGTCTTAGTTATGTGATTGAGTTTCAGCATGATTTTCTCCGTTTGAACGATGGGAGCGCTGCCCAGCGCCCCCATTCGTTAACTGATGATCAATGATTCTTATACGACCGGTGTGAATGTATCTCCGTTGAGAGTTGCCTCAAATCCTGCCGGATTTGCCCAATCGAATACATCCGGGCCGCTTGCCATAGGACCGCATTTAACGTTGTCGCCGTCCTTGGTGTATTCCTTACCGTTGTAGGATTTCTCGCCTACAAAGTCGTTTTTCTCAGTAAGAACATATGTGCCGTCAGCATTGAGTGTAAGTGTCCAGTCGATCGCCATTCCGAAAGGATTGGTCTCGCTGTACTTATATGTTGCCGGCTCGTCTTCTGCCTCGATTTCAACGCCTGCAGGAGCAAATTTTCCGCCGCTTACTGTTGCTTCAAAGCCTGCCGGATTTGCCCAGTCGAATACGTCAGGACCGCTTTCCATAGGACCGCATTTAACATTGTTGCCGTCCTTGGTGTATTCCTTGCCGTTGTAGGATTTCTCGCCTACAAAGTCGTTTTTCTCAGTAAGAACATATGTGCCGTCAGCATTGAGTGTAAGTGTCCAGTCGATCGCCATTCCGAAAGGATTGGTCTCGCTGTAAGTATAAACATCAGCACCTGCAGGAGTCTCTTCTGCCGGAGCTATCGGTGCCGGCGGAGTTGTAGGCTCTTCAGTCTTTTCAACATAGCCGTCTTTTGAATTCCAGTAGCAGATCGTGCCTGCATCTATTAATTTCTCAATAGGATCGAACCCGAGAACGGTTGCGCCTGAAAGAATGCTGTAATGAGAAACATAAGCTGTTCCGTCTCCCCATTTCTCATCAACTGTCCACCAAGCTGCGATTCCGTCAGGATTCTTCTTAAAGTAATCAACGCCTTCCTGGCCATACATGATCGCATATGCAGTATGTGCAACAGAATCAGCTACTTCACCGCCTGCAGCTGAAACGCCGAACTGGCAGGCTCCGCGCATTACGGAAGGTGTTACACCGTCAGTATCTGATACAGCACCGACCATGTAATCTGCCTCATTGCCCATAACGCCTGCAGAGAAGATCGCAAATTCATCGATCCTGTCTTTATAATTATCAACAAGATACTGGCCGCCCTGAGTTGAAACCAGTGAATTGTATGCAAGGAATATTCTTGTGTTAGGATTTGTTGCAAGAATATTAGCCATATTCAGTGAAGAATTGCCCATATCCTGCTCGAGCTGGATTCCGTTGTAGTGATCTGCTGCCAGCTTGCAGTATGCCGGATTAGCTACCTTACCTGCCTCATCAACAATGTTACCTGATGCATCAACATAGTTTCCTTCCCAGTCCTTCAGGTACTCTTCAAGAATTGAAAGCTCGCCTTTGTTTCTCTTTATCGTTTCCTCACCAAGTGAAGAAATGATGAAAGAAAGCTCCCAGTCAGGGTTAGCTGCATTAAGTTCTGCCTCATGTGCCTCGATCCAGTTCTTAGCTATCATTGCTACGTATGCGCCGCAAAGATATTCATCAGATACCGTGCAGCAATCGTAGAATTCTTCTCCAAGCTCGTCAGATGTAGCACCATTGATGTAGATCTTGCATCCTGCATTGTGTGCTTCTATGATCGCGTCTGCGAGAGCTCTGATCTCAGTCGGATTAATGATTATCAAATCAGCTCCCATCGTCGCGAAGTTCTTGATCTGTTGGATCTGGGTCGCAGAGTTCTGATCGCAGCTTACGGTCTGTACTTCTGCCTTGCCCTCGAAAATTGCCTCAAGAGCTTCCTGTTCAAGAACATAAATACTTTCGCTCATGCTTACCGTGCAAAAGCCGACCAGGCCCAGTTTGCCCTCTTCGGTCTCCCCTTTGGGTTCTGTTCCTGATTTGCACCCTGACAGAAGTCCAACGACCATCAGCAAGCAGAGCAGCATTGCCAATACTTTTTTCATTTTTCCCCTCCTAATTTTCATTAAACGATCTTTCATGTTTGGAATAACAAATATTTCCCTCCATTTGTATTTTAGCATCAGGGAAAAAGCTTTTCAATTTTCGCAGCAAAGCTGTTATTCCTTTTTATGGACAAAACACGTCGTTTTTACTTGTTTTTGCTCTGTTTTGGCGATAAAATGCATATAGATATTCCGTTTTCAGAAAATCAAAGTGGAGATAATATGGACATACAGTATCTAAACGAAATGATAGTGCTTGAGGGAAGCAAAACGCTGACCGAAGCAGCCAGAAAGATAGGCATCTCGACTTCTCTTCTCGCCGCTCACATCTCTCAGACAGAAAATCTCTTGGGCGTAAGTGTTATTGAGCGTTCTTCCCGGGGAATACATTTTACCGAGGAAGGGAAAAGATTTCTTGCAGAATCAAAAAGTATTACCAAAGAATACCGTCAGATGATATCGATGCTTGGAGGTGCGGAGTTCGGGAGCAATCTCCATCTAAGGCTGTGTTTTTCCGGATTTGTTATGCCCGGTCTGGTCGGACCATACCTTGACAGCCTGAACCTTCGCTATCCCGATATGAAGCTGGACGTATACAGTGATTCTGACTTCGGAATCGAGGAGTCGCTTGATTCCGGTAAGATCGACATATATTTTTCTTACGCTCCGGAAGACTTCTTTGTCCCTGGTATAACCAAAGAGGCCCTTTATTCAACAAATGCTGTAGTGCTTGTTCCTTTTGGCCATCACCTATCCGGCAAGGCAGTCATAAATACTTCCGATCTTGAAGAGGAACGTTTTGTATTATCTCCCCGGGCCAAAGAGCCCGTTATGCGGGATCTCGAAGAGTCCTTGCTTCAAAAATGCGGGATAAACTACTCTGTCTATTCCGGCCACGTATGTTCTTCTGCGCATTATATTATGGTCCCGATCGGGAAGGGGCTTGTGCTTGCCCCTCATGTCAACCTTAATGTCTTTCCACCCAATACGACCTCGGTTTTTGTTAATGAACCCTTTTTCAAATACACGCTATATATGTTCTACAGGGAAGATCATCTGAACGATTTTACAAGATCAGTGATCGAGGAAATAAAGCATTTTCAAGAAAGGTCAAGCCTGTAATGACTACTGAAAGATTATTGGAATTCCTGATCCTGTCGAAGACTCTCAACTTTTCCAAAGCGGCAAATCAGTTGTTTATGAGCCAAAGCACGCTCAGCAAACATATTGCAGCTCTCGAAGACGAACTTGGCGTTAAAGTCCTGACCAGGAGCACTCACTCCGTCTCACTGACGAAAGCAGGCAGACTGCTTGCGCAAAAAAGTGCCCGACTGCTGCTTCAATGTGATTCTGCAGTCAACCAGATAGCTCTGTCTGACGTCCAGACCTCCGGTGAAGTTTCCATTTGCTGCGTGGAAAATGCTGTATACGACCAGCTTTCTCTTTTCCTGTCCCGATTTGGAGCGAAATTCCAGGACGCAGATGTCAGGGTAGATGTCCGAAGCGAATGCCCCCTGGAATCGCTTGGAGATTATGATTTTGTTCTTTCCCCATTCAGATATTCGCATCTTCCGGATGAGTATGTGTTCGACCGTGCATTTGACTATCCTTGCATCGTTATCGCCTTATCGGGTAATCGCCTTATCTCCATGCAGTCAGTCGGGCTTCAGGAGCTGGCAGGCGAAACGCTGTTCGTTCCGGATTACAGCGAGCCCAGTTCTTTTACCGATAATGCTGCCCTGGCGAAAGATCTTACCGGTGGGAATATCACGATCGTAAAAGTGCCCTCTGTTGAGAGTGCTCTTATCATGACCTCTCTCGGCAAAGGCGTTTCCATAATGCCAAATGACATAAGGCAGCTGTCACCTGCGCCGACGCTGCCCATTGCCATTTCCACAAATGATTGTCGTTTTCAAACTTACCTGTACTATAAGAGTAATATGATAAATCCGGTCGCCCGGCTGATGCACAGCGAATTTGAATCGTTTATCAGACTTTCGTAAAGTACTTTATTTCCCGCCCCTCTTTTTAACATCTGCGCGGATGTCCTCGAGTGCTTCTTCGTTCACACGTCCGCAGGCTCTCATTGAGCAGGCCATTTTATTGATCGCGGTGAAATTCTTTTTGGTGCCTACTGAATCGGCCACATAATCTACCGCCCTGTCTGCCCCGATCCCGAAATGTCCGGCTGTCTCGACCGCATCGATATTGGCGCCCATGAAAATGAATTCCCAGCCGCGTTCCTTCTGTTGCTCGATCATCTTTTTGACCTGTGGCGCGGTGTATTCGCGGGAGGCATTTTCCATTCCGTCGGTGATGATCACGAACATGACATGCTCGGCCCTGTAATCCTCGGCAGTCTGCTTCTGCACATTGATTATCTTATTCAGCGTGATCCCGATCGCGTCGATGAGCGCCGTGCAGCCACCGACACAATACTCTTTGTCGGTCAAAGGAGCCACCGCCTGAATATCGATCCTGTCGTGAAGCAGTTCGTAGCGGTTATCAAAAAGCGCCGTGGTGATCACGCACTCCCCGTCTTCTTTCTTCTGCTTGGCAAGCACCGAGTTGAAGCCCCCTATGGTGTCGCTTTCAAGCCCTGACATAGAGCCGCTCTTGTCTAAGATAAAGACTAATTCTGTTAATCCTTTTTTCATAATAAAACCCTCCTTATCGGTCATAATTATTGCTTGTTATGGCAATAATATAATCCGGCAAGGAGGGTGTTTGGTCGCCTGTGAAGCGACAAATCAGAAGACCGACTGGTCTTTTCTGAACAGTTCTTCGTTGATCTTGAATATATCGTATTCTCCCCGTTCTATGAAAAATCGCACGATAGTATCAAAAAGCAGGCTGCGCGAGAGCGCGAACCCTGCGCGTTCAAGCAGGTCTTCCGTTTCCCCGATTGAAAGTCTCAGTGCGATCGAAAGCGCGAGGACCGTCTTCTTGGACGGCACGTAATGGCTGTCCGAACGTATTTTTGAGAAAAGACGTCTGTCCATATTGGCACGCTTGTAAACTTCCGGATCCGTCATTCCTTTCGCATCGATCAACCTTAGCAATATAACAGAAAAAGGCTCATCCAGGGGCTCCATATCGCAGGCCACATTTTGGCACATAAAATCGGCAGCAGGTGCCGACGCTTTGTGAGCTCCCATAAGCGGCCGGTTATACATGGCCTTGCGTTTTGCGATACCGGCGTGGTAGTCGTCCCATTCGCCATCAAAGCCTTCCGCACAGATATACTCCTCCAATTCGTTATGAAGAGCGTCGTCCTCGAAAGCTTCCTTAACGCGCACGATCAGGCGTACGTCCATGTCGTTCTCTTCAAGGAACTCCCGTATTGCACCGGAAGCAACTTTCATCGCCTCAGAAGGCGGGAACCCGTATATTCCGGCAGAAATCAGCGGAAAAGCAATGCTCTCCAGCTTATTCTTTTTGGCCAGTTCAAGCGAATTCGTGTAGGATGCGGCCAGAAGGCGGTCCGCTTCATCCTTGCTGTATCTGTTATAGACCGGCCCTGCGGTATGAATTATATGCTTTGCCCGAAGCTTATATCCGCCTGTGATCACGGCTTCTCCGGTCCTGATCGGTGAAAGCTTGTCGCATTCTGCCTGGAGCTTTCCCGCACCTGCCGCAGCAAATATCGCACCGCACACGCCTCCGCCTTCAAGCAGCTCCGTATTTGCCGCGTTTACGATCGCATCAACATCTAATCTGACTATATCATCTTTGATTATCGAAAAAGGCATTGCTCATTACCTCCCTTTTTAGATTATACACCATATACAGGATATAAAAAAGCGGGACGGCATCATGCCATCCCGCTCTGTTTATCTCATATTTACTCGGCCGTCAAAACTCAATCAGTCTGCGCTTCATCTGCGTATCCTGAAGAAGAGTCTCCAGCCTGGCTTTCTCTTGGGCTATTGCAGCCAGCTTCTCCTCAACTTTCTGCTCTCTGTCTGCCTTCGGGTCATTCAGGAGCTCCAGAATCTGCCTGTAAGTAAATCCCAGAGCCTTACAGTATTGCACAAGTTTCAGACGTTCCATGATGCCTTCATCAAAGTACCAATAACCGTTTTCCTTGATAGAAGGCTTGATCAATCCCGCAGATACGTATGCTTGCAGCGTCGTTCGCGGAATTCCTGATTCAGCAGCCACCTCTCTTAAAGATTTCTCCATATCAATACCCTCCCCGTGGGTTTGTAAGTGGATTATATTACTGCCGATATATGGCAAGTCAAGATGTTTGTTTTGTAATTTTTATCGAAATTTGCCTATACAATCTACTGTTTTATTGCTAATTGCAACAATTACCCCCCCCCTAAATTGTGCAGTATGAACAGAATATTGTTCCAAAAAGTACATCCGAGCTGAAACCCTAACAAAAAAGCCGCCTGTAATTTGGTAATAATTACAACGGCTTTCATCATATAGTATCAGTTCGCAAACATATTTTTCAGGTTCAAACCTGCTCGTTTCAGTTCATTTTTGCTGTATGTATTTCCATCCGAGGCAAGTACAGCGTCGACCGCATCCTTGATCCCGCATTCATTTTGAAGCATTACATCGACCAGCAAAGCCTCAGCGGAAACGGTGTGTTCTTCTTTCTGCACGAAGAATTCCTCGTCGAACTCCACCACAAGCACGAACTCGCCCTTGTCGTAGTTGCCCTTGGCCAGGAGCTGGTCCTGCACTTCGGCCGGGCGCCCTCTGAACGAATGCTCGTAAAGCTTTGTCAGATCGTTGCACAGGCATATATTACATGGTATCTCGTTCTGCGTCATGTACTCGATCGCGGTCATGATACGCATCGGCGACTCATAGAAAACGTACGTGCGGATCGAGTTGTTCTTGCTGATTTCGGCAAACATTTTCTTTTTATCCGCATTCTCTCTCGGCATAAATCCGTAAAAAGCAAAATTTCTGAGTTCAAAGCCCGAGATCGACAATGCCGTTACGGCTGCGCAGCATCCGGGGATTCCGATTACTTCTATCCCATTCTCTATTGCGCTCTTGATCAGCTCATTGCCGGGATCGGAAATGCAGGGCGTTCCCGCGTCTGTGATGACGGCAACGTTTTTTCCTGCCTTCATCTCATCCACAAAATATCCTGCCTTCCCGTGCTCATTGAACTTGTGGTTGGATATCAGCTTGTTGCGAATGCCGAGTTTGTTGAACAATATCATCGACCGTCTGGTGTCCTCGGCAGCTACGATATCTGCGTTGGTAAGGATATCTATGCCTCTTGGCGACATATCTTTAGAGTTGCCTATGGGCGTGGCAACGATATAGAGTTTTCCGTAATCTTCATTAAAATATGAATTCATGTAATCTGTCCTGTTCATATCTCATTTTAGATAATTTTACCATATAAAGCGACTCGCGGACAATATCAAACATTTTCCGTGACTCTTTTTGAACCGATTGTGATATACTTGAAAGCAAAAAAAGGAGACTAAAAATGAACAACATTACAGCCATTTCAATGCCATTTGTCGATGGACAGCGCATCACGTCTCTGGCCGTTGAATATCCGGCAATAATATCTGCCGGTTCGGTAAATGCAGACTCTTTCACGGTTCCCGGCCGCACGATCACCGGCGTTCTTGTCACAAACGAAGTTTCATTCACTCCTTCCGAGGCAGATGGTCAGTTCGTTATTATCGAGCTCGATCCTGATGACGAAGACAGCATTACATTAACATCCTTAAGACCTAAACGTCCGCAGGGACCTCCTCCCGGAGGCCCGGGTGGTCCTGGTGGTCCTGGTGGTCCTCGTGAAACGATTCTTCCTGACGGAAGAGTTTTTGCAGGTCCTCACGGCATTAGCTGGGATCGCAAGCCTTTAGCAGTCAACGTTCGGCAGCTTAAGGATATAAAGGCCGCTGACGGCAGCATTCTTACTGCATGGGATGAGCCGCAGGTTTCAAATCTTGAAATGAACAAGTGGGTCGACCTGTTTACTCAGGACCGTTTTGCCGACGAGTATGCTGAAGTCGAGTACAATCTGTTCGTTCCGGCAGATTATGATCCAAGCGTTAAATATCCTCTGCTTCTGTTCATCCACGACGCAGGCGCGATCGGACTTGACCCGCTTGTTACACTGGAGCAGGGAATCGGTGCTACCATCTTCGCTTCGGAAGAGGAGCAGAAGAAGCATCCTTGCATCATCGTCGCTCCGCAGTACGAGAAGGAATATCCGCTTGCGAACGATAAATACTGGTGCTTCGATGATATTTACACCATCCAGCACCTGTGCGAAGATATCCAGAAGCGCTTCAACGTTGACCCTGACAGAATTTATACTACCGGGCAGTCAATGGGCTTCATGACCAGTCTGCAGCTGATGATCGAGTTTCCGGATTATTTCGCGGCAGGGCTTTTGCCGGCCGGACACTGGGATAAGCAGAAGACCGCTACCTTATATAACAAGCATATCTGGATGTTCCTCTCAGAAGATGACAAGGGCGGCGCAGCTTTCGCGGATCTTCCGGAAGTTGCCGAAAGCATTGGCGGACACATTGCCCGCTCATACATTGACGGTGACCAGCCGCTCGACATTCTGAACGGACAGGTTGCAGAAGTATGGAATGACGGCGATCCGGCTACATTCAGGATCACGATGTTCCCGGGCAAATCCGTTCTGCGTCCATCGCAGGGCAAGCCGACCGCCGGAAACGGACACGCAGGCACCTGGCACCTGGTATACCAGCTTGAGGCTGCCAGAGACTGGCTTTTCAAACAAAGTAAATAATTTTAAATTAATTCACAAAAAAGTGTGCTCACTATCGTATAATACAGTGAGCACATTTTATTTTTCTGAAAGGTTGTACCTATGAAGAAGCGAATATTTGTATTAATTCTTTCTGTTACACTGGCTGCCGCGCTTTTGTCCGGCTGCTTTAAGAAGGACGCGCCGGAAGACGCCGTGTCAGTATCCTCTGTTGCCATGATCTGCGGAATCGGCTCAGTCGGAACATATGACCGATATGGCGGAATGGTCGTTTCAAGAGGCGAAGCTTCCGTTGAGCGCAGCGAAAATCAGGTTATCGATGAGGTTCTTGTCGAAGTCGGAGACACTGTTAAAGAAGGCGACGTCTTATTCACATACGACAGCGAAAGCTCAGCGCTTACCCTGGAGAAGGCCAAGCTTCAGCTGGAACAGATGCAGAACAGCCTCACCAACATGTACAAACAGAAGAGCCAGCTCGAGGCCGATAAGCTTAAGGCGCCTGCCGATCAGCAGCTGTCTTACAGCATAGAGATCCAGGCACTTGAAGCTGATATCCTTGAGTCAAAGTACAATCAGGAAGCCAAGAACAAGGAGATCGCGCAGCTCCAGACGGAACTTACCGAGACAGAAGTGACCGCTCCGATTTCGGGCACGATAAGCGCGATAAATGAATCTCAGTACGACAACTACGGCAATCCACAGGCCTATATGATCATTTCGATGGACGGCAGCTACCGTGTCAAGGGTCTCGTTAACGAGACCAACGCTTACTCCCTTTACGAGGGAATGCCTGTTCTTATACGCTCGAGAGTTGATGAGCAGACCTGGACCGGCTCTGTCAGCGGCGTCGATTTTGAAAATCCCGAAAGCAGCCAGAAAGATTACTATATGGTTTATGACAGCATGGATTCCATGAGCACATCCTCCAAGTATCCGTTCTATATTGAGCTGGATTCCACCGAGGGCCTCATGATGGGCCAGCACGTATATATCGAGCCTGATTACGGTCAGGGCGAGAAAAAGAAGCAGGAGATCAATCTTCCTGAGTACTACATCGTAGATGCGGACTCCGATCCATGGGTCTGGGCAGCCTCATCCAAAGACAAGCTTGAAAAGCGCAAGATCAGGCTCGGCTGTTATGACGAATTCCTGTGCACCTACGTTGTAGAGTCCGGTTTATCCGCAGAGGATTATATCGCCTTTCCTGATGAGACCTGCTCTGCAGGCGCTCCGGTCAGCAAATTCGATGAAAACAGCTTCATTAACGATGTCCCGGGCGTAATGCCTGAAGCCGAATACGGCGCATACGAGGGCGCTGTTGACATGGCGTTCGGAGTCGAAACCATTGCCGAATAATAAAGGAGAACTGCTGTGATTCTTGAGTTACACGATATATGTAAAGACTTCCCCCAGGGTAAAGATGTTGTTCACATACTGAAGAACATCAACCTTACGGTAGAAGAAGGAGATTATCTGGCCATCATGGGCCCGTCCGGTTCCGGCAAAACAACGCTGATGAACCTGATCGGCTGTCTCGACGTCCCTACATCAGGAACATATATTCTGGGCGACAGAGACCTCGGTCAGTGCAATGATAACCAGCTTGCGGACATCCGCAATAACGAAATTGGGTTTGTTTTCCAGTCATTTCACCTGCTTCCCAAGCTGAACGCCATTGACAATGTTGCCCTGCCGCTTCTTTATCGGGGCGTTCCAAAGGCAACGCGCCGCGAGATGGCAATTGAAGCCCTGGAAAAGGTCGGCCTGGGAGAACGTCTGAACTACAGACCGAACCAGTTGTCCGGCGGCCAGTGCCAGAGGATCGCCATTGCCCGCGCAATGGTCGGAAGCCCCAAGATCCTTCTCGCAGATGAGCCGACAGGAGCCCTTGACAGTGCTTCCGGCGATCAGATAATGGAGATATTTGACCAGCTCCACGCAGCGGGCGCGACCATAATCATGATCACGCATGAGCAGGCGGTTGCCGACAGAGCCTCCAAGATATACCACATCCGTGACGGAATGATCGAGTAAAGATATGAAAAAATCCAAAAAACCTTTAATTATCATAATTTGCGTAGTTCTTGCCCTCGCTCTGGCCGCGGGCGGACTTTACTATTTCAAGCAGAAGAAGCCTGTCGTATGCAAAGTATACTCAGCTATGGACTTTACCATGGAGAACACCTGGATAGACTATTCCGAGTGTGAGGGCTTCGTTACGACCGACAGACTTCAGAATATCTTCGTCTCATCGACGCAGAAGATCACCGAGGTCGCAGTCGAGCCCGGTCAGAAGGTCCAAAAAGGAGACCTGCTGCTTACCTACGATACAACGCTCTCAGATATCGAGCTTAAGAGGGCTGAGATAGAGGTTCAGCGTCTGGTGCTTCGCAAGCAGGATGCCGAGAATGAGCTTGCTTACGTTAATACGCTCAAGCCTTATGTGCCTCCCGCTCCTACACCGGAGCCTGAGAAAAAGCCTTTGAAGCCTGAGATCACGCCATTCTTTTTCGACGGCAAGGGTACCGCTGATGATCCTTTCGTATATCTTTGGGGATCTGACGATTCATTCACTTCCGAATTCATCAGATCATTGGTTGACCTGAAGGCCGAAAAGGCCAAGGAAGACGAGCCCGAGAAGCCTACCGAGCCCGAGAAGCCTACCGAGCCGGAAACCGAACCTTCTTCTGAGACTGAGCCGGAGTTCGAGCCTGAATCTGAAACCGAAGAAGGGCCAAGTTCCGAAGATCCGACATCTGCAACTGAACCCACTTCGGAGCAGGAGGAACCTACCGAGCCAACGGAGCCTACTGAGCCTACCAAGCCTGACGAAGGACCGGGCGTAGTTTATTGCACATTTGCCATCTGCGAAGAAGACTCTCTTGAGGGAGCTATTCTGAACTGCTTTGGCATACGTTTTGACATAAAAGAAGTTGGGTATACTTTCAAGATAATTGATGCTCCTTACCCGGATTTCAGCCAGGGCGGCGAAGAAGATCCGGTGGAGCCTTATTACCCTCCGACATCGTTCTACACGGCAGCAGAACTTGCCGCTATGAAAGCAGAGCTTGCTAAACAGATCCAGGACCTCGATCTTGAGATCCGTATGTCCCAGGTCGAATATCAGCGCAAGCTTAAGGAAGTTTCCGACGGCAGCGTTTACGCGGCGATCGACGGAGAGGTAGTTACCATTGACGAAATGGGATTTGAGCCCGGTGCCAAAACCCCTGCATTGGTAGTAAGCGGTGGCGGCGGTTTCCTGGTCAAAGCTGTCATTTCCGAGATGGACCTTGAGAGCCACTATATCGGCGAGGAAGTCGACATCTATTCATGGATGAGCGGTGAACAGGTCACGGGAACCATATTTGAGTTTTCCTCTACTCCTTCTGCAACGCAAGGCTGGACAAACAATAATAACAACGTTTCGTACTACGATTTCTACATCAGCGTAGACGCATCTGCCGCTCTGCAGGAAGGCCAGTACGTAAATGTTACGTTCCGCGCCGCTGAGAATGATACTTCGATTTACCTGATGAAAGCCTTTGCCAAAGCGGAAAACGGCAAATACTACGCATACGTGCGCGGTGAAGACGGCCTGCTTTCCAAGCGCGAGCTCAGGACAGGCAAAACGCTGTGGGGCGAGTACATCCAGGTTCTGGACGGCTCTATCTCGCAGGATGATTATCTTGCCTTCCCTTATGTTGCGGAAGCCATCGACGGCGCCCAAACAGAAGAAGGCAACACAAACGATTTGTACAACTGGTAGTTTTGGAGAATAAACTATGTTTGAGAATTTTGCTTTAGCATTTCAGGGTATATGGAATCACAAGCTCAGGTCTTTCCTGACCATGCTTGGTATCATCATCGGTATCGCTTCGATCATAACCATTGTGTCCACGATCAAAGGCACTAACGATGTGATCAAGCAGAACCTGGTCGGATCCGGCAACAATGCCGTTGAGATCAGGCTTTATCAGAACGATTACCCTTATGACCTCGCATACTCGCCTAACCCGGAAGGTGTGCTGGAGATAACCGAGGATACCAGAAAAGCCCTTGAGAAGCTAGACGGGATCAAGCGTGCATCCCTTTTCCATAGCCGTGACTACGCAAATAATATTTTCTACAAGAACACGGCTTTTTCCGGAAGCGTTCTGGGAATCGACAGCAATTATTTCGACGTATATAACTACAAAGTCAATTACGGAAGGAATTTTATCGAAGAGGATTTTGCCGATTACAGGAAAGTTGCGATTCTCGACTCCGGTGCAGCAGAATCTATGTTCAGCGGAGAAAATTCCATCGGTCAGACAATCGAGATGAACACGGAGACATTCACCGTTGTAGGCGTTGTGTCGGTCAAAAGTAACCAGAATCTCAAGATCGACAATCTCTCCGATTATTACACCTACGCTGATGTCAGCGGCGGCAAGATCTTCATTCCGGACAGCTGCTGGCCTATTATTTACAAATACGATGAGCCGCAGAATGTGGTCGTCAAGGCCAATTCCACCGAAGCTATGACCAAGGCCGGCAAGGGCGCCGAAGAACTCCTTACGTCTACTCAGATAACCGGGATCAATTCCCAGTTCAGTTACAGAAGCGAGGACCTTTTAAGCCAGGCGCAGGAGCTTCAGGAGCTCAGTTCCCAGACCAACAAACAGCTGATCTGGATCGCCGGCATCTCCCTTCTGGTCGGTGGCATAGGTGTTATGAATATCATGCTGGTTTCAGTAACAGAGAGAACCTCTGAGATAGGCCTTAAGAAAGCCATCGGTGCCAGAAAACGCCGCATCCTCTGGCAGTTCCTGACAGAAGCGATCGCGCTTACAAGCCTTGGCGGTATCATCGGCGTTCTCGTGGGAATCGGACTGGCATATCTTCTGTCTTACCTGTCTTCAACTCCGACTGCCGTTTCCGTTCCGGCAATCATCATCGCCGTTGTTTTCTCGATGGTGATCGGAATCATATTCGGACTGATCCCGGCAGTAAAGGCCGCACGTCTCAATCCGATCGACGCGTTAAGGCACGAATGATCTAAACGACAACTAAAAATTAAGGAGATATAGTTATGAAGAAATGGCACATTGAAGAAAAAGACGGCTACTCGCTTGTCATCAATGAGGGTGGGCGAACGCTTTCGTTCGATCCTGCCTCAGGAGTCAAGCTGCTCGAGGACGACGGATTTGCGTTCAAAGATCTAAACGGGAACGGAAAAATCGACCCTTATGAGGACTGGCGCCTTCCGATAAGTGAGAGAGTCGCTGACCTCCTCTCTCAGATGACAACAGACGAGAAACTCAGCATGATGCTGCACGCAGGCTTTTTCCTCGCTCAGAAAATCACTCCTGAGGCACTGGAGAAAAACCCGGCCCTGCGCGCAAGATTTGCCGTAAGCGGACTTTCCGCAGAGGATTTTGCAAAAGATTACGATCACACCAAGCCGGATAAGGCGGCTGTGGCATATATGGAAGAGGACGGGCTCAGATTCTGGCTGCTCTCCTCGATCGAAGACCCTGCATCAGCTGCAAAATACACAAACAATGTGCAAAGAATGGCTGAAAAGACCCGCCTTGGAATTCCGGTAATCTTCTCCACCAACCCTCGCGCATTCACCGATGCTCACAGCGACCTCGGCGAGAAGGACGTTACATCATGGCCGACCAATATGGGAATCGGTGCCACCTTTGACCCGAAGATCGCCCGCTTTATGGCAGAAACCGTTGCCGAGGAATACAGGGCGATGGGAATCACCATGGAACTCGGCCCGCAGGTAGATGTCGCGACCGATCCGAGATGGAACCGTTTTAACGCCACTTACGGCAGCTGCCCGGCACTCAATGCCGACCTCGGCCGTGCTGTCTGCGACGGCTATCAGACTAACCGTGCGGCAGAGGCCACGGAAGATGGCTGGGGCGCCGGAAGCGTCATGGCCATGGCCAAGCATTGGCCGGGATCGACCGGTGAGGGCGGCCGTGAAAGCCACAGCTTTAACGGAAGATTTGCCATCTATCCGGGCAATAATTTTGCCGAAAGGACGAGGCCTTGGACAGACGGAGTCTTTAAACTCGACGGACCTACAGGCGAGGTTTCATCTGTAATGAGCTGCTATGACGTAATATACGGAATCGGCGGCGATGAGGCAGAGGATGCCGGCTCCAGCTTCAACCACTATACGACATCGACCCTGCTTCGCGAAAAGCTCGGATTCGATGGCTTTGTCTGCACTGACTTCTGGATCACGGGCGGAAAGAAGCTCGGAAACCGCCGCTCGAGCGCATGGGGAATGGTTGACGCAACCCCTGAGGAGCGTGCTCTTAAACAGCTTGAGGCCGGCATCGACCAGCTCGGCGGTCTCGGAGAACTGGCTGTCCTTAAAGGCGGCTATGAGCTTGCGGTTGAAAAGCACGGAAAGGATTGGGCTGATGCCAGAGTTTCTGATGCGGCAGAAAGGATTCTGAAGTTCTGCTTCCGCGTTGGCTCCTTTGAAAATCCGTACAGCGACCCGGAGACAGCAAATGAAATCGTAGGCTCCAGTGAGCATCAGGCGTACGGGTTGGATGCCCATCGCAAATCCGTTGTTATGCTTAAAAATGACGGGCTCCTGCCGATCGCAGGCAAGAAGGTCTATATCGCAGATAAATACAAGGGCGGGATTCCGGACCGCAGCGGAACCATTGACGAGATCACCTGCCATAAGGCATTTAATAAAGACGTGGTCTCTAATTATTTCACAGTTACCGATACCCCGGAAGAGGCCGACATCGCTTTTGTGCTCATGGACACCCCGCAGAGCGGAAACGGAACCCATCTTAAGACGGGCGAGGTCATCCCTATCTCCCTTCAGTACGGCGATTATACAGCAACCCACGCACGCAAAGTCAGCGTCGGTGGCAGCATCGTAAACGGGAAGAAAGAAAACTTAAGTTACAGAGGCAAGACCGTCAGCACATACAATAAATATGACCTTGATAATCTGATTGAAGTTAAAAAGGCAATGAAAGATAAGCCGGTCGTTGCGATAATCCGCAGCATGAATCCGTGCGTGCCGGCCGAGTTTGAGCCGCTGTGTTCAGCAGTTATCATGTGCTGGGGAAGCACTCCTGAAAGCGTCATCATGGAAGCCCTTTCCGGACAGTTCGAACCAAGTGGACTGCTGCCATTCCAGATGCCAAAGGATATGGATGCGGTTGAAGCCCATCTCGAGGACACACCGTTTGACATTGACTGCTACCGTGACAGTGCCGGAAATACTTGGGATTTCGGATTCGGCCTTAACTGGAGCGGAACTATCAATGATAAGAGGACTGAGAAATATAAAGGCTAAATGTTGTAAAGTAAAACTGCCTCGCGTATGCGAGGCAGTTTTTTTTATTCGGTCCACACGATCGTGTAGGACACTTCAAATTCTTTGCACAGATTCTTGACGTATAGCTCGATGATACTTTTCGCGCGGTTTCTCGCGCTGTCTAAAAGCTTGCTGTCCTGCTCAGCTTCTTCGAGCATCTTGTCCCTCGCGTCATATACAAGTTCTGTCAGCTGCTCTTTCGTAAGGTCCTTGGTCATCCAGCCTTTTTCGCTGATCGGCTCTGAAATTGATTTCTCATCTATATCCACCGACAGGATCTGGGCCTTTGGCAAGGACACGCTGACCGTTTTGGCGGTGTGGTCTGTCCCGACCTTTATCTCGCTGACATCGACGCCAACATCGATTATTCCGTCGTATTCGATCCAGACTCTCTGATAGCCCATGTTAAAGAAGAATTCCTTAAATTTGGACGTATCCTGCTCATATTTTGCAACATTGTGATAATAGCACTGAAGGGTCGCAAGCTCCGCGATCGACGGAATTCCGGTGAATTCAACGGTGGGCTCTTCGATTACCGTTGTCGGCTCTTCTGTCTCTTCCGGTGTATCCGGTATGAATCCCGCGCATCCGGCGGAGGCAAGGCAAGCCATAACTAAAATCGATAATATCAACGTTATAAATACTCTTTTGTTCATACTTCGGCCTCCTTATTCAGCCCATGCAAGGGCATAGCCTTCCGCATCGAGCACCGGCTTTGTCAAAGCCTCAACAGTCGATTTAAGGTTTTCGATAGCGGCCCTTTTCAGCTCCAGTGACGAGTCAGCGGCATCCTGCGCGTCCTTTTTGCAAGCCTCCAGAGCGTCTGCAACATTGATATCCGGGTCCTTCGGCAGGTACTCCGGCTGCGAATCCACAGTAACGGACAAAGTCTTAAGCTCAGGCAAAATAGCGGTAACGACCTTGGTTTCTTCATTTTCCAGGAAGGATATCTGCGCCACATCGATCCCGACCTTCACGGTTGAGTCGTAGCAGATATAGATATCTTTCTTGTCTTTGTTGTCGCGCATCTGGGCTATACCCTGATAGTGGAATTCCGCCGTTGAAAGCTCGCTGATCTCGACCGCGTCTTTAAGTCTGGTCGTGATCTCCACCTTCGGCTCCGGCATGATGAAAGGCTCTACAAGCGGCTCGTATATCTTGGGTCTCATCAGCTTCGGAACGATCCTCCACGCCAGGACTCCGAGTACTATTATCAGGACAATTATGATCCATATCCACGCCCTGCTTTTGCGGCCGGCTGACTGCTCATCTGATATATCCTCAATGATGTAATCTTCTTCTAAGGGGTTATTCTGTGCTTTTGTGCTCATTTTCTCCTCCTCTTTCTTATCTATAGATGTAGATGTATAGAAACAAAAAGGGCGACCCTTTTCTTATCTCCAATTATAAATAGGTTAAAGGCAGGCCACAATTCATTTAGCAATGATAAAAGCCCGGGTAATTCCCGGGCTTTTACCAAATAAACTATGTTATTTTTTATTTTGGGAGTTCGATCAGTCTTCTTTTACAACTTCTGTCAGTACATCGGCTGCTCTGACAGTAACGGTATTCTCGTAGCAAGAGAACATTTCGTCGGTAACTTCCCTCTCAGGCGCCTTGGTAAACAGACTTACGATTGGCACGATCACAAGGCCTGCAACCATTGCGAGAACGCCTGCGTTGATCGGTGATGAGAAGTACGGGCTGATAAAGGTCTGGCCTGTGAAGGTGCAGATCATGCAAGCGCACATAACTACTACGCCGACAATGAAGCTTGTCCATACGGAAGCTTTGCTGGTGCGCTTCCAGTATAAACCGTAAAGGAACGGTGCCAGGAATGCTCCGGCAAGTGCGCCCCAGGAAATTCCCATAAGCTGTGCGATAAATGTTACAGAGCTCTTTACCTGTACGATCGCAATTATCGAAGATACAACGATAAAGAATACAACCAGGAGACGGATGCATGAAAGCTTGCCCTTCTCTGTCATGCCCGGCTGGCCATCTGCGCCGACTTTGCCGGAATTGGATGCCATTCTTGCTTTCTTAACAGCCGGCGAAATGATATCGAGCGTCAGGGTCGAACCGGAAGTAAGAACGAGTGAGGACAGAGTTGACATCGATGCTGAAAGTACAAGGATAACTACCAGTGCGATGAGTGCGTCCGGAAGTGTAGCGAGCATTCCCGGAATGATGCTGTCGTAAATCGGTGAGCCTGATGCTGTGAATTCCACAACATCGCCGTACAGACGTCCGAAACCGCCTAAGAAATAGCATCCGCCCGCAACTATGATGGCGAAGAATGTTGATATTACAGTGCCTTTCTTTATTGCGGCCTCGTCGCGGATGGCGTAGAACTTGCCAACCATCTGAGGAAGTCCCCATGTTCCAAGTGATGTCAGAAGGACTACTCCCAGAAGTTGTATCGGCTGCGGGCCGAAGAAGGATACGAACGCTCCGTTAAGTTCAGGCGCGGTCTCGGCAGTTATGGTAGAAAGTGTTGCAAGTGCTGCACTGAAGCCGCCGTTTGTCTTAAGGATCGCTGCTACGATCGCCAGGATGCCGAAAAGCATTATTATGCCCTGGATGAAGTCGTTAACGGCTGTAGCCATGTATCCGCCAAGGAGAACATATACACCGGTAAGAATTGCCATTGCTATTACGCACCATACGTAATCAACGTGGAAGGCCATCTCGAAAAGTCTTGAAAGTCCGTTGTAAAGCGATGCTGTGTACGGAACCAGGAAAATAAATACGATGACCGAAGCGGCTGTCTTAAGTGCCGGTGAGTTGAATCTCTTGCCGAAAAACTCAGGCA
This sequence comes from Lachnospiraceae bacterium, assembly GCA_045627365.1. Lineage (GTDB taxonomy): Bacteria > Bacillota > Clostridia > Lachnospirales > Lachnospiraceae > RGIG5612. The sequence continues at coordinate 49,144 of JAZQNN010000017.1, forward strand.
TTGTAGAGCTGTCAATATGCTGAGTCATAAGACGGGTACGTCTTCCGAGGATGACCCACGCAAGAAGAGATCCAAGCAGCGCATTGCCGATTCCGATCCATGTTGATGAAATACCGTATTTCCATCCGAACTGTCCGGCGTATCCGACGAAGATGACCGCGGAGAAGTAAGAAGTGCCGTAAGCAAAGGCGCTGAGCCAGGAGCCGACGTTTCTTCCGCCCAGAACGAATCCATTAACGTCGTTGGTGGATTTTCTGCAGATAATTCCAACGACTACCATAAGAGCAATGAATAATACCAGAATGATGATTTTCAAAAACATGACGATTACCTCTAATATAAAAATAACTGCGCGGTATTCCCGCGCAGCCCTGCAAGCAATTAATAAGCACGAGAATTACTCCATCTTACGGGCGGCCCCGAGATAGTAGTAATATCCGTATTCTTTTTCGATGAGTTTAAAAGTCTTCATAGTTTAGTGCGTTAAAGCTTTAAATGGTTAAATTTGTGCATATTGTAATGCCTTGCCCAGGTTAAGTCAAGCCAATTTTTGTACTGGAATAAAAACATTAATAAAGTTCAATATTGATGTTTTGTTTGCCCTTTCGGCTCAGCGAGCCGAGGGAGGCAATGTCGAATTTGCCAAATCCACGCGCGGATATTACGTCACCGACGCTGAGCATTTTGTCGTTATTCAGTACGGTACGGCCGTTGACGGTCACCTTCTCCTGTCTGAAAAGCTCTGCCGCGGCTGATCTTGAAAGATTCCACGCTCCCGCGATAACCGCGTCAGCTCTCAGTGAAGCGCACCGGATAGTCTGCTGCCTTTTAAGCTTTTTCAGAAAATCCTCCGGGAAATCAGCCCTCCTGCAGGTGATATTATTGCGCCCGACACCAGTCAGATTCTCTATGACATAATCTGCTGCCTGTTCTGCCACGAAAATATAGGCGGATTTGCCGCTGACGCAGATATCTCCGAACATGCGCCGCTCCATCCCGAGCCCCATAAGCGCTCCAAGATAATCTCTGTGCGTGTATTCCGCGGCAAATTTCTCCGACAAAGGCTCGGCAAGCAGGCAGGCTATAGGATATTCGCACGCGTAGCCTAAGAGCTCCTCGCTTCCGAAGCGCACCATCTTCCTTTCGCTTCCTTCATATCCGCCCCACAGCTTCGCCCCCGCGTAGGATAATTCAGAACCCATCGAAAGGAAGATGTCAAGCTCTGCCTGATTCAGAAAATCCGTGAAAATATATTGCCCACTTTCAAATGAGCGCCTTGCAAGCTCTTCAAAACGTTTCCCGATCTGTTCCGTCATTCAATAACCTTATAAAGAGATCTTGAAAAGTCTTGCAGCGTTGCCGCCCTTGACCAGGTCTCTTTCTTCCTCTGTGATATCGAGCGTCTCCATGAACTGTACGCCGTCCGGCATCCAGTTCTCGAGTACCGGATATGATGATCCGAACAAAATATGGTCTGCGCCGCAGATGTTGATGGCTGCCTCGATGGCCTTTTTGCCATATGTGTGGATATGTGTTCCCTCAAAATAAAGGTTGTTCACAAGTCTGTCGGCGATGGTATTGCCAACGCCTGTGTCCAGGCGGCCCGCCGTCTCCTTTTTATTTCCCTTAGGTGCAAGTGAATCATAAATTGCGAACCAGCCTCCGCCAAGCGCGGTATGGATCATCTTCAGATTCGGGAGCTCCTCGAAAAGGTCACTGTAAAGCTCTCTTGCAACTGCGGTCTCCTGATCTATGATCCTTCCGAGCAGTCTTCTTACGTTGTTGTAATCAACGATCGACTTGTAATCTACCGGAAGCGGGGTGTGACGGACGAGTACAGGAACGTCAAGCTCATGTGCCTTCCTAAGGAACGGTCTGAACGCTTCATGATCCAGGTACAGCTCTCCGTAGTGTGCCGCAAGCTGAACGCCATGCATGCCGAGTTCCTTTACGCAGCGCTCGAGCTCGTAGATGTTCTCCTTGGTATTCCATGGCGGAACACATGTCGTTGCGTAAAGCCTTCCGCCTGAGCGTGCTGCCAGATTGGCTGCTTCGTCGTTGACGATTTTGCAGGTGTCCAGATCCAGCCACTCCTGCCAGCATGGGATTCTTATAACTGCGGCATCTACACCGTATTTGTCCATGGCTTCAAGCTTATACTCAAGAGTGTATTCGCCGTCAACATAATTCAGATTCTGGCATCCTGCGGGCTTTTCGATAATGATCTGCTTTTTGCCGTCATTGGCGTCGCCCACGTAGCAGATGTCGCCGTGCATCGGTGTCAGGCTCGCCATAAAGCGCGCCAGAAGTGCCTCATCGCTGAAAAGTTTCTCCGGAATGTGATCCAGACAAATATCAATAACCATATCTATATCCTCCTTTTTTATGCCATCTTAAAGACGAACTGAACCAGTACCATGTATAAAACCGTGCCGACGCCAATGCTGAGGAGCACTTTCTTCCTCCACAGGTGAAGGCCGACAGTCACCGCTATCGCGATCAGTTCGGGAATGCCCCACGGATAGGCCGAAATACCCGTTCCTTTGAGACAGTATACAACAAGAAGTCCCATCATTGCAGCGGGAATTGTTGTACTTAAGTATGATACGATCTTCGGCCGCTTCCTGGTCTCCGGGAAGATCCAGAACACCAGAAACCTTGTTAATATAGTTCCGGCAGTCACGCATGCGAGGATCACGAGCGCCTGCCAATTCATCAGTCGCATAATCCCCTCCTTGCCAGAAGCAAAGTTACAAGAATGATCGCCATTGCCGGAATGACCATATCATCCGGTCCGAATATAAGTAATGAAATAAAAGCTGCTGCCATGCCGATAAATCCGCAGATCAGCTTCTTTTTCGTCTTGACCTGTTCCAGGAACAGTACTATGAACAGGGCTGTAAGCGCAAAGTCCAGTCCCTTTGTATTTATGTTGATCAGGCTTCCGACTATGCCGCCCAGCGTGCTTGCGATCACCCAGTACATCCAGTCGAGGATCGATACGGCAAGATAAAAGTGCTTTGGCTGTATCCCCTCCGGCACTTTGGCCGCTGAGTTGATCGCGAATGATTCATCGCACATAAAATAGATAAGCGGAGTCTTTAAGCGGCCCGTTCCCTTATATTTGTCCAGCATGGAAAGACCGTAGAAAAGGTGACGCGCATTTACCAGAATCGTCATTAGCAACGCCTGAAGCGGCTGAAAAGAGCCTGTCAGAAATGTTATCGCCACGAACTGCATGCTCCCGCAGAAGGCGACCGAACTGAAAAGAGCCGACCATCCCGGGCCGTATCCCTTTGAGCTCATCAGTATGCCGTAAGCCAGTCCCAGCACCAAAAAGCCTGCCAGAACGGGCAGCGTTGCCGGGAATGCTGATTTTAAGACCTTCTTAAAGCCTGTCACAATACAGTTCCTCGTATATTATCTGCGCTTTTTTGGCAAAATACGTACTTCTGTCATACTCCAGCCCGGTCTCTTCCAGCTTGCCGATCAGCGTATCTATGCCCTGATAGCGCTCGTTCTCTTCCAGTTCAATAAAAAGGAGGCGCCCACCCTCCACCGATTCGATCACCAGCTCGAGTCCGTCCCGGCTCATTACAAGGCAATCGTCCCTGATAGTCATCACAGGTTTATAGCCGATGGATTCAAGGAAGGCCGCCCCGCGGGCAGCGTCTTCTATATCAAGATCGGTCTTGCTTTGCGATAAAATATTCCAATCTTCGTCATATTCTTTACATTTATAGGTGAGGCATTTGCGCTCGCCGAAATCCCTGATGATAACAGCGTCATTCAACACGAGGAGCGTAGGCCTGTTTTTGTCATACCATTTGGGAAGATAATACGTGTCATTAATGCTGAAGGCCCTTCCCGGCTTGAATCCTTTGGCCATCAGCTGCTCTTTAAGCATATCGGCATTTACCACCGGAAGCTTATTTTCGGGCGCTAAAATACCGGCGCAGCCTGCGCCGGTATTAAACATTACTGTGATTTCGTTGTGATCCTTATTCATTCCTGTACAGCTTTATTAAGCTCTTCTGCATATCCGTCCGGAAGCAGTCCGTCTCTCTTGATTGCAATCGTCATTGCCTCCATCTCAACTTCCATATTCAGCTTGTCCTCGTCGAAAAGGTTCGCATACAGCTTATCCATCGCCGCTGACATATCTGTCAGGAAGCTTTTTGTCTTTGCCGAAGCATCCTCAGCCAGTGTGCCGGATGTTTCAAGACTTGCGAAACGGCCAAGGACCTTCTGCGTAGTCGGCAAATAATACTTCATGAGCTGCCTCTGGTCAACTATTTTGCCGGGCTTCTCCTTCAGCGTCCTGAAAATATGCTCGACCTTGTTGCACAGTTCAGTAGCTGACGCATGAACTTCCATGTCGCGGATCTTGGATGCTGCCATCCTGACATCAAGAAGATTCTTACGGCCTTCCTGGAGAGCTTCTTTCTCCTCATCTGTCAGACCGTCGGTGAAAAGTCCGGTTTTGGCCGCTTTGGCCGCCGCCCGCTTCTCCTCCTCATCCTCGGAGCCTTTACGCGCAAGAACCACGATCAGAACTACTGCGCATATAAGCAGGCCGAAAACGATCAGAACGATTATCAGGACGACCTTAAAAATCGACTTGAACGCCACGCCCGAAACGATCAGCGCGATGATGCCAAGTAAGACGATTATCGCACCGCCGGATATGCCCGCTTTGCCACGTCCGCCGCCGCTGCTCATTTATTCAACCTCAACTGCCTGACCTTCGAGAACTTCAGCTGCTGCCTCTACGGTCTCTTCTACAGCGCCGGTTCCGGCATTCCTGATATCAAGAAGTTTAGCCTTGAGTTGTGCCTCAATCTTGCCAAGCTCATTCTCAGCCTCGCGTCTCTTTTCGCGGCCTTCCTCCTGGATCTTAACGACCTCGTCAAGAGCGCTGATAAGCTGCTCGTTGGAGAATTTAACTGTCTCAAGTTCAACAAGGCCTTTTTCGGACTCTTTAGCGATCTCGACTGTACCCTGCTTGATGGTCTCTGCGTTCTTCTTGATGAGCTCGTTAGTCAGTTCGTTAACTTCCTTCTGAGTCTTCATTGCCTCGTCTGCGTGAGCCATTCCGAGGGTCAGTACCATCTGATTCTTCCAAAGAGGGATGGTATTGTTAACGGTAGAGGTGATCTTCTCGATCATCAGCATATCGCTGTTCTGGATCATACGGATCTGCGGAGCCATCTGCATGCTGATGGTTCTTGAAAGCTCCAGATCGTACAGCTTCTTATCGAAACGATCGCACATTGCGGAGAAATCATTTGCTGCCTGAGCATCCTCAGCAAGGCCGGTCTCCTTGGCCTTATTCTGAAGATCAACGAGTGTGGTGTTCTGCTCCTGCTCAAGGCGTTTCTTGCCGGCAAGGATGTACATGGTCAGTTCCTTGAAATAATTAAGGTTGGTATCGTACATCTTATCGAGCATCACGGTATCTTCCGTCAGCTGGTTCTGATGATCCTCAAGAGCACCGACGATCTTGTCAACGTTCTTATCTACTGTATCGAATTTAGCCTTCATGGTTTTAAGGGCGCTCTTCTTGCCCTGGAACCACTTCTTAAGGCCCTTGGCTGTATCATTTGTTGAGAAAGTCTTCAGCTCGCCTACCAGGCTGGAGAGCATCGTTCCGACTTCGCCCAGATCCTTAGTACGCACGCCGTTGAGAGCTGTCTCGGAAAACTCAGCGATCTTCTTCTGAGCAGCTGCTCCGTAATTAAGTGCAATGGCGGAATCCGTGATATCTATAGCTTCAGCGAATGTATTGACCTCATTCATCTCAGCTTCTGTCAGGTTAGCATCTTCCAAATAAGGCGCTGCCGGGATCTCCTGAACTACTTCCTGGATCTCCTCCAAAACATCTGCTGCTGCCGGAACAGGGTCTTTATCAAGTACCAATTTGATTTCTTCTGACATATTCTTTCCTTTCTGCCATTGTGGCACATTACTCATAAATCAATAAATATATTTTAAGCGTATATAAAAGATGCGTCAAGGGATGGGCATTCTTTTTATTAAAATAACCTTTTGAAGGCATCTGTAATTTTGCACAAAATCCAGTACCCGCTTTTTGGGCAATTTTACTTGCACAAAATCATGAAATATTGTAACTTTTAAGGGTCGTTATTTTTTTAACATATTATATTTATAGGAGATCAGTATGACAGGAAACACCCCCATTCCTTTTAAGCCGGACCAGGAGAATATCACTCAGCTCTACGATGTGATCAATGCTCATAAAGGTGAAAAAGGTTCATTGATCCCGATCCTTCAGAAAGCGCAGGACATCTTCGGATATCTTCCGATCGAAGTCCAGAAAATCATTGCTGACGAACTGCGCATCCCTCTTGAGAAGGTTTACGGGACCGTTACTTTTTATTCATTTTTCAATCTTACCCCGCGTGGACAGTATCAGGTTTCAGTATGCCTTGGAACCGCATGCTACGTTAAGGGCTCTCAGAAAGTCTACGAGGAACTCGTTAAGGTATTGGGCATCGAAGCAGGCCAGATCACAGAAGACGGCAAGTTTTCACTTGATAACTGCCGCTGTGTAGGTGCGTGCGGACTTGCGCCGGTAATGCTGGTAAATGATGATGTTTATGGCAAAGTCACTCCCGATCAGGTAGCTGACATTATCAAGAAATACAATTAGGAGGACCGCCATGACTATTGAACAGTTAAATGAGATTCGAAATAAATACGGCGATATCGTCAAGGTTCGTAAAGTAGTAAAGGAAAAAGCCATCGAGCTTGCCTCAGAAACCAAGTACCGCAAGCAGGTACTGGTCTGCGGCGGCACCGGCTGCACTTCCTCAGGCTCCGCTAACATCATCGAAGCCCTGGAAGCTGAACTTAAGAAGAAGAAGATCGACGATGTGCTCGTTGTTAAAACCGGCTGCTTCGGACTGTGTACACTCGGCCCGATCATGATCGTTTATCCGGAAGGCGTTTTCTATTCAAGAATGACTCCGGAACATGTTGTTACAGTTGCTGACAAGCACCTTGTTCCGGGCGGCGAACCGGTCAAGGAACTTCTGTATGAGGATTCTGTTCTCGAAGACGGAAGTATCATTTCCCTCGCAGAGACACCGTTCTACAAAAAGCAGAAGAGAATCGCCCTCAGAAACTGCGGTGTGATCGCTCCGGAGAATATTAATGAAGCCATCGCCACCAACGCATATCAGGCACTTTACAAGGTGCTGACTGAGATGACACCTGACGGCGTTATCCAGACAATGATCGATTCCGGACTCAGAGGCCGCGGCGGTGCGGGCTTCCCAACCGGACTTAAATGGAAATTCGCGACAGCCAACAGAGGCCTCGTTCAGAAATACGTATGCTGTAACGCCGACGAGGGCGACCCGGGCGCATTCATGGACCGTTCGATCCTTGAGGGCGATCCCCACGTTGTTCTTGAGGCTATGGCGATCGCCGGCTACGCTATCGGAGCTGACCAGGGATACATCTACGTCCGCGCTGAGTATCCTATCGCTATCCACAGGCTTGAAGTTGCTCTTGAGCAGGCTCACGAGCTTGGCCTTCTCGGCAAAAACATTTTCGGCACAGGATTCGACTTTGATATCGACTTAAGACTCGGAAGCGGTGCCTTTGTCTGCGGTGAAGAGACTGCTCTTATGGCTTCCATCGAAGGCGGCAGAGGAACACCTCGTCCAAGGCCTCCTTTCCCTGCAGTAAAGGGTCTTTTCGGTCAGCCGACTATTCTTAATAACGTAGAAACATGGGCCAATATCCCTCAGATCATCCTTAAGGGCGCAGACTGGTTTGCCAAGATGGGTACAGAAAAGTCCCACGGAACCAAGGTATTTGCTCTCGGCGGCAAGATCAAGAATACCGGCCTTGTAGAAGTCGAAATGGGTACCACCCTCCGCGAGATCGTTGAGGAGATCGGCGGCGGATGCCCTAACGGCAAGAAATTCAAGGCTGCTCAGACCGGCGGTCCTTCCGGCGGATGTATCGCAGCAGACAACCTGGACGTTCCTATCGATTACGACAATCTGATTGCCATCGGCTCAATGATGGGAAGCGGCGGACTTATCGTTATGGACGAGGACAACTGCATGGTCGACATCGCCAAGTTCTTCCTCGAGTTTACCGTAGATGAATCCTGCGGCAAATGTACTCCATGCCGTATAGGCTCAAAGCGTCTTCTTGAGATCGTAACCAAGATCACCGAAGGCAAAGGAACCGAGGAAGACATCGACACCCTGCTCGAGCTCAGCGAGTTCATGCGTACGAACGCTCTTTGCGCGCTCGGCCAGACTACTCCTAACCCGGTTCTTTCAACGCTTCGCTGCTTCAGGGATGAATATGATGCCCATATCAAGGAAGGCAGATGCCCTGCCGGCGTATGCAAGGCGCTGCTTAACTATACAATCGATCCCGCAAAATGCGTGGGCTGCAGCCTGTGCAAGAAGGGCTGCCCTGCAGGGGCCATCTCCGGCAATATCAAGGAGGCTCACGTTATCGATCCTAAGGTCTGCATCAAGTGCGGTGCCTGCATGAGTGCCTGCCGCAAGGGCGCCATCTCAAGAGCGTAAGGAGGGACCGAAATGAATACCAATATGTTTAATGTTAATTTCGTAAAGAAGAATGTAAATATCAAGATAAACGGCAAGGACTACGTCGTTCCGGAAGGCTCAACCATTCTTGAAGCTGCCCGTATGAACAATATCCGTATCCCGACCCTTTGCTACATTAAGGAGATCAACGAGATCGGTGCCTGCCGTATGTGTGTAGTTGAGGTCACCGGTGCCAAGACTCTTGTTGCCGCGTGCGTAAATCCGGTCAGTGAAGGAATGGAGATATTCACCAACTCCAAACGTGTCCTGAACGCCCGCCGCATGAACCTGCAGCTTTTGCTGTCCAACCACGACAGACAGTGCCTTTCCTGCGTACGTTCATATGACTGCGAGCTTCAGAAGCTTTGCCGTGAATACGGTATCGAAGATGAAGGACGTTTTGACGGGGCCAAGACCCATTTTGATCTCGACACCTCTGCCATTCATATGGTTCGTGACAACAACAAGTGCGTATTCTGTCACCGCTGCGTAAGCGTTTGCGAACATATTCAGGGCGTCGGCGTTATCGGACCTAACAAGCGTGGATTTGAATCCAATATCGGCACAGCATTCAACATGGGCCTCGGTGAGACTGCATGCGTAGGCTGCGGTCAGTGCATCCTTGTCTGCCCGACAGGTGCTCTTCACGAGAAGGATTCTATCGATGAAGTATTTACTGCAATAAATGACCCGGATAAATACGTTGTCGTTCAGACAGCTCCTGCTGTACGTGCAGCACTCGGAGAAGGCTTCGGTCTTCCGATCGGAACCTGTGTAGAGGGCAAAATGATTACCGCCCTCCGCATGCTCGGATTTGATAAAGTATTCGATACTAACTTCGCAGCCGACCTTACCATCATGGAGGAAGCAAATGAGTTCCTTGAACGCATGAAGTCCGGCGTCAAGCTGCCGCTCATCACATCCTGCTCACCGGGCTGGGTCAACTATTGCGAGCACTACCACCCGGAGTTTATTCCTAACCTTTCTTCCTGCAAATCACCGCAGCAGATGTTCGGTGCCATCACAAAGTCATACTTTGCAGAAAAAGCCGGCATCCCTAAGGAAAAGATCGTTATGGTCAGCATAATGCCTTGCACAGCCAAGAAGATGGAGATCCGCAGAGAAGACGAGGCAGCATGCGGTGTTCCGGATGTTGATATCGCCCTCACAACTCGTGAGCTTATCAGAATGATCAGACGTATGGGCCTTAAGTTTGAAGACCTTGCGGACGGAACATTTGACGATCCGCTCGGCGAGTCAACCGGTGCAGGCGTTATCTTCGGTTCCTCCGGCGGTGTTATGGAAGCAGCTCTTCGAAGCGCAGCTGAAAAGCTTACCGGCAAGGAACTTTCAAGCGTTGATTTCCACGAACTGCGTGGCTTCAGGGGTATCAAGGAGGCTTCATACAATATCAACGGTGTTGAAATAAATGTATGTGTTGTTTCCGGTCTTGCCAACGCCGACAAGGTTCTGAACATGGTCAAGAACGGTTCCAAGAATTACCACTTTATCGAGATCATGTGCTGCCCGGGCGGCTGCATTAACGGTGGCGGTCAGCCTCGTCAGACGGCGGATACCATGAGTTTTGTTGATGTCAAGGGCTTGCGTGCCAAGGCTCTTTACGAGCTCGATCAGTCACGCCCTCACCGCAAATCTCACGAAAATCCTGCCATCATCAAGCTCTACGAGGAACTTCTGGGAGAGCCCGGAAGCATCAAAGCGCACCAGCTGCTTCACACCTCATACAGCAAGAAACCGCTTTACAAGCACTAAAAGTTACAAAAACGGCGCAGCTTCAAGCTGCGCCGTTTTTTTGCCTGTATATCAATTTTTAAAGGGCTTCCTTTGTGAGTTTTCCGTCTGCATTCAGGCCTACTTGCCAGGCCGTTCCGCTTCCTATCGCGCCTTTAAATTCATCGTTGATGAACTCTATTGCCGACAGATTCTCAAGAGCGATCCCTCCTGTTCCGTCTGCGAGTACAGCCGCGTCAAATTCGTCCGCCCTTTCGTTGTAATGCGGGCAGATCCGGCCCTCTAACCAGCCAAGTCCCTCTCTCAGCTTATAGCCTTCGTTTCCGGCATCAGTAAACATTTCCGAAAACCAGCAGATAGCTCCCGCTGACAGCCCGCAAAGGAGTGCTCCGCGCTCGTATGCCTCACGGATGAACTCGAGCATGCCCTTTTCCTGCCAATGCTGCAGCATATATATGGGGTCTCCGCCGCCGACATATATCATGTCGGCCGTCCGGAATTTGTCGTGGATCTTCTCGGTATCCATCTCGCCGTAAACGGTCAGTGCGACGTCCGTCTTCAGCCCAAACTGACCCGTATACATCTTATGAAATGAATTGTAATACGACCTGGTGTCATGGCTGGCGGTCGGGACAAATAATGCCAGGCCCCTCCTTGGCTCCTCGCCTTCCGGCGTTTCGGCCGCGATCCTCGCCTTGACGATATCCGCTATATAGCGGTCAATTTCAATAGTTTCTTTCTCTTTAAGTTCGCCTCCGCCGATGCAGATCAGGCGTTTTTCTACTGTACTCATAATTCCACCGGTATTACATTTGCCGCGCCGGGCACATCCTCAACAAGCTGCAGGCACTCACCGACCTTGCCGGTTTCTTTATCGAAGCCGATCACAGCCGCATTTCCTGAGCCATTGTTACCAACAAGTATAAATTCATCATCAAATCCGAAAGCTACCCCGCGAGGTCCATTTCCGCAGCATGGAGCCGAACTCATGAATGTCAGCTTTCCGTCTTCGCCGACTGCAAATGAAACGATATCGTCGGCTCCTCTGTTTCCGCAGATCAGGAACCGTCCGTCCTTCGTTAGAGCGACCAAAGATGTCTGCGATGTCACGTCTTCATTGCCCGGAGCCTGCGAAGATACAACCTGTATGCGTTCAAGCCTGCTGTCTTCACCGATCGCAAAAACATGGATCTTGCAGCCCAGTTCGGTATTAACATATGCAAATCTTCCGTCCGCGCTGTAAGCAATGTGGCGTGGCCCTTCTCCGCCTTCAAAGGAGAACGTCCGCTCCGGAAGGAATGTCAGGGTGCCTTTCTCTGCGTCAAGTGCCAGAGTGTAGAGCTTGTCCGCGCCAAAGTTGCAGACGTTGATGTATTTGCCGCCCGGCATCAAAAATGCCGAATGTACGCGGGATCCGCCCTGCCTCTTTTCCTGACTTGCGCCGACCGTAAAGCTGCCCGGATCGTCGAATAAAACTTTATCAAGAAGCTGCATCGTGCCGTCATCACTGTATTTTACAAGTACAACACATCCTCCGCCCATGCTGGCTGCGAGCACCAGTTTTGAGGAAGGAATGATAAAAAGATGCGCGATCAGTGTGCAGCCTATATCCAGTGCGCTCAGTTCCTCGAGGCTTCCGTCCTCGCCGATCCTGAACGATACTATCTCCCTTGCGTCGGCTCCTTCAACATTGGCGATCATCAGGCTGCCGTCGAGCACCATCGTCGACATGCCGCTGTACTGGCCGAATGTTCCTATCGGTGACAGTGCTTTTGTCTGTTCGTCAAACGAGAACGTCTGTATACCGCTGACGCCGCCGTTTCTCATGAACAGACCTGCAAATACAAATTTCATTTATATTATCCCTCCGTGGATTTATTAACGATTCTCTCGTATGCCAGGAAAAGAGCTCCCAGAAAGAGGTACATCAGGGACGCTGCGTCAAAAGCATACATTCCGACTGCCTTGAAAAGACAGAGCCCGACTGCTCCTCCGGCTGAAAAGATAACGATACACAGGAACGGGATAAGAGCCGGCAGCAAGTGCTCGCGGACTTTTCCCCTCAACATATATCCGACGTGTGTGCCGAAATCTGTAAGGTTGCCCGTCATATGCGTGGTTCTGATAATTATGCCCTTATATGCGATGATCTGGCCATTTTCCATACCGCACACAAGCGCAAGAAATCTTACAAATATCGACTCATTTTCGCCGAAAACGCGCACGCCCGCGAAAAGAATGACAGCCAGACTGATAAGGATCCAGCCGTAACGTTTTCTTACTTTGAAATTGCGCTCTTTGATTACGAAGCCCGCGATTACACTTCCAAGGAAGAACATCCCGATCACGCTCAGGATCCACCAGAACTGTTTATCGTTGCCCTCGACCGCGGCGATCGTGGCATTCGTAACAAGACCGGTCACGTGTGAAACGGTCGTGGCAAAAAGTTTGATTGCAAGAACATTGATAAATCCCGCTACGATGGGCAGCGCCATCATCCAGGTAAATAGTGCGGGACGAGTCAGAAATTTACCTGATTTTTCTTCGGTCGACATATTATATACACGCTATGATTCCAACAATTATCAGTATCCAGAACAAAATTGTAAGCGGGATCTTGAAGAGGAATTTCAGGAGCTTCCATTCCAGCTTAATGACTGCGAACAGTATTCTGAAAACGATCCATATGATGCCTATAAAAATCAAACAGAATAACATTTTTCTCTCCTTTTTTAAACCGACGCCTCACATCTGCCTTTCGTACCTAATAGTACCATTTATTACGTCTTTTTGTAATGTATTTTATAAAAATCAGAATAACTTCAATAGGCGTCATTGTCTTGATTTATATGGTAAACCAAAGTAAACTAACAGTGTGAGGTCTTTATGAAAAAATTACCGACTTTTTTTGAACTCAGAGACGCTCTTCTGGAGCTTACAGATCCCATCGGCACAGAGAATGTTCCGCTCGCCGAATGTTTCGGACGAATCAGCGCCGAAGACACTGTGGCCGGGGAAAATGTTCCGGCTTTCGACCGCTCGGCATTTGACGGATACGCACTGAGAAGTGCCGACATTGAAGGCGCCTGCGAAGAATCACCGTGCGTTCTTAAGGTACTTGAGGAAGTTCCGTGCGGATCTGTTCCGTCTGTGCCCGTTCAGACAGGATGCGCGACCAAGATTCTGACAGGCGCTCCCATCCCGGAAGGTGCCGACTGCGTCGTAATGTACGAACGCACTTCCTTTACGGATAAAGAGGTCACCATAGCTGCTCCCGTCAAGTTCGGAGAAAATATTATCCGTACCGGTGAAGACGTCCTTGCCGGTACTCTTTTAGCCCCCTCAGGGACCATGATCGATGCGGGTCTTGCCGGAACTCTTGCAGGGCAGGGAGTGATCGATCCTCTCGTTTACAGGATCCCCCGTGCAGCTCTTATCTCAACAGGAAGCGAGATCGTTGAGGCAGGGGATGCTCTTGAACCGGGAAAGATCTACAATACCAGCCGCTATACAATAGAGGGAATTGCCCGCAAAGCCGGCATCAGCGTTGATTATCTGGGAGTCGCCGGTGACAAAATTGCTGAAATTGCCGAGAAGATAAGCGTGGCCGCTGCTGATTATGATATCGTAATGCTTACCGGCGGTGTTTCCGTCGGCGATTATGACCTTACGCCTGCCGCTATTGAGCTGGCCGGCGGCACTGTCCTTTTCAGAGGCGTCGCCATGAAGCCCGGCAAAGCCTGCGCGTACGGCACCATAAACGGCAAGCTTGTCTTAGGACTGTCCGGCAACCCGGGAGCTACCATCGTTCACATGCACTCGATCGTAATGCCGGTCCTTCGCAAGCTGGCCGGCTTTAAGAATTATCTGCCTGAGGAGATCACCCTGACACTTGCTGACGGCTACGGCAAGAAAAGCGACGCAGACCGCGTATTGTTCGGCTCACTTGACCTTGCAGACGGCAGCGTGCGCATGCACATACCAAAGGTGCAAGGCAATGTGATGGTCAGTTCGACCATCTCCATCAACTGCATGGCAGTGATACCGGCCGGGAGCGGCAAGCTTGAGCCCGGCGCAAAGTTGAAAGGAACGCTTATATAATGAAAAAAATTCGAGTTGAAGACGCTGTTGGAATGACACTTTGCCACGATATCACCGCTATGCGCGACGGATTCAAAGGCGCTGCTTTCTTCCGCGGACAAGTTATCAAAGAAGAAGATGTACCGGCCCTTCTGGACCTTGGAAAGCGTTTTATCTATGTCTGGGAAGAAAATGCCGGTGAAATACATGAAGTGGACGCCGCCCTGCGCCTGGCAGCAATGGCGCCGGTCGAGGGAGCGCATTACACCAAGCCTTCCGAAGGCAAGGTCAACCTCGTTGCTGATGTGCGCGGCATGTTCCGCGTGAACACGGCTCTTCTTAAGCAGGTCAATTCCATCGAACACATTACTATTTCCGCGCTTCCTGATCATTATCCTGTAGAAGTCGGAAGCAAATTAAACGGCGCGCGCATCATTCCTCTGGTCACCAAGGAAGCCAATATCATTGCGGCTGAGGAGCTCTGCAAGGGCAAAAAGCTTTTCGACCTGCGTCCTTATAAGCAAATGAAGGTCGGCGTTATCATCACCGGCTCTGAGATTTATTCAGGCCGCATTCAGGATAAATTCGAGGCTATCTGCCGCGCAAAGCTGGAAAAATACCCGTCCGAGATTCTGGGCGTTGCCATCTGTGATGACGATCTTGATATGATCTGCACTAATGCGCAGGCGTTTATTGACCAAGGCGCGGATATCGTGATCTTCTCAGGCGGCATGTCCGTTGACCCTGACGATCTTACTCCAACCGCGATCCGCGCGCTGGCTGATGATTTCATAACATACGGCGTGCCTTCACAACCGGGCAATATGACTCTGATCGCATACCAGAAGGATACCGCTCTTCTGGGCGTTCCCGGAGCTTCGATCACGCAGCCGACTACGATGTTCGACGTTGTTTTGCCGCAGCTGTTCACGGGCGACAGATTTACGAAGGATGAGCTTCTTAACCTCGCAGAGGGCGGGCTTTGCCAGGGCTGCAAGCCTTGCACATTCCCTAACTGCACATTCGGAAGATACTAAATGCTGGACTCATATAACCGCGAAATCACATATCTGAGGCTTTCGGTCACGGAGCTGTGCAATCTCAGGTGCAGGTATTGTATGCCTGCCGAAGGAGTTTGCAAAAAATCGCACGCCGATATGCTCACCGAAGACGAGACGATCGCGGCGGTGCAGGCTGCTGCAACTCTTGGGATCAGAAAAGTCCGCATCACCGGCGGCGAGCCTCTGGTCAAGCCGAATATTCTCTCGATATGCGAGCGCTGCGCGTCCGTCCCCGGGATCAATGAGGTCTGCCTTACGACCAACGCGGTCATGCTTCCACGCCTTGCCGGATCTTTAAAAAGCGCCGGCGTAAAGCGGCTCAATATCAGCCTCGATACGCTAAACAGAGAAAAATATGCTTATATCACGAGAATCGGTAGCCTCGAAGGGGCACTTGCCGGAATCGAAGCGGCTTTAAATGCCGGTTTTGAGAAGATCAAGATCAATTCCGTGCTGATCGGCGGATTCAATGACGATGAAATCGCAGATCTTGCCGGACTGACGATGAAATATCCTGTCGACGTACGTTTTATCGAGCTTATGCCGATGGTCGATAATCCGGACTTTAATGAAAGCTCTTATATTTCCGGTTCCGCAGTGCTTGATGTGCTGCCGACACTTGAACCTCAGGTGCCCGATGGCGGAGTTGCCAGACTTTTCCATCTTCCGGGAGCGTTTGGAAACGTCGGTCTCATCAGTCCGATAAGCGCGCATTTCTGCGCTGAATGCAACAGGCTGAGGCTTACCGCAGACGGAAAAATCAAGCCCTGCCTTCACTCATCTGACGAATACTCGATCAAAGGGCTTGACTATGACGGCGTTCTCGCTGTTATGAAGCAGGCAATTATGAATAAACCCGCCTGGCACGGCGTTCTCACAAGCGAAAATCCAAGCCATGCCGGACGCAATATGAACCAGATAGGCGGATAAATTATGGAAAAAGATTTCACTCATTTTAACGATCAGGGCAAAGCGCGCATGGTAAACGTCGGCGAAAAAGACATCACCGTACGCACGGCGACAGCCGCAGCACATGTGCTGGTCAATAAAGAGACCTTTGAGCTGATAAAGACCGGCGGCATGAAGAAGGGCGATGTGCTTACCGTGGCCCAGATTGCAGGCATTATGGGTGCAAAACGCACCTCTGACCTGATCCCGATGTGCCATCCGATCGTATTTGACGGGGCAGACCTTTCTCTGACGCTTAATGAGGAGCTTTGCTCGGTTGAGATAACCGCAACTGTCAGCTGTGACGGCCGCACCGGCGTTGAGATGGAAGCCCTCACTGCGGTTTCCGTTGCCGCGCTTACCGTCTATGACATGTGCAAAGCGGTTCAGAAGGATATGGTCATTTCCGACATCCGCCTGCTGTCCAAAACCGGCGGGATGCACGGAGATTTTACTCGCGAGGACTGAAAAATGAGCTATACAGCAGCAGTTATTACAATAAGCGATAAGGGATACGCAGGGCTTAGGGAAGATACCTCAGGACCTGCTCTTTGCGAGCTTCTTAGGGCCAATGACTGGTCCGTTATCTACACGGGTCTTGTTCCGGACGAGGCAGAGATGATCAAAGCTGAGCTCCTTAAATGTTCCGATGAGCTCGGTGTCAATCTGGTGCTGACCACCGGCGGAACCGGTTTTTCTCCAAGAGATATTACGCCTGAGGCAACTAAGGCCATAATTGAGCGCGAAACTCCCGGTATCCCCGAGCTGATGCGCGCCGAAAGTATGAAAATAACCCCGCATGGATGCCTTTCCAGGTCATTTGCCGGCATCAGGAAGCGATCTTTGATAATTAATCTTCCGGGCAGCAGGAAAGCTTCCGTTGAAAATATGGAAGCCGTGATCGGCCCTGTCCGCCATGGCATCGATATGCTGATGTCCGAAGGCAGCGCGAACTGTGCAGAAAACGCAGCTGCCACCGCGCAGGTTCCCTCTACAGACGAGTGGCTGCGCGTTGCCAAGGAAGACCCATCCGCCTCTCAATGCGGTATGTACCTCTTCCACAACGGAGTAGTCAGGGAAACTGCCAAAGCCCAGGCCCGCTTTAACGAAGATGCAGCCCCTGTCAAAGGCATGCTCTTTTCATTTGATAAAGAAAAAGTGGATACGGCCATCGCTGCCACACGGGAAATGCCCGGCATACATTATGTCCGCGTCTGGCTGAACGAAGGAAAGCTTGATGTTCAGGACACCATTATGCTTGTCCTCATCGGCGGAGATATCAGACCGAACGTTACCGCCGCGCTCGACAGTCTCGTCGGCGAACTGAAAAATAATTGCGTTACAGAAACGGAGATTCAATAAATGCCCTATATTTACGAAACACATCTTCACACTTGCCAAGCCAGCGCCTGCGGAGTAAGCCCGGGCGCTGATTATATCAGCTTTTACCAGGACCTCGGATACGACGGGATCATAGTTACGGATCATTTCTTTAACGGCAACTGCTCGGTGCCGCTGCCGCTTCCCTGGAGTGAAAGAGTCGACCTGTTCTGCCGCGGATACGAAGACGCTCTTGAAGAAGGCGCAAAACACGGCTTTAAGGTCTTTTTCGGATGGGAAAGCTGCTACAAATGGGATGAATACCTGGTTTACGGACTTGATAAGGACTGGCTTCTTGCGCATCCTGAGGTAATGAACTGGAACCAGAAAGAGCAATATGATAACATTCGCGAGGCCGGCGGTCTGGTGATCCAGGCGCACCCGTTCCGCGAACGTAAATATATGTGGGACATCAATCTCAACGAACCGCTTTGCGATGGCTGGGAAGTCGCTAACTTAGGAAATCCTTCCTGGCAGGACATTCCGGCTTACCGCTACGCACGTGAGCACGGCATATATATGAGTGCCGGCAGCGACATTCATAAAGTAGATCAGTTTGGTGTGGGAAAAGCTTTCGGCATGGAATTTGACGAGCCGCTGAACTCGATAGAAGACTACGTCAGCGCAATGAAAGCTCACAAAGGCCGCATCCATGTCCCCGAAGGAAGATTCGGTGAGGATATGGACGCTCCTTTTGGCAAAGATTGTCTTGATCAGTTTACAATGCCGATGTTTTCGATTGACGAAGACGGCCGCAAGCAGCCCTTTCAGGCATAATCTCTCATCAACATCCTGACGTGAGAGAGGAAATCCTCGTCTTCTATGAATCTTGCCCCTGATGGGCATTTTCTGATGCAGGCCTGACATTTGATGCAGATTCCTTCCGTGATCGCGGAGGAGTCTGCTATTTTTATGCTTCCTACCGGGCAGGAGGCAGCGCAAATACCGCAGGCGGTACACTTGACAGCGTCGGTGAGTGCCTTGGCCTTCAGAAATTTCGCAGGAGCGCCGGTCTCTTTCAGCGGGATGTAATATGGCAGCGGTTCGTATTCTGTCAGGCTTGGAAGGCTTTCGCCGCGCTGAAGCGCTTCTAAAGCCCAGGTCTTCATCTGAGCCAGATCCTCGGCCGTAGGCCTTCCCTTTCCGACCTCATCCGTGAAGGCGTGTCTGCACACGAAGGATGCCCCGCCGATCACGTCGAATCCGTCTGACTGCAATATTTTGACAAGCTCGTTAAGTGAATCTCCCGGGCTTCGGTTGCCGAAGGTCGTGACAGCAAGCGCTTTTGTTCCGCTGCCTTTAAGGCAATGCGCCAAATCGGGCGCGATCTTATTAGGCAGGCGCCCTGCGTATGTCGGCATTGCCGCAACGACCAGAGTGTCCTGTCCGAATTCATATGTCCCCTCTCGCGCGCCGCAGCTTGTCAGGTCGAGCTCTTCTATCGACATATCAAGAGAAGAGGCTAAAGCTTTCGCGATTTCTGTCGCTATTTTCTGCGTTCCGCCCGTCGGGCTGAAGTATACACTTACTATCTTGCTTATCATTGTTATTTCTTCGCCATCTTGTCGATCGCCGTCTTAGCTACTTTGTAAATCGCGAGGCCTTTTTTCTGACCGAATTTTGAAATGATCTCGTTGTAGATCTTGGATTTTCTCTTGTTCTTTTCCTCTGACATACCTGTTTTTACGCAGTTTGTAAGAGTTTCGACAACGTCTTCTGCCCATTCCGGATCAAGTCCTGCCAGTTCTGCTCTGACAGGGTCTTCTTCCTGCGCAGGCTCTTCCGGCTGTGATTCAGGCTGAATCTCCGGCTGTGGCTCCTGAGCCTCCGGCTGTGCGTCTGCCTGCTGCGCTTTGCCGGACCTTGAACGTCTTCTCCTGCGGGCAGGTTTCTTGTCCTTGACTTCAGTTTCCAAAGCAGCCTCGACTACTGTCTCAGAAGGCTCACGAGCTGCCTCTTCCTGCTCGGTCGGCAGTTCGGTTGCAGGTTCTGCAGCAACTTCGGCGATAACTTCCACAGCTGCATTTTCTACCGGTTCTTCAACAACTTCTTCTGCCTTCGGCTCTTCTGCCTTAACTTTCACTCTCGGCTGTTTCTTCGGAAGCTCAGGTGCCGCTTTGCACACCTTGAAACCGCGTGAATTCCAGAATTTGATCATCGGATCGTACCCGTTGTCCCTGGATACAATAACGTAAGACTCTTCCGGATCACTGTGGATCTTGAAGCCAAGCGCGCTTGCGAGCTGAAAATCCAGCCCGTTTTTGCCGGCATAGCACTCGATGTATTCCTTGGGTCCGTTGATTTTGCCCAGCTTGTTGAGCTGCGCATATGTCAGTGACTGGCTGTGCTGCGTAAAGAAGATGCCGATTCCTGTCGCGTCCTTCCTTGCTACAACGAACTCGACCCAGTCCCTGCTGACGTTGTCTGTGTCAATTAAATAAAATGCCATAATAACTCCTTAAAATTTTCCGCTCGAATGTGAACTTCCGCTGTGCCCGATGGACGTTCCGCCGCCTCCACCTGAGCGGCCGCCGCCTCCGCCGCCGGAAGACTTGATAGGCGAATACACCCTGCTCGTGGTCGTATATGAATATGCATCCGAACGATAAGTGATCCTGGATACGTTTCTGTCGATATACGCGTTGGCTTCCGTTGCAATCCTGGCTGATTTCATCCCGGCTTTAACAATAGATGCTATGATCAGCGCAAGAATAAAAGCAACAGCTCCCGAAAGAGTTATATTCCAGAAGACTTCTGACGGGTCGTCTTCAACATCGACCGGGTTGCCTTTCATCTCCTTGTGGATAAAGCTGTCGCACTTGTCCAGATAGTCTTCGAATCCACCGAACCAGTCGTTCTCCTTGAAATCATCAAGGAACGCTTTCTGTACCTGCTCCTTGCCGTAGTCGGTGAAGGCTGCGTTGCCTCTTGTGCCGTGCGCCATCAGATCGAAGTCACGGTCTTCCATGCTCAAAAGCAGCAGGATCATATTGTCGTCATTGTCTCTGGCAAGGCCATATCCGCAGCGAAGCTCCTCCGTGAGCGTTTCGACCCTTCCGGCGTCCGTGAAGTTATTCAGATCATCAACCGTTACGATGTAAACGTCGATTCCGGTTTCATCCGCGATCTCATCCGCGCGCTCGCAAAGCTCCTGCTCTTCGAGGTAACTTAATATATCGGCCTGATCGCATACGTGCGGGAGCCCTTTCTGCCATCTGTCCGGGGCAAATTTCGTGATGCGCGCCGATACGCCGCTCTTTAAGAAGCCGCATATCTGATAACCGTCGTCAAGCTTCAGCTCACCGTCTTCGAATCCGCCCGAGTACTCGTCTCCGGCATTATTTACGAACCTTAAGATATCGTCCTCGTATACCCAGGTGATCGTGTATGCCAGATAGTGGTGCACCTGCACGCCGGTTCCGTCTTCGTTAAGAAGAATATAATCCCCGTCCCATGACGAGTATGTGCCTGAGCCGCTTTCAAACGTCGTTCCGAAATATGTGCCAGTAATGTCGGTATCCTCTTCCGAGGCCAGGGCTGCGCCCGCCGGCAGCAAAAGTGCTATAACGAGGCTGAGCAATAAGAATAGTCTAAGTGTTCTTCTCATGATCTGCTCACCCCCTACTCCAGAAAAATTGCAATGATCGACGCCAAGAATCTGCCTACTCCCAGGAGCGAGCAGGCAATCGTCAGCGCGACCGCAATAAGTATTACGAAAAGCCAGTATCTTTTCTTGGATACCGGGAGGTCGCCGACGAATTTGCCGGTCTGCCCATTCATTGCAAAAAGATACGTCTTGTTTTCCCATCTGGTCTTGAGCATCCATACCGGAAGCAATGCGTAGGATACCCTTTTCCTGTCGATGTAGGTATCCAGGTTCATCTGCGTAACGACCTGATAGCCGTGAACATCTTTCCTTAAGTAGCTTTCCACCGAATCCTTGAACCTGACGTCCGCCCTTGGGGCTGCCTCCGGCACTTCAACGTCATATTTGTCCGCAAGATATCCCGGAAAATATGCGCTCGAGAAAGGAACCATCTCGCTGTAATTGAACGGTTCCAGAGAATCCATCAGATCGTCCGGCATCTTGGCCGAAGCGTCAGCAGGCACTTTTTCAAACTGAACATTGCCGCTGCGGCGCACGTCATAATGCCTTGTTGTCGTAACGATATAATCTCCGGACCTGTGTGAAGTGCTGTTTTTGCAGGCGTAGCGTGCCTCGGCATCCACGTCGGCATCAAAAAGCCAGAACGGCACATATATGCCCTGGATCTTCTCGATCTGATTCTCCTCTCTGAACGTCTTCGGCAGGAAAATCTTCCTTCCATAGTGCCGCTTAAGTGCCTGAATGGCCGCTTCCTTATCCAGCTTGAACGGAATGATATAATCCGGCTTTAATGAATCCGAAACCTTTCCGGGAACGACTGTGTTGTTACCGCAGAAAGGGCAGCTTGTGGCGGCAGTCGTCTCCTCGCAGATCAATTCCGCGCCGCAGCTCGGGCATATATAGCTTTTGATATTCCCCTTGAGCTCTCCCCAGTCCTCGCTTACCGTGGACTCGTCCCAGTTGCTTGAAGCGCGGCGGATCTTCTCGTTTTGCGAAATGCCTGCGGCTTCCTGCGCATCGTCATAAAACTGCTTATCGTAGTTGTCACCTTCTCCGCCCTTGGTCGGCTTGGCGTCTTCATTCTTCAGCGCAGCTGCTGCCTTCGCGTCTTTGGCCGCGTAAAAAGCCTCAACCTCGGCAACGGAAAAAGAGCTATCGCAGTAATCGCACTCCAGTCTTCCTGTCTCGCTGGAAAAATGCAGCGCACCTGCGCAATTCGGGCATTGATAATTCGTGACTTTAGCCGCCATTTGTAACCTCTTTGTGTGTATTACTTAAGTCCCTTGAGCAGTCCGACTATGTCCTCGCGAAACTTCTCAGCCGTTCCTGCTGCGAATCTGGACTTGGATGCCTGATGGCATTTGAACTCGTACATATACTCGTCAGCGAGATATCCGCCGCCGTTCTCATTGGCAAATTCCAGCATGAATGTGTACTTGAACGGTGAATTTTCCTTGATGTATGCATATGCTGCCGCGCACATTTCAACTCCTACGAAGAAGATGCCGATCTCGTCGGTAAGTTTCAACGCACTGCAGCCTGCTTTTGGCTTTCCGGGTCCCGGTTTCGGTCCCGGTCCGGGGTTAGGATTTGCTTCATATTCATTGGCAATTGCCGCGGTCTTAAGAGGGCTCTCGATCGGTGCGGTCTCGATCTCTTCAGCAGTCTTGATGACCTGTACGGCAAGTCTTTCGCCGACGATGTCGGTGAGTGTGAAGCCGATCTCGTGAAGATCGGTTGTGGTCATATTGCCGTCTTTGTCAACGACTTCGTGAAGCGCCCTGATGGCCTGCCATTGATCGCCCGAGCATCCCATTGTGTAAATAGCGACTGTGTTCGGATAATTCTTCTCGATGAAGCGCTCTGCCGAGGCTGCCATATCGCCGCTGACCGCACGTCTGCCGTCAGACATGAAGGAATTCTCCTGAACGCCTGCTGCGCAGTTAACATTAAACAGGATCGCGATCGGCTCGTCCGCCATATTATCGAAACGAAGGACCGGCAGAGTATGATCTGTCAGGCCGTCCGGATTGTGGGTCATGAAGCATTTGCCGTTCCGGATCAGGACTCTGTTGATATTGGCCTCTGTGTAGCCGATACCAATGCCGACTTTGGCCTCCTGAATATTGGCAAGGGCTGCCTTGGCAGCTTCTTCCCCGGCTCCCTCGAGAGCGTTGCACAGCAGTTCTTCTCTTGCTGCAAGAACTGCGGCCTCCTCGCGGGTAAATACAGGTCCGCCGTGCATGCCTGATTTGGCAAACATCTCATCAACTGTCGCCCTCTTGCAATGCGGTCCCGAAAGAACGTGTTTGCCGTGAATGATCAGGTGATCTTCGTCAACTCCTAAGAGCTCGGCCATCCTTGCCCTGTATTCATGTGATTCCGGTGGGATTACCGCGCCAAACGCGCAGATCGCGAATCTTTCTCCCGCTTCAATGATCAGCACCTGTACATAACTGTCATCATGCACGTGGGTGTAATTCTCTCTGTGGTTCGGAAACATTTCATCGGTGTAATTGATGGTAGCCTGTGCGGCTCCGACCTTTAAAATATTAGACATCTGTCTCTCCTTCTCGCTTAATAAGCGCATACATTTTTTCACGTTAATAATACCACAAAATCCGCTTTCATAGGCAAATTAATTGCAGTCCGTTTTATCGGACCGGCGCGCACTTATAATTCAAGCGTAAATAAAAATACCCTCACCATGATAAGGAGGATGCAATGATAATAGCAGTTGATTTTGACGGAACTTTGTGTGTGGATGCCTATCCCGGGATCGGGGAGGCCAATATGCAGCTGATCAGGCTTCTTGCCTGCCGTCAGGCTGCCGGAGATAAGTTGATTTTATGGACCTGCAGATGTGGCAGGCAGCTTTTGGAAGCTGTTAACTGGTGCAGAATGCACGGACTGACTTTCGACGCCGTCAATGACAACCTTCCGGAAGTTATCGCCAAGTGGGGAAATGACTCCCGCAAGGTCTCAGCCGACGTTTATATTGATGACCGCTCTGTGCAGCCTTGGATCAATTCTCTTCAGCTTGCAGGGTGATCAGCCTTCCTGCACGAAGAACAGTGTTGCCTTTGGGCAGTTTTTAATGACTTCGATGATCCTTTCGCCGTAATCGCGTTCGGACATCATAAGCGCTCTGTTTCTGATAAGTACGACGCATTCGCCCTTTTCCCTGAGGCAGTCATTCAGCGCGTCCAGATTGCGCCCGTAATACTCCGGGAAATCAAATACCGTCTTCATGTGCTGATGTGCTTCAGTTCTTGTCTTCATCATCGCGCCGTCAAGCAAATATACTCCTAGTACCATACGATTTCCCCTTTCTTAACTCCCAGTTCATCAAAGGACTCATAGTGGTCCTCTGTGTAGTAGTATCTTCCGTCCTTTGAATATATCAGGCGCTTCGAGCCGCGCTTTGCTTTATAAGTGTCGATATCGGCTTCGTGATACTTGGTATTCTTCGGCAGAATCCCCTCGTAGTTTCCGAAATAATCTCCGCCGATCGCAGCATCCTTTTGGTATTTATCAACGCTTCCGCCGGACCATCCGAGATCCTCGGCCTCATCCTTGGTGATAAAGTTGTCCGGCAAATGCCCGAATTTATCCAGATACAGCACTACAGACTCAACATCATAATACGCTTCGTCCTCATCGATCAGATCCTGTGAGGTCTGCTTCTTGGTGGTCTCCTTGGTTTCCTTGGAAGTCTGCTTCTCTGTAGTAGTTTCTTCTGTAGTAGTCTCCTCAGGCGTGGTCTCCTCTGTCGTCGTTTCCTCCAAAGTGGTCTCGGTGGCCGTCTCCTTGGTCTCTGTCGAGGTCTCCTCGGTCGTAGCCTGAGTGGTCGTAGTCTCAGGTGCCGCACTTGTTTCGGGCTCGATCGGATTTCTGCCGCAGCCTGCCAGTGCAAGAGATATGGCTAATATCAGGCCCAGTATCAGCGCTGTTATTTTTAAAGTTTTCTTTCTCATTACTTAACTCCTTTAATTCACGGATTGCCGCCGAAAATGGCGGTATCACACCGAATAATCCTATCACATTTGCAGCTTCTTTGCTATAATAGCCTGCGAAATCAGTAAGGAATTATCATAATGGAAAAGACAATTAATAAAAAGAACCGCTCTTCCTCCGACATGACGAGCGGAAGTCCGTTAAAACTTATTCTCACATTCGCTGTTTCTGTTTCTTTAAGCAGCCTGTTTCAGAATCTTTATAATCTGGCCGATATGGCGATCGCCGGTCACGCGCTGGGTGATGCCGCGCTTTCGGCTATTTCATCAACCAGCTCATTGTACATGATAGTGCGCTCCGTTTCCTTTGGTTTCAATATGGGAACCGCCCTTATTCTTGCCAGATTTTTCGGAGCCGGCAGCAAAGAAAACGCAAAAAAGGCTTATTCTGCGATGCTCTCTTTGAGCATGGCCCTGACTATCCTGCTCACCGTCTGCGCTTTATGCTTCCTGAAGCCTTTGCTGAATCTGCTTAATGTACCTGAAGCTATTTTGAAAGACGCTACGACCTATATCGCTATCATTCTGGCCGGTCTCATCGTCCCGATGATGAACAACCTGTACGCCAATCTGATGAAGGCGATGGGCAATTCCAGGACGCCGCTTTTCTTTCAGATCGTATCGGCTTTCCTGAATGTCGGTATGGACCTCCTGTTCGTTGCCGTGTTCAAATGGGGCGTTGCCGGTGCTGCGATCGCAACGCTTGCCTCAGAGGCGCTCTGCGTAGTTATCAGTATTGTATATGTTAAGAAAAATTATCCGGAACTTCAGCTTAAAGGACGCGATTTTATCCCCGACAGAAAGATCGTCGGAGATATGCTGCCTACAGGCCTTTCGGTCGCTCTTTCGCACTCGCTTTTTTCGATCGGCTCTCTGGCTGTTCAAGGAACGGTCAACGGACTCGGCGAGGCTTCTATCATCGGTCATGCATCCGGCGACAAGCTGCTTTCATTTGCCTGCATCCCGTCAGGCGGTCTCTTCAGCGCGGTCAGCACTTTCACCGCTCAGAATTACGGTGCCGGCAAATACGAGCGCATCCCAAAAGCGATCAAGCTTTCCGGCATTTGCTCGGCTATCTGCAGCATTCCATTCATTATCCTGGCGTACACATGCGGCGGGTTTTTCGTTGAGCTTGTAACGGGAACGACCAACCTCACTGCAATCGAATACGGCGCACTCACTCTCAGGATCGGCGTTCCGTGTATCGTGATCCAGACCCTGCTCGTCGGCACAAGAATGGCTATTCAGGGTATGGGCCACAAGATCGCGCCGCTTATCGCGACCGGCATCGAGCTCGTCATCAGATGCTTCTGTGCATGGTTCCTTTCGGCGCGTTGGGGCTTCACCGGCATTGCCTGCGCACAGCCGCTTGGCTGGATAACAAGCGGAATCTACGTGCTGGTGGCCTTTGCCGTCTTCTATAAGAAACTGCGCTCGCAGACTGTGGAGGAGATATGAACCGACATTTTGACATAAACAAACCCGGGCATAGCATCAAATGCAAGCTGTACTGCAACGACATCCGCTCTATCGGACGTCTGGTTCTTTATGGGCATGGTTTTGCGGGAAATAAGGAGAATAAGCCGGCGGAAAGATTTGCAGAAACGCTCCTTTCCAAGGGAAAAGACTGGGCGGTACTGACCTTCGACTGGCCCGCTCACGGCGATGATGTGAAAAAAGTGATACAGCTTGACGACTGCATCACTTATATCGAAATAATTCTGAGATACATCCGCAGCCAGTTCCACGTAGACGATATATATGCCTTCGGAACCAGCTTCGGCGGTTTCATGTTTCTCAAATACATATCAGAATACGGCAGTCCTTTTAAGAAGATCGCCCTGCGCTGCCCGGCCGTCAACATCTATGAGTTGATGGTAGGCGGCCTGATCTCTAATGATAATATGGAAAAGCTTGAGAAAGGGCGTCCCGTTCCTGCAGGTTTTGCAGATACCGTTATGGTTAACAAGCAATTCTTAGACGGCCTTGCAGACTCTGATCTTTCCACGCGCGATTTTCTCGACTTCGCCGATGACATAATAATCATCCACGGGACCAAGGACGAAGTCGTTGACCCCGCGGTCGTAAAGGACTTTGCCGAGCGTAATGTTATCGAATTCTGCCCGATCTTCAACGCCGATCACCGCTTCCAGGACTATGCTCTGATGGGCGCGGCGATCAATCATATTATTGAGTTCTTTAAATAAACCCGTCCCCTTTTATAAAATGATCCGATTTACTTCGACTCTGCCGGAAGTCCTGCGTCTTCAACGCCGCCTACCATAGTTTCAAAGAAGGTTGCTGCCAATGAAACTGACACCTGAGAGCCTTTGGTCTTGGAGGAGTCGACCTTCCAGTTGATGTCGCCGATAAGAAGACGGATGTCGCTTCCGTAAAGCTTCTCAACAACAGACACAGCCTTATCGTATGTATCGGTCTTGAATGAGATAGTCAGATTCCTGCGGATCTGATTGCCGCTTCTGGTTACCGTGGTAAATACGATATCGTAATCCGTGGTGCCTTTAAGCACATCGTCCAGGAAGCTGACTTCCTCGCGTGATGCGTTGTAGCTCGGCATAATGCTGATAGAGCCGTCTTTCTTGAGCTCATCGATCTCGTCCTGCATTTTCTGGAGCTTAGCAAGCTTGGCTGTTGCTATCACCTGCTCGTCCTGAAGATTGTACTGCTCGCTCTGAGCGGATTTGATCGCATCGTTGGTATTCACATAAACGAACTTGTAATAGCACAGGGCAATTATCAGTATGCAAAGGATAACAATGAGAGCCTTTTCTTTCTTGGTGAAATCTCTGCTTAAGATCTTCATTACTTATTGCCTCCTTCCTGTGCGGTAAGTGCGTTCAGGTAGATGGTTATCTTGACTATCGCCTCTTCTGTTCCTACTGTGCTCGTCGTCGCGTTCTTAACGGTACAGAAGTTAACGGTCTCGTCCTTCTCGAGGTTGGCTACCACTTTGTTGGCTGCCTCCAGGTCAGCGCCCATCAGCGAAACCACCATAGTATTACCGTTCAAAGACCAGGTCGTTACCTTGGCTGAAGGTCTGATGTATTTATCAATGAGCTTAACAGCGTCATATCTGTCGGCACGGTCGGCTTCTTCCTCAGTAAAGCCTGAGAAAGTATAATGCGCGTACTCTTCTTCAGCATCTTCAAAGGAAGCGATCTTTTCATATATTTCATCGTTCGTCCTCTTAAGAGCAGCGTTCTCTGATCTGAGCTTATTGAGCTTGTTAAATGGGGCAATAACCGCGTACTTTGCGAACAGACCCACCAGAATCAGAATAACGATGATGAGTGGGATCGCTAAGAACCAGTTGATTCCCTTCTGCTTAGTGCTTTCGGCAAAGTTGAGCGTTCTCTTTGTCGGAAGCTTAATATTCTTCTTGCCACCTGCTGCAATTGTTTTTCCTGCCATAACCGTCACCTCTTAATCCTGAGTTATGCCATACGCTAAGGCAAGCATAAAGTTGTTGTCATCAGAATTGATTTTGCCCATCAAATCTGAGAAATTGTTCACGTCAATTCTGAGAGCTGCCTTGATCTCGTCAACGAGCGGCTGAATAACCGAACCGCCGCCGCAGACCAGGATCTCATTCAGCTTGTTATCCGGGTTGCTGAACTGGTAGAAGTTGATAGCCCTTTGGATCTCGGTAACGATCGCGCCATAAGCATTCCGGCACACTTCGCTGCCCTGGCAGTCATTATAATTGGTATTAAGATATGTATGGGCAAGATGAACGTCGACGTTCAGATCATCGGCTACCCTGCTCTCGATCGCGCTGATTCCCATATCAAGAATACGGGAAACAACAAAGTCCTCGCCTCTGAATATGTGCAGTCTGATCGCCTCATGGCCCAGATCCAGGAAACAGAATTCTTTGTTCGGATCATTGTATCCAAGGCTTCTGATCAAGCCGATATATCCGTACTCAACAGGAGCAGCCTTCTCCATCTTGAGACCGGCCTTCCTCATCATGTCTCTTACATCTTCAAGAAGTTCCTTCGGGGCAGCAGCTGCAAGAAGGTTCATTGCCGGGCCTTCTTCGTCTGTGCCGTCAGAACTTGCGTCTCTCATAGCGAAGTCAAAGACATAGTTCTTGAGTTCGTCGGTAATATAATCCTTAAATTCATACGGCAGATTGAGTTTTAATTGATCAACATCCATCTGCGGCATGGTAATGTTCTTCAGATAAACCTTCTCATCTGACAGAACGATCGCTCCGCTGTTTCCGGACATGCCGGCATTCTTCATGGTTTCACGAATCAGATTGGCAGTTGTCTCGATAGATACGATCTGGCCGGATTTAACCAGATTGTCAGGGACTTCCACAACAACGCTCTTTTTGATCGCCTTGCTGGAAGTCTGTACTATCTTCATGTTTCTGTGTCCGATGTCGATTCCGATAAATGATTTAGCCATTCTTCTCTTCCTTATCCAAACAATCCAAGATACCAGTTTGCAAGCGGGGTTCCATACAGGAGCATCAGAAACGCCGCCAGAGATATTGCCGGGCCGAACGGGATCTTCTTGTCCTCATCACCACGCTTGGCAATGAGTGCGAAAACAAGTCCCAGAATGCATGCCAGAAGCAGACAGAAAAGTGTCCTGACCACTCCCAGATACAGCCCGACGGCGAAGAAAAGTTTAACGTCTCCCCCACCCAAAGTTTCTTTTTTCAAAATTTTATCAAACACGAGTGAAATTAGCAATAGACCAATTCCAAACACGAATCCCGCGATCAGACCGCTTTTCAGGATTTCGAGCGGTTCTTCCATAAGCGCGACTGTTGCTCCCCAGACCACTATGGAAATGATTATGCACAGATTCGGTATCTCGTATTTATCAAGGTCAACAAGGCTTAAAAGGAACAGCATACATATGAATATCCAATTCCTTAAAGCCAGCCATGTAAGGTCTCCCGCCAACAGGCACATGCAGCTCGCCGCTGCCATTATTACCTCCGTTATCGGGTATCTGGCCGATATTTTGCTCTTGCAGTAGCGGCATTTTCCACCGAGGAACAGCCAGCTGAATATCGGAAACAGATCCGCCACCCCAAGCACATGGCCGCAAGTGGGGCAGTGGCTTCTTCCCTTGAGGAAGGATTCCCCCCGGGATATCCTGAACGCTGCGCAATTCAGGAAAGATCCCATCACCGCGCCGATAATTAACGACATGATGATGCAGTATACTAAAATCAGAGTGCTATCATAAATCGACAACTTATTCTCCTATTTGACGGTCCTGGTATAAATGAACGGGTCGACCCATTCCATTATGATGTTGGCGTCTTCATCGGCTTTTACGAGGATCACTTTGCCTTTATTGTCCTTAGCTCTGCCGTATCCGGCTATTGCCACACCGTTAGGTTCTTCGATGAAAATCTTGTTCTCGTAATCGTAAATGGCTTCAAACTTGCCGCGAGCAATCCACTCCATATATGCCGAGTCCCATGCCGTCTGCTCGTGATCTTCATCGAGCCTTTCGTTAGCACCCTCCCTGACTTTGCCGAGCAACGGGAAAATAATGATGCAGACAAGGATCAGTACGATTGCTGTCAGGATCCATATGAGCCTGGCCACTCCGGTTTTGCTTTTGAGTTTATGCATAGTCACCTGCTTCCTTCGCTTATATCAACTTCCCGAAACAAGGCGCGGGTGTGCGATCGGGATAACATCGAAGAAGACCTCCTCGACCTGCTCGCCGTTCGCCTTGGTGATTTCCATGGTTACTCCCATTTTAACGGCCTCGTTGCGCCCTCCGACATCCTTGCAGCTTACAGAAACCGAAGTGATCTCGGCACGCAGACCGTGAGAATACGTTCCCGGTGCTACAAGTTCGAGCGCGGCGGAGCCCTCTGCGGTTCCTAAAAGCTGTATCCTGCCGTCCGTCTGGGTAAAGCTTACATCGTCGCTGGAATTAGGGCGCACATATGAGGAAAGCGTACATTCCTCGCCTGTTCCGCTGACGGTGACCTCACTTGTGTATCTGAGCTCGCCCTCGATTGCCGCCATAAGCGTTGATGAAAGCACCTGCGCATGAGAATTCCTGAAAGATCTCTCAAAATGGTTGGACGCAAGCACCACGCCTCCTACCAGAAGGCCGCTGGCAAGCAGCAATATAAGGACGCAGACAAGCACTTCACCGACGGTGAAACCTTTGCTATTCTTCAGTTTTTGTGTTAGTTTTTTCAGCATAGTTTTGTTCCCAGCGTCAAAAGCGATCGCTTTTGTTTTATCTTTGTGCCTGTGGAATGTATGTCTCGATCAGGTCAAATATCTCATCCATGGAGAGCATGTTCTTGCCAAAGGCCACATTCAGGTATTGTGCCTGGAAGTAATCATAAAGGTCCTTTGAAATGCCGTATTCGGCAAGGTCTTTATACCTCAGCAGACCATATGCCCGTATGTCTGCTGCCATAGCCTTTCTGTTGTATTTCATATCATCGTCCAGTTCAAAGAATGTAAATACACCCTCCGGTCTTTCTGAAAGCGATGTCATTGAAAGCACTCCGTCAGCAAAGCAGTTCATATATTTCTCTGTAACCGGTGCATATACACTGACTGTTTCTGTGGTAAAGTATGCTCCCTCAAGAACTGTCTTTTCGCCGGAAACCGTATAGAATTCATGACCGATATACTTCTTATAGCTTTCTGCTGAGATATTTACATATTCATTCAGCGTACTGTCAAAGAAACCGTGAACCCGGATCACTTTGATTTCCGTTCCGTCACTGAACTGCAGGTTCATGATACTTTCGTCAGTCTTTTCAATTCCGTTATGGGCATCAATTCCAATATGCGTAACGGCAAGCTGACCGGTAATGTGGTTGAATGCAAGAACTTCATCAGCAGGAGTGATATCTTCAATCGGTTTCTGACTGCCGTCTGCAAGGGTGATCATTGTGCCTTCTGTGATACACCACCACGGTCCACTTCCTTTTACTTGCACGTCGCATTCAGGCATTTGATAGTACGAAATGTAACCATCCGATCTTAGCAGAGTTAATGGATTTCCTTCTAAGTCATAGAGTTCATATCCGTTATAAATATTGATAGCTACGCCAGAATATATGCCTTCAATCTTATCTCCTGGTGCCAAATCATAACCGGTTCCGTCTACGCCAAAATACCTGCGTTTAATAGATCCTGATGAATTGTTAATAATATAGTAAGTTTTTTTACCCTGCCAACGAGCATTCAGTTCATAATTTCTATTAACCGGCGTATCAAACTCAAATTTTGTAAATGTTTCGCCATCCACATAGTACCAACCAATAAAATCATATCCATCTCTTGTTGGTACGATAGGGTCTATGGTCTCCCTGTCACCTACCGTAAGCGTAAGGTCTTTTGTCTTTCCGTCATCATAATGGAACACTACTGTATGCACGAATTTTGCAAAATGTGCTGTGTAGATTTCTTCGAGGTGTGCTCCGTCGATCTTTGCAGGGACAAATGCCTCACTGGAGCTTACGGCCTTTCCTGCCGAGTTGGTCCAGTTGGTGAATTTGTATCCTTTTGCAGGGTTGGCCGTTGAACCCTGCGGCGTTCCGGTAACTGCATTGATCGTCTCACTTTCCCTTGAAACAGAACCATTTGCATCGCTCTCATACCTGATAGTAACCTGCTTCTCCTTGAAGTTGGCTGTGTAGGAACCGGAAACATATACTTCACCAACTTTGCTCGGAACAAATGTCGTGCTTGTGCTTACTACATTTCCGGACGCATCTGTCCAATTAACAAATTCATATCCGTTAATAGCTGTCGCAGTTGCGCCGGTTGCAGATCCCTGATACTTGCCGATCTCCTCACTTGCCTGACTCAGCGTAGCACTGCCTGCCGGGTTAGCTGCGTATGTGATCACAACCGTATCGTCGTCGATCGTAAATGTCAGTGAATTGCTCCCCTGATAATTGCCATCTTTCTTGGCAGTAACTGTGATCGTTGCGGTACCGATCTTGTCGTTATTCTCGTATGAATATTCGAAATCCGTTCCTGAAGACAGAGTGGTCGTACTTCCTTCCGGAATCGGAGCTGTAACAGCAGGCTCAGGTGTGATCGCAGCGCCTGCGTAGATCTGTGCAGCTACTTCTGCGATCGTTGCCTCTGCCAGGTCATACTTGGCAATAGACCAGGTTGCAGACCTTGCGTCGCTCATGCCGTCAGCCCACGTGTATCCCATCTTCGGGGTAAATGTAACAGTATATGTGCCGGCGTTCTGTGCGGACGTTTCTCCGGCCATCTCCATCTTCTCTGTGTCGTATCCTTCCCACCACGCGATCGTGTTCGCATTCTGAACGGTGGTGTCATAGACAAGATCGCCGCTCCATACAGGGAATGTCACAGGAACCTTCTTGGAGTCCCATTTTGCCCATACTATCTTGCTGTCTGTTATATCTGCATTAACAAATTCTACATTGAATCCATCATCTTCGAACCAGCCGCTGAATTCTTCGTCGAGCATTTCTTCAAGCTCGGGCACAACGACCGTTCCGTCCTCGCCGACCGGAACTTCGTCAATAAGCTCGCCCAGCGACATAAACGTAACAAACTTGGTTGAAACAGGCTCGCCGCCGCCCACATTCTCATCGCCGTAGTAAACATACGGGCCGAAAACCTTGGAATCAGTATTTGTCTCGTAACGCGGTACTTCGTGAACGATAATGTCAGACGTTCCCTCGCTTAATACGGCCGATGCTTCCTTCTCGTTAACGGAGATCCTTACAACTCCCGAATCTGTAGATGCCGCCTCGAACTCGGTCTTCATGTCCTTGGCTGCCTTATTCAGTGTTGCTGCGGAAACGATACTGGTCGCAAGGCCTGCCATGGCAAGCACGATTATTATCAGTGCGACCAGCGTCTCTGCCAGTGTTTCGCCGGATTTATTGAATTTGATTTTGTCAAACAGTTTTCTCAATTTGGCCACCTTAAAGTATAGGCTTTCAGCGGTTTATGTTGGTTACTTCAGAAAGGCTCCAGGTATAGTCGACCTTGTGCACGGTAATAACTTCCTTGGAGACTGAGGTCACGTTGTTGTCGACCTGCGACAGAGGGGTCTCCTCATCCTTCCTGTCGCATTTGAACGTAGCTATGATTGTCGGGTTGGCCCGGCTTTTTCTGCTTTCGTCCTGCGTAAACATTATCTTGAGTTCAAGCGTCTCAGGGTCCATGCTCATTGTTGCGATGACCGGGCACAAAGACTCAGTCTCTCCGTCTTTGTCATACGAAACATTGATGCTTACGGTCTTGACCGAATCCGCCGTTGGCAAAGCCACGTCTTCCTCCGCTGCCTGAATGGCCGGAAGTGCCAGATCGATGATATAACTTCTGCAGAAGTCATTAAGCCCCGATGCCACCGTGTTCCAGGTCGGATCCTTGACCCGCGAGGTGTCTTCCGTCCATGTTGTAGCGGATTCTGCCTTTTTGAAATAAGTGGTCGTGCTCTTAAGGCGCGTAAGTGTACCGCCGCTGATATCCTTCTCCAGAAGCTTTTCCGCGCTTTCTACAGTAAGAAAGGCCTGCTCGTTGTCGAAGTCATCCCTTACGGTCTTAACGCTGGTAAGGGACGCGGCAATGATCACCGCGCACACCATCGCAGCCACGAGGAACATGAGCAGTCCGAACAGTATGCTCATTCCTGATTCACTATTCAGTTTCTGTTTCAGTCTTTTCATGAGTTATTCCGTTACCTGAAGTTTGCCGAATATAAGTACTATATTGTAGTTCTTTGCCAGAGTATTACTGTGCAGCTCGTAAGTAAATGCATTCTCCGTGATTCCCACAGCCTTTCTGAACGCTTCGACTGAGAACATGTAGTCAGCGCCTTCTGTCTGTGCAAATCCGTCGCCGCCCACAGTGATGTCTGTCACCGGATCGTTCTTCTTGAGCGATTCGACCTTCGTCTGCTCAACCGTAGCTGTTGCGCTTGCGGATGTTATTTCAACATTTCTTTTTCCTACGCGGAAGTTCAGTTCCTTGGTATCGTGTTTCCAGATCAGGAACTTGCTGGTCTTGCTTGTGCTCTCGCCCACAGCTTTGCCTGTTACTTCAAGGACTACATATGTATTCATCTTGTAAGCGCCGGCGTTCATTATTGTCGTGTCGGCAATTGCAGCTGCCTCCTCGTCCGCTTCGAAGATCCTGACGATATTGGTCGTTTCTACAATGACGCTGCCTTCGTCCGTACCAAACATATTGTCGGTATCGTCCATTTCGTAGTAGTAGCTTGCGTTCTTCTTGTCATAAACAACGAACTTGTCAGATACATAAACCTTCGATACATCCGGCTTGATATAGAAATCAATTACAGCCGTATGGGTGTTTGCATCCTGATGGATCGTTACGGAGTTCTTGCCGATGGTCTTGCCGTCGTACTTGAGGTTGATGAAGCTGTAATTTGCATATTCCTCAGGAAGCGAGAAGTTAACAAGCGCGTACTGATCGTAAGCCAAGACACTTTCTGTCTTGAGAAGGTATGTCTTCTCATCCTCCTCGAATGTGCCGATGTTGTCCTTGTCGGCCTCAACATATGAGTCGAATACTCCGTAGTAGTTAACCGTGTATGTCCATGGATTAACTGCGATGTATCTGAGCTCGACTGTCTGGCTCTCTTCTTCTACAATTACGTAGTAGGTGAGAGTATTCTTTGCATAGTATCCGTCGATTTCCGGAGCACCTATCACAAGGGTCTCGCCAACTGTACCGCCTGTCTCAAATGAGTAAAGCAGTCCTCCATCCGAATCCTTGACGCATTTCACAGTTATATTTCTCTGCTCCAGGCCCGAGCCGCCTGTATCCTTTTCCCATCTTGCATAAAGATCGAAATTCTCTGTTATGGCTGCGCCCTGTGAGTAGATGGTCCCACCTGTTGCTGCGGTATACCAGCCCTTGAATACAAAGCCTTCTCTGGTTGCGTCCGGAAGACTTTCCAGACTCTTATTGAAATCAACAACAAGATAATCTACACCGCCGCCCTCATAATTGTCGTGAAGAGTGATGGTCTTCTGTGACGGAATCCACTTAGCATAAAGTGCCATGTCTGATGCCGGCATCGTCTTGAACTCGTATGGTGAGCCAGAGCAATCCGGGTTGTCATACCATCCGCCGAATGTTGCGTTCGGATCTTCCAGTAAAGCCGGAAGGGATGGAGTATAATTGTATTCTGAAGAATTGATATTCTTGCCGAATCTGACTGCGTTCTTGGTACTCAGCTGTTCGCTTCCGAAATAGTACGTGATGTCGTAAGTGTTTCTGTCATAGTAGAAGTAGAAATTCTTCGTTCCGCTTATAGTTGTATTTTCACTCTTAACATTCGTGTATCCTGTAATACCCTTAGCGCTGAATCCGCTTTCGGTAAGTGCGGTCTGACCAAAGTCGGTGTTTTCAATATATTCGTTTCCTTCGGTCGCCTGAAGCAGATAATGAAGCTTTACAGTGATCCAGCCGCTCTGCCAGTCTACATAGTATGTCGTGGTATCGCCGTTATTCTTGTTCTGTATCAGCTCGGATGTGGCATCAAATCTCTTGGAAGCATAGTTCGTTCCACCCGAATAATGCCATGCGTGGAACTTGTAGTTGGTCTTAACATTATCGAAATTATCAGCGGCAGGCCATTTAGCTGAGATGTCCTCTCCAAGAACAACTTCGATCGTATATTTATCGCCGGTCTTGGTATAGGTTCTATCGCCAATTGTCATCGTTGTGTTGGTGCCCGTATTGGTATTATTCAGGTCAAATTCGAAATAATACGTATTCAGGTCATAGTAAGCGCATACGACCGTGCTTCCGTCCGCCTTAACAGCCGCGCTGGTAGTCTTGGCTGCATTGTAATGATAGTATTCGCTGTTAGTAAAGGTGCCTGCGCCGTTGTTGCCGGAAACAGTCGTTCCGATCTGTGCGGTCATTGCTGCGCTGCTCTTGATATACGAATAGGTCGTCTTGTCGACATTCTGCTTAAAGTATGCGATTCGGTAGGATGCATTTGCAGCTGTCCACTTAGCGTATACTGTCACATTTCCGAGCAGAGTCACTTCATGATCGGTTGTATTTATCGGCTGCGTGCAGTTCTCATCCAGATACCAACCTGCGAATGTATAACCATACTTGACGGGAGCCGGATCATATGCAGAGTTGGTTGTATAGCAGCTTTCCGAATGTGATTTGTGCTCTTCCTTGCCGCAGGATAATACCCAACTGTAGGTATTGCCGCTGACTATCGAGGTGTAGCATCCTATGGTTTTGTTGTCTTTAGCTTTTGCAGTCGGAACTGCAGTGTGCGTATGAAGTTCTTTGGTACATGTGAGGATCTGGGTCTCGTTTGCTTCGTATGCGGAAACAGCTGCGCCGTAAAGACCCTCCACGCTCGGAACATATGAGCCGCCCTGCGAGTTGTAGATCAGGAAACAGGTCGCTCTGTCATATTCAACTGTTACGATATATTCTACGGCTGAGCCATACTTGGACTTATCCTGAGTTGTAGCTTTCACAGGTGCAGCCTCAGTTGTGATAAGCTCGAATCCCGTCAGTTTTTCAAACATGAAGTCCGGATTCTCTCCGTCAGGCGCGTAGAAATTCTTTCCGAAGCGGTCAAGTATATAGGCCTCGCCTGCTTTGTAGTTGCTGATGTAGTTGGTTGACGTACTGTTCGCATTTGTATCGTTGAACTTGTAAATGATCCTGTACGCGTATGTATTGTTCGGTTTTTTAGCAGCCGGGATCGTGTAGAGTACTACAAGGTTGTAATTCTGGCTGACCGCATTCAGCGAGAACTTTACAGTTCCGGCGCTTGCGTTCATGGTTGCAACGCCGTCGGACTGCGGTGTTGCCGATGTCTGCTTATCGAAATATGTAAGCTTCTTGGTTACGCCCTGCTGACCGTCAAATTCAGCGATCACCGGAAGTGTTACCGTATCGGTGAATGACTGACCGGCTTCGACTCTGATACTGTACTGTCCGTGTCCGTCGGTACGGTATCTCGGTACGCTGTTAATGTACTCAGCAGATGCAAGTGTCTCCTCTCCTGCGATACTGTACATGAAGTCGATCGTGATATTGTAATAATCGACCTTCTCGTACTTTGCGAAGAAGTTCGCATCAGTGCCAATCAGTTCGTCTGATTCGAAATCGACCGGCTCTGTAAAAGCAGAATCCTTATACCAGGCGGCAAGCCTGTATCCTTCGATATTTCTTGAAGGAATGATCTTAGCAAGATCTGAGTATTTCGTTTCTTCAGTTATCTTGTAAGCATTGCCGATCTGCTCAAAATCGGTATTCGCGCCGGTGCTGTCATAGAAGAACTTCGCGTACTTCGTTGCGTCTTCTTCGTAAACGCCTATCGCAAAAAGGTCACCCGTTGCGTACTCTGCCGGAACAGACATAAATCCGTCGCTGATATCATCGGCACTGTATTCGCAAAGCTCTTCTCCTGCTGCGTTGAAAAGTCCGATCGTATTCGCGAACATGTATTCTTTGACAACATCAGGATTGCCCTTGATGATGTCCGAAAGGTTCTCCATCTTCGGCATGAGGATCTCAAGATTCTCGCCCTCGTTAAATTCCTGCACGCCGAGGTCGCCGCTCATGTAGACCAGTGCTTCGCTTCCGCTCTTTGACGGATCAACATAGCCAAAGGTGATCGTATGTGTTATGGTCTCGCCTTCGAAGATCGGCTGCCAGTCGCCGTAATACGTCTTGAGGCCGCCGTCATTATCAAATTCGAATTCTGTCCAGATCGAGAACGGATACTCTCTCTGTTTTGACTCGAGTTCCTCTCTCTTAAGAGATGCGTCATACGGATAAGTCCTGGACTGCATAAGGTTCTCATTTCCGCTCTCGTCAGTGTTGGTTGCCGCGATCGGGTTGTTGCTGCCCTTTACGTAATGCGCGTCTGCGATCTTGCTGTCCAGTGCAGCGTTGCCTGTGATGCCTATCTCGTCTCCCTCATAAAGCTCCGGCAGGTAATATACCTGACTGGCTGTTGAAGAAGTATTCTTTCCGATTACTGCTCCGTAATTGGTAAAGCCCATGTCTGCCTTGTGAACAGGAGCTACGGTGTAGACCGTGTTCATATGAGCGGTTCCGCTTCCGAGGATTCCGCCTGCGGAGTTGTTGCCCGAAACTGAAGCAGCACTGAAAGAATTCTCGATAGTTGCAACTGCGTTCGTTGCGCCAACCAGACCGCCGGCGTTGCCGGATGTGGATACTACGTTAAAGTCTGCTGCCTTATCTGTCTTATATTCTGCATTCTCGGTATGTCCGCCGGCAAAGCTCTGTGCGATCTTTACATTTGCAGCGCTGCCTACCAGGCCGCCGGCATTGGATGTTCCGTTTACGCGTACGCTTGCTGCGGATTTATTGATCTCAACTTCGCCGGTCGATACGCCTACCAGTCCGCCGGCATTGAGTGATGCTTTGACAGTTGTCAGAGGAGCTGCCGTACTGCTCTTCTCAGAAGAAGCTGCAAGGACACCTGTCAGAGTCGTTTTGCCGTCTGTGATCGCTGCTGCCAACGTCCCCGCGTTGCCGGATGCGTTAACTGAGAAATCTTCCAGCTTCAGATCATCAACTGCCATCGTGGCGCTGATCTGTCTGAAGAGACCTGCATTGCCTGCGCCGGTCGAGCTCATGGCAGCCGGAGCCGAATCGATCACGAAATCTGAAAGGGTCTTGTTCTGGCCATCCAGGGATGCAAGGTTCGGATTGTGAATGCCATAGAAGCTGTTATCAATATATGCGCCGTTGCCGTCTGTTCCGCCGTTTGCATAGATGCGCGGATACTTGGCTGCATCCCATGTAATGCTGTTTTGCATAACAGCGGAGGTGACAGCTGCGTCAACGCCTGAAACCGTCTGGTCAAGATTCTGAAGCTGTCTGGTAAATCCGATATATGCGGTAGAGATGTCATCTGCTTCTGTTCCCTGCGGAGCACGTGCGAAAAGGCTGTTATCGGTATGCTTCTCAACGTCATCTTCGGCAAAGAGGGCAGGATCTTCAACCGCACCGCTCATTGCACTGACTGTAATATTCTCGCCCGGTGTAAGCTGTTCGAAAAGTTCTGCAAAATGCATACCTTCATCGGTAACCGAATCAAGCGTTGCCGTCAGGATCCCGTCTGTGATCGACATATCGGGAACGACTGGAACTTCATCCCATGCAACGGATGTGTCGGTCACCATTCCGGATCTGATCTCGGTGATCTGCGTCTTATCTTCACTCAGGGTAATTTCAAAAATTCTGGTCTTCTTGGATGTCTGTCCGGCAACTGCAAATCCGAGTGTGCGGTCATTATCATCCATTCCGGTCAGATCGATCTTGTATTCAAGCTTATCGCCGTTAACGATTCCTGAGTTCAGTGAATTGGCATTGAAGGAAGCCTTCCAGTCGCCGAAATGCGCAAGACCGATGATCTCGGGATAGCTGTATGTTGTAAGCTCCTGTCCCTTAACGTTGTACGGGAAGGTGTTGTCCTGAGCGGTCTCAAGATCACGCTTGGCGATGCTGTCGCCGATAGCTTCCATGCTCTTAAGCTGTACCGGGGTCTTGGCTGTCGTATTCGCTGCATTTGTAACCGGTGAGCCCTTGAGGTCTTCTCCGATGTAGAAGACATTGCTCATGGTGCTGCCTGCTGCAGCGGTGGTGAGGATCGCGCCCTTGTTCTCGGTGAGAGTTGCTTCCTGCGAATAGTCGTAAGCCATTGCGCTGTAGCAATCGGTTGCACTGACAACGCCGCCTGCAAGTCCTGCTGCCACACCGCCTTCTTCTGCGATGGCAAATCCGGTCGCATAGCTGGAGGTAAGTGTTGCTGTTCCTTCGCTCGTGCCTATAAGTCCGCCGATATTAGAACCTTCAAGGTAGCAGTCAGCGTAAGATTTGTTAATGAGAGTCGTTGCACCTGCATCTACTGCGCCAACGAGTCCTCCTGCGGTATCGCCTTCAAGGATGGTTGCTGCAAGATTGCCGTTTGAGCCTTCCGCAACGTTGTTAGCGGTATCTGTGATCTGAAGAGTTCCGGATACGACCTCGCCGACCATGCCGCCGACAGTTTTGCCGGTGATGCGGCTGACATCTGTATAGTCTGTCAGGTAAACTCTGCTGCCGACGATCTTCACGGTCTTGCTTCCTGCATCGACTTTGCCGATGAGTGCTCCGGCTGATGTCTGAGCGTTGCCTGCCAGTGTGGTATTAACCAATGATACGTTCTCGATAACAAGAGCAGCCTCTGTCTCGCCGAAGAGTCCTGCTGCCTTCACATCTGCGCGAGCCGATGCTGTAAGCGCGTCGATCACATATCCTCTTTCGATTCCCTCGGAATCGGTATAGTTAAGAGCCTTGAAGCCCGTGATGTTGTTGTTTACGATCGGAACAAACTCCAGATCGTCATAAACCAGTGCCCAGTGCTGATTCTCATCGATAACGTCTTCTTCCTCAGGAAGAGCGAATGAGATGTCCTTATCCTGAATAGCGCCGGTCACATAAGACGATACATGCGATGATTCGTCGAGGTTCTGAAGGTGACGTCCGTAACTGATCGTAGCCGTTCCCGAGGTCACGTCCGCAAATAACGGATTGAAATCTCTTGTCGCGGTTCCCGGTTTGCAGCCTGATGCGCTTGCCTCAACTGTGATAGTGAGGTTCTTGCCGGAGCACAGAGTCTCAGCCGTGGCGCCGTCCTTAAGGTCTGCGATCACATCATAGAAACGTCCGCCGTCCTTGAGGCTGTCAAGAGTGAGTTCTGCATAAAAAGTGTCGTTGATCTTGGTAATGTCAGATTCTGAAACAGGAACGTCAACACTGATGCTGCCGCCATCACCGCCGGTGATCGTAACGACAAATTTCATCTGGCTTATCGGCTTGCCGTTGCATGCACAGCCGATCTCTATCTTAAGCTCCTCTGCGTTCTTGATGTTGATAGTCGGCTCAAGCGGTCCCTCTTCCGGCTTCTCTACAATGCCGCCCTCGTAGTAGCCTACTTTGGCGTTGGTCTTCCTTAGACGGTTGCGCTTGATACGGTATCCGTTGTATTCGTCTTCGGTCAGTTTCGCTACGGAATATTTATTTGCCTGATACCATTCCTCGTCAGTGCTGCAGAATACTGCGAAAACATTGGCGGTCTGAACGTCATATTCGATTACCCAATACCGGCTCCAGACCTCGTCATCGACAGCACCCCTCGGAAGAACCGTCTGTGCTGCGCGGGTATCTTTCATTTCGGAAGTTATGAAGTAGATGTTCTCAGGGTTCTTGATCTCGCTGCCGCCGGCAGATACGACGCGCTCTTCACAGGAAGTACATCCTGCGCTCTCATCGTAGAAAGAAAGGTTGCCTGCAGCTTTCAGCTTGGTCAGCTGATTCTGTGCCGCATGATAAATGATCTCTGCCTTCCGGTCGAGTTCGGTCTGACGCAGATTCCTCTGATGCGCGATGATCGCAACGATAGCTACAGCAAGCAAAATTATCACAATGGCAACAACTATCAGCAGTTCTGACATGGTATAGCCATTTTTATTCAGTTTCTTCTTGAGCAATTTTTTCATCTATTCGTTCTGTTCGTTGTCCGGTTATGATCCCGACTCTTTGTCCATTTCCTGAATAACAAGAAAAAAGTTTCACGAAAAAGGGGTACAAACCCCCAATGGTATCTTGATTATACGTTATCGTTTTTTAATTATCAATATTTAAATCATAAAATATTTAAAGGAACGTATACATGATGAATTGCCGGAGTATGATATTTAGCCCTTCAGGGCATAAAAAAATCGGGACCGAAGTCCCGATTTTTATAATTTGGATTGTGCTGTCTGAATTACTTTGCTACAGCAGAAAGTGAAAGAGTATCTTCACCGTCCGCAAGAACAAATGTAAGAGAATACTCACCAGGCTCTCCGCCAAGATCCGCGGTCAATACTGCTGCATCGTAGAAAGCAAGTTCTTCTACTGTGTTGTTCCAACCAGGCTGCTCGCCCTTGAATTCAACGCCCGAAACAACAACCTGTGCAGGAGTGCTTTCTGTTGCAGCTGTGAATGCAGCCTTACCTGTTGTCTCTTCTGTCAGGAAAGCAACTGAAGCTTCTGCATAAGCATCACGGATGTTAGCAGCTGAAACAGCGTCACGTGACTTCTCAAGCAGGCTTGTGAAGATTGGAATAGCGATTGCAACCAGAACAGCGATGATTGCTACTACAATAAGTAACTCGGCCAGTGTAAAGCCTTTTTTGTTCATTTTTTTCATTTAAGTTTTCCTTTCTTTATTGGTGAAGTACAACCTTTTAATCACAAATTTATCGTGAAAAAATTGTACAACGGTTTTCGCGTGACTGTCAATATGTTTTTTTCTGTCTTTTTTACAACTTACGCGCATCTATTTTTTCTTATTTGTGAAAAAGGCTACATTACGTCGTACATTTCGAACATAGCAACATAAATCGCAATTACTATGAAGCCCGCAATCAATGCTATGAAAATAAGCACAGCCGG
The DNA here is from genome assembly GCA_045627365.1 of Lachnospiraceae bacterium. Lineage (GTDB taxonomy): Bacteria > Bacillota > Clostridia > Lachnospirales > Lachnospiraceae > RGIG5612. The sequence continues at coordinate 93,079 of JAZQNN010000017.1, forward strand.
CTCAAGTTTGGACAGTGCTGCCTGCGTTGCAGCATCCAGTTCGCTGTCATAATATCCGGCAACGGTATTAAGGGTTTCTTCAAGTTCACCGGTCTCTTCGCCTACCGCCGTCATATCAACAAGGATGTCAGGAAGTACCGCTGCTTCTCTCAATGAATCTCCGAGGCTCTTGCCTTCCTCGATCCTGCCTGTCATCTGACCGATCTTGTTGGCGATATAGTAATTGGAGATGACCTTGCTGGTGATCTTGAGAGACCTGGTTATCGGAAGGCCCGCGCCGATAAGAGTAGTCATCGTGTTGGCAAATTCCGATGCCGCGGTAAGCAGATGGATGTTGCCAAGTATCGGGAGCTTGAGTTTAAGCTTAGCGCAGTTGATCCTTCCCGACTCGGTGTTCTCATAGATCTTGTAGGCCACGATAAGCACAACGATAACCAGAAGAATGATCCACCAGGCATGCTGGAAGAAATTGGATATACCGATAAGCGCCCTGGTTATTCCCGGGATCTCTGAGCCGTAAGCGTCGAAAATCGAGGTGAACGTAGGAACGACCTTGACCATCAGTACGATAACTACGATGATCGCGATGATAATAACGAATATCGGGTATGCAAGCGCCTGTTTGACCTTGGTCTTGATCTTGACCTGCTTGTCAAAGTGCTTGTACATGGTCTCGAAGGCTTTGTCCAGATTACCTGACTCCTCGCCTGCACGTATCGTTTCGATAAATGTGACCGGAAGGAACTTGGAGCCATGCGCTTCGAAGCTGGCGCTCAGCGAGCGGCCGCCCTCTACATCACCGGCTACGGACTCCAGGAGCTTCTTGAGCTTTTTGTCCGTGGTCTTCTGAGCGATGAGTTGAACGGTTCGTCCGACCGGAACACCTGATTTCAGGATGATCGCAAACTGCGAGCACATCAAGGTGAACGCTTTCTGGTTCATCTTGTTGGCGTCGAGTTCCATGTTAAGCAGCCCTTCACTCTTTTCCCCGATTTCCTGGATCTTGGTGATCACGCTGCAGGTTTCTTTGATCTTGGAGACGGCTTCAAGCTCATCGTAGGCATCGATGACGCCGGATACATTTGCACCGTTTTTTGAAACTGCCGAATACTTGAATTTAGCCAATTTTTCTTCCTCGCTGTCTCTGTATGAATATCAGTAGCATTTATAATGCATGTTTGCGCACGTATTCCGCGTCCTTGGCATAGAACAGTGCGTCGTCTCTTGTGATAAATCTGCTCTGGGCAAGCTTGGCAAGCGCCTGGTCCATCGTCTGTCCGCCCAGGGCTGCACTTGTTGCGATAGCGTTTACGATCTGCGGTGTGTTGCCTGTACGGATAAGGTTTCTTACAGCATCTGTCACAACCATATACTCGCATGCGAGAGCACGGCCGCCGCCGATCTTCGGCACAAGCTGCTGGGTAATAACTGCTGCCAGACACATGGACAACTGGAGCCTTATCTGCTGCTGTGCGCCTTCCGGGAACACCTGAACGATACGGTCAACAGAATCTGCTGCCGAGCCCGTATGGAGAGTTCCGAAAACAAGATGTCCCGTCTCGGCCGCGGTAATAGCAGTCTCGATAGTATCTCTGTCACGCATCTCACCGATCAGGATAACATTCGGGTCTTCTCTTAAGCTGGCACGAAGGCCGTCAGAGAAACTGCGAGTGTCTCTTCCCACTTCTCTCTGGTTGATCGCGCAAAGGTCCGGTTTGTAAATATACTCTATAGGATCTTCAAGCGTAACGATGTGATCGTGTCTGGTATGATTAATGCAATCGATCAGTGCGGCAAGGGTAGTTGACTTACCCGAGCCTGTCTCGCCGGTTACGAGAACGATTCCTTTGTGAAGCTTCGGAACGTCAAGTACTGCAGGCGGAAGTCCGAGATTTGCCAGTACGGGGATGGTCTCGCTCAGAATTCTGAGCGCTACTGACGGAACTCCCTGCTGCTTGAAAATATGTATCCTGCAGCGGCTCCCGGCAATAGTTTCGGACAGATCCAGCTCGCCGATATCTGCCATTTCCTGATATCTGCCGTGAGCAAGGCGCTTGGCGATCTCAAGGCACTCATCCTCTGTAAGAGGAGGCTCTCCCATGTCCACCAGCTGCCCGCTCTCTCTGATCATAGGCGGAAGCCCGTAAATAAAATGTATGTCAGACGCACCTCTGGAGCGTGCTTTTTCAACAAATTGCTCTATTGTCAGCATAAAATCTCCTCTTATTCGTCCTCGTTGATAACACGAAGTACTTCTTCTGCGCTTGTAACTCCCTCCATAATCAGGCGGATCGCGTTGTCATGAAGTGAAACGAATCCCGAATCCGGTTTTGCAAGCTCTTCGCGGATAGCCTCGCGGCTGTTGCCCTCAAGGATCTTCTCGCGGATCTTGCCGCTGATCGGCAGCATCTCAAATACCGCGATTCTGCCGTGATATCCGGTGTTGAAGCACTCAGGACATCCTTTGCCCTTGTAGAAAGTATACTCACCGTTCGGATCAAGACCAAGGCCGGTCAGCTCTTCCTCGGATGGTGTGTATTCGGTCTTGCAATGCGGGCAGACTCTTCTTACCAGGCGCTGGGAAATAACTCCCTTAACAGCTCCGGCGATCAGATACGGCTCAACTCCGATATCAACAAGTCTGTCGATCGTTCCTGCCGCGTCATTGGTATGGATAGTAGAAATAACAACATGACCGGTGATCGCGGCACGCATTGCGATGTCTGCGGTCTCGCCGTCACGGATCTCTCCTACTGCTATGATATCAGGGTCCTGACGAAGGATAGCCCTCAGGCCATTTGCAAATGTCATTCCCGTCTTTTCGTTGATCTGGACCTGGTTAACGTCGTCGATGTTGTACTCAACAGGATCCTCCAGCGTTACAAGGTTGACTTCTTCTTTATTCAGCTCGCCGATCATGGTGTACATGGTCGATGATTTACCTGATCCGGTAGGACCAACGATAAGGATAACTCCGTTCTTGGTGCCTACAAATTTATCAAACAGTTCCTCATCGTGTCCGGAAAGTCCGATGGCGCTCCTGCTGAGCACGCCGTTGGATTTGTCAAGCAGACGGGCAACTACCTTCTCGCCGTAAACGGTAGGAAGTGTAGATACACGGAGGTCGATATCCTTGCCTGCCGTCTGCACGTTGAAACGTCCGTCCTGCGGAACTCTTCTTTCCGATATATCCAGTCCGCTCATGATCTTGACACGTGAAATGATGGAAGTCTGAAGATTCCTCGGGATGGTGAGGATATTCCTCATCATGCCGTCTATTCTCATCCTGACGACCATGTCGGTCTCTCTCGGCTCAAGATGGATGTCGGATGCACGCTCGTTGATAGCTCTCTCAATGATCGAGTTGACCAGTCTGATCGTAGGTGCATTGGTTCCGTCATCACTGATCTGGTTGGCAACAAACGCCATATCCTGGATCTCAAGCTCGGTGTCAGTAGCCTCCTTTTTCATGTCCTCGATGGCCCTTGCTGCGCCCTCGTTTCCATAAAGGATCATTATGGCATGCTCAATAGACGATCTGGTCGAAACTACCGGAACGACCTTCTTCTTAACGGCCTTGTGGACTTCCTCGATCGCATAGAAGTTCAAAGGATCTGCCATTGCCAGATAAAGCTCGTCCTTTTCAACTTTAACAGGAACTACCTGATACTGCTTGGCGATGTTCTTCGGAAGGACCTGAGCCATGGATATCGGTATACGTGTCTTGGAAAGATCTACATACTCGATTCCGAGCTGCATCTGAAGTGCGTCGATGAGCTGACGTTCCGTAATGATCCCGTTGTTGATAAGTACGGTTCCAAGTCGCTCGTTACTGCCCTTCTGGAGTTCCAGGCCTTTATCCAGCTGACTCTGTGTAATTGCACCGGCTTCGATAAGAAGCTCTCCTAATCTGACTTGTGCCATGTTTTTCCTCTTTCTTTCTGGTATACATGCAAACGGGTATATTCACCCATAATATTTAAACTTATACAGAATTATTATATCTGCAAGGGATATCCTTTGCAATAAAAAAAATAACGACAAAAAAAGACCGGAACCTTAAGTTCCGGTCTCGTGCGCCTCCAGGGACTCGAACCCCATTTCAAGTTTGAAAAATGTTGAAAGGAGGGGCTTTTCTGTACACCACGCCCCTAAAAAATCTAATCACTTTGGGGCATTTTGTGGTGATATATCAGTTCTCGTCCTCGGATTGCGTTTCACTAAAATGGATCCAGACTGTTCGGTTTGGATCCATCAAGTTTGGTTACAATTGGTTGAGATTATAATTCAAGCCACTAGCAGCACACAAAATAAATTAATTGTTTCGTTCAGCTAAGTAATAAGTGTATGCCAATTTATTATAAGCTGAGCCCGTAGAGAAATCTGCGGGCTCTTATGATATAATTCAACTCGACAAATCAGAATTTGATGAGGTGTAATTATGGTAAGAATTGCAACAGTAAATGATGCAGAGCAATTAAATATCTTAAATAACGAATTTAATGGTGAAGGTGAAACAAGCATAGATAATATTGGAAATTCTCTTGTGAGTAATAAACAGG